>JBGSMN010000163.1:0-2553 GCA_041740155.1 Rhodopirellula sp.
CGAGATCGCCTCAATTCGGTGAATCTGACGCTCTGAAAGTGGCATCGATGCCAGTGCAACAAAGTCGTTGCACCACGATTCGGCGGAACATGGTTTCGAGAGGTCAACTCAACACAGCCGAACGGGTGAACTTAATCGTTATCCGAATGGGATGCATGTTGCCGCTTCCTCGCTCCCAACACTCGTGGAACTGAACTGATGGACCGGACGCTCAAAACAATGTTTGCATTCGCTTCGATTGCCTTCGCGTATTCGCTAGATTGCATTCCAACACATGCTCAGGAAATCGGTCCGGGAAACCGGATTCTGAAAATCCAAAGCGAACATTTCACTGACGAACTCGGTTCGCATCATCCGCTTGTCACTGAACTCAATGCTCAGATCCGAACAGAAGAGTTCGCGAAGACGAACCCATCAGGGCCATGGCGAGTTTCCAATCCCAAAATAATGAGTACTCAGGACTGGGTTAAGATGGTAAACGATTTGCTAGGGCGAATCAACAAGCTCGAACGCGAGAACAAACACCTCAAGGAACAGTTGCGACTAAACCTCCCGGAACGCGAGACAACGAAGAAGTGAACAACGGATAACCATCACATGCACCGGAGGACGGGTGGTCCGTTTTCCCTTCTGATTGCAAGTTGTTCGCCCGTCCCCGGTGATGTGGGACGTTATCCCGCAAAGGCAAATAGAAGACGATTCCAATGAACAGCCTTTCACGACATGCGAGCGAAATGCTCGACGAGATCGGCAGGACGGAGACGAGCGAAACAGAAGAGTCCATTCGGAAGCTGTTCGTCGACTCGGGAGTTCCACCATTCAATCCTATTATTCAAGCTTTCCTTTCATTTGGCGGATACTGCCTGCCATTTGAGCGTGAAGGAAGATTCAAGATCGCACGCGCGAAGGCAGCAGCAAGAATGCTTCGCTCGCATGGCGACGCATCGAACGATCCATCACGGTTCCGAATGCCGTTCGGCGAAAGCGAAACGGTTCAGTCCCATTACACCATTGATGGTCATGGGCACCTATACGAAGACGGCGTGCAGATCGCTCGCTCGTTGTCAGAATGGGTTGAAGCATGGGCGAAGAGAGCTCGCGTCTGATCGATGGCCCTGTACTTCAATAGCGAGCAACAAGCGGGATAACAATGCGGTGAACCGGAGCCGCCGGTCACGCCCATCCTTAACCAAGATCCATTGGCGGCGACCCGGTTACCGCCACCGTTATGCGGCACGGACAACTATAAGGCTATGGCTCGTCGCAACATCATTCAAACGGCAATCGGAACGCTTTGGGGTCGCGACTGCATTTTCCTAGATCGGGTCTCGATGCCCAATACTTCGACGCTCATACTCGAAGGAACAATCAACACGAGGATCGTGAAGCAATTCGTACCGCCAAAGGAAATGCCAGCCTCTGAAGAATTGCCATACGTTCTCAGCTTCAACAAAGTCCTCGCCGTTCAGATACTCGAACTTGATACGTGGGAATCTCAACACAACGACGAAGACTATGCGTTCATGAGCTCGTCGTTTCAAGAATTGGTTGGGGCTCGGTGGCTCTCGTCATTGGGCGGCAAGGTCACGGCCGATGATCGCCACTTTTCAGTGTTGACATATGATGATGTAATTGACGTGATCTGTCGCGACTTTGAGTTGACGTTCAACGCAAAAGCCGCATAACAAAAAAATGCACCGGAGTTGCCGGCCGGGCGGAAACTGAATTCAATGTCACTGGCGGCAACCCGGTGATTTTAGCCGTTATCCGACTGACAGCCTTTTACGAATCGGAGACCGAATATGAAACGTATGGCCATTGTTGCAGTATCACTCGCCATCATGGCTACCTCGTTGCTGAGTTTCGTGGGCAACGCAGCATCGACCGACGACTCTGCATCGCGCGATTCGCTGCGTGCTGACAGAGGTTTTACTGAAATCGAAATTCAACCTCACTTGTACAAGGTCATCGGCCAAGCAAGTGACAAGGTCAGCAGCAAGTCGCTCATTGAAATCCACTCCACTGTTCCGCTTGATGATAAATCGAAGCACCTAACACTACGCGCCGGTTCCGTGCGATATTTCCGCACCTATGGAACCGGCTTCGATCGCGGAAGGCACATTTCAATCACTTGGTCGATAGATGGGGAATCGCATTCGACCGACATTGGTACACCGGGGCCAGTCATCATGGTTGTTCGCTCTCTGGACGGTACGATCACTTGGCACTCCTTGGACTTTGATTCGCGGTGCTAGTGATATTCCCAAGGACGGCGGATAACCATGCCATCCACCGGAGTGGCGGTGGTTGCGTTTCTCGAAATCACGATGTCTCCCGCCACCCGGTGATGGCGGGCGTTGCACTGGCCTTACGGGGCTGGCCTTTTGACTTCTATTGAAACATGAGGGCCTGATGGCCATCACACTTCAATCGATTTTCCAGCAACATTTCACTCACTTTGCGGCTGGACGTCGCCTGTCCAGTAACATGCATCGTGCGGCTTGGGGGATCATCCACTGCCGCACACGGGAACTCGGTGGGCATGTCAACAGT
>JBGSMN010000270.1:0-29299 GCA_041740155.1 Rhodopirellula sp.
CTTGCCAGCGAAATCTGCTCCAAGTGACGCCGACAAACCAGGCAATTCGCCGATGTTGGGGGTGTAGCTCAGTTGGTTAGAGCGCCAGCCTGTCACGTTGGAGGCCGCGGGTTCAAGTCCCGTCACCCTCGTTTTGTCAGATCCTGACGAACGACGACACAAAACGACATAACCCTTGCCCTGGCAAGGGTTATGTCGTTTCTGGTCCTCCTCCTTTGAGTCACTGTCGGACTCCGGTTGACTCTCCGCGCTGCACAAAATGCAGCGCATTTGCAGCGCGGCGGTGACCGCTTGCTTAATACAGCCATCCAATTTAGTGGACGAAGAATTAAAATTTTGCTTCGGTGACGGCAAATTTGCGACGGCTTTGGCTTGGTCGTTTAGGCCGATGTGGGTGTAACGCATCGTCATGTTCACATCCGAATGTCGGGCAAGTTCTTTTGCCTCGGGAAGTGTCGCTCCGTTCCGAAGCAATTCGGTAATGTGCGTATGCCTGCCCGACGCATGAAAGTCGGCGATCCCGTCTTCGTTCTCGTAGGGGATTCCGGCCCGCTCCAGATCCTTGCGAACCATCGTATGGGTTTTCTTGCGTTCCAGGTTAGGAAACAGTTTTTCACCCGGCTTGATCCCGCGCAGCCAGATTTTGAGCATCTCGACCAAGTCAGGATGTAGCGGCAAGACATCTTCCCGACGATGCTTGGAACAAGCCGCTTCGACAGTCAGCGTGGGCGGAATCGACTCCAAGTGGAAACTTTTGGGCGTCAAACTGCCGATTTCTTTTTTTCGCAAGCCCGTCATGTAAGCGAGCGTGTAAATCCGAGCGCGTTGCTCTCCGGAAAACGTTTGAATGCGGATACCGCTGCCACGTGCCGAAGTAATCAGCTTCGAGACTTCCTCAGTGGTCAAAGCACGACGTTCATGGCGAACATCGACGGCCGTATTAAGCCGCCGCGCTCCCGACAACGGATTATGAAGAAGGCGTTTGGTGGTAACGCACCAATTGCAGAACGTGTCGAAGGCTTGGAGATAATGGTTATACGTCCTTGCCCCGATATCCTCGGTTTTTTGTAGTTTGCGCAAACTCGCTTGAATCTTTTCGCCGTCGATGTCGGTCAGCGTTCGGAACTCGCACGCCTCAACGATGAGCCGGACGCGAGCCAACATCAGTTTAACGTAACGTTCCGTGCTCTCGCCGCGTGTTTCTTCAAATTCTTCGATGTGACGCTCAATCGGAATGAGCTTTTGGGATGCGTATCGATCTTGCATGGGATCGATCATTCCGGTCGAGCGAAGTCGGGTCTCCCCCTCCAACTTGGCCGCTAGCTGTTCGGTCAAGCCTTTGTCGGTGAAGCCTTTTTTCGTACGGCGTTTGCCGAAGTGGTCAACGTACTGGATGACATACGGTTCGTGCTTACCTGGGCGGCGTTTGAAGATTGAGGCCATAGTACACGTGAAATGGAAAAGTGCAGGTTGAGAGCGATGAGTGCCGTATGACTAAAGTTGCTGAATCGTGAAGGAATTGGTTTACCGAGGCTTGCGTGGAGGTTTTGGTTCGGTACCACCATCGGCCTTATTCGCGTCGCCGCGTTCGATCCAAGTTCGGACGGTCGCGTAATTCCAACGGACGTTGCGGCCAAACCGGAGCGGTTGCGGCAATTGTCCGCCGCTCACCAATCGCCAGACGGTGCGCGTAGAGACGCCCAAAATCTCAGCAAGTCGATCTACTGTGATCATCCGGATTTCCGCGGATCGATCCACCCTTTCATCAAGAAATTCGTCGTTCATTCGGTAATCAGCCATGGTTACACCTGGGGGTTGGAGAAAATCAGCAACTAGTCAAAGAGTTCATCGAGTTCGCGATAGGCTTCGGGGGAAGGCGGAGAGAATTCTGTGCTTGGAACGGGTTGGACAGCGGGAGTTGCGCTGGGTCGAATTTTTCGTGTTGGCGACGCACCATACCGTGCAAGATCCGCGTCCGACCAGGGACGCAAGAATTGCGTCATGCCATCGCGCGGCACAAATCCCGGTGTGTTCTCATCGGGCGGAACCAACAGCGTTCCAAACAGCTCTTCGCCATCCAGGACGTCGCGAAACGCGCCAGCCGTGCGGGTGATGTAGTAGCCCGACAACCCGTTTCGACGATTGCAGGTCGGCAACGACATCAATTCGGCGGGCAGCACCATTGGTTTGATCATCAATTGCGTTGTCGTCGACGTGCCGTACTCGCCCCCTTGTCGGCTGACGGTCCGACTCACGTTCGGCGCTTCATGGTCGCCGAACAATTTGGCGACCCATTCGGCGGTCGTCGGACATTCGAGCCGTCCGAACCATTTGGTGGCCATCATGCCGAAAATTTCGTCGGCCAGGTGATTGCCAAACATTTTGGCATCGCGCAAACCGGAAATGGACTGAAACGCAAGGGCGACGGCGGCCCCCTTGCTGCGCCCCTTCTTTAAGAGCGAGATCAAACCATCGAGTCGGCCCGCCTCACTAACTTCATCAATGAAGAACCACGTTCTGCGCGTGAACGAATCGTCGCAGCTCAACGTCAAGTCGCACGCTCGTTTGAAAATGCAGCGATTAATTGCATCAGTTGCGGCCCGAGAAGTTTCGCAATTTCCCAAAACCAGAATTTGATTGGAACGAATCCACTCTTCAATCGAGAACGTGTGTGTCGCGTGCTCCCACGAGGCGGCCAACGGTTCGTACTTGAGCATCTTGGTGGCGATCGTGCTCAGGATGCTATGCGTCAGCCGCTTGTCACCGAAGTATTGATCAATGAACTCGCGAGTTACTTCGTGTTTCCTCAAAACACGTTTGATTCGCGAAGCTTTTTTAAGAATCCGGACTAGCGTTCCAAAACCCCACGATTCACCCGTGAGGATCAGCGAATACATGACTAAGATCAAAAGATGTCGTGCGGCGTCACTGAAATACGGTTGCGACTCTTGCGATTCCGGAATCAGAGTAAAGGCGATTTCGACGGCAACGATCGGCTCGCGTACATCGCGACTCAAGTCCCAAGCGGCCCCACGCACGTCGAGTGGATGGGTGGAAATCGTCTTCACGTTGGGACAAACCGATGCAAGCATCGGCAAGACGTTCACTTTGGGATCGTAGATCAACGCCCGACTGTCAGGAGCATCGTCGATCGTCCCCAACGCGTCTTGCATCAGCATTTGCAGCATCAACGACTTTCCCGAGCCAGGCGCGCCCACGGCCAAAAAATGTCCCGTCGCTTCGGATTCCGGAAGCTGCGCGGACCCCCACGACAAGGAGACATTGTAGGACGATGATGGAATGTTCATGCGCATTTCTCACCTCAGGAATAAACACGTTTGGCGGTCGAATTGTGGCGACGTTGACGCGACGGCGGTTCGGCCCAGTCACGTCCGCGTACGACGGTCTCATCGAAGTCGTCGCTATCCCGCAACACCCAACTTAGTAACACGACAAACCCTAGGAACAACATAAACGCCAATCCGAGTCGTTCTGAACGATTGACCGGCAATACAATCCCTTCGCCACTCAAGAGCCATGCCATCCAGGTCACTACTTGGGACGACAACAGCTCGATATAACCGCTGGTGAAAAATAACCGAACGGCCTGCACTAAGAAGAATAGCGCAATCGTGACGATCAAACGTTTGAAATAGTAAGCAAGCATTGATGGTCTCCTTAACGGTTGAAGTAGCGACGGTTGTCGCGGGATTTTGCAACTGGCTGTGGCGGCGTGACGAAGGTCCCCGCGACATACCAACAACAGAGAAGCAACACGATGGTGGCGACGATCCGCAAAAGTTTTGACCCGTGCAATTCAAACATTGCGCGAAGGTTAACGCCGATGTTGGATAACCACGGCCAAGGGTTTTCGTCGACAAGATTTGCTCCGACGATCAGCCCCAACGCTCCAACGACCAAAATGATCAAGGCGAGCTTGGGAGTTTTTGGATAGAGTCCCAACGCCACGACGATCGCGGCGGCGAGAATCAAGCTGAGGAATTCAAACAGCGATGCGGTCATTGGTTCAATCTCCGTTCGAGGGTGAGTTCAGGAAGTTCTTGTTTCTTGCTTGGGAACGTTTCTTGTCCGAGGTCATGAGCCATCTTTTTGGGATTCGTACGATTCAGGGCGTCGATCAACGGTTTCCAGTCGTCGCCGAGCGACGCCTGATCGACGAACAGGCGAGTCGTTTCCTTGCCGCGAGAAGCTTGGACGTAAGCCGACTCACGATCAGTCATCGAGCCGCCTAGCAACAAATAGGCGTGCTCGACGGTAGAACCCTGACCTTTGTGCGTCGTGCAGGCGTAACCCAAAGTGAGGTCGCTCATCGAGTAACTGCGCAATCCGATGACGACGGATTTCGATTCCCCGTTGGACGAATCAAGACGAATCGTCACGCGTTCGGTCAATCGGTCGATGGCCGTGATTTCGCCCCGATAGCCGTTGCGCACGCCATCGGTTTGGGAATTCTTGTGAAACAGCACACGGTCGCCAACGACTAACAATTGTTCTTCATGCCGAATGGATGTCAGATTCTGAAAGCCGCCAAGTAGCAACCGCTCTCGTTGGCATAGTTGATTGACGGCTTGCGCTTCGGCGCGAGTCAACGTGAAAATTTGATGATCCTTCGGCTGCTCACGACCGCCATTATTCGACCATTCCGAGACGAGCTTTTTAAACGTGTCGGCTCGATTTTCGCCAACCGTCAAGCGATCACGTGCGGCGTAATTCAGGATTGCTTTTTCGGCGTCGCCCATCCGCAGATCGAACACGGCCTCCGCATCAAGCGGGTTGCGTTGCCGTCGATTTTCGGTCAACCGAGCGGGATCGACTTTGCCTAGCAAATGACCGAATGGTCCACCGCTTGTAATGGGCTGGAGCTGCTTCGCGTCGCCAACGAGGATCACCGTTGCGCCGTTGTCCGCTGCATGCCGCGTTAAACGCTCGACGTCGCGCGTCCCGAGCATTCCCGCTTCATCGACTATCAATACCGATTTCGGATCGAGGTCGAATATGGAGCGAGGCTTAGGCTGAGCTGAGTTCGCTGCGGGAGAAGTTTGATCCGACGGCTCGATTACGGCCTTCGTGAAATTCTCCGGAACCGTCTGATCCCACTGATACAAATAGGATGCGACCGTTCGCGAGGGAATTCCGCTCGCGTTTTCCAATTCCTCTTTGGCGACACCACTCAATGCGGCTCCCAGAACGCGATAACCCGATGCTTCCAACGCCTCACGGATGACGGTCATTGCAAACGATTTGCCCGCACCGGCGACCCCGGATAGCAATCGCAACCCGGACTGATCCTCTAGTAAAGTTTTGACCGCCTCGGCTTGATCGGTTGATATCGTCGAGTGCGCGGCAATGCTTTGCTCAATCGTTTTGATCGAGACCTTTGCGCCTGCCGCGTTTCGCAAGGTTTCAATCTGGTGCAATAATTTCTCTTCCAGTTTCCATACTTCCGGCGTCGTGAAACACGCTTCGCGCTTTTCAAATGCGAGTGGAATGATCGCTGCATCGCGTCGCAACTGCTCCATCGTGCGTGTTGCAGCCCAGACACCGTCAACGCCCGTCGCCTGTAGCTCTTCGGTCACCGCCCGTATCAAATGACGTTCAGTAAAATAGGCCTGATTATGAGTCAGATTGAAGATGGCAATCTTCCACGCTTCCTGGAATTTCGACTCACTGTCTTCGACAGGTCCGACTCTGGCCAGCAATGCATGAGCTTGCTCCCGAGTAAAGCCAAATGACGCGGCAACTTCTCCCCATTGTTCGAAAAGTTCGCTTAAAGGAGGAACAGCGTTTTTACTTTGACGAGTCTGTAAATTCGCCCATTGCTTCGCACCCGCGGAATTGGGATGGGTTGTGATCCCGAACTCAGCCAAACCTTCCAAAAGGAATAACAGTTCGTGACGACGAGATGACCAATGATCGACCAACGCTTGGGGAATGTCTTTGATTGCAAACCAAGATTCAGGCGTACCATCGCTTCGTACTGGACGATACGATTCGATGCCAAGTTCGGACCGTAAATAAGCTGCAAGATTAGCGCGAAAAATCGGACCTAGGGTTCGCGCCCAATAATGCAACTTGAGGCTGTTCACCGATTGATAGCTACCGTCTAGCGTTTCCGCGACGTTCATCACGAGACAATGCCGGTGCAGTTGCGGCTCAACGCGCTGGTTTTCGCCGCTAACGCGAGATGTCGTATGGTCGAACATGGCGATGATAAGTTTTCCAAGTTCCTCAACACATCCTTCTTTGCCGCGACGAATAAATGGGATGGTGTTTTCCGCGAAATCTAAAGTCCGTTTGATCGAGAGATCGAAACCTCGTTGGATTACTAGGCGAGTAGCGTCAACGGAATTTGCCCAGAGAATGGAAACTTCCTTTGGAACGGAAAAACAGACATCGTAACCAGGGACCTTCTGTTTCTTGCTTTTTTTCAGTAGCCTTCGACCATCGACGGCTTCTCCGGCCAATAGCCGAACGAATTGCTCCTGAGTGACACGCCCCAACAGGCCAAGGCGTTGCGCTCCTTGACCGTACCACTCTCCCGGTCGTTCGCCCCCTTCCGTGTAATACCGGTCGTGAGTTAAGCCAATGAAATACGCAGCGACCGTGTCGGCGTTCTCTTCTCCTTCCAGTACATTCACCGTAACGACCATGCTTCAATTCCTAGTGTGAGAGTTCCGTTCGCACGGCTTCAACCGCATCGGGCGTCGACCATTTTCCCAACACTTTAAGCAGCAACACGATGCAACGCGCATGGTGTTTTTGGAGTCGCTTGATTTCAGTCTCAAGTCGTTCGATCCGCTCCGTCATCCCCACACCTTGTTCACCGAAATGCCGCTTCAAGATGGAACGAACCATGTCACCGCGACGCACGTTCAAATCGCCGCACAGACGATCCAACTCGGCGCATTCGTCATGCGTAAGTCGGAATGAGATCGTTTGGGTTGGACCGGCCATCGTATGTCGCCAAAAATGAATTGGGGTTACCTATGTCATCGCGTTTCGTTGCCATTCGCGCAGCTTGTGGAATATTTATCTCTTCTGGCTACCGACGTTCGGTCCATGCCGTGTTCGAACCGGATTTGTAAACGGCATAAGCCTTGTACTTGTATCGAACCGTGCAACTTTTTCGGGACAACGTAGGCACTAGGTGCCAAGGTGTGTCAAATACGTCAAGTATTTTTTTGTCGGAAGGATATTTCGCAATTTCCGACTTGCGTTTCAAGACAAAACAAACGTCATGAAGCCTGGGAATGAAATTGGATGAGTACTGTTTTTTAGAGGAAGTCGCACCGTGCCCGAAGCGAATGATTTCCGGAGCGGCCAACCAGAGGCCAAGCGTTTCAGCAATTTGCAAAGTCCGAAACGGCATTCCCAAGTAGACGCCGTTTTCTTTTCCGTCGCCGATTAAAACCATCAGGTGACCGCCAGGGCTTAAGCGACTAAGGCAGTTCGCCAAGACAATCCGCCAGCGCTCAAGAAATTCAGCGTAAGTAGCCGCCTCCGCCAAACAGCGACGGTCCTGTGAAAATCGAATCATCTTCCAATACGGTGGATGGAGCCAAACGCAATCGACGTTCGGCAAATTCTCATAATGGGTGGGGTTTGCGGCATCGAATCCTTGGGACAGGTCGAGGCTATAGCGACGTATTCCCAGGGCATCGCAAACGTCGCGACAAGTGCCGCTCCCAGTCATCGGGTCCAAGACTGAATCCGGCCGATAATAGCGCAATAAATCTTCGATGATGAGGCCGGAGCAGTTACCGCGAAAACCGGCGTTACCGTAAGGACCGCGACCATCGACGGCATGAATGCTCGTCAAATGGGGAACTCGGCTAGTTGTTCCGGGTGTGCTGGGAAGCGGTATCCCGGGTTTTTGTAATTGAACGACATCGACTTGGTTCAGTTTCTTTGTAGGTGATTGATTCATGTTTTGTTTTCCTATTTTGATGGTTGTTAGTTAGTCTTCACCGCGTAGCATGACTGTAATAACGGGGGTACGCCCGTCGTCATCCGGATGGCAGACCGCATAAAGGTTGACCGTTTCATGTGCCAATGCAGACGTTTGCACGCTGACTTGGAAGTCGACGCGGTCAGCGTTGCGAGCCGTTTGCATTGCGAAACGTAAGACGGTCACAACGTCCCAAAGCCGTCCCGCTTCGTCGTTCCAGGTCACGTCAGGCGGCACCGTGACACACGTCGCCCAAGCGGCCGCCGTCAACACCGTGGCATACTTGATACCCGCTTCTTGAGAGGTTTTGGTCACGTCCTTCAACACGCCATCAGCCAAGGCTGTCGCGCGTGTGTAGGCGTAAATCAGGCCGTTACCGCTCGGGGTGATGGCGTCACTTTGCTCACCGTCGTCGATATCATCCAAATAGTGAGCGGCGATTTCCTGAAAATCGATTTCGCAAATCGCCGCGCTCAACAGGTCCGCGTACATGCTCGCCTCGTGGATAGGATTCTGATGTTCGATATCTGCTTTAAGTTTGTCGGCCAAACGAAAGCGCGCGGCTTGCTCAACCGTCCAAATGCCTTGCTTCACTTGCTCCGCGTTCTTCGCTTCGTTTGACGTTTGCTTCGTTACCTCGCGCCAATGTTCATAGCTGGGCCGTTCGTTATCCAACCACAATGCAGTAACCCACGTTTCAAAATTGGTCCATCCGTTGTATTTCTCGTTTTTCATATCTCCTCATCTCATTACTTTTCAATTCAACCGAGTAAGGTCGCACTCCTAAGAATGCGACCTTACCCCCACGCTTTATGCTTCAATCGCCGACGTCCGTTCCTGCGAGTCGATCCACTCCGCCGCCTGCTTGGCGGCCGATTGCACCAAGACGAGATCGGCTTGACCGTTGAACGAGTTCGATTCTTGGAATCGTTCGTCCTTATCGCGATATTGCCGCGAAATGGTCGTGTTGAAATAAGTGCGGCCGTTGACTTCGTTCCGCCATACGGCAACACGAATATTTCCAAGCTGTTTATTGAAAGCTGGTGACGTTTGTTGTTCATTTTTCATGATGTGTGTTCCTTCATTTAATGTTGTCTTGGAGAATGCAGCACCGCGCTGCATCCCCCTGCATCAAGGATGCCACGGTGTGACAAGACATGACTTCTGAGGACTAAGGCCGGGCTGCGGTATGCCGAGTTGCTGGGATGTCGATCGTCAGGGAGGGCGATCGTTGCTTCCCTAACTCAAGCGAGATCGGTGACGGATAGTCGGTAACGAATATCAGTCGATAGAAACGGGGCGTCATCCGTTCGGCGCTCGCGACGAGACTCGCGGTCAGTCGTTCTACTTGCGTGATCTCCGAAAACGTTCCCCCCGAAACGGTTGCGAGTTGCGACAAGAAATCGCGATCAATTTCACCTTTGGCATAAGCTACGGTGTGCAGCGGAACGCGGGTTTGTGTCGCCAAGCGTAGCGTGGCGGGCGCATCCCTGACTCCGCCGCTGTCCTTGCCATCCGTGAATAAAAGGACAAATTTTAGTCCTTCACGTTGTATGATGTTCTGTAAGGCCTCCGTAATTCCACGATTTAACGACGTCGCTCCATCGGCTTTCAGGCTGTCGATCCCATCCAGTAAAAGGCGTCGATCGGTCGTCCAATCAACGACGACATTGACCGTTGTTGCGAAACTCATCAGTCGAATATTCGCCTCAACGGGAAGCTTCTCAATGAGTTGACGCAATCCTTGCTTGACACTCTCCATCGGCGGACCCTGCATGGAACTCGACTTATCGACAAGCAGGAGAATCTGCTGCTTTTCGGTAGGTCCCCGTTGTTCAGCGAGATAAACGGGTTGAATCCGTTTTCCTTTCTGCCGCACAAGCAGATCTTTGGCTTGCAATCCGGAATGAAAATCCCCACTTGCGGATAGAACGGATAAATCAACCTCGTAAACCGGGTGACGAGCCAGGTCGGTTCGGATGATCGTACAGGTCAAATTCTCGGGAAGCTTGCGGGGCTGCATGTTAGCCAAGCGATCGGCGGCAAGCTGGCGTTTGACACTGAGATCTTTGGTTGATGGCAGTTGGTATCGCTGGGCGACTTGAATCGCTTCATCGAAAAGCGAAAGTTGGTTTTCGGGATCGTCCGCGATGAACTCGGCCCAGCGCAGCAAGAGTTCGACCTGCTTTGCGGCGTACATCGTCGTGGCGGAACGTTTGAACGCGATAAAATCGGCATCATGTCGCGCGTTAGCATGCTCCATTTCCTGAAGCCGTTCACGCTGACGATTCACCTCCTTTTCAAATTTCGATATGGCCGCGTTTTTGCTTGCAAGAGCTTTGGCATTTTCCGTCTCCAAACGACGCGACATCAATACATCGAGTTTCAACCTGAAAGTCGTTGCGTCGAGTCCGTGTTGCAACGCATAATCCACGGCCTCCTGCAACAATGCTTCGTTCTGCGGCGGGGCGGCGATCTCAGACCATTCCGCGAGGAGCCGAACGCGTTGGTGGTGGAGTTCCTTGCTCCACTCCACGCTAATCTCGGACTTCAGCGTTTGGTCAATGAGCGTGATGGCGGCGGAATAACGCTGTTCAGATTCATGCTCTGCGAGTAATCGCGTGACCCGTTCACGTTCGTCGTCACAAAACACCGCAAAAGCTGGGATATACGGGATCACAGACAAAAGCACCAAGGTCGTCGTGACGGTCGCTAGGCCCCATAAAACACCTAAAGCGAACGACCTCCAAACCAAACGCCGAGTTGACTGTCGAAACCGATACTCCAGGGGAAGCGGTGGCGCGGAAGCTCGACTTCGCATTGACAGCCATCCTGAAAACAGCATGCCGTGCGCAGTGCAAAGCGCTGCGACTTGCCATGATTTTTGCAATCCGAAGATGATCGCGAATAACACCGCGAGTGACGTACTAACGAGAACGGGGATGAACTTGACCATTTCACAAGATCCTTCAATGTCAGAGGAAGAAACTTACTGGGGGCGACCAAAGGGAAAGTACAAACCAGGATGCGGAGAATTCAACGCCTGCCGCAACGCATCTTCGTAAAGGTCCGTCATCACTTCTTCACGACTGTTGACCGTCACAATTTCCAAATCGATTGGACGAATTCCGGCATATACCGAGTCGGTCATCAGTAACCGCCGCTCCGGCATCCGGTCGCGGACGTATCCGCTCAATTGATCGAACGTCGTCTGTTCGAGTGGGGGGAGAGCGTGAAGCAACATCCCTGGCTTTTGGCGAGCTTCACCGCCCCACGGCGGACAAAGAAATTCATAATTCCGCTCGATGAGCGCTTGGGCGAGCGTTTCGATCCGGGCGTCGCGACAACCAAGGCATTTGGCCAATCCCGTCAAAGTCACGCACTGGACGGCGTGCAACATGATTTGACCGAGTTGGGCTTGGGGGGATTGGGAATCGCATTGCCAGAGCGCAATCAACACGGTGTCCAGCGGTTTGGGAATGACGTATTCCTGCGCATCGTGTTCCGCGCTCCGATAACGGAGGGTCGCGAGGACGGACTGGAGTTGCAGCAACTTCTGGTTGAGTTGTTGCTGCTCGGCCCGCACGGCTTGAATAGCGTTTTTGATCTCATCCAACTCGGCTACCGCGAGCCAGATCGCGTCGAACGCGGCCCGGAGTTTGACAATTGCATCGGCCAATTCGGCGAGAACTTGATTGCTGCTAGACATGAGCGATTTCGTTCGCTGCCATGCCGAATGCGGAGTCCAGAGCTTGAGCAAGCGGCGGATGCGTGCTTCTTGCTTGGTTTGTTCGCGTAGTAACTCGTAGAGTTCTTGTTCGATTCCTTTTCTTTCCTTCTCCAACAAATTTAACGAACCGATGAACTGCCGTTGGCGAGTCGCGATCTGTGTGGTGGTGGTTGGCGGTATCGCCCATGTCCGCGCGGCGTCCGACAGTCCAAGTAACGCTCCGTCCGCCGATAGGGCATTGACGCGAATGTTGTAGAGCTTTTCAGGCGACTTCACGAGCGCGATGAAATCGTCCGGCTCGATCGTTTCACGATCCAAGGTTTCCAGCAATTGTTTGGCGCTCGGCCTCTGTTGCGGCGACGAACGAATTTCGAATTGCAGTTCCTTGACCGCATCCGAGTAACGCTGTTTCGAGAGGTCAACGAGCCCTTCCAGATGCTTGATGTAGCGCGAAGCGATAGTTGGCGCAACGTCTTTCAGGGTATCCAACTCTTCGTGCAGGGCGATTCGCAAGAGTTGGAAATGATACGGATCCTCATCGGCCGTGACATTGGAAGTCAGCGGATCCATGATTTGCGAGTAGTTTTCACACAACAAGGTCTGGTAAATCACGGCGACAATTTTTTGGCGTTGCTCTTCCGTTACCTGCGGCAATTCCATGAGCAACCCGCTAAGTACCTCGCGTGGATGGCGTTGGGGATCGCAAACATGCGCTAAGACATCAGACAAGCAAGCCCCGCTATTTGGGACGACGCCTGGTCCGCAAGCAAGGTAGCTCTGCGCGCCAGTCAGTTGATAGGTCGTTTGGACCACGGCGCTCGTGGATTCTAAGAAAACAGCGGCGATGATTTCCGCGACCAATCGCCCGGCTCCGGCTCCCGTTCCTCCACAGATTGAAGAAATGACCCTGAGATGCACGAGGGACAGCACGCCTTGACCAAGACGAAAGGCGGCTGGCACGAGCACGGTTCTGATAAAAGCGACGAACTGCTTCGCCAACCGCTGCATGGCGTCGTGACCAAGCGTCCGTTGCTGAGAACATCCGTTTTCCGAGACAGCCCCCTTCCGCTTAGCAAGCGTTCGCTGATTGACCGTTTTGATCGCAATCGATTGGGCCGTTTCGCCTTCTCCGAGTTTGAACACATACACGTTGCTTGGAAGGACTGCCGGAAGTTTTTTGATTTCCTCAGCTACGTCGATTACAAGTACGATTTGTTTTTCAAAGTCGTCCCTCAACTCGGGAATGAGGGCGGCCATCTTAATGAGGATCGCGGCATTGCCGCCGGTTAAAACAAGAATCTCGACACGGCCAAATTTCAAATAATTTTTCATGCTTGAAAACTCCTGAAGAGGACAAAAATACTAAGGAATTAGGAAATGGCACCGATCAATTGAGCCACGAGTTCTTGCGGCACGACGCAGAGGCCACAATTTTGGAAGGCACGGTAGAATTCACCCGTTCTATTGGGGCGCATGATCCCAAGTAAGAATCGATCGTGTTTTTCGAGGGTCTGAACGACGCCGGGAAAAATCCGCAACGCTGCGTGCATCTCGGGGGTCATGCTCCCCACAACGATCAACAGGCCGACTTCCAACTCATTGCAATCGAGGGCTTGTAGCGCTGTGTCGATCCACTGATTCAGCATCGAGATGGATGTGAATGCCACGAAATTTTGCGTTGGTAGCGAAGCGGGAACGGCATCCGTGACCAGATAATTGATGCTCTCGCAGGGTTCCGCTGCCGAATCGATCAGAAAATATTCGATCGGCCTTTTTAGATCGTCGGCTGGTTCAAGCACGCTGGCCGTAGTAGCTGGCGAATTTTCGTCAAGTCTAGGCACCATACATTTCGGCACACTCAGACTTTTCACGGGCGCTATGGCGATCTCTCCCCGATTATCTTTGCTCGCTTGGTCAGTCTCTTTGGGATGTTCAGGCGTTTTCAATAGCTCTTCGACATGTCGCAATGTCATCGTCGCCAACTGAGCTTCAATCGCCTCACTTGTTGGGGCGATATTATGTTTGGTCAATTCACGACGAATACTCGCTAATATGGCTTTCCGTTGGTTATAGATTTTCAAATACCTGTTAATCGTGCGATGCGATAATCCGAGTCGCGGTTGCGCGACCGCTTTGATCCAGACGGAGAATTCCCCGTGTTTCAATGTTTTTTTGATTTGACTCAGTAATTCTCCATTACGTATCGCATGTGTCAGAATGCGGTATTTGCAAACGCCGATTTCACGTTCGTTGCGAAGTAACTCGGATTCAAATTCGCCAAGCTTGGCGAATTTGTTAGCTACTAATTTGTCCTTCGTCGAATTGCTTTTGGCTTCTACCGCCGCCCGAATGGACAAACTCATCAATGGTGGCGTTTCCGATACGGCATCATGCAAGGATTGTTGGGAAGATGATATTTCTTTCTTTTCAAGCTCTGACGCAGAGACGATATTGCCTTCAGAATTCATGGGCGCGCACCTTCGGTATGGCCGTTTTGCGAGGTTCTTTGCAAAACGAGCGAGTTTGGTAGTTAATGAAGAAATTGACTTTCCCCCGAAGCTGTGGCATTTCTGCCACGAGGCTGATCGAAGGCTAGGTTTTCGCCCGGATGGGCAAAGTTCGTGGTTGTTTTCCGAACGTTCCACGTTTGCTAAAATGACCTTCGAGCGATTCAGTCCTCGCGTTTGGATCAAAGCCTCTTTTGTGCTTCGATCCTTCGCGATGGATAAGCCGCGCAAACGGCGAATCGTTCGACCCGAAGACTTACTCGCAAAAGTACTTCTTCGAAACGAGGTTTTTGCAAAAGTGCTTTACTGAGCACGGTTGCAAGTTGACTCCTTCGGTCAGCCTCGTATTCAAAGGATTGTCAAGAACACAGGAATGGTCAAGAAATGATTACCGAGGCAAAATAATGACTATTATTGGCAAGCGATGAACCCAAAAAGGGTTCTTTTCTACATGTTTTTCCGTTGTTTAAGCTTCCTTGTTCGTCAACTTTATCTTCCTGCAAAGAAGTCATGAGCAAGTCACTCAAAAACGACAAGTCGCGTCAAGTGGTGACGCTCGACGACATAGGCACACTTGAAAGCGTTATAAAAACACTTGAGAAATTACCTAAAACAGCTGTGTTACCCTTAGCAAAATTCCCAGAAATCCAAAGACTTGAAAAACTGATCGAAAGAACTATCGAATACGTCAAACATCTTGATCACGGTATTAGCCAGGCAAAAATCGCGGAACTATTCAAAATCGATCAGCCATTGTTGACTCTCAAGTACAACAATTACCTCTTATCCCTTCCTTACCCTCCGATCTTCAAGCCTCAGCCGAAATTCATTCGGCCAACGTCTTCCATGCCACACTTTATCCAGAATCTAAATTATGCCTTGAATCACTTGCGTGCAGCTCTGAGTGGAGATTATTGTCGTTTGACGATCGCATGCTGGCCAAGCATTTTGGCGAATTTTATGCCCCGGGTTATGGATGCCCTTAATTCCGGCGCTCGCTCGTTTCAGGATGCTTTCCCTGATGCAGAATTGAATTGGACAATTTACGTCGAACCTCATATCGAACGTGATTTAATTGATCTGCGGAGTATCGATTTGATACTTTCGGGCTACCACGCAGGTGAGACAAACGAAAAGTACTTGGTGAGCGAAGAGCTATTTCATTCGGATGAACGTGGTTTGCTGATTCCACGCCAGCTAAAAATTCCTCGTGGCAAGACTAAGAATATACGCAAAAACGCTTGGACGAAATTACAAGAATGGCTAGTCAAGCGCGACACCGAGTTTCAAATGGAATGGTTACGAGCCGGAACTTTCTATCAAGTGGATTCGGCTTTTTGGACCATCGTGCAGAAATATGGTGACATGCCAGAAGAGAAGTTACCTCATCGTGTTAATGTTTTCAGTAATCGCGAGACACTGCGATGTGTTCAAAATGGCATGGGCTTTGCGCTAGGTCATCGACCAGAAAATTGTGATGATCCTAAATCGCCTTTATTTGTTTCATTCTCAGAGCTGATCTTACCGAGTTGGTCATCAGAGCATCGAAATGAGCTTATTAAGTACGGGAAAACCGATTACTGTATTTATCTAACCTACAGAAAAAATGCGGACAATGACGGAGAATCAAAAAATCAGAAGCGACTAAAGGAAGCCTTGATAGAAGCCATTCATCAAGCTCAGATAGATTATGTTCACCGAGTAACATGAAACAAGGCAAAACTGATATGAGATTATGGAAATGGAACTATTCTGCTTTCAAATATCCATTTTGAATGAACCATTCATGCAACGCTTCTTCAATGATGTCCTGGCGAGTACTTGGAATACGCTTCGCTAGTTTCTGTCTCAATGCACTTTCGGTTAACAAATCATTTATCTCGGCAGTAAGACGAGTCGTGACGTTCTCCAAGCCTTGTTTACGAGGCTTGTTTTGGTGCTCGGGTAAATCTAGTCTTCGATACCGATTCCTTATTTGGCGGTGTGCGGATGGTTTCGATAACTTGCTTTCGATACTAAAAGCTGTTTTATTTTCTGGTTGCAAATTTATCGTTCTACTTTTCGACAGAGCCAAAATGGCCTCGACATCCATTTCAACATCGGTATGGATCGCTCCTAGGTCTGCTTGAAAATTGGGTTTTACATTTGTCATACACTTACCTCATCGTTTTGCTTACCGCGTTTCGTAATTGGAAAAATGTTTCCGAACAATTCAGAAAACAAAGCTTCGATATCTTTGGCGGCCTCAATTCCATCACGACTACGTTGACGGGTCACTGAAGAATCCGCAGAATCCCTAAAGGCATTCAAACGCCTCAATTCTTGTTTTGCCACGGGAATCGCGAACCCCACCAGTTGTTCGCGGAGCAGTCGTGTTTGCGTGTCCCCTTTTGCGGTAAATGATAAAACCAGAGTTGCTTGTGGTTTATGACCACTGCTCAATTCCTGAGCTAGACGAATAAATTTGAGTGATTCATGAATGGCGCGGAGATCGGGCAAACTTGGCTGTAACGGCACAACGCAATAATCTGACAAAAGAGCAACCGTTCCTGACGCCTCCCCAGTTTTGCCAGGACTGTCAGCTATAATGATTTCGTGATTGTTATGCAAAGTATGCTTGGCGGAGCGAATCGCATCTACGTCATACGCTGTAACAACCGGAATGTTAGGCTCCGCATTACGAATCCATTTCGCAGCTGTTTGTTGACTATCGGTGTCTAGCAATGCTACCCGAAAGCCACGGTCATAAAACCAAATCGCCAAGTGACTAGCCAATGTTGATTTTCCACATCCACCTTTAGTGCATACAAGACTTACTAGTAACTTCATAAAAACCACATTCGCACGATCTCTGACGTCCTGGCAATCCAGCAAATGCAGGCTGACAAACAAATATTCGTACGGTGTCCATGATAGTCCAGCCAGCATGGCCATGTTGGCTGGGCCAACATTATGCAACTTCATGGATAAACCAGTCCGTCGCACGCTCGATATACGGTTAGACCCACATTTAAAGCTACGAGAATCGATTATGCCGCAATGTTTTCATCCAAGACAAGAATCAGTAAGCGTGAGCGTGAAGGATGGAACTAAAGACAGTAATGGCGAAGCCATTCTCCGTTAACACGTAGGCCAAAACCTACTCATAAAGATCGCAATTTAGATAGATCGAGCATTCTCAGGTTCTCAAAATACATCGGTGTCGAATCACACACTCCGTCTCTCAAAAAAAGAGCTTGCGCGTCGATGTTCAGACAAGGTATGAACTTTAAGTCCATTAAACCGAATCTGCCACGTCATAAGTCATTCGAGAGAGAGAATGAGGGAAACGATATGTCATTGGGGCGAGATTCCGCGATTACGATATGTCATTGGAGGTAGGAATGATGAGTCATTTCAAACAGGGATCTACGTCATTGAGACGAGCGTTTCGGAAGATCATGAGTCATTCCGAGGAGATTTGCTTGTGCAAGCCATCGTTACCACTCATGAAAATGGCCTATAATCTATGATCTATAATCTAATAACATATCAACAACACATTGTTGTTGAGTCTTTAGCAAGTTATGAGTACCAAACAATACGATTCAAAAGATTTTAAGCACGGTTCAGACTCAAACAATCTGGCAGAGTTCCCATTAGCATTGCTGGGCGACACCGCTGCGGCGGGACAAACGATGCTCGAATTCCAAGATGAAATCGACGATTGGGAATCGGGCGAGCGAATTACACGCAAAGTCACGATCACCGCGAGCGACAAGTGGGGTCTACCGACTTCTAAAGATGAAGATGTGCTGCTAGCGCTCATCCAACTGACTAAATTGCACAACGGCTTTCGTTCGCCGGAAGTCTTTTTCACGAAGCACGAGATTATCAAGTTGCTCGGCTGGAAGAACCGGGGCTGGGCCTATGACCGGATCGAAGAGTCTTTGCACCGCTGGAAGAGTCTGTCAATTCATCACGTAAATGCGTGGCGAGATCATGCTAAACGCCGTTGGCGGGACAGCGAAGCACTCGGCGTCATCGAGTATTTTCGATTGACCGATGGACGGCAAGCGGGGAAGCCGGAACGGGAAGCACGTTCAAGGTTCATCTGGAATTCGGTTTTGTTCGCATCTTTCCAAGCTGGATATTTAAAAAAACTCGACTTCGAGGTGTACCGCAATCTGCAACGGGCCTCGTCTCGAAGAGCCTACCGTTTTCTCGACAAGCGTTTCTATCATCGGTCGGAATGGGTTTTTGATCTTCGGCATTTTGCCACGCAGAAGTTGGGGTTTTCGCCGAATTACGATACGGGCCAACTCAAGGCTAAGTTGCGTCCGATGTTTCACGAATTGGAAGCAATTGGATTCATTCAGCCGGTGGCGTATTCCAAATTAGCGCGTAATCGATGGAATGTGTCGATCACACGTCATTCGACGCAAGTGAAATTGGTGCAGGAAGCGACGATACCAGACGCTGCGGGATCATTGGTTCAGCGACTTAGCCAACAAGGCGTCGCCGTGCGAACGTCGAAGTCGCTGGTTGAAAATTTCGCGGTGAAACTCATTGAAGAAAAACTTGATTTCTTCGCATGGCTTGTTGTCAATCAGGATCGCCGAGTAGCATCCAACCCGCCAGGTTTTTTGGTCGCCGCGATCAAAAACGACTATCCAATGACAAAAGATTATTTGCAACACCTCGCCCGGACGCAAAAGACTTTATACAAAACTAAACCTTCTGCTGAGACCAGTACAACGGCTGTCGCCGCCCTTCAAGGCGAATGCCCAAGCAAAGAAACGATTGCCGTCGAGTTGTTTCTCACACAACAAGAAGAAGCTCGGATCGCCATGTGGTTAGCAGCCGCCCTTGAGGAAACGAGTCGATTCACTCGTGAATCCTATGAGCGGTTAAAAAGACAAGGAGGCATGTTGTCTGTCGAATTGCGTCAGACGCTTTTACGCGATTACGTGATCCGTCATCGCTTGTGCGATACAATAACTCTCACTGCATAACACGATACTACCAATTCAATCCTTCACGTAGCATCAAAAGTCCGATCCCGATAAACATCCAACGCAAGATGGAGAATCGCATGTCTGCGGATCGCTTGTTTCTCAGGAGGATCAACATTGCTTCATGGTGTTCCATGTCTCATGAATATCACATTCTTTTTTCTTACGCAAACATCGTTTGCCTGATGTTCAAACGCCGGTTGATTAATGCTTCATACCTGCGCTAGACTCCTAGCAGGAAGAGTGACGGATCACTCGACCGATCGTCAATGAAGAGTCAATCTGTTGAAGATCCTTTCGTTTGCGGAATCCGCTCGAAATGCCCGACTACCAATTGGGCCAAGAGGTCGGTCTTACCAACCGACAATGGATTCTAGCTGAAGAGCCGGATGCCTGGAGACAGGCTTGTCCGTGCTCGACGGAGGCTCCATAGAGTAATCCGATCGCATCTGTATCGCGATCGACTAATCCTATGTGTTCTATCCGATAATTTAGAAGAGTGGCAATTTTTAATGCCACTCTAAATGCGGGCGATACGGACAGACTTGCTTTCTTATGAAGCGAGCCGTGTTACTCAAAGCGGTGCGCGATGACTTTGTCGTCGTTAATCCGCGGCGGGGGATGAGGATCTCTTTGAGACCGCATAACCCGTCCCGGCGTCGGGAGTCGGCGACTTCGTAAGAAGCGCCGCCGGATCATGATCGATCCGGGTATCGAGTCAAAGATGATTGCGTCATGGTGTTCCTTACGGAACGTCTCTACGTGATCGAAAGCTCGAACGCGAATAGCTCAACGATGAAAGGCCCGCGAGGGCTTGCCGGTCAGTTGCGACGGAGTCGATGCCGAGAATGAGACGGAAAGCCGATAGGCAGTTCCGTCTCGGCGAACGACCAGGACCGATGGGTAGGGCGAGCAGTTTCTGTGTTTTGGCCCCCGAAAGCATCCTGAAATGGATGGCAACTATGCCGTTGCGGAAGCGCGGACATACGGTCGCATGGTCCGTGGGTTAACCCCCACTAGTCACGAGAACGTTGCAAGGATGAGTAACACTAACGTAGGAAGTTCCTTCGCAGCCGGATTGGTACCCGGTGCTCGCTCCATCAAGCGAGTGTTTCAAACGCGGAGGAATGGGAGTGTGGCCTAAGTAGAAAGAGATTCGTTAGTAATCACGGAAGTGGTTATGCGAGTCTGCGGTGCGTTCGGCAAGGCCGTCGAAACCCGTGAAGCGTCCGGGTGGTACCGGACATTTGAGAAATTCTGGACTGAACCGCTCTGTGCTTTGATGCTGTGTATCAAAGACGGAACAATGGTCGGGCAGGTTTCCAAAAACTTCCGACGAAAGGGCTGTCAGCTGTGGTAAACGAAAGGGGACCGCCAGGCGTTCCGCCGCGTTGTATGACGCAACGCGGCGAGACGTCAATGGTGGGTTTCGTGGTGGAAACAACAGGAGTCAGACGACAACGGCATGGGAATGCCGCTGTCCCCTGACGGCCGTTTGATGGTGTGCACCCGAGGTGTTTTTAAAAAACCTCGGACATCACCGTCGGGTTTTCTTGCGGTACGCCAATGGAATCGGCGGCGGCGAACTTGAAATACAGTTCCGCCGCCGCCGAAACCAAAGGCACGCTGCAATTGAGGTGTTCGATATGCAGGTTGGAGGTTTGATTTCGAAATTCACATTTTCTGGGATCGCAAGCGAGATTCCTAAGGTTCTCTTACCGGGGCTTGTTAATAAACAAGCCCCATTTTTACTATCAAGTGAGGTACACAATGAGTTATCGATATGAACCGCAATCTGTCGTCGGTTTTGTTCAGCAATTAGCCAGTAATATCCTAGCGCGTGGTTACTACTTTTACGTGACGGGTATCGTTCCGGAAGGGAAAGATCCAACGAAAATCGATGCCAAGCTGTTGGCCAAATATCGCATTGATGTGTCGCGTCAAACTCGCGCTCGCCGAAAACAGGCCGGGCAGGCGAACTTGCATTATCTGCGGTTCGAGCGATTTTTCATTCTGATCGCGACGCATGGAACGCATCCCTTCTTTATTGAGGAGGCATCTCGCATCAAAGACGCTCGACATCAATCGATTCGATTCGCCGGATATTCGCTGGCCGTTAAGCAAGGGGGATTTCTCCGAAAGACGGAAGCGGACGATCTACCAAGACCGGATCAGAAACTTCGGGTGCGAGTGCAGATCGCTCGTGAACAATATACCGATATGAAAGCGTATTTTATCGACATCGCTCGGCATCGCACGGCCGAAACATTAAGTCGGGAACTTTATTGCGTCCCATACGAGCCTTACGCTCCGATTCGTAAACAACTTTTGAATATTTTGCGACTCGTCAATGATGAACGGTCTCAGGTCGGTTTGGAAAAGCTTCCAACGACCGTACTCCGGTATCGTCGCAACATCCAGAAAGTCTATCTGCAAGAGGAAGAGCGAAGCGAGCAACACTTGATCGAAGCTGCTTAGAAGTGGATTAAAGGGGAAGGTCCATCATGGATGACGCCTCCCCCGGAGAGCGATTAGGCCGCCAGCGTATCAAGTGCCTGACTTTCTTCACCCTCGGTTTGGTTTTCCTGAATCCAGGCGATAGCCTCCTGCACACACAGCACGAGCATGTCGTGATTGCGAGCGAAGAAGTTCTGGGAATACCCGGCCTTGGCCGTGGAAAGGCTTTTCCATGATCGACTCAAAGAAAAGTCGTAGTACGCATAGCCCGATGGCGACTGCCTCTTCCAGATCGACGCGGCCACCGCTCCATGACGTATCACGATGACCGGCTGACCTTTGTCGACAGTCTCGGACGAGGCTTTTTTATTCGACTTCGGTTTTTCATTTTCATTGTTCTCATTCATAAACGATCCTCCATAAAACAAGGTTTTAGGGATCATGCCACAATTACGAATGCTAAGCAAAGCGTGTTAGCTCTTCAAAATCCGCAAGTCCACGATATGAGACTTCTGTCAAGTAATACGCTAATTTATCGTAAAGCTCCCAAGAACCACTCCAATGGGATTATGAAGATCAGGTGACTAACATGATACACAACGAACAAGAGTATCAAGATGCCGTGCAAAGGCTAGTCGATGAGGATACTCGCCTAAAAGGACAACACCTCAAATTGCAAGAATTGGATTTGAGCAACGAGGAAGTTAAACGCATCCTTGATCCGATTCGTTCATTCAACGAGCAATCGAAAGACGAGATCGGCAGCTACGAGCGTTTGATGCGGGGAGAATTCGAAGAACTGAGTAACTTCGTGGGCCTTGGCCGGTTGCTGATCGCGTTGAGAATCTCCCAATGCTGGACCCAGCAGGAACTGGCTGAACAACTGGGGGTTCATGAATCACAGGTTTCGCGAGAAGAACGCAACGAGTATCACGGCATCACCGTCGATAGAGCCAGGGAAATCCTAGACGTGCTAGGCGTAGAAATACGCAGTACGGTGGAAATTCGGCCCAAAGTTGCGTCCCAACACAACCGTGCAACCGCCTGAAACACCTACTTGCAATCTCCTGGTCGGCACTGAATAATGACAAACGTTGCTTGCTTGCAGGCAACCGATCGCCTCGGTGGAACTGCCCCTCCGCCGAGGCGTTTTCGTTGAATCGCGATGTCTGAATCAACTCGATTTTCAGTACATGCAACATCCTATATGCCAATGGATTTCCGGGATTGAACCATTCTCGACTTTTCCCTAAATGTCGACTCCCTATCACGCTCGTTATTTCTCGTATGAGCTAACCCGTCAACACGGGCCGGGTGGAGGCGACCGTCTGTCGATGGCCCTGTTCGACGCTTGCGTGGATCTCAATCCACACCAGATCGATGCTGCCGCCTTCGCCTTACGGAATCCACTGTCGAAGGGCGTACTACTCGCCGATGAGGTCGGTCTAGGCAAGACCATTGAAGCAGGACTTGTCCTTTGCCAACAATGGGCCGAACGCAAGCGGCGGCTGCTCGTCATCTGTCCGGCCAGTCTGCGGAAGCAGTGGAGCCTAGAGCTCGAAGAGAAATTCAATATCCCCAACACGATCCTCGACGCCCGGACCTACCGGCAAGCGCAGGCCAATGGGAACCCGAACCCGTTTTCCACTGACCGGGTAGTGGTTACCTCACTCAACTTCGCCAGCACGATGCGTGCGGAGATTCGCGCCGTGCCGTTCGATCTCGTCGTTATTGATGAGGCCCACAAGCTTCGCAATGCCTATCGCCCTAGTAACAAGATGGGGCAGAACATCAAGTGGGCCTTGGAGGAACGCCGCAAGCTGCTGCTTACCGCCACGCCGCTTCAAAACTCGCTGCTCGAACTATTCGGGCTTGCGACCGTTTTAGACGACATGATTTTTGGTGACTTGAACAGCTTTCGCTCGCAGTACGCCGCCAATGGTTCCGACACTAAAGCTCTGCGTGACCGCCTCCAGTATTTTTGCCAACGAACACTACGGCGGCAGGTGATTGAGTACATCCAATATACCGAGCGTCGTCCCCTGACGTTCAAATTTCATCCGACCGATGACGAGCAAAAACTCTACGAGGCTGTTTCCGAATATCTGAAGCGGGACAACACCTTCGCATTCCCCAAGCGGCAGCGTCATCTGACAGCCCTGATCCTCCGCAAGTTGCTCGCTTCGTCGTCGTACGCCGTCGCTAACACCTTGGAGACGATGAAGAATCGCCTGGGCCTACTGCGGGACGACTTAAACGTCCCGGATCTGATTGCTGAAGACTTGATTGAGAATGAAGAAATTGAAGAGGATTTGCTGGATGAAATCCTCGCCGACACGGATGATGAGGCCCAATTACCTCATGATGATAAACCCAGCCGCCAAGTGCTCGAAGCCGAAATCGTCGAACTCACTCGTTACGCTCAGTGGGCGCTCAGTATCGGCATCGACACCAAAAGCCGGTCGTTGCAAAAGGCTCTGGAGGTCGGCTTAACAGAAATGACAAAGATGGGGGCCAATCGCAAGGCCCTGATCTTCACCGAATCCCGCCGCACCCAGGAATACCTTCGCAACTTCCTTGAAGCCAACGGGTACGGAGGGCAGATCGTCCTATTCAACGGCACGAACGCCGATCCGCAATCTCGCCAAATCATCGACCGGTGGATCGAGGCCAACACCGGAACCGGACGCGTGACCGGTTCTCGGTCAGTGGACAGTCGCACGGCGCTCATTGAACATTTTCGTGACACGGCCACGATCATGATCGCCACGGAAGCGGCGTCCGAAGGCGTCAACCTGCAATTCTGCTCTCTCGTCCTGAACTATGATCTTCCTTGGAATCCGCAACGTATCGAGCAGCGCATCGGTCGTTGCCATCGTTACGGACAGAAGCACGATGTCGTCGTTATCAACTTCCTGAATGAACGGAACGAGGCTGACCGACGAGTTCATGAACTGCTATCCGAAAAGTTCAACTTGTTCAACGGGGTTTTTGGCGCATCCGACGAAGTGCTGGGCAGTATCGAGTCCGGCGTGGACTTCGAGAGAAGGGTATTGGCAATTTACCAACAATGCCGCTCGACTGATGAGATCGATGCCGCCTTTAAGCAACTCCAGCACGAGATGGAGGAGTCGATCAAGGTTCGCATGGACGACACCCGCAAAGTGCTGATGGAGCAGTTTGACGAAGATGTTCACGGTCGTTTGAAGATGAGACTTAGCGACGCCCGTACAAACCTGGATCGTATCGGTCGCTTATTCTGGACTCTAACCCGATTTATCCTATCGGATTATGCCGCTTTCGATGACGACGCTTTAACGATGGACCTGGAGCGCCCGCCCAAGAACGAATTCAAGTCAGGTCGCTACCATCTGATCTCAAAGTCGCAGCCGAATGTCCCCGGTGATTTTCTCTATCGGCTCTCTCACCCGCTTGGCGAATGGGTTATTGATGCGGGAAAGAATTGCCCGGCCCCGGTCGCCAGGGTTTCGTTCGACGTGTCTCATTACCCAGTGAAGCTGTCGATGATTGAAGCTCTCAAGGGGCAATCTGGCTGGCTTCACCTCCAACACCTTGCCATCGATTCCTTCGACCGAGAAGAGCAACTGCTATTCTCGGCTTTCACCGAATCCGGCAAGTCCCTCGACCAGGAGACGTGCGAGCGGTTATTCTACTGCTCTGCAACGACGGAGCCACTAGACGGTATAGCCGAAGGCGCCAAGACCCGACTCGGTGTGGAATGCAGCCTGCACGCCGAAGCCGCGGTCGCCGTTTCGCTGGAGGATAACAACAAGCTGTTTTCCGAAGAACGGGAACGTCTGGAGAAGTGGGCTGAGGATATGGTCTTTGCCGCCGAGAAGGAATTGGCGGATACCAAGGCTCAAATCAAAGCCGTTCGTCGTCAGTCCCGTTTGGCCACGACGCTCGACGAACAAAACGACCTACAGCAGAAACTCACGTTGCTGGAGAAAAAACAACGCAAGCAACGTCAGCAGATTTTTGAAGTCGAAGATCAGATAGCCGAAAAGCGCGATGCCTTGATCGGCGGCTTGCAAAAACGCATGAGTCAGAAAACCAAGACCACGTCGCTTTTTACGATTCAGTGGCAGGTGGTTTGAGCTGGGGGCTAGTCAACCGATGACGAAACAATCTACGACGGCAACTTGGTCAGCGACATGGATACTCTATTTGCCAAAGGTCATCCCATTTTCAGACGGAAATGTCCAACGGTTCTTCCGATGGCAACATTCTCGACTTCCTGAACAATCTTTCGTTAAGTGCAGCGACGATTCACAGCACCAATTTTATTCCGTTATCTTTCGACTTGAGGGCAAAAAGCATCGACGACGAGAATTCAAAGCGTTGGACCATAGATCCGGGTGGGTTACTTACGGTTTGCTCAAAGTTACAACCACTCCTAAAACCGACTATTTGGTTCACGCGGCTACCTCGACTTTCGAGGAGTGGGCCGATGCGATGACCTTGGAGCAATTATTCGATTATGCGGTCGATATCAGACCGGCAAGTGAGCATTCTGTACCAGCATCTCGTCAGCTAGAATGGGGCCTGGATTGTCATGCCCAATTGTCACTGTGCCATTGGCAAGAATTACGCAAACAGCTGCTACGTGAGCTCGAAACTGAACTATCCACTAAAACCGCGAATCGAGTCAAGACACTCGAAGACAAACTCAAAGCCATTCGAAAACTGATGCCGAATGATTCAAGTCCTCATTCCCAAGATTTGTTAGCCGAAGACCTACATGAGCTGCGAAAAAAACTCCTCAAGGCAGATCAGACAGAAACTGAAATCGAGCATTTTCTCACTCGCCTGCATGCTGAGAAACCAACCTACGAAATCCAGAAGCTGACCACTTTTGCGTGGTCGGTCATCTAATGCCCTCATCAATTTAACGACAAGCCTTCGTATTCGCTCAAATGAGTAACAAGAATCTCGACAAATTCCGCGATCTGCTCCAAGAACTGTTCCAAATGGATCAGGCCGACCTGGACTTTGGCATCTACCGCATCATGAATCAGAAGCGGGACGAGGTCGTGCGCTTCCTCGACAAGGATTTGCTACCGCAAGTGCAAGAGGCGTTCAAGCACTACAAGTCGGCGGATAAGTCGGTCTTGCAAGGCGAACTCGATAAGCTCGTGGCGAACATCACAAGCGCTGGGATGAACCCGGACGAATCGCCGAAAGTTAAGGATCTGAAGAAGCAGATTACCGAATCCGCAGTGGACGTTACGGCTTTAGAGAACGAGGTCTTCTCGCACCTATTCAACTTCTTCCGTCGTTACTACAACGAAGGCGACTTTATTTCGCAACGCCGATACAAGGAAGGCGTCTACTCAATCCCCTATGAGGGCGAAGAAGTTAAATTGCATTGGGCAAACTCAGACCAGTACTACGTCAAAAGCAGCGAATACTTTAAGGACTACGTCTTCACTATGCCATCTGGCAAGCGGGTGCGGGTACATCTCGTGGCCGCATCGACAGAGCAAGACAACAAGAAAGAGCAAATTGGCAAGGAACGTCGATTCATCATATGTAAGGACAATCCCATCTACGCGGAGAATGGCGAACTCTACATACGTTTTGAGTATCGTTCCAATGACGACAAAAAAAATCAGGACACCTTAAATAAAGAAGCTATTGAACGCGTTTTGCAAGTTGCGGGCTTTGATGAATGGGTTAATGAGCTTCGAAGGCCAGCTCCCACGAAGTCTAATCCGCAACGCACTGTACTAGAAAAACATTTGCTACAGTACACTGCCAAGAACACATTCGATTTCTTTATCCATAAAGATTTGGGTAGCTTCCTTCGGCGTGAACTCGACTTCTTTATCAAGAATGAGGTCATGCATTTAGATGACATCGAACATGAAACATCACCAAAGGTCGAACAGTACCTTAGTCAGATTAAAGTAATCCGCACCATCGCGCACAAAATCATCCAGTTCCTGGAACAACTGGAGAACTTTCAGAAGAAGCTCTGGCTCAAGAAAAAATTCGTAGTTGAGACAAACTACTGTCTCACACTCGACCGTGTGCCAAAGGAACTTTACGCGGAAATCGCCAAAAACGAATCCCAACGGGAAGAATGGATTAAGCTGTACGCTATAGACAAAATCAAAAAAGATTTGAGCAAGCCAGGATACACAAAGCCATTATCGGTACAATTCTTAGAACATTTCAATCATCTGGTCGTCGATACCCGACACTTTCCGAGTTCGTTTCAGCAACAACTGCTTGTGCTTTGTAATGACTATAATCATTTAACTGATGGTATTGTAATATCGTCGGATAATTTTCATGGACTTACGCATTTAACGAACAAATATGCAAAACTAATCGGTAGCGTCTACATCGACCCCCCATACAATACCGACGCATCCGCTATTCTCTACAAGAATGACTACAAAGATTCGTCGTGGCTAGCCTTAATCAATGATCGTCTTGCTCTGGCGAAGCGGCTTATGTCAGATGATGCAATTCTATGCATAGCAATTGACGATGAGGAAGTTTCACATCTCAGATCAATGTTGGCATCGCTATTTCCAAAAGAAATAGGAATTGCTGTTGTACGCGCCAACCCACAAAGCCGGAAAAAAAGAGGTAAGTTTTCACCCGTTCACGAATACGCCATTTTCTACGGAGCTTCCCAAAGCTCGATACCCGGCTCGCTTGATGCTACTGAACGAAAAATGGAGCGATATCCTTTGATTGATGATGAGGGCAGATACGCATGGATGAACTTTATTCGCACTGGAAGCAATGACCTTCGCACTGATAGGCCACGATTGTATTACCCGATAGCCGTGAGTGAGAAGGATGAGATTCGGATTCTTGACATGGAATGGTCAGAGGAGAAAGGCGAATATGAGCTTCTAGAAAAACCCAAGAAAGGTGAAGTGCTAGTATATCCTGTCGTCGATAAAAACGGTGTACGGATTGAAAAGAATTGGCATCGTGGTCACCCCAGGGTCATCGACGAACCAAATGAATATAGAATTAGGCGTATCGATAACGGAAAAATCAGCATCGATTTTAAGACGCGCATGGATGAAGCGGCGACGCCATCAACATGGTGGGATAAAAGTGAGTACGCTTCAGCGAACTACGGAGCCTCGGAACTCAAAGAGCTTTTTGGAGATAAGCCATTTGACTTTCCTAAGGCGCAGCTTCTTGTGCGGGACTGCCTACTTGCAACAGGAGCTAGTGAAAGTAAGTCTATCGTGCTTGATTTTTTCGGAGGGTCTGGCACAACAGCCCATGCGGTAATTGAACTCAATCGAACCACAGGTGGCAATAGAAGTTATATCGTAGTCGAGGCCGGTAGGCATTGCGATGACGTGATTATACCCCGAATTAAGAAAGCGGTTTTCTCCCAATCATGGAGTGACGGCAAACCTATTTCCTTCAATGGCATTAGTCATGGCATGAAATACATCCGTCTAGAATCCTATGAAGATTCCTTAGGAAATCTCGCATTGTCACGAAATAAGGAGCAGGACCTATTCATAAATGAAGATTCTGAAATGCGCGAGCAATACATCCTGTCGTACTTGCTCGACGTGGAAAGTCGTGCGTTAGCCCAGGACTTTCGGACAGTGGCGGGGGAACCATTTACGCCGCT
>JBGSMN010000315.1:0-31128 GCA_041740155.1 Rhodopirellula sp.
GGAATACGCCTGCCGCGCAGATACGACGACCCCATTCAGCTTTGGAGCAAACATTACGCCGGATCAAGTAAATTACGAAGGCAACTATCCGTATGGAAATGACGCAAAAGGCATTAACCGGAAAAAGACGGTGGAAGTGGATGCGTTCTCGCAGGGTAATCAATTTGGTCTCTTTCAGATGCATGGCAACGTCTCGGAATGGTGCTGGGATTGGAAAGATGATTACCCAAGTGGCAGCGTAACCGATCCGCAGGGACCGAATTCAGGCTCGTTCCGTGTGCTCCGTGGCGGCAGTTGGATGCGCAGTGCTGAGCGCGTGCGGTCTGCGGGCCGGGAAGGGTACAGGCCGGGTTACCGGCTAGACGACATGGGTTTTCGCCTTGCCTCCAGTTCAGTCCCGTAAAGTCAAGTGAAGCCTGAAGTGGAGGCCCGTAGGGAGCAATGCGGAGCCGCGACCGAATTAGCGTTGGTCAGCGTTCATCAGCGGTCAATGAACTTTCGCTCCGTAAGAAGCTGAATACCGCTGATTCACGCCAATGAATTACGGTTGAAGTTCGGTGATATTCAAAAGTTCTGTATCCGCAAATATTTCTTTCCCGATTTTGGGAAGAATTGGTGATTTCACTCGTTTATGATCGTAACGTAAGAAAACAAAACCAACTCAGGAATCTCTCCGTGAAAAACTTCATTGCCGTCTGTTGGGTGCTTGTGTTTGCTGCCACCATTTCACATGCCGCAGACGAGGCGGAACTTGGAACTCAAGCTCGCCGTATTCTCGGGACCTACTGTCACCGCTGCCATAAAGGGGAAGGCTCTGAATCGGGCTATGCCTTCAACGTCAAGCACGCGGCCTCGTTGATTGACGGCAGTGTCGTCGTAGAAAGCGATTCCGAAAGCTCTGAGTTATATGGCGCGATGTTCCGAGGTCGTATGCCTCCACGAAATCGCCCGCAATTGCCGCGACCATCGGCTGAAGAAGTGGAGATCGTCAAACGCTGGATCGAAGCAGGCGCGAAAGAATTTCCGACGCCGAAACCTCGTGATCCGATTTCCCTTAAAACGACGTTGCAACAGATTCATCGCCATGTTTCCGACGCTTCGCGAGATGATCTGACAAATCTACGTTTCTTTAGCCTGACGCATTTGTATAACGATCCAGATGTCGACGAGGATTATCTGCGAACAACTCGTGCCGCATTGTCTAAAGCGATCAACGGCATGTCCTGGGAACCAAGAATCTCTCTGCCCAAAGCAATCGATGACAACCAGACTGTCTTTGCCATCGACCTCAGCGAATTAGGTTGGACGCGCGAACATTGGAATGAATTGGTCGCCAAATATCCGTATGCCGTCAGTTACGGTTCGCAAGACGACAGCGAACTCGATGAACTGGATGGCAAAATCCAACGCATGCGAGGCTCGCGGGAATCGTACATTTTACGAGCGGATTGGTTCGTTGCCGTGGCCACCAAACCGCCGCTGTACCATTCGTTGCTGTTCGATCTAACGCTACCGGAACTTCGCCAACGTCATAGCGATCCCAAGAATACGTCCAACCCGAGATCGATGACGGTTGATGATCTCGAACAATTCTTAGGCGTCCATCGTTTCGCCAATATCCTCAGTGGCAAGGCACAGCGAGCCGGTTTCACCGAAAGCGGTGTGTCGGGACAAAACCGGTTGGTCGAATGGCATCCGCTGCAAGGACGCGGGTATTACTGGATCAGCTATGACTTCAAGTCCAGCAATCGCACGGCGAGCTTGAGCGAATTTCCGCTGGGGCCGTCGTTCGATAAAAATCCGTTCAATGATTTGGCTTTCGAACATGACGGTGGCGAAGTGATCTTCAGTTTGCCCAACGGATTACAGGGTTACATGTTGATCGATGGCAAAGGGAATCGTATCGACGCTGGTCCGATTGAGGTGGTTTCCGATTCGCTAAAGACTTCCGGCAATGAACAGATCGTGACCGGATTGTCTTGTATGGCTTGTCACCGCAAGGGAATGATTGAAACTCCGGATGACGAAACACGTGCTTACTCTGGAGCGCTCGGAGATGCGAAGCGGCAAGTCGTTCGTTTGTATCCGGATAATGCAGAAATGAAGCGAATCATCGAGACCAACCAAAAGTCGTTTGCACCTGCGTTAGAAGCGGCGACCGAACCTTTCCTAGATTCGGCTAAAGGCTCGGTCGACGATCAGCCAGAACCGATTGGCGAAGTCGCTCGGCATTATTTTCTCGACTCGATGACGATCGAGACCGTCGCCGCAGAACTAGGCGTTACTCGAGCAACTCTTGAATCGTCGTTGCGTGGCGATCCCGTGTTGCAGCGTCTGGGTCTTAGAGTTCTGCTTCGCGAAGGTGGATCGATCAAACGGGCGGCTTGGGAATCGCCTTCAGAATTCCCGCTGATGAAACAGACAGCAAGACAATTGAATTTCGATCCGATGTAGCGCCCGAGGATTCTACAACCATCGCACACCAAAAGAACAAAAGGATCTATCATGTTAACCCGATTTGCCTGTTCAACATTCGCATTGTGTCTACTATCTTTCTTCGCGGTTCGACCGGCGATTGCGGAACCGCGTCGATTGCCTCAATCGCTCAAGGGGCAATTGGTCAATGCGTTCGATGAACTGAAAGCTAAGTTAGCAGCAGACGCGGAATTGAAAGGACGCAAGTTGCGGCTGGGCAAGTTTAGCGGCCCAAATCTTCCAGACAGCAATTTCGAACTGGAGTTCGAGAACCAAATAAAAAGCATCTTTACTGACCTACTTGATGATTCTTCCGATTTCATTCTCTCCGGAGAATACGACCACGTTCCTGGCGAAGTGGTAGAGAACGATGGATTGAAGGTGATTCAAATGGTCTTGAAAGTTGTCAACCGTCAGCGTCGAACATTACAAACAGTGATCAAGGAGATTAACGACAGCAGCGAAGTCAGCCGCATACTCGGCGTGACGGTCGCGCCACCGGACAGCAAGAAGATTGATGAGCGGCTGGAGAAGATTGATCAGGCCGCTGAAAGTCCCAAATTCGAACTACGTGACAAGACTCGCGTGATTGCTCCTGGCCAGTCGGACTTCGCGGTCGAGATCCTTCGGCACCCAGGCGGTTCGGATCAGGGTAAAGTCGTAACTCCATCGAACAAGAGCGGTCATGCTTTCGTTGATTTGGAAGTCACCGATTGCTTCTCGTTGATGCTTTATAACTTCAATAGGGCGACCGATGTGGTTGCCAAAATTTCGATTGATGGCCTGGATGTTGCCAACGAGTTTTCCGAGGACGACGATAAGTATCCAGGGTATGTCGTGGCCAAGGCGTCGAATCACTCGATTCCTGGTTGGCTGCGGACGGCCAAATCATCGGAGAAGAACGTCTTTCAATTTGTGATCAACGAAGCTGGCAAGGGAGCTGCATCGGAGCGTAAAACGCGCGGCAGTCGTGGTGTGATCACGGTGCAGTTTTTCGAAGCGTCCGAGCAACCGCTCGATTTACCCAGCCGATCCTTTGGTGAGGTCGGTAAGGGGAAACCGATGGATGTCGCGTATACTGTTAAGGAAGTTTTCCTCAGAGATTCACCAGTTTCCGTTGTGAGTATTCGGTATAGTCATCAGTAGCGGTGGTCAGTCACGGATTGTATTTCAACGAACTTTTCGCATTCCGGTCGAAAGGGAACTGATTTTGACCATGATAGAATTACCCAAATCTCGCGCCGCCCAATTGTAGTAGGAAGCAGAATTTTGAATCGAACGATATTTCTCGTTGTTAGCTTACTGTTTGGAAACGCAGGCAGCATTTATTTGCAGGCCGACGAAGTACACAAGTATGCACTGCTTGTCGGTGTAACAAAGTATAGTCATGCAGCGATGAATGAGCCGGTGCCGCTGGAGTTTCCCGAAGCGGATGCTCAAGCCGTGGGTAAAGTGCTGCGAGAGAGTGGTTACGAAGTCGATTTTCTACTCGGTGCTCAAGCGACACAAACGGCGATTCAAGCGAAACTTGATGTGCTAGGCAGTAAAGGCAATCAAGCCGGAGTTGTCGTTGTCGGTTTCTGGGGACATGGCGTTGAAATTGACGGATCGAAGGAGGCAATGTTCTGTCCGTTCGATACGACTCTGCATACAGTGCGGTACAATGATGGCAGTTTAGTTCGGGACAAGGAAACGCTAAAGCCGCTGAGTGAACCCGATCCAAAAACGCTGATCAGTATGAGCGATGTCCTGGCGGCGATCGGCACGAGCGGAGCAGGGAATCGAATTCTGTTGGCTGATTGTTGTCGAAACAGTCCCCATGTCGCTCGTGGGCGCGCGTTTGGTTCAAGTGTCAAACTATCCGACTTGCCCGCGAATACGGCCGCGTTATTCGGATGTTCGGCAGGTGAGAAAGCGTTTGAATATAAGCCTTGGGGGCACGGTGCGTTTACCAAGAGTTTACTGGATCTCTTTCCCCAGATGGCTGCAAATCAAGACGATATTCCAGCCATCGTCGGTCGATTGCAACGGTCCGTTGCCGATTCGGTTTCACTCGCGACAAATGACAAGGAAAAGCAGACATTGCATTCGATCATCAATGGTATTCCGCGGTTGCAATTGACGGATCGAAATGCTTCGGTTGTTGATCGCCCGCTTACACCAAAAATGAAGCCAACGCCAGTTCGTCCGAATCTACCAACCAATTCGAATGAAGAATATTTTGCGTTGATAATTGGGGTCAATCACTATGCTGATAAAGTTGGAGTACCAAGTGATCTTCGGTTTGCTGTGGATGACGCTCTTGCCATTGAAAAGAGCTTGATTGATCGTGGATTCTCATCGGAAAACATTGTTGTCATGACTTCGGCACAGCCTCTTGAGTCACCGACGTTTACCTCGGCAGCAAATATTCGCCGACAACTAGATTCAGTGGTAGAGAGGGCCATGCAAGGAAAGGTCATTTGGGTATGTTTTGCAGGGTACGAACTTCAAGTAGCCGACAGTGATGACTATTTTCTATTCCCCACGGACGGATTGAAATCGGACCCGGCCACTTTGATAAACCTGAAGGAGATCTATGCAGCCCTTGAACGGGTTCCTGATTCTAATCGTCTCATTGTGCTCGATTCTTGTCGCGGCAGGGAAAAAGCAACTCCGCCGTCCAAGCAGCCAAAATATCCGCCACCAGGAATTGGTGTTTTAATCGCTTGTTCCGCTGGTGAATACGCTAGGGAGATTGAATCGTTTGAACATGGTGTATTTACGTATGGCTTGCTGCAAACAATCCTAGGCCGTGCCGATATCAATGGTGATGAGAAATTAACGGTTAAAGAAGTTGTTGAATACGTTAGCCACATAGTCCCGGCTCTAACTCAAGAGGAACAGAATCCGGAGTTTTTCGGGGAACTGTCGTCGGGAGTGTCGCTGCTGCCAATTATGCCTAGTCGTTAATGCGAAATCGTTTGCCCAAGAGCGTAATTTTGGCAGTCTAATAGTCGCAATCTCTACGATCCATTTTGCTATGCGATTGTCTAGTCGAGTCTTCATCTCCATACCTTGAGGTAACGCAAACATGCGCCAATCCATTTTGATAACGACCATCTTGCTCCGATCTTGAGTCGCCTCGGGCTTGATGCGACAGCTTGGTGTGACATGGTATCGAAGTTTGGGCGGATGTTCAAACGCGAGGCAGGAACTCCCGAGAGTCTTGCGCAAGAAGCGATCCGCAGCGGCCAGTAGTGGATGTGTGTGCGAGAGAATCCGCTAGGCATGTCATCGGTTTAGCAAAAACCGAATCATTGCCGATCTGCTGAGCAACTTCTGTGTTGCAAGCTGCGCGAAGGAGCCGATTTTAACTCGCAAAGGGAGCTGCGTCGCAGCGGCAGGCGCCAATTCGGCGGCGTTGCCGCCGATAGCCTGCGTTGGTACTGGAATCGCATTGGCAATCAGTGCTACTCGGGTGCCACCAGCATCCTGCTGCTGTGCAACTGCGGAGGATGCAACGCCGCGAACCGCTATCTGTTCAAATTTTACGTACAGGAGTTGAGCGATTCGATTGGTATCCCGATCCGAGTCGCTCACTTGCCGCGCTACTGAAGTAAATACAATCCGATCGAACGCCGGTTCTTTTCGCACGTTGATCGGGCCTGCTCAGGCCACTTGTTTGACTCGCTCGAAAAGGTTGTTGATCCGATGCGTCAAACGAGCACGCGGACTTTTGCAGCGAAGCCGCCTTAAGTTAGTTGTTTCACCATCTTGAGATGTGGCAACGCGATTAGCTCGAACGGTTCACCGACTTTTTTGTAGCCATGTTTTTCGTAAAACGGCAGACATGTCATCCGGGCGTTTAGGAAAACACTGGTGAAAGCGCGTTCGCGCAATCGAGCTTCTGTTTCGAGCAGTAATTTCGTGCCGACTCCACCGCGTTGATGATTCGTGCAGACGGCCATCTGGCGCAGTTGAATTTCGGTGGTCGAACAGGGGCGAGCGGTTAAGGTCGCGATCAGCACGTCATTGTCGAGGACTCCAAAGTGAAGTTGTCCATATTCGCCATCGAGTTCCTCCGCCGTCAGTTTCAATCCAAGCGGTGCACGCAGCACTTCATGGCGAATTTCCAGCGCCGATTGATACTGGGGTGAACACCACTCTATTTCGATTAGTTCCATCGCTATTTCCGAATGACACGTCGCCTAATCACATTCGTTTCATACCGCCGATAATGTAACACATCCCCACGGCTGAATCACGTTAGATCATTCATGTCGCAAGGCGTCGATGGGATTCATCCGGGCTGCTCGAATCGCCGGGTACAACCCACTGATCAACCCGACAGTCACCGCAATCACAACCGCCAATGGGATCGTCTCCAGCACGATCGTGGGTTGGGAATCACGGATCGCACTGGGCAACGCGGCGAATTGATCAGGAAAACTCACCGAAATCAAGTGAATCACGCCACGGTATAGTGGCGGGCCAGCGAACCCGAGCAGAATCCCAAGCGCTGCGCCTGCAAAGGACAACAGAATCGTTTCAACCAAAAACTGCCGAACGATGTCTCGGCGGCGCGCTCCCAAGGCGCGGCGGATGCCGATTTCTCGCGTCCGTTCGGTCACGCTTGCTAACATGATATTCATAATTCCAATGCCACCGACCAGCAATGAAATACACGCGATCAACACACCAATGCCCAAGAACATCAAGCGGAGGTTGCGGGCTTGTTCGAGCAATTCCAGCGGCACGACGACGGTCACGTCACCGGCCGCTGCATGTTTCTTGGCCAAAATGCTCTCGATCACCTTCGCAGTCGGCCGCACTTGGCTGACGCGTTGCACCTGCATCGTGATTTGATTCAATTCCATAATCTCGATTTGGAACTGGCCGCTGCGACGCGTGACGATTGTGTCGCCAATGCGTTTTTGCATCGTTTCCATCGGGATGTACACGTCACGGTTGAACTCTTGTGAATCCAGCGAACCGCCGATCGCCGCAGACGCGTTGCGTGATTCCAACACTCCGACGATGCGGTAGTAATCCGTATGATCGGGAATATACAAACGCTTGCCCAAGGGATCTTCATACGGGAATAGTTTGTCAGCAATCTCGTCGGCGATCACACACACGTTCTCTGCGCGAGCGGCGTCGGCATCGGTCAAAAATCGACCACCACGCTCACGTAGCTTCAACCGATTGATCTCTCTGTAAACCGGGGTGCATCCGACGAGGCGTCCCGAAACCAGGGCGTCTCCATGCGTGAATTGACGTTTTATTTCGCGGATCGGAGCAGCGGTGTCGATCGTTGGCAACGTGGACACGATTTGATCGAGTTCTTCACGCAACAAACCGTATTTTGTGACCGCCATGCCCGCGAGCTTTTCTTCGGGCGGTTTAACTGAGCGGACAATAATCGTGGTCGCACCGAGTGATTCGATCTGCTTTTGAACTTGCTGGCTCGCGCCTTCGCTAACCGCCGTTAACACGATCACTGACCACACGCCGATCAAAATACCGAGCATGGTCAGACCGGTGCGCAGCGGGTGCAACGTCAAGCTTTTGATCCCCATCCGGATCGTTCGGAGCCACATTAACATCGGCAGGCCCTCACTGTAGCGGAACTCGTCAAGAGTTTCGGCTCCATCGACAACAACCAGGCAGAACGAAAGTCTTGACGACTTCTGCTACGTGTTGACTTGTCGCTTTTCATGATAGCCCCTGTTTATTCTTCACAGCGATCGCCGCAGCGGCTTGTTGTTCGCGTGCTGCTTGGCGGCGTTGATCACTCACAGGGTCGTCGCTGTGCAACATGCCGTCTTTGAGTCGCACGATCCGGCGTGCTCGCTCGGCCACATCGTCTTCGTGCGTGACCAAAATGATCGTCCGTCCTTCATTGTTGAGTTCATCGAACAACGCCAGAATCTCATCGGTCGTCACACTGTCGAGGTTACCCGTCGGTTCGTCGGCGAGAATAAAGTACGGATCGTTGACGAGACTACGGGCGATGGCGACACGTTGTTGTTGGCCGCCCGATAGTTGATTGGGACGATGGTCGAGGCGATCGGCCAAACCCACGCGATCGGCCAGCATCACGGCGCGGGCACGCTCCTTCGCGCCGAGCAAACCTTGATAGTACAACGGTACTTGAATGTTTTCGACGACCGTGAGTTGTTGAATCAAATTGTATGATTGAAAAACAAACCCGATTCGCCGGCTGCGGATATCTGCGAGTTGATCATCGCTCATTAAACTGATGTTATCAGCGCCGAGAAACAGACTACCCGAGGTTGGTTGATCGAGACAACCGAGCATGTTCAGCAGCGTACTCTTGCCGCTGCCCGACGGCCCCATGATCGCCACGTAATCGCCTTCAGGAACATCGAATGAAACACCACGCAGCGCGCGAACGGTTTCGCTTTTGAGCACATACTCTTTCGTCAGCGCGTCAATCCGCGTTGCCAATCCATGCGATGGCGGTGATAGCGTCGATGTTGAGCGGTTACCTACGGTCGCTGGAGGCGTGTAGGCTGGACTGCGGGAGCGAAACAGATTTCTCATGCGGCTGGTTGTTCAGACTTGTCTGAGGTGTCTGCACCCAGCGGACGTCCTCCTGCTCCAGGTTTCCGGGACTTTGTCGGGTTTCCTGATTCACCATCAGAATTAACATCGGCTTCGTCACCCATTTGTTCCGATGTCGCTGAGGTTTCCGTGATCGTCACTTCCTCACCATCGCGAGCGGCGACCCCACTCAGTTCTTGAGGGATAGCAGCCATGTTACTGTTGTCTTCGACAATCACTTCAGGCAAATCCATCAGCGAGAGATGTTCGCGGAGGTTCAATACCGCTTTGTCTCCCGGTACGAGTCCTTCCGTGATGCTGGCCATCGTGTCGTTGATCGCCGCGATTTTGACTTGTCGCGTTTCAAAAGTTTGCCTGCCCTTTTGTACCAATGCGAACATCTTCTTGTCATGCTCATAGACTGCTTGGATCGGCACTTGAGTCGCTTCGGGGAGTTGTTGGATAAAGACTTCCACAGACGCGGTCATGCCTGTCCGAATGACCTCTGGCGGGTCGACGATTTCCACGACAACGGCGTATTCTTTGATCGACGAGCTAAACCAACTGCCCGGTTCAGCATAGCGGTTGACTTTCGCAACGTGCCCGATGAGCGTCACCGACGGCAACGCATCAATGCGAATCTTGGCTGCCATCCCTTTCTTGAGCAGCGTGATACGAGACTCGTTAACATTACACTTCACCTGCATCTTGGCTGGGTTGGGCAACCGGATCAACGTTTGCCGCTCGCGGACAATCGCACCAGCCTCGACAACAAATTCCGAATTGCCACCACGATTGCTCTGTTTGTTAGCATGCACCACGATTCCATCAGTCGGGGCCAACATCACGCAACTCTCGATTTGCGCTTGCACGTCTTTGAGTTCGTTTTGTTCCTCAGAAAGTTTTTCGCGAGCAGCCGCTAAACCTGCTTTAGCCGCTTCGATATCACTGTCGTACTGCACGAGCATTTTGCGTTTGGTCAAATTCTGCAACACCTTCAAACGACCTTGAGCGGCATCGAGTTGATTGCGAGTGTTCGCCAGTGCAAACTTATCAGCGTCGAGTTGCAAGGCGTTGACCAAACCTTTCGCCACCAATCGTTCGCTACTTTGGAGTGCGAGCTGGCTTTTGCGGAGTTCCTGTTCGGCGATCGCGATTTCACTCAGGATCGCTTTTTCTTCAGTAAGAAAAATACCTTCGAGGTACTCTTGGCGAGAGATCGTCGCTTGTTCCAGCAATGCGGACGCCGTCGCTACGCTGGCTTCGGCAGTGATGACTTCGATGCGATTTTCTTTCAGCCCCAATTCGAGATCGGCGGAATCCAGCTCGACCAGTTTGTCGCCCTCTTTGACCGCCGTCCCCTCGTCGATCACCCACAGAATGGACGTGCCTGCGTTGTTGCGGGCTTTGATCTCACAGATGACTTCCGTGTTGCTGCTGCTTTCAATCTCGCCCTGTTCGACGATCGTGTGATCAAACGGGCCTTGCACAACTTCGCTGACGATCAGATCGTCGGGGGCCACTTCGGCACTGCGTTTTTGATATGACTGATATCCGTACCAACTGCCGACGCCGATCATCACGACAAAAACCAGCAAAACGAGTTTCACACCGCCTCGGCGTGGCTGGCGTCTAAGCGAGATTCGGCAGCGTATGGGGGTAGGCATGACGGGCAGGTGGGGAAGAGGGTGCGGAGGTTTGCCAGTTGAAACCCCGGCGGGCGGCAAAATGATCGCTCTTTCTACGAAAATGGGCGGCTTTGGATCGCCCCCAATAGTCTAATCAAGCGTCAAAATATCGGTCAGCGTCGACGGTCAGCCCAGCGGGGATTTTGCTGCGTAAATCCTCGACATCGAGTGCAAAAAGGGAGTTTATCTCGACTTTCACGCCATCCGCGACGCTGCCCCCAGCCGCCTGGATCCACTCTCGATGCAAATCCACGATCGCTTGGCGGGCCAATGCTGGCGTGTCGGTGGGGGCACCGTCGGCATTCTTGATCGGAGCGAACGCTTTCGCTGGCTCGACTTCGCATATGATCGTTCGCTCGGCTGCAGGCAAAAAATCGAAAATAAATTTCTCGAACTTGGTCGCGTTCGGCGTCTCGGGATGCACGCACTGACCAGCCTCGTTCAAAAACGACACCTTCTTGCTCGCCTGGTGAAACGGCAGCGACGTGTTGCTCGCACGTTCTCGATCCAAAAACGCGACATCGAACAAATGCACTGCGATACTGCCCGCCCACAATTTCAAACCGCCGCTCTCGTCCGTCATCTCCGCCGCCTCGTCAGGCAAATCGCTGTACTCGATCACATGCGTGCGACCATCGACCTGCACCACATTGCCGACTTTTTCGGTCGGGTAACGTTTGCGGATGACCTGCGAAGTCATCTCGCTGCGGGAAAGCAAATGATGGCCGATGAACTCTGGTTCACACAGCGTCACCAACGGATTATCCACTTGGAAATAAAACAAATGCCGATGCCCAGCCGCTTTCATCTGTTCCAGACATCCATTGCGGTCCAGAGCGCGTAGCGTGCCGCCGTGTCCGTCGGGACTCAGAGCCAAAGAATCTTTTTCGGCCATTAGCAGTTTGCCGGATCCGGCGTCGACCGCTGGCATCGTGCCTTGTTTGAAAATGATGACTTGATCGGCTGCTAGGCCGAGGTTGTCGTGGGCGGCAAAGTATTCACGGGTCGCGGTGTCGGTCGCTTCGCTGGTCATCAAGTACCACGGGATTCTCACACCGTAGCGACGTCCAGTGGCCATCAACCGATCAGCAAAAATCTGAAACAGTGTTCGTTCACTCAGCGGACCAGCCGGAAACATGCCTTTGGGGAGATCGAACCCGAGCCGTGTGCCCTGTCCGCCAGCGACCAAGATGACAGCAATCTCGCCGTCGCGAAGTGCCGCTTCGCCCCGCTCGCGAGCGTCGGCCCGACTCCAGTCGACGCCAATGCCGTCCGCAGACACGGCCATCGGCAGCGTCGCACCCCGCGCCATCGCAATAAAGTCGGGTTGTTGGTAATCACCGCGGATCAAATGCGATAACTCCGCCAGATCGATGGCTTGGACTTGTGCCGCAAGTCGTTCACGCGATTCAGCATCGAGTTCATCCCAATACCGCAGCACATGGGTTTGATCAAAGGGCGCAAGAAGATCGGTGAGTTGTTGGCGAGTGGTCATGAATATAAGCGGGAAATCGTTGCGAAGAGGGACACCGTGAGTGTCCAACAGATCCGTAGGATTGACAAGGGAGTTGTCATCTTCTTGACGGACGTTGTTCAATACATTCTCCTTGGCCCGATTGAACGATCCTCCGCCTTCCAGGATTTTTGAGCTATGAGCATTTCCCAGGCCGCCAGCAGCACGGACGCACAAAATTCTAAATGGAACGGTCGCGACGTCTCCGTTCCGCTCAGTCATAACGCTCACTTGTTGCGTTGGATCGACAAAATGGCTCTTCTTACGAAGCCGGATTCGATCCATTGGGTCGATGGTTCGCAGTTGGAATATGACACGCTCTGCGCGGAAATGGTTGAGGCTGGCACGTTCTTCAAACTCAACGAAGAGTTATGGCCTGGCTGTTTTCTGGCTCGCTCGAACCCCAGCGATGTGGCGCGAGTGGAAGATCGCACGTTCATCTGTTCGCTCTCCAAAGAAGCGGCGGGGCCGACCAACAATTGGGAAGACCCGTTCAAGATGCGGCGAAAACTGAAGGAGCTGTTCGATGGCTCGATGCAGGGCCGGACGATGTATGTTTTGCCGTTCAGCATGGGGCCGGTCGGTTCGCCGATGTCACAACTCGGCGTGCAATTGACCGACTCGCCTTACGTCGTCGTCAACATGCGCATCATGGCGCGGATCGGATTGCCTGTACTGGCGGAAATCGAAAAAGACGAAAAGCGAGTCGTGCCCTGCATGCACACGGTCGGCTCGCCACTGGCACCCGGACAAAAAGATGTGCCTTGGCCGTGCAACCCTGAAAAGTACATCGTTCACTTCCCCGAGACCCGCCAAATCTGGTCGTACGGTTCGGGATATGGCGGCAACGCGTTGTTGGGCAAAAAGTGCTTCGCACTGCGGATTGCCTCGAACATCGCGCGTGACGAAGGCTGGATGGCCGAGCACATGTTGATCCTCGGTGTGGAAGATCCCAAAGGCGAAAAGACCTACGTGACAGCGGCGTTCCCTTCGGCATGCGGTAAGACCAACTTTGCCATGTTGATCCCGCCGAAGGGGCTCGATGATTGGAAAGTATGGACGGTCGGTGACGATATCGCTTGGATCAAGCCCGACGCTCAAGGTCGCCTGCGAGCGATCAACCCCGAGGCTGGTTTTTTCGGTGTCGCGCCGGGAACGTCTGAAAAAACAAACCCCAACGCGATGGCGACTTTGTCCCGCAACACGATCTTCACCAACGTGGCGTTGACTCCCGAAGGTGGCGTGTGGTGGGAAGGGATGACCGACGAACCGCCTGCGGAATGCGTCGATTGGCAAGGCAATCGTTGGTCACCCGAGATTGCCAAACAAACCGGTGCGATGGCCGCGCATCCGAACTCACGGTTCACGGCACCAGCATCGCAGTGCCCGACGATTGATCCCGATTGGGAAGCACCTGAAGGTGTGCCGATCAGCGCGATCATCTTCGGTGGCCGGCGGGCGACAACCATGCCGCTGGTTTACCAAGCGTTCAACTGGAGTGCGGGCGTTTACATGGGTGCCACGGTAGGCTCCGAAAAAACGGCAGCGGCAGCAGGAACCGTCGGGGAAGTCCGTCGTGATCCGATGGCGATGTTGCCGTTCTGTGGCTACCACATGGGCGATTACTTCCGGCACTGGATTCGGATGCAGCGCGAGCTAACCGAAACGCCGCGTATCTTCCACGTGAATTGGTTTCGCAAAGACGAAAATGGTAAATTCCTGTGGCCTGGGTTCGGTGAGAATCTGCGCGTGCTGAAATGGATTGTCGATCGTGCTCATGGACGTGCACTCGGCAAAGAAACACCGATTGGTTGGATTCCGCGGTACGATGACATCGAGTGGCGGGGGCTTGATTTCCAACGTGCACAATTCAATCAACTGCAAGCCGTTGACCGAGAAGCATGGCGAGCGGAAGTGTTGGCCCATGAGGAGTTGTTCATTGACCTACACGATCGCTTGCCACCCGAGACTGTCTACGAACGTGAACTGTTGATTTGTCGGTTGTAGTCAGCACACCTTGGTGAAGATTCGCAAAAATCAATCCGCAATAATCACAGCAAGCTCTTTCTTCAGCTCCTCAGCGACCTCAGGATGCTCCGCAATCACATTGTGGCGTTCCGCTGGATCGGCATCTAAATCAAACAACATCCACTGCGGCACGTTGCGATTGGTAAGCGATTGCTCGACAACCACATTTCTGGCATTTTTTTTGTCATAACGATGCAGCTTCCATTTCCCTTTGCGAAAGCCGAAAGTTCCCGAACTGCCATTGTCTTGCTGCACCAACGACTCACGTCCCTGGGCATCGGGCTTGCCCAGCAATGCACCGGAGACGTCGACGCTGTCGCCGCATGCACCTTCGAGAATGGACGCACCCGTGATCGCCGCGAGACTGGCGGCGAGGTCGATCGTGCAAACCACTTTGTCGCTGACACACGGTTCGATGTGACCTTTCCAACGCGTGATAAACGGTGTTCGGGTGCCGCCTTCGTACACGCTGTACTTACCGCCCGTAAACACTCCGCCGGCGCGATGGGTACCGATTTTTTCAATCGCACCGTCGACGTATCCATCGTCGAGCACGGGGCCGTTGTCACTACACAATACGACCAGCGTTTTCTCCGCTAAGTTCAAACGATCGAGTGTGTTCATGATCTCACCAACACACCAATCAAACTCGATGATCGCGTCGCCACGGAAACCCAATGACGTTTTACCTTGGAATCGTTCATGGGGAATTCGCGGGACGTGAATGTCGTGCGAGGCAAAGAACAAGAAGAACGGTTGTTTCTGATTCTGCTCGATGAATTCGTTGGATTTCTCCACCCATTTGTCTGCTAAGTCTTCGTCACGAAAACGAGCCGCCTGGCCACCCGTGTAAAAACCAATTCGGCTGATGCCATTATGGATCGTCGAATTGTGACCATGCGACCAATCCATCTTCAGCGTGTCACGATGTGATATCCCCGTCGGATGATCGGACGTCGGTTTCTTGTCACCGACCCACAACGGATCGCTAGGATCGAGATTCAATACCCGGTGATCTTGCACGTAAACCTGCGGCACGCGATCGTTCGTTGTCGGCAAAAGGAAACACGAATCGAATCCCATTTCGAGTGGACCTGGATTGAGTTCTCCATTCCAATCCGGTCCGCCAGGGCCGCCCAAACCCAAGTGCCACTTGCCGACAACAGCGGTGGCGTAACCAGCACGATTCAATACCGAGGCCACGGTTTCGGTGCCCGCATCGATGATCGCAGGGGCGTTCGGAGGCGCGATACCCGTTCGTTCACCACGAAACGCATACACCCCTGTCAAAAACGAATAGCGGGTGGGCGTGCAGGTCGATGCGGAGCAGTAGCCATCGGTGAAACGAATCCCTTCGGCGGCGAGAAGGTCGATATTTGGCGTTTGCAACGAAGTCGCCCCATTGCAGGAAACGTCGCCGTAGCCAAGATCGTCCGCCATGATCACGATGATGTTCGGTCGTTCATCTTCGGCTGCGTGCAGTCCTGAGGTCGCGAATGGCTGCGCGAAGAACAGTGTCGTGACGATGAGGGCGAATGGAGGGAATTTTGAAAACATACGCAATTCTTAAAAAGGTGTGTCAAAGTTGAGATCGTGTCAGGGCGGGGCCGATGAATGCTGGTAATATAGTCGAAAACGGCGTCAGGATCGAACACGACGCAGTCGATGCCACGTGCGCATTGGAGTTGAATATCCAGACACCAAGCGTCCGGCGCGAACCAACTCACTCTTGGGAAAACGACATGATGAAGACATTGACGCAGGCGGTTTTGTGGGTTTGGCTCGCGACTTATGCGGTAGCGGCTGAACAGCCGAATATCGTTTTTATGATTGCCGACGATTGCACGTTTCGTGACATCGGTTGCTACGGTGGTCAAGCTCACACTCCGCATATCGACGCGCTGGCCGATCAGGGTATGAAGTTCACGCGCTGTTTCCAAGCCGCACCGATGTGTTCGCCGACCCGGCATAACATCTACACGGGTTTGTATCCAGTCAAAAGTGGCGCGTATCCGAATCACACGCGAGTCAATCCGGGGACAAAAAGCGTTGTGCAGTACCTCGGCGAACTGGGGTATCGAGTCGCACAGAGTGGCAAGAAACACGTTGCCCCTGCCTCCGTTTTCGCTTGGGAGAATCTCGGTAGCCAAAACAATCCAGATTTCCACGCGGTTGATCAATTCATTGGTGACTGCCAACAGCAAGCAAAACCGTTTTGCTTGTTGTTGTGTTCAAACGAACCTCACTCACCGTGGAACAAAGGCGATGCATCGCGATATCCCGTCGACCAAATCGAGCTGCCACCATACTTCGTGGATACGCCTGAAACTCGTGATGCCATGTCTCGCTATCTCGCTGAGATCACATACTACGATGGGCAGGTCGGTGAAGCGATCGGACTGTTGAAGAAGCATGACGTGGCAGACAACACGTTGGTCGTCGTCGTCAGCGAGCAAGGCAGTTCGATGCCGTTCGCAAAGTGGACGTGTTACGACAACGGATTGCAATCAGCATTGATCGCGAAATGGCCAGGAAAGATCAAACCGGCGAGCGTGAACCCAGCGATGATTGAATACGTGGATCTGTTGCCCACGTTCATTGAGGTCGCAGGGGGCACGCCCGACACGTCGCTTGACGGCGAGAGTTTGTTGCCTGTGTTCGCCGGCAAGACGTCGCACAAGTCATACGTGTTTGGTGAGATGACGACGCGGGGCATTATCAACGGATCGGATCATTTCGGGATTCGATCGGTACGCAGTGAATCGTACAAATACATCTGGAATTTTACGCCGGAGGTTGAATTTCAAAATGCAGAGACGAGGTCAGCGGAATTTGAAAGTTGGAGAGCGAAGGCGGATGCCGGGGACGCGCATGCGGCCGAGTTGGTTTCACGATACACGAATCGTCCAGAGATCGAGTTGTATGACATCGAGAAAGATCCGTTTGAGATGAACAATCTGGCCAATCAGCCTGGGTTTGAGGTGGAGAAACAGGGGCTGCGGATGGAGTTGCAACGATGGATGTCAGCGTGTGGTGATCAGGGACACGCGACTGAGCTAAAGGCCCTCGAACGTATGCCGGCTGGACGTGGAGAAAAGCCAGCAAAAAAGAAGCGTACGCGGTCGAAAAGTGGGATAGGCTTCTAGCCTGTCGACAGTGGTTTGACAGGCTGGAAGCCTATCCCACTGTTCAAACTCTTAACGCGACTTTGCTGAATCTGTTCGGCGTGATATCGTGGGCTGCGGAAAACGCCCTACCATCAACCTATCGCTTTTCATGCCCGATATCGCTAACGAGATCTTGACCAACCACTCCGCCTCGCCTCTCGCGTGGCAGCAGGAAGGGTTATTTCTCAATGCGTTCGGGCGGTCATTGCGGCGACGGTTTGGGGGGCGGATTCAACGTGTCAGTGTCGATGCAGGGTTCACTTGCCCAAACGTTGACGGGGCGGTGACGACGGGCGGTTGTAATTTTTGCGACAATCGTTCATTCAGCCCCTCGCGGCGGGTGCGATTGCAACGCGTCAGCGAACAATTGCGGGCGGGCATCGAACGGGTGACGAAACGCTACGATCGCGTCGATGGTTTCATCGCCTATTTTCAACCTGCCACAAATACTTACGCGCCTGTCGATCAACTAGCCGAAATTTATCAGCTCGCGCTCACCGCCGACCCGCGGATCGTCGGCATCGCGATCGGCACGCGACCAGATTGTGCGCCCGAAAGTGTACTGAGCCTGCTCGAAGAAATCGCCACGCATCATTGCGTGTCATTGGAGTTCGGGATGCAATCGGTACATGACGCATCGCTGCAGTGGATGAATCGTGCTCACACACATGCGGACATGATCAACGCGATCGATCGTGCTCGCGGTCGCGGGTTTGAATGTTGTGCGCACGTGATCTTGGGTGTGCCTGGCGAAGATCACGCGATGATGATGCAAACGGCTGACGAGATCGGCGTGCTCGGTTTCGATGCGATCAAACTGCACAACCTATACAGCGTCCATGGCACGCCGCTTGGAGACGAAGTGTTGGCGGGAAAAGTCAAGATGATGGGCCGTGAAGATTACGTTAGCACCGTGGTCGATTTCCTCGAACGAATCCCTGCGGAGACGATCGTGGAACGGGTCAGTGGTGACGCACCTCCGAATTTCTTGATTGAACCAAAGTGGTGTTTGGAAAAATCCGCGATTCGTGCGGAGATCGACGCGGAGTTTTCCCGACGGGGTTCGCGACAAGGTGTGCATTTCGTTGCACCGGAGATTTCGCCCGCCCTGCGACTGCGGCCTGACGATCAGACGCCAGCGGCGATTGCGGCTCAGATTGATGCACGGGGACGGTTGCCGGTTTTGAAAATGCAAGGGAGAGATACCGGTGGACTTCACGGCAATTGATTTTGAGACGGCGACGCATCAGAGCGATAGTGCCTGTCAGTTAGCGGCGGTGCGGGTTCGCGGGGGCGAGATCGTCCACAGCGCGTGCTGGTTGATCCGACCGCGCCCATTTTACATTAGCCCTCGGAACATCGAGATTCACGGGATCACGTCCGCGATGGTTCGAAATGAACCGGAGTTCGGTGCGTTGTGGCCGACAATTTCGCAAACGCTAGGTGACGATTGTTTGATCGCGCATAACGCAAGCTTCGATATGGGGGTGTTGTTAGCCTGTTTGAAAACACACGGACACGCCGCACCGGACCTGCAGTATTCGTGCACGCGAGCGATCGCGCGGCGAACTTGGCCAGAGCAACCTCGATTTGGGTTGAAACCGTTATCGGATTGGTTGGGCGTGCGTTTCAAACATCACGATGCGCTGGAGGATTCGATTGCGTGTGCGAAGATCGCGTTAGCGGCAGCGGAGCATGTGGGCGCGCGGACGCTTGAGGAATTGGAAGAAAAGCTACGACTGTCGCGCGGGGTCGCGGGTGCGTGGGGCAAAAGCGGTCCGTCAGCGTCGCGAAAATCAACGCGCGGTCGCGTGTCACCGGCAACCGACTCGACGGGCCTTCGTGTCTTGGTGACTGAATCAGGAGTGGATTTACAGCGACTGTTCGTACGTGCGGAGTTTGTTCGCCCGTTGGCTGGACAACACGTGGTGTTTACAGGCGTTTTGACGCGAATCGCGCGCGAAGATGCTGAGCGTTTGACGACGTGCAGTGGCGGACAATGTTTGACGAGCGTTTCCAAACGGACGAATGTGTTGGTGGTCGGTCAGAAAGATCCACGAACGTTGAAGTCAGGACGTTCGACAAGCACGAAGGAAGAGCAAGCGCGAGAGTTAATTGCGGCAGGGGCTTCGGTGCAAATCATGACCGAAGATGAATTCTTGCGAATGATTTCGCAAAGTGTCTTGTAACCGTAGCGGAAGTCGTCAAGACTTTCGTTCAGGTGGAGACTGGATTAAGCAGGTCTGGTGACGTAAGTCGGTCTAATAGCCATTTCGGCGATAGCGGGCTGTTGATTTAAGCGCATCCGGCTTCTCTTTCGTTTAACAGTTAGCCGCAGGCGTACTCTATCTCTTTCGTTTAACAGTTTGCCGCAGGCGTACTTGCCGATTGAAGAGTACGCCTGCGGCTAACTGTTAAACGACTAAATCAACGACCCACTTTCGCCCAAACGGTTAATTGAGTTAAGTGAAAAATATCACCCGACATGCGTAGCCCCGTTCATCCACTCACATCAATAAACTCAAACTCAAACTCAAGTTTCTGAAAGAGTTATTGGAGCAATCGCAATAGTTCGTCCATATCAACCGGTTTGTGGCACAATCCCTTGACGCCTTCGGGCAGCGAGTTGATTTCATCGCGTTGGCCGGTGACCACGAGCAGTTTCGCGTCTGGGCGGAGGCGATGGACGATTTCGATCACATGTCGTCCGTCCCCCTGGTTCAAACGCAAATCCACGATCGCGGTCTGATAAACAAATTGCTCGGCTTTCTCGATCCCCTCGGATTCCGTATTCGCGATGTCAACGCGGTATTCGTGCAAGCGCAATGTCTCCCACAGGTTGTCACAGAACGCGGGATCATCATCGACGACCAGCACGATCGGCCATTGGCTAGCTTGCTCAATGAGTAGCAACAACGTCCCGATATCCAGTGGCTTGGACAGCACCCGCCACGTGCCTGCATCGATCGCATCATGGGTGCAGTCCAGGCCGAAGTGGGCCGTGATCATGATCGCAACGATGTCCGGTCGGAGCTGACGGATTTGTTTGTACAATTCTAGGCCGTTGATGCCCGGCATGATGTAATCGAGCAAGGCGATGTCGTAGTGGTGGTTACGAATCAGACGCAGTGCCGCTTCGCCATCAGCGGCCGTATCCACTTCATAGCCGATATCTTCGAGGATATCACGAACATTCTCACGAATGTCAGCATCATCATCAACGACGAGAATCTGTGTGGCTGGCATGAATGAACTCGGTCGGGTCAGAGTTTGTGTTGCAAGATGTTGCCGCAGCGGGCAACGTGAGCAGGAACGTGGTTCCCTTTCCAAGCGTGCTTTCAACAGTCACGGTGCCACAATTTTTCTCCACCATCGCTTTAGTGATTGCTAATCCGAGGCCCATCCCGAGTGCTTTGCTGGAGACGAATGGTTCCATAATCTGTGACAATCGGTCAGCGGCAATTCCGGTGCCGGTGTCCGTGATCCGAATATGGATGAGCTGATCTGCCGCACTGTCACTGGCCGCGTCGGTTTCTCCACGGGCAGTTTCGCCTACTTGATGAACACCATTAATGTCCAATGATTGTGCATTAGCGGCTTTGGCGATCGTTGCTTCCAAACGCAGTTCGCCGCCATCGGGCATCGCATCGCGAGCGTTGCGGACGATGTTCTGCAGTACGATTTGCAATTGATTGGGATCCACCCATAACGGCGGCAAATTATCGGCGATGCAGTAGTCGACCACGATCCGATTGCCGAGCGAACTGTTCTCGACGGCCTCGGTAAGGATTTTTCGTGCAGAACAAGCCGCGTGCTTAGGCGTCGGCAACCGCACCATGTCCGTCAATGCTGAGATCACGCTGTCAATTGCGGTGACTTGACGGTCGATTCGCTGCAAGTGCTCGTTGCGTTTCTCGTCAGAAAGCTCGCGAGCGTGTTGCAAGAAATAGATCGACGTCTTGACCGCGTTGAGCGGATTACGAATCTCGTGCGCGATGCCACCAGAAATCTGACCCAGCGTGGCGAGCTTCTCGCGTTTGACGAGTTCTTCTTGAGCAGCTTTCAATTGCGCGGTACGCTCGCTAACACGCTGTTCTAATTTCGCATTGAGCGTCGCCAACTCATCTTGGGCGACTTTCAAATCTGTGATGTCGCGCAGAATACCCGCGAACAGCACCACGCCATCATGTTGTAATTCACTGACGGCGAGGTGCAGCGGGAACACCGTTGCGTCTTTCCGCTGGCCTTGAACCTCACGACCGATGCCGATGATATTGCGTTTGCCTTCGTCACGGTATTTCGCCAGATATCCGTCGTGATGTTCGCGGTACGGTGACGGCATCAGCATCCGAATGTTGTTACCAACGACTTCCGATTCATGGTATCCGAACATCCGTTCGACGGCGGCATTGACGACGCGTACGATCCCCTGAGCATCCATCACAATGATCGCATCGACGGCTGCGTTCAAAAGCGTCGCCAAGACGGCTTCTTGCTGATTTTTCATTGACCCCGCCGTGAAATAGGCAAACAAATCTCAAATGCTGCGCCACAGAACCCTGTTTCTATTGCGACTCGAATGGTACCGGAATGTGATTCAACAATTCGCTGGACGATCGACATACCCAACCCCGTCCCCGTACTCTTGGTCGTGAAAAATGGCTCAAACACTTTGTCTCGCTGTTCGATCGACAAGCCTGGGCCGTTGTCGGCAACGACAATCCGCAGTTCATCAGCGTCGGATTTGCATTGAATTGTGATCTCAACCGGATCGGCGGCCGCAGCCAACGCGTTCTCAAACAAATTTCGAAACACGCGCTCAATCCGCAGCACATCCAACCGCATGCTCGGCTCCGCACAATCTATCGATTCAATCAATCTTACATCACGTCCATCACGAGACGCGGACAGATTTCGCCAAACCCGCCGCCATGTTTCTCGCAGGCTCGCGGGTTCCAAATGCAAATGAATCGGGGCCGCGTAAGAACGTACCTCTTCGAGTAGATTGTTTAGGTCGTGCGTTGCCCGCTGAATTGAATCCACATCTCGCCTCGCATCGGGATTCGCATCGAGTTCAAACTCGAGCATCTCCAAACCGGCCTGAATTCGCTGCAACGCGTTGCGGCTTTCATGTGCCAATCCCGTGATCGTGCGCCCGATCGTGGCCAATCGTTCGGACTGCAAAGCGTGTTCTTGTGCAGTCAACAGATCCGTGACATCCACCCCGACGGCCAGTACCGCGTAGTTGTTGCCATCGTCATCTTTAAGCGTGGTGTTGGACCAACGGATTTGTCGTTCGCGTCCACCACGAGTCAAAATCGGGTTGATGATACCGCTGGTGGGCACGCCATCGAGCGTATCCATGAACATCTTCCGAATGCTCTCGCGATCACGCTTACGTAAACACAAATCAAACCAATCCGCACCCCGACAATCGGTGAGCAACCAACCTGTGGTGCGCTCAAAATACGGATTGAATCGCATGATCTTGCCGTCCAGATCGAGCACCAACACGACTGCTTCGGCCGTGCTCAGGATCACATCGGCAAACTGTTGCTCGCGAATCAATTCCAACTCGATGCTCCGCCGCTCCGAAATTCGCGAGACGCTGCGGCGGAGTGCGTCGGGGTTGATCGGTTTGAAAATGTAATCGATCGCACCCTCGCGAAACGCAGCGATCGTGCTGTCCATGTCTGCGTAACCCGTGATCACGATGATGTCGGCTTGCGGTGCCAACGCGTGCAACTCCGGCAAAAACGCGTCCGTCGAACTATCGGGCAGCCGCCGATCCAACAAGATCAAGCCGACCGAGTGATCAGCGACCATTTGGCGGGCGACCGCAGCAGAGCAGGCGGTTAAAATCCGATGACCATCCAGTTCCAGGATGTCGCGAAGGTTCACGCTCGTATCAGCGTCATCTTCAACAACGAGGATCGTTAGCTCATATTCCATCTCGTAGTTATCACATCTCATGCTGGGCACCCCCACCTCGGTGATCGCCCGTTGCCATCGAAATCTCGCGGAACCGTTGTTATGTTGTCTCACAGCGTTGCGGCCATTGGAAGGCTGGGCGTTATGCACGTGACGTGCCTCCCGCAAAAAAAAGTGGCTGAGGGTGTCCAATCCGCCACCACGACATCCCCCCCGCCCAGCGACTGGGGCTGTCGTTCTCTTCAGAAAATGCATCACTGAACCATCCGATCGCCTCCGCGACCCAGACTAGCGACAACCATGAATCGGCTAAACCGCACACTTTGCTGCGGTGTGCAACCCCCATGAAGTGTGCGATAACGCACGCGCCGACGATTTGTCGAACGTCGCACGATTTTTCGTCGGCAGAATTTCGTTGAACGCCAAGGCTCGCTATCAACGAGAATAATCCACAAAAACCGCTTCGTCCGATGCCACTGTAAGCATTCATAGCGATCACTGATACCGCTCGTCGTCGACAAAGTGTCCCGCAAGGGAACGGGCTTCGCAGTAGGCGTGGCTCGACCCATCGCACTGATTCGTTTGGTCGCACCCTGGCCGTTCGCTTTTCCGTTCTCATACCCGTCGCCGCGATGTCCGAAAAACCGATCAAACTGCTGCTCGTAGAAGACGAACACGACTTCCGAGAAACCTGTGCTCGATGGATGCAACGCAAGGGCCATGATGTCACGGCGGTCGCCAGTGGCGCGGAAGCCCTCGGCTTGTGTGAACAACAGGTCTTTGAAGTCGCCGTGTTCGACATGAACATGCCTGGCATGTCGGGCATGGAACTGTTGCAACGCGTGCAGCAGGCCAAGATTGAAATGGAAGTGATCATCCTAACCGGTCAGGGTACCATCGAATCCGCCGTGGCAGCGATGAAAATGGGTGCCTGCGACTATCTGACCAAACCCTGCGCACTCGGTGACCTCGAGCATCACTGCGGTCTGGCTCGCGACTTCGGCGAGCTCCGCAAAGAGAACCGGCAACTCAAAGCTGTGATCTCACGCGATCGACCCAATGTACCGATGGTTGGCAATTCGCCCGCGATGCGGGAAATTGTGCGGATGGTCGAGAAAGTCGGACCGACGGACAAGCCGGTGTTGCTCGAAGGCGAAAGCGGCACGGGCAAAGAAGTCATCGCGCGAGCAATTCAACAATCCAGCACGCTGCGCGACAAACCTTTCGTCACGATCAACTGCGCCGCCTTGCCCGAGCAACTTGTCGAGAGCGAACTGTTCGGTCATACCAAGGGTTCGTTCACCGGTGCAACGGCTGACAAACCAGGGTTGTTTGAAATCGCCGATGGCGGCACGTTGTTCATCGACGAGGTCGGCGAGTTGCCACTTTCTTTGCAACCAAAACTATTGCGCGTGCTTGAAGATGGTTCGATGCGGCGGATTGGATCGCACAAAGAATTGCATGTGAATGTGCGGATCATCGCGGCGACCAATCGCGATCTGACAGAGGAAGTCCGCGAGGGACAATTCCGCGAAGATTTGTTTTATCGGATCAATGTCTTGTCGCTGCACTTGCCACCGTTGCGAGATCGCGAAGGTGATGTCGATCAACTCATCAACCATTATCTGACACCACCGTGGCATATCGATGACGCAGCTCATCATGCGTTGATTCAGTACACATGGCCAGGCAACGTTCGCCAACTGATCAACGTTTTGCAACGCGCCATGATTTTGGCCGATCCGCATGTGGTGACGCTTGATGATCTACCCGATGACGTCGCCAACGGTTACGACGGCACGCAGCCCCTGCCCACGCGCATTCCGCGCGCAGCGACGGCCTCGTTCGGGCCATATCACCGCCCGCACGAAAGCCATCTGGCGGTCGACCACACGGCACCAGTGAAGCTCGATGACATCGCTCGGGCGCACGTGATGGATGTGCTCGCCCAGGAGAACGGCAACAAAGCCCGCACGGCGCGCCGATTGGGCATCCACCGCCGCAAACTGTATCGGCTGCTGGAACGTTTCGAGGCCCAGACGCAAGCGGAAGCGGCAACCGAGGCAACAACGCCTGGATGATTGTGAGTAACAGGTTTGGCAACGGACAGCGAATCGGTATACACTAACGCCCCTGATGTTTCGCGTTATTTCGCTCCCATTACTCCCAGCCCTTCAAACCCACGGCATTTCTCAACATGACCATCGCACTGGATCGACGAACCCTATTCCAAACCACCGCCGCCACGATCGCAGCGGGAGCCGTCGGTGGCTGGACTGGCAAGGCACCGGCAGCCGAAGCCAAACCGTCCGAAACCTCACTTGCGGACGGGGCCACGATCTTGTTCCAAGGTGACTCGATCACGGACGTGGGGCGGGACAGAAATCGCGGCGGAGCGAACGATGCGAAAGCTTTCGGGGATGGGTATCCAAAGTTGATCGCCAGTGGTTTGTTGTGTGATCACGCGGCGAAGAAGTTGCAGATTTACAATCGCGGTATCAGCGGCAACAAAGTCCCCGATTTGGCTGCCCGTTGGCAACAAGACTGTTACGATCTGAAACCCGACGTACTTAGCATCTTGATTGGTGTTAACGATATCTGGCACATGCTCAACGGCAAGTACGACGGCACGGTGGCGAGCTACGAGAGCGGATACAAAGCGTTACTGGAAGAAACGCTCGAAAAACTGCCGGGCGTGCGGATCGCCGTTTGCGAACCGTTTGTACTGCGTTGTGGTGCGGTCAAAGACAACTGGTTCCCCGAATTCACCAATCGACTCGAAGCGGCACGTCGCGTCGCCGCTGACTTGTCGCTCGTGCGGGTTCCCTTCCAAGAGATGTTCGACGAAGCGATCAAGGTCGCCCCACCCGCGTACTGGGCCGGTGACGGCGTCCACCCCACACTCGCCGGTCACGCTTTAATGGCCGAAACTTGGCGGCAAACGATGGGCATCTAACGGATAAACCATCCCCCCCATATTTCCACTTAAACTTAAACTCCCCACCATTCGCCGAGATCCAAGTTTAAGTTTTCTGGCTTAACGCACGTAGGAGCGTCTCTCCGAGACGTTGAACGCCGTGAGTCTCGCAGAGACTCGTCTGCGTGATTTGTTGATTCGCTAAGGCAGCGGTGTTTAGGTTCGAGTTTAAGTTTAAGTTTAAGTTTAAGTTTGCTCTACCAACGAATACAAACCGCCACCTTCACGCCGCAGTTTGCCTTGCTCGGCCAATAGTCGCCATAGCGCCGTGGGATATTGATCAGGCGGACGGATCGCGGCCACGTCGGACTTGCCGCCCGATGACATCGGGCCATGTCCCAAACGCGATTCATCATCAAGACGAATCAGCTTGATCCGTTTGCGAAACGCTTTCATCGCCAATCGTAACTCTTCTTTCGAAAACTCAGGCGGTGTTGGCTCCGATGGTGATTCAGATGGTGTGTCAGTCATGATACTGTTAATGCGAAGAAAACGGATGGTGATTGTTTCGATCAGTATACCATCGAACTTACGAAAATGCCTGCGCCGATCGACCACCGCAGAAATCACAAACCGCCTCAGCCATTTCAAACTGTTGACCACAGCGCGGACAATAACAAACCGACTCGTCGTCTTCTGCCACTGGTGGCGTTAACGCTTGCTCCACTGAAAATCCGCGATCGGCAAATATCTGCGACAAGGATCCGCGAATCAACTCGCGACTATGACTCACAATCGCTACCGCTCGTTCATTCTCAGGGAATTCCGGCGCGAGCGGGTACGCCAGATCTTTCACGGTATGTTCCGCGAACTGTCGAAACCGCTGGGGTGTATCAATCACTGCTGAGACGGCCAGCGGATGATGCAACCGACCCGACAACAACTCACGACTGAGGTAGTCAATCGCACGCAATGGAACAGCGGGAGACAACAGTGAGCATGCCACTAATTGAAAACGGCCTATCCAATCACCTCGAAACAATTTCCGGTGGGCTCGCCAAATGAAACCAACCGTCGTCCACCACAATCCAAACAATACGACCATATAAGCGACCGTCGCACGATCATCCGTTTTGCCAGGCAACCAGTCATAATAGAGCAGCAACCCGATCGGGCCGATCCACAGCAATAACAAAAACGACAGTCGCCGAATCATTGATGCCTGAGCTTGCAACGCGGCGAGCGATTCATTAAGCGACTGTGTCTCGACCAGCTCATCATAAAACCGCTCAATCGCGACCGCCCGCTCATCCTCACTCGTGACCGCGATGCTCGCGATTTGGCCCGCGAACCGCGACGCCACGCGCGGCCCAGACATTTGGCAAACGACTCGACCACTTGCGATGACATCGCGCTCGTTGGCATGACAGTCCACTAGGTCGGACCATGCGAACGCTTCACCAGAGCGAGCCGGACGATCGTTTCCGACAGGTGTGATCGGTACAAACGCGGCCACGCCTGTGACCGAAATCGCAACCGGCAGTTCATGGCAAATCAACGACATGTCAGCGGGTGATAGACCACTGACGAACAGTGATCCACGCTCATTGCCGGTCAATCGAGTTGCGGGGCTACGACGTCGAAACGAACCCCATCGCGAGACGAAGAGCGTGGCACCGCTTCGCACCCAGACTAAGGATTCGAGTGCATACAGAACGACCAAGACGACGAAGATCCATTCGACGTCTGAAAGAGTGGGCATGGAGCGTGTGGCCTAGCGAGTCGCCTCTTCACCGCCACCGAACAGTCGCTTCAGGAATGAGGCAATCGCCCCGAAGAACACGATCACTCCCAAAATGATGGCTTTGCCACCTTTGGCCAGCAGCAATCCGAGCTTGGCGAGCAAGCCCGTCTTCGAGGCGGCAACGAGGGCACCTCCGCCGACCAAACCTGCCAAACCATAAGCGGCCACTTTGTCGCCCTGTTTCCATTCCGCGTACTTGTTGCCTGTGGTGAACTGATAGCCTTTGAGCATCGTGTTCACCTTCGGCACGGCGGCTGCGTAGGTTTCAGGATCGCCTACCAAAGTGACTTCCATCACGCCGCTGCGACCGAGCAAGCGGATGTCGTAATTAATTGAACTACCGCTGGGGAAATCCAGTTTGAGTGCCCACGTCAGGTTGTTCGTTTCAGAACTGTAGAACGGACGTTCGGTCCAACTCATGGCGTTCATTTCTTCCATGCCCATGCTCCGCCGCTGTTCATTGCCAGCCGGTATCGAAGCTTGGAAATCGCTCATGATTGCGTCGGCGTCGAGTGAATCACGATCGGCATCGTCAACGTAACCGATATCACTGAACTGAAAGATCAACGTCCAATCTTCGTCCTCAGCATCGGGGACCATCGCACCGAGCACGTTCGGGTTGCGCGGGTTGCCGTACAAAACCAGTAGCTCTTGAGCACCATCGGCCCCGGTGAACGAGTACCCTTCGGGAATTTGGATTTCCGCCATCGAGCCAAGTTTGCCAACCGTCGGTCCTGCTTCCCACTTGATCGCAGCATAACTTTGCAGGGTTTCAAGTTGTTCGGGTGATAGCCCCATGTCCTCCAGCGACACGGCTTCTTCGTCGCCGACCTCAGCTTCCTGAGCCGTCGCGAAGTTCAAAGTGATCAGTGACAGACAAACAATCGCCATGAAAGCGGACCAGCGGCCCGTCGTTGAGAATGAGCAAAACATCGGGTAGTCCTTCGCAGTCGCGTGAGGTGGTGGTATCGAATGAACGAAATGCACACGGATGTTCGCTCAAAGACGGCAAGAGTAACTTACGCAACGGGTGGTGTAAAGCAAAACGTTCAGGTCGCAAACACAGTGGATTGTGCCTGCGTTTTTAGATCAAACGGAACACCTTTTCATAATCTCATGGTATAAAGAAGTGGCTCGTCTTCTCCAATTAAGCACGTTTGGTGATATCTTTCCACTTAACTGAATTAGCCGTTTGGGCGATTGCTCCGGTTAAGTAGGAACCGTGGCTATCGGGCTGTTGATTTAGACGTTTAACAGTTAGCCGCAGGCGTACTTTCCGACTCAAGAGTAAGCCTTTGGCTGACTGTTAAACAAAAGAGAACTTCACCAGATGTGCTTACCAGGTCGCTCGTTTGCAATTCAGTACCATCATCAAAGTCGCACGCCCTGGGTTTTGGCCGACCCAGTTATGGTTCTTTGTCATGCCATTTGCTGGGCGCGATATGTTCAGTTCAGCCGTTTTCTGGTTGGGCTGTTTTTATGTCTGCTTTCCGCTCGGTTTACTGATCTACGGCTGGAACGATGTCGGCGACGCGATCACCGACTCTGCCAATCCACGCAAAGATTCCTGGTTATTTGGTGCTCGTCCTGATGCCAACTTGCGACGGCAATTGCCGTGGATCATCTTGCTATCGCAAATCCCGTTTTTAATCGCGTTCATGTGGATTGGTGGTCCGATCTTGCTGTTGTGGTTCGCCGCAGTGGCACTGGCGAACTACACGTACAACAATCTCGATTTCAAATCACGACCTGGATTAGATCTGCTCAACCAAGCCGGGTATCTGCTCGTGCTGGTGCTGGCGAGTTGGTTGTGCGGTGTACCACAGATTGGAATTGCCGCGTTGGTGTTTGGGGCGTTGTTTGCCATGCACAGCCACTTGTTCGGGCAATTGATGGATATCGACGAGGATCGATTGCAAGGCCGACGCTCGACGGCCATTCAAATCGGTGTGCGTGGTTCCAAGGGATTGTTGGTGGCGATGTTAGTTGTCGAAGCGATCATTGCGGCGGATTCGTTTCGGTATCAATGGGTCGCATGGTTCTTGCTCGCGGGTGCAGCATTTTTTCTAGTCGACGGTTTAATTGGTCCCCAACGTTATCCGCTGAGGTTTTGCCAAGCGTTCTTTGTCGGCTGGAATGTGATCGTGCTGCTGAGCATGCACTTCGTATGGAAATACGACGTGTTTTTGGTAGCTCCCGGATAAGGACTTCGGCGATGCACGCGGCGACTACTGAAGTAGCTACTGAAAGCAATTACAGTTTACCAGCGATCTGCTTGGCCGCTTCGATGGCCGCAGACTCCGTCGCCTCGACCTCGTCAGGAGCGGCGAGCGTAGGCTCGATCACGACCGAATGAATGTCAGTAAAACCGAGGAACCCGAGCATTTGCTCGACGTACGGTTTTTGATGATCCATTCCAGAACCTTCGCCACCGTAAGCACCGCCGCGGGCGTAAATAACTGCAACAGGTCTGCCGGTAACCAAACCGGTGTAGCCGGTCTCGGGGTCATACGAGAACGTTTGTCCGGGTTGTCCGATCACGTCGATGTAGTGTTTCAGTTTGTAAGGAACCCCGAAGTTCCACATCGGTAGGCTGATCAGGTATTTGTCGGCTGATTTGAATTCGTCGCACACGTCCACGACCGCTTGCCACGCTTTCTCTTGCTCCGAGTTAAACCCTTCGCCGTGGAGCACTTGGTATTTCGCGTCGATCGTGTACCCGTCGAACTCGGGAAGCGTTTTCGTCCACAAGTCGAGTGTGACGACTTCGTCGCCTGGGTTAGCGGCCCGATACGCGTCCAAAAGGCTCGCGAGACATGGATGGACTTGGAGCGAGCTTTGCGGGGTGAAGATTCGATATAAAGCAATTTGGCCATGGATTGATTTCCTTTCGAGTTTGAAAAAGTCTATGCCGAGGTCGCGAGCGTTTTATAGGATTGCACGGGGTCAAGTCGCCGGCATCTTGGAGCGACGCCGCAATCGCCCAGCGTTGGCGGTGTTTGTTTCTCCTGATTGTCGCGGGCCGCCATTTTCGTGACAATCAGCACCTCCTCAGG
>JBGSMN010000174.1:0-5643 GCA_041740155.1 Rhodopirellula sp.
AACGTTGGCGCATTATTTACTGGCAAAATATCCAACACGAACGTGCGTGTTGTACGGTTCACTCCTCCATTTGCGACGCCACCGTTATCGGTGACTGAGATTGTCACAGGAACCGATCCTGATTTCCCAGGGTTCGGCTCACACGTTAGCACGCCTGTGCTGCTTAGCGTTGGTACAGACCGGAAAAACGAGGTGTTGGTCGAAACGGTAAATGCGGAGAGAGTTTGACTTGACTCTCTGGCGCCACCGCCAGGACCGATCCCAGTCGCAAACCCGCTCAAGGTCGTTGGACCTGCGTTCTGAGCGATCGAGGTTGTGGCAGGGACATTCAGGGTCGGTGCATCATTCACTGGCAATACAGTTACGGTGAAAGATCGCTCCAACACGCCATCGTCTGCGGTACCAAATGCGAGATCGGCACCCGCGTCGATTGCCTGGACTGTGATGACACTGACTCCACTCGCATTTGCTATCGGCCGATAACGCACAACGGCACTCGTGCTATTCGCGGTGTACGCGACGGTTGGGTTGACGATTAACGAGGAATTTGAGCTTGTCGCGGAAAAACGAAGTGCCGGTCCAGACAATCGCCCCTTCTGGATACCAACGATTGAGACTGATTGCAGTACTGAGTCCTCAACAATCGGAGAGGGCGTCGCAATCACATCAAACGTCGGCGGCAAAATTGCCGGCTTAATAATAAAGTCCAATCCAGCGGCCGTATTCGTTCCCGTGAGGGCAACACGTCTCGAACCATCGACCAATTGATTCTTGAGTACATGTAAAGTGTCCGTTCGAATGGGGATAGCGACGATATCAAGCGTTCCGGCTCCATTCGGACCCGATGTATCAAGGTCAAAATCTCCTACAATGAGCGGCATCCTCTGGGCGACAAAGAATTGCCCCAGCCCAATGTTTTCCAGCGGCTCAAAGAGAACTTCGCCATTGCTTGGATTCAAACCGACATTTCGAAAGATTGAAATATTTCGGTCGAGGAGATTGCTGGCGATAATATCTACATCCCCATCATTGTCCACATCACCAATTGCAATATCTAACGCACCACTCGCGGTGCCTAAAATGCTGCCCACTTGGGTTCGAAAAGTACCGTTTGATCTACCGAGCAAGATGGAAATTGAATTCGAGGAAAAGTTGGCGACGGCTAAATCATCGAACCCATCACCGTTAAAATCAGAAACCACAGCATCGGTCGGAAACGCTTGAACCGGATACTCATTGGCCAACGTCACCAGCCCACCAGCTCCGTCACCTCGTAACACCGTCACATCTCCCGAGGTCGTTGAATTTGTTTTTGGGAGGGCGTGAACAACAGCCACGTCGAGAAAAGCATTTCCAGTGAAATTGCCTGCAACGATGGAGATCGGACTGTTTCCCCCAGTCCTCACTGCGGCAAGTGCTGCAAAAACACCGTTGCCGTTATTAATCAACAACTGCACCGTTTCATCATTTGCGACTGCGCTACTCCCCTTATTGACCACCGCCAGATCCAGTTGGCTATTGCCTCCAAACTGCCCCGCGACGATATCAATTGGCTCAGTACCCACGGCAACATCGGTACGTGATGCAAATGACTTCGTCGCCGGATTGAAATTGCGTAGTATTACGACATTGGAAGAAAAGTTTGCGGTGAGCGCAACATCAAGCAGCGGGTTTCCATCGAACTGGCCGACCACGAGCGCGGTCGGTCCAGCGCCGCCGTTACCCAAATCAACATCAATCACATCAGACAGAAATCCGCCTGACTGATCGTTCAAGCGAATGCTGAGCTTATTGCCTTCGCCCAAGGCAACCGCAACATCATCAAAGCCGTCTGCGTTGAAGTCGCCTTTAGCAATGGCTTGAGGATTACCGAATGGTTGTACGGATGAGTAAAGTGGGTATCGTTCAATTGTAAATTCGCTTCCTAGCGGCGAAACGTGCACCAATGTTTCATCTAGCGTCGTGGCGATTGCAACGTTTTGTGCTCCAAGATTATCAAAGCGATAACGCCCTTGGCTGTCCGTGAGAACGCGTGGCTCATTCGAATCACGCACGCCAAAATTGCTCAAATCAAGAAACACTTCCTTTGCAATCCAGGGACTGTCGACTCCAATATCATATTGATTGTTGTTGTTCAAGTCATCAAACAATCGACCACTAACAATGGAGGAGCTTGATTGACCGGTCGACTCAATGAGCTTCAAGGCAAAGTCTCGGCCAGTTACTTTAGCACCAGGTTGGACTTCTATCGTCCATGCGAAGGAGGACTCTTGTCCGGGTGAAACGGTTTCAAATCCAGGAGGCACATCTACGACGATGCTGTATTCCCGAAGCGACGCGAGGCGTAAAAACGCGTATTGTCCAGACGAGTCCGTAACCGTTGAAAAACTGCGTTCGTTGGTATTGAGTCGACCATCTCTGTTCAAATCAACAAATACTGTCCAACCGCCCAGTAACGTTTCGCCAGAATCGTACACGCCATTTGCTACAGTATCCTGAAATAGTCGACCGCGTATTTCTCCCGCTTGTGCGTAGGTTGGAAGATTCGCAATGACTCGGTCGCCCGCTTGGAGAGTTGCATCGACCAGTACGGGTTCTAACGGGTTCCGTGTTACGATCACTGTGTTATTGCTTCTGCGATATCCAACTAATGCCCCGTCGTTGGAGATTGACGGTACGCGACTCTCGTCAGGGAATGGTTGGCCAAACACGTCACCGCTAACGCGTGCAACTTCTTTTGATGCAAGATCATAAACAAAAATATTCGACGCTACGATCGGTTCCGTCGGTACGAGGTTCGTCGCAGCAGACTGAAAGACAACGTGCTTTCCGTCGCCGCTTATTGACGGAAGAAGGATAGGACCGTTCGGTTCGAGACCAGATATTGAAGTACCAATTCGTGTCAATGTTCGCAAAGTGCGATCAAAAACGAACGCTTTTGCAAAGGGTCGCACATCACCGGGCACATAGTTTTGGGCTAACGAGCCGAAAGTGACATAGCGCCCGTCATCGCTAATTTTTGGCGAAAAAACCGCATCCGAAGTTCCTTGCTCACCGATTGAGTTTACGCTTACCAAGTCGAGAAGTCCGGTTTGCGCATCAAAGACAAAAGCATCTGTTTTCTGATTGAGATCGCCGGTAACTAAGTCAGTGGCCGCTGATAAGAAGGCGACGTAGCGGCCGTCATGCGAAATCGTTGCCTGAAAACTCCGGCCAAGTCCCGCAGCGCCAGTGCTTGAATTACTGACTCGACGAATGGTCCGACTTGATATTTCATAAACAAAAATGTCGTCTGCGTTATTGCTGTCGTTACCTACCAACGTGGAATTTGAAGTAAAAACGACAAATCGACCGTCACCGCTTATCTGAGCATCCGAACCAGTTGCAATTGAAAGGAATCGCGGTTTCGATTCTCCGTTGAGTATTGTTGCCCACTCTGTATAACCTACAGTACCATCATTGGTGTACGCGACGAGACGTCCGTCTCTACTTATGGTTGGCTTAACACTGTCAATAATCTGCTGGCGACCTGTATCGCCGGCGCTAATTAAGGTTGGGCTTGTATTGTTTCTGTCGAATACATAGATGTCTCTCTGGTCAATGTTTCCACCTGGAACGAGAATGCTTGTTGTTGAATCGAACACGGTGATCGACCCATCACCACTGATGGATGGGGCAGATGGTCCGACGAGATGCAAAGCGCCGTCGAGCTGTGCCTCCTGGTAAAGCGGCAATACGGCATCGAAACCAGCTAATGGGAGCGAGGCGATGAAGTACTCCCCGGTTGTTACGTTTTCGAACTGAAATGCACCGGTTTCATTGACTTCGGTTGCTGGATCATTTGTTGCGGAAACGGTAACAGGCTCGTTGGTATCGAGTTTTCCGTTCTGGTTCAGATCCAAAAAGACCGTGACGCCAGCGATTCCCACTTCGTCACGATCAAGGTTTCCGTCCCCGTTTGTATCTACAAAATAGGTGCCGAAAACTGTTGCGTCGACGGCTTCGATCGAGCCAATATCTGGAGTGCTTCGCGCGGAACCGCGTTGATCGACTGGTGGCGCAATCGCGGCAACACCTGTGTCTATGGCTGTGCTGCCTCGGCGTAGCGGGTACCCGAGCGTTCCATTACGAAGTTGCGTGAGCGGTGCAACGAAGTCCTTCGCAGCTGGAACCACTCGATCCGTTGCGCTGCTCGGTCCAGAAGCAGTGTCGTAGAGATTTCCGCCAAGTGATGTCCCCAGCTTACTAATCGCTTCAGTGCTCGTGTTTGCTACAAATAGCGAGTTCCCACTATGAACGTTACCCCAAGCCGATACGATATTGTTATTGAAGGCGACTGTGCTGTTGATCACCGTGATCTTGCCGGTTGGCAATGAAGTGATGGACTCGACGGTCTCTGCGGCAACTGAGTAAAGGAACGCGTCGCGTGTTAGCGACGTGCTACCGTCGGTTAGATTATTCGCAAGCGAGTAGAACGCAATTACACTGCCGTCCCCAGACACTTGCGGTGCGAAACTGTCATCGTCTAGAGCTCCTGCCGAAGCATTACCAGTCACATGCCGTAAGTTGCCATTAGTCAAGGATTTGACAAACACATCGTTTGAACCAGATGGCGTTGCATTTGGAATCAAGCTTGATGCGGGTGCAAGAAAAGTAACAACCGTTCCATCAAAGTTTATATCGGGCGATGAAGAATTGGCGCTTAGTTGTCCCCCGTCGCTCTTGGTACTGACAAGTTGAACGGTTTGGTCATTGACTCGATAAAGAAAAATATCAGTCGCACCGTTGAAATCCGATTGGCTGCCATTCACAAACCCTTGAGCGGTCGAAGTGAAAACGACACTGTTGCCATCACCGCTGATTGCCGGTGAATCACTTCTTTCAAAGATAGGCAGACTATTGGATGCCAGCTTGGTCGTTGATGCCGCGATGTCTCGTACATACACGGAACTTGTTGTTAGTGTCGGAGTCGTTCTGTCGAGATCATAATAGTCAGATGCGAAAGCAACACGCGTTCCGTCATCACTGATGGATGCGTCATAACCAACTCGTAATCCCGAAGAAGATGTTGCGTTGGGATCGTATACTGCACCAGCGGAATCCCGGCTAGCAAGAGCGATGCCATTGGTATTCAGGTTCTTTCGATAAACGTCGATCGTCGGGTCGTTCCCAGTTAGACCGAAGAGTGAGTTATTGGAGTCATTTGGAAGGACTCCGGTAGATCCCGTTTCGAATACGACGAATTGTCCGTTTGCGTTAACGTCGGGCGAGGTACTTGGCTCTGTCAGTTGCACACCGTTGGCAGTTTCACTTACACGGCGAATCGTTCTGGTGATCCGATTGATCGCAAACACATCGGTGCGAGAATTTGTGTCGTTGGGAACCAAGTCGTTTGCATCGGAAGCGAAAACAATTGTCGACCCGTCGGCGCTGATTCGTGGTGAAAAACTTGGGCCGGTTGAGCTGTTGGCTATTCGCTGGAGGTCGTCCGTAACTCGGTCGTAGAGAAAAATGTCAGAGAGCTGGTTGGTATCGTCCGAGGTCAGGTTTCCAACGGAGCTACTGAAGACTGAATAGCGTCCATCGCGACTGGTTGAAAGTTCCGTTGGCAGGTTAAAGCGGTCGCCGGTGTTGTCGGGGCCT
>JBGSMN010000366.1:0-10813 GCA_041740155.1 Rhodopirellula sp.
CAGACGCCTCGAATTCACCGCGAGTGACTTCGCGATCTAGAATCGCGACAGGCCGCGTGAGTCGGACACGATTACGGTTTTCACCACTGCTGCGATCAGGCTCATCGGCGGGAGAGCCGATCTCGTATACACCAGGTGGAATCACAACGTACGTTTGATAAAACCGCTGGTCGCCGGCCTCGATGACGAGATTGAACCATCCGCGATTGGGATCATAAGGTCGTGCGGTTTGATCGAGTTGTTGAATCAGGTCCGATTGGCCCCATTGTCGTAGCAACCAACCTGTCGCTCCATGCACACAGGAACTGGGGTCGTTCTCATACCAGTCGAGTAACAGATCGGTGACCCTCCGGCGATCGGACTCGGGAATCTCCGTTAGCCTAAATTCGCCCAATGCCAAGAGAATGCCGTACGTCGAGCGATCGAGTCGTTGACGTGACGCGGCCGGCGCACCTTGGCGATGTCTGACGACTTCGTCAAGACAACCAAGCAACTGCGAGGGAGTGACGCCGCTCTCTCGACAGCGATGAACAAATTGAGTCATCGCTTCGGGATTCTCCGGATCGCGATGCATGATGTCGATCACCGGCTCCACGCGTTCTTGTCGCAGAAGAGCCATTGCCGCTTTCGACTGGCGATACGCAAGGCGCTCCCTTTCCTGACGTAGAACGAATGGACGATCCCAAACCGAAAGCGTCAGACTGCTGCTCAATTCGCCCCTGCCTTTCGGTTGATCAGAGTCAACAAACGAATCGACCTGATAACGGGATACCGAAACAGGGCGATAATCCAAGGCAGCCAATCGTTGGCATTCAGCGGAATGCTTAGAAGTCGAACTTTCTGCCAGGATCATCGATTCACGCGATCTATCAGCTGTCCTGATCGTCAGCAATTGAACTGGCGTAATTTGCACGGATTCAAATCCCGCGTTGAGCAGCAAATTATTTTCCAACCGTTCTGCCGTCAGAAACTCAGGGTTTTGATAAACGTCCGCTTGAGGATCTTCCGGTTCGTCGATCTCGATCAGACAGAGGTCATCAAACCAAGCGGTGCCGGAACAAGTGCTTCCGAAATATCCTAGGCGTGCAGCAATCATGACCTCATTTTGATCTTCTGAGTTGAAGATCAATGACCGATATGACCATTCTTCGGTATCGACCACAGAAACGCTGGTCGGGCCAAAACAATCGGTTGTGTACAGACCAATATGCGCGCCATACCTTATGATTTCTTCTTCATTTAATTTCTCTTCATCAGATGTTTCTTCGATCACGACATTCTGCGTTTTAATCCATCCTGACAGCAGGTACCACGTGTTCGGTCTAACCGACACTTCCATGGTAAATGACAAGTCATCATGCAACTCTGGAGTTGCCGTCAGCGAGAGGCTTCGCTGTCCGCTGCGAGCAACCGTCGCGGTCAACTTGGCATTCCTTGAAATGTCTCTCCACGATTTGAAGACCCAACCCTGTAAATTCTCATGACGTTCTTTTGGAATTTGCGTCATGTCGAACACACGGCCTTCGATGAACGACAGATCTTCGGTACTCTGAATGATCTGCGACTCACCTGTTACAGAGTTATTTATCACGGCAATAAGTAATGGCGTTCGATGTATTGAGGAGGTGGAGTGCACCGAAGTGATGGCCTTGGTCGACTCAAGCTCTGACAATGCATTTGGTCCGGTGAAGATAACAATGCGAGATTCATCTGCTTCATTTTGCTTCTCAGCCCATACTCCAGAAAAGACCTGTTCGGAATCGGACGACTCCACCAAGCTGTAAGCGGCTGCGTCAATAGCATGAAATCCATTGCCACGATATTCATCGTCTTTGTCGGTCACCGAAGATTGTGAGAGCTTTGTTTCGATTCGCCAATCTCGCTTATCTCGAGTCCAAACCGCTGCGACGTGCACCGCATCGTTGTGAGCGTAGGGCCGCAGCCGAATCGGACGGTAACCCGACTCTCGTAACTTCTCAGCAATGTCGTGGAAATCGTCCATTACCATCGTCTGGCAGAACGCAAACCGTTCGGTGATCATGCCATCGGCTTGATCGATTTTATTTCTGATCTGTGCAGCCGGTTCGGTCCAACTCGGATTGAGCGGTGCGTCTTTCCACTCCGGCGTCAGTTCACGGTCGATTTCTTCGTTAAGTTTGATAAGGCCGTTGTCACCGTGCGCCGAGAACTCGTCGAACAGTGCTGCAAACTGCTGCGGTTCGGCGTCGAGTAACAATTCACATAGCTGGTCGACGTCGTCAGCCACAAAGTTCTCAAGTACCTTGGTCGCGAGATCGATTTCACTCTGCAGACGAACGCTTGGGGCGCAACGAAAGACTTCGCTTAGTTTTGGAATCAGATACTGTCGCACGGGCCGCAGGGTTTGGATCCAAGCTGGAACTCGTAGCGGGTTCTCGCTAACGAGTCTGTTTGCAAGACGCTCGGCCACATTGTCCCACTTTTTGGAATCGTCATCGGCATACATCGCTAACGCACTAGCGGCTTGTAAGAGACGTACGTCTTGATCGGAACTGGGGGCTTCGAGAATCGGCCAGAGATCAGTGACCAACTGGACGTGATGCTTCGTGAGTAATGCACAGATGGTTTCCACATGGGCGGGCTGGGCGGCTAGCAAGCGTTGTTTCAGAAATTCAAACTGGCTAGAATCCGAGGGCAGCAATGCCAAGCTGACGTTGAGGCGGCTAGTGGAGTCGTCCGGTTGTTTGCTGAGTTGCTCTTTCAGTATCGGGTCGGCCCAGGCTCGATAATCGGTCAACTCGGTGAGGATGCCGGGCACCTGTGTGACGTCGGCATTGACCAAAGTCTGCACCAGTCCCAATGCGCGCTGTTCCCGATTCGCATCAATGACGCGGCCACGAACGGTGATGCCGGCGATCATCAGCACGGCCGCTATCGATAATACAAAAGCTGATTGCAGTCCGATGACGCGGCCTGCTCGTTTCATCATGGACTGCTGTGGCCTGGTCCACTTGTGCTTGTCAGTCAATGCGCGAAATCGAATGAATTCAGCCAATGACGGCAGATGCCGGTTCTCTAGCTTGGCGTTCCACAATGCGGAACGTTCGGCGAGTCTTATTTCAGCTCGTCCTCGTTTGGTTTCTTGCTGTTTGCGCGTGAGCCACTCTCGCATCGACGGCACGAGATAGTCGTGGGTGAGTTGGTAGAAGCGAGTTGCAAGAGGCGCGTTGGGAGAGGAACCGCTGAGTGAATCGCCTTCGGGGTCGGTGGGTGTGATCAGTCGCAGTTCACCATCCAGGATCCGGAGCAGTTCGTTGAGATCATTGAGCCGACTTGAGTAGCCGGAGGCTTCCAGCAGTTCGGCATGAGATCGCATGTGGCCTTTGATGTCGCTGCCGACTTCGGGCAACAGGACCTTCAAAACTTCACGGGCGGCTTGCTGGTGGAACCGATGTTTGGGATTGGCGGTTCGCGCACTGAAAGTCTCTTCCAGAAAGTTGACACCGATCCCTTCGGTTCCGCCGACTTCGTCCAACGTTGCTGGCGTCCAGGGTTTGCCTTTAACCATCTCGGCAAACAACGCCAAACGCACCGAGACTACCTTGCCGTCTTGAGCCAGGCCAGTGGAAACGGCATCTATAAATTGTTGCTCAGGCGCGCTGAGCTTGCTCGTGTCGACGGGAAGTTTTCCAAAGGCTTGACCGAACTTGGTGAAAACTTTCTTCGCATGGTCGATGTCGAATAGGTCCACCAGCGAGATATTCTCGCCCTGTACAAGTTCAACTTCGACGTTGTTCATGAAGCGACTGGCGGCGAGCCAAAAGTCATCTCGCACCATGACCACCGCTTGCAACGTTCCACCATCACACTGCCGCAGTGCGGAGACCAGTTCCGTATCTTGTTCCGCTCGATGCGCATGCAGCCACTGCTCGAATTGGTCCAGAACAACTACGATCTTGCGGCCTTCACTGCGTCGCAACAACGTGAACGTCTCGACTAAACCCAAGTCGGCCGGAAGTTCGGGCAAGCGTTTCCTCAGCCCGCGCAGGATGCGAATCTCGGTCTCATCGGGAGTCGCTTCCGCGTACACGGCAACGACATCATTTGATAGCCGTGGTAACAAGCCGGCTTTCATCAGCGATGACTTACCACATCCCGAGGGGCCGTAGATCAGCCCGACCGTAAACGTCTTGTCGGGATCAGTCTCTTCGATGCGCGACTTCCAAAATTGCAGACTTTCGGGCAGTCCGTTGCGATTGCGGGGACCGGGGAGTAGATCCAGAAAGAAGTCCGCATCATCGGCATCGAAGGAACGCAGGCCTTTGGGAATAATCTGAAGTTCTTTCGTTTCCTGCTGTGGCGACTGATTCCAGTGCACTAGGTCATCAGCCAGCTCGGCGGCCCTGGCGTAGCGATCCGAAACACGTTTGGCGAGTGCTTTTAAACAAATCCGTTCCAGCTCGGCGGCTATCGAATCATCGATTTGTCGCGGCGGTTGTGGTTCGACACTGATGACTTGGTGCATCCGCTCGTAATCCGTGCTGCCGCGGAACGGCCGTTTGCCGGTTAGCAGCTCATAAAATACAACCCCCAGCGAAAAGATGTCGCTGCGACCATCCAGCCGGTGACCTTCTCCGCGAGCTTGTTCGGGACTCATGTAAGCTGCAGTACCGGCGATGCGGCTATCACTGAGGTAATCTTCCTCACGGATCGCCAATCCAAAATCGGCAACATAGGGTGAGCCTGTGCGGCTTTCGATGAGAATATTACCGGGCTTGATATCGCGGTGGATCAGCCGCTGCTGATGCGCATGATCGAGTGCCCCGGCCACTGTCACCATCAGCTTGGCAGACGTAGCAGCGTCTGGACGGTTATCTCGAATCAGTTCCGCAAGCGTCGGGCCTTCGATAAACTTCGACACGACATAGATCGAACCATCATCGGTACGGCCGACATCATATACCGGAACGATATGTGGGTGATCCAGACTGGCGACCATGCGGGCTTCACTCAGGTACGTTTCGGCATCCTCCGGTTTACGAAACCGCTCGGACTTCGGCACCTTAATGGCGACTTGGCGACGTAGTTCCTGGTCGGTTCCCAGATAGACACGTCCAAAGGCGCCTTCACCGAGCACACGAACGTAGCGGTACCGGCCACGCTGTACTTCGCCGAGTTTTGCGTCGAGACTGAACGTTTGGGTCGATGCGACAAAGGCTGAGTTGATTAGCTGATGATCATTGGGGAATCGTTGTTGGTACTCACTTGCCTGCGGCTGCTCTCCCCGCTTGCCTCTCCACCAAAGTTCAATTCGAATCAGTTCAGGTAACGCTTTTTCACGCATTCGCCCTTCGCACAGATCGAGAAAAGATTCGAGTCTGGGTGGTGAGTTTTCATTCCGCCAAGCCTGTTCGAAGGAGTCGCATAATTGGTCGAATGCAGCGGAATCATCGACAGCTCGATGCAGGTCTTGGCTAGACAATGTTGGTTGATCACCGCCAGAGCCCGAGGCTAGCTCCGAAAGAGCCGAGCGCAGCGAGTCACCAAGATCAGAAAACCGTGACGTGAACTCAATGATATCGGGCCATGTATCGCCATCGCGTCGTGCCTCGAATTCACCGATTACCAATCGCAGTTTACTGGTTGGGTCGGCGGATAATTTTGGCAATCCTAGCAAATAATCCTCGGCCATGAGTGGCAGATCGGTTCTCCAGCGAAGCCGCTGGTCCTCTTGGACGACGGCAACGATGTCTGCGAGAGCCGCGTTTGGGTGCCGTTCAAGAAACGCGAAAACGTCGGGTGTCTCGGAGCCGGACTCCCAAATAGCTCGATACTGTTGTTCAAGTTGTGTGGCCATCGTCCACTGCCGATATCCTGATTCTAGAGCGGGGCTGTGGGTGGCATTGTGGCGGGGGTGTAGTCCATAATCAAGAGCCGTTGGGAACGCCTCAGGTCCTCTTCCGGTCAATTTTCATCGTAATCATTGAGCCCGATTCCGCGCTGGCCGTCATGACTATCACAGACACCTGAATTCAACATCCCTTACTTAAGTGAAAAAGGAAACCGTATCGATGGAAAATGCGTCTGCGGGAGCGATCGCCGAACATACCGTAACGGCCGAATATGCTGATCGTGATTTCACCATTCTCGCTGCGGGTAAATCACAGTTCTTGGTTGTGATATTGTCACTCGCAATGCTGGCTGGTGCGGCGGTCATGATGGGGACTGCTGGCCCTGGTCGATTCATTTTTCTCGCGATCATGTTCAGTCTCGTGACCAGCATGCTCATGGATTGGCGACATCCATTGCGAATCGAAAGCGATGGCAGGATGATTCGATTCTCCAACGAGCAAGTGATGTGGCGAACCGAACGAGAAAATATCAAAGCGTTTCAAATCATCGGCAACCGCTTGTGCTTCACGTTTGGCGATCAGGAAGTAGCGGTCGAAAGAGGTAAGATGGCCGAATCTAGTCATGCCAAAAAACACCACTACGACTTTTCGATCATGATACATGCCCTGCAGCCTGAGGGGATTTTGCGAGTGGCCGACTCGCTTTCGTGCGACACGAGTCTGCTTCGCCAGCAGTGCGAGACTAGTACGTTGTTTGCAGAAAAACTCTCGCAAATTACACCATTTCCCTACGTCACCACTCTGATTGTCATTCTGAACGCCGCCATTTTTTGCGTGATGACAGGCACTCAGGGTATCAACTCAGCCAGTATGGTGGAGTGGGGCGCGAATTTCGAACCGCGAATCGCAATCGGACAATGGTGGCGACTACTGACCGCCGTTTTTCTACACTTTTCGGTGCTGCACGTAGCCTTCAACTGTTTCGTGCTGTGGGGTGTGGGCGGCTTGACGGAACGGCTACTGGGGCGAGTACGGTATCTGTTCATCTACCTATTCACAGGTACCGTCGGAAGCATCACGAGCATGCTCTATCATCCTGAAGGTATGATAAGCGCGGGCGCATCGGGAGCCGTTTTTGGCATCGTGGGTACTTTGTTGGGGATCATTGTCTCACGACCCAAGATGCTTCCACAAGCTGAACTCGCCAAACACCGCGGTGAGATTATGACGTTTGTTGTATTCAATCTCATTTTCGGATTGTCTACTCCCCAAATCGACATGGCTGCGCACATCGGAGGCTTCCTCGCAGGGATTGTTGGTGGCCTGTTACTCAGTCGCGATCTGTTCAATAACGAGGCGGCGATGACCTGGATTCGCCTACTCTCGTTTGCAACCGTGGCAGTGATCTCCCTGGGTTATATCACGAGTCACTATTTGATGCTGGATCCACGACTCGTGAAGTTGGCGACTCGCATGGACAATATCACCCTCGGAATTCAAGAAACTATTCTCGATTCAGACGGAATGTCTGGCGTTGTCCTGGCGGAAGTCATACGGCGTGAGGGCGAAAAGGGCATGGAAGAGATCGCTTCCGAATTGGATGCGATGGGTTCTCTATCCGCGAAGTCGGAAGCGTCGCGACAACAGTTTGATCGACTGGCGAACTTGTATAAAGATGTGTACCTGCATCTTGCAAACTATCACGAATATGGTGATTTCGTACAATACGGCATGTGCGTTGAGAAGTCGGAAGAAGCAATCGCATTGTTACCAAACTTTACGGCGCCAGCGAAACTTTTTCATGATGAACTGGCGTTGGGTTTACTGGCTGATTATCGTGCCGATCGACAAGTCGAAGTGGCATGGGAGTCTCTCAGTGAAGGCAACCTATCCGCAACCGAGTTCTCTCAGGAGATAGAATCGTCGGTGTTCGTCCCACTGAAGGCGGCAATTGATCGTTTCGTAAAGAATGCGGAATCGACAGATGGATTCGATGCTGAGTTGTCCGAGCACTGGAGGAACTATCTTAGCCTGCGATTGGAAAGCCATCAGGTATGGTCCCAAGGAACCATTGGCAACGACAGTAAACTAATCGAACAGGCGAGGGAACTTGGAGAAAAAGCGATAAAGGAGCGAAACTTCGTCTTATTGGATGCGGAGCTGGAGACAGAGAAACAGGAGAACGTGCCGAATGACTAAATTGGCGATGCCGTTCCCTTGTGACATCAAAGCCAGAAAAAGTGATCAGCATGCATTGCATGAAAGCTTTTTGTTGCGGTTCGTTTTACACTCATGGGAACAAGTACTTTCCGGTGGGCTGTTTTTTGGATTCAACATTGATGTCAACCTCCGATTTCGACTCCCTGTGTGACCAATTCGATGCCTCTTGGCGAGCGGGCGAGCGCCCGACGATAGATGAGTACTTGGCTCGGATAGCAAGGACGCAGCGGAGTGCTTTACTGGCAGAGCTTATACAGATTGAGCTTTGGTGGCGACGCGGTGATTCGCTCGTGCCTGTTGTCGATGACTACTTCAATCGTTTTCCCCAGGCAGGTGCCGCAATTGAAAAAGCATTTCAAAGTTTCGCCGAGGGTTCACGCCAAAACGATCAAAATCCCCCATTTCAAAGGGTTTCAGAGCAGAAAGACAACGATCTCGCGGCTACGGATCCTCCGAATGTATTCTCGCAAGAAACGCAGTCGTTCTCGACTCAAATGCATGGCGGTCTTGGTAGCCCCGAAGTCGCAACTCGGTTGCCGATGGGTAATCAACTTTCTCGTCAGATCGGACCGTACAAGCTGCTGCAAATGCTCGGCGAAGGTGGAATGGGTACGGTTTGGATGGCCGAGCAGGATAAACCTATCCGCCGTCGCGTCGCTTTGAAACTAATCAAGGCGGGACTAGACAATCGGCAGGTGATCGCACGTTTCGAAGCTGAACGGCAAGCGTTGGCTTTGATGGATCATCAAAACATCGCCAAAGTGCTCGATGTTGGAACGACCGAATCGGGGCAGCCGTATTTTGTGATGGAGTTGGTTCAGGGTGTCCCAGTCACGGAGTACTGCGACAAGAACAAGCTCTCGATTAACGAACGCCTGAGGCTGTTCATCCCGGTTTGCAAAGCGATCCAGCATGCTCACCAAAAAGGAATCATTCACCGTGATCTGAAGCCGTCCAATGTGCTAGTCGGTATGCACGACGGCGAGCCCGTTCCTAAGGTTATTGACTTCGGACTTGCCAAGGCACTGGAGCAAACGCAACGGTTGACGGACAAGACTGTATTTACGGAGTTTGGACAGGTGCTGGGTACGCTTCAATATATGTCTCCCGAGCAAGCTGAACTGAACCAACTGGACGTGGATACTCGCACGGACGTTTACTCGTTGGGTGTCATGCTGTATGAGTTGCTAACCGGCAGTACTCCGCTTGACAAAAAAACAATGGGCCAACATGCGGTACTCGGTGTGCTGGCTATGATTCGGGATTCCGATCCACCTCGTCCCAGCAATCGTCTGAGCTCATCCGGTGAGGCCATGAGCGGAATTAGTTCTCAGAGGAGTATCATTCCTTCCAAGCTTCATCAGATTTTGCGTGGAGAACTTGATTGGGTAGTTATGAAAGCGCTCGAGAAAGATCGGACGCGGCGATACGAGACGGCAAGTAGTTTCGCAGACGATATCGAACGATACATTGCCGGCGAGCCACTTGTGGCAAGGCCACCCACGACAGCATATCGGCTACAAAAACTGTTTCGTAAACATCGAGTGGGATTGTTGACCGCCGCATCGCTGCTTTTTCTTCTAGTAACGGGACTATTTGGAACGGGGATCATGTGGCGTCGATCTCTAGTCGAAGCACAGCGAGCTACTCAGTCTGCTCAGCGAGCGGAAGCCGCACAGAAGCATGCGGAGTCAGCACGTTTGCAAGCTGAGTCGGAAAAACGAGTGGCCGAAGAACAACGACAGATTGCATTGGAAGTCACCAAGCTTGCGGAGGAAGCGAGGATGGAGGCGGAGGCCGCGCGGGTCGAAGAAGCCAAGGCTCGCACGGTAGCTCAAGAGTCAGCTATACGAGAACGATCGGCAAAAGAGCGAGAAGCCGCTGGACGCTTGAAAGCCGACCTGGCTGCGGCGGAGGCGAAAAAGGCTCGCGATGATCAGCAGCGTTTGCGCGAAATCGCGGAGGCAGAAACGGAGCGTGCTCGCAAAGCCATCGCAGAAAAGGAAGCTGCTGTAGTCGTTGTCCAGCAAGCCAAGCAGGACCTTGAAAACGTACTGACGAAACTCAAAGATCGAAATCAAATGGCCGTTTACTCGCTCGATTTGCGTGAGGTGCAGGACAGAATTCAAGCAGGCCAACTGCCTATTGCGCATCGCATTCTAGCTGAGGTGCCCGCGCGTCAACGCGGATGGGAATGGCTTATTCTCGCTGGGCTTAGTGGTTTTGACGACGCTTTATTGGCTAGCGGAGCGTCGAACTCTGATTCGAGCGTCAAGCAAAACGCTAAGTTCGATAATTATCCCGCCGATGTTGTTCGTACATTAAGGGGGCATGTCGGACCAGTGTTTGCCATCGCCTACAGTACCGCTTTGCGAGAACTGGCAACGGCGGGGCAAGATCGAACCATTCGAATTTGGAATGCAGATGATTGGACGCTTTCAAGAACGCTGACAGGACACACCGATGCTGTCCGTGCGCTCGCGTATGATCCGCAATCCAAGCATCTTGTTAGCTTGGGCTACGATCGAACGATCCGCATGTGGGACACCGTTTCGGGTGAAACGAAGCGGTCTCACCAATCGGATTCAATTCAGTTTCTTTGCGCTGCACTTTCCTCAAACGGCACCCTGTTCGCAGGCGGTGGTATTCCTGACAACCAAGCTCATTTGAATGATAACAAAACTGACTATTCACGATGGCGCGGCAACGTTGTGTGCTATCGATTGAACGACCTCACGCCTCTCTTTGAGTTCGGTGAACAA
>JBGSMN010000388.1:0-13786 GCA_041740155.1 Rhodopirellula sp.
GTGCTGGTAGGTTGTTGTAGGTCGGCATGACATGTTCCTTTTTGGTTTGAGATGAAAAGAACTAGCATGACATACCGACCAAATTTTGAGACAATATACCGATCGCAACACCTATGCCGCGTTAGCGGCTTACTTGAACAAAAAAATGCATGCGAGTTGCGGATCACGAATTTCTTGATGGTGAGTCACTTGGCCGCAACCGCGTGATTTCAGCCGTTATCCGAATTAAATTCTGAATCACAATGCCGATAACGAAGGAAACGACGAAAAGGGGAAAGGGGGTGAATGGCACGGGCAAAAGCCTAAGCCGCTTTGGCGTAACGGTTTCGGTACGGATTGCGTGGGCATGTCATGAGCCTGTAGTTCTTCTGACGACGCTTGAGTTCTCTTTTTTCTTGTCTTTCCGGACGATTCCCAACGGTCAATTCTGAAATGGTTTCGAGAAGACTTTCCCATTGACTATCTTGCCTCTGTGAACCGTGCCGAAGTGACGAGGCGAATTCTTCGAACGCTTGCATCGCGCCCGTAAAGCTGAGTTGGCAAGGATGCAGATGAAACTTCAACGCCGTTGCCAACATCGCAGTTCGGACTAAGTTGTAAACAATCATGTGACAGTGAATCTCTTTGCGAACCATCTGAGCACTTTGGCAACGCAAGTGATCCATTTGCATTTGCGTCTTCAAGCTGCGACTGTGAAGTTCAACACTCCATCGTCTGCCATAAAGGGAAGCCAACTCATCGGCTGTGTAAATCTCGGCGTCCAGCAACGTGGTTGCCAATGTGATTTCACGTGTACGAAAGCCTTTCTGCTCGACCTTGTATTTAAAATGACGCACTAAGATCATTCGAGGATACTTGGCATATTCTTCCTCGCTCATCCAGGTTGGTCGCTTTGGTTTGTGGTAGACAACTATCTGATCAAGATACCCTTGTTTGAGTCCACCTTACGAAGATGGTGGGCCCGAGCAACCAAGTCGATACCGCGCATTTCCTTAGCGGCCAGCAACCAGCAACTCGCATAGTAGCGATCAGCCAACAGGATTCGCCCTGGCAAAAGACGATCTAAAATCGTTCTCAATAGAGAAGTTTCACCAGTCTGCTTTTCTCCTGTGTTGAAGTTCTGAATGGGCTCAATGCGTCAGCAACACGATTTGATCTCTACTGAACCTCGTTACGAATAAACGGAATTATTTGCCCTCGATTTGGTGATCGCTGACATATAGCTTACACGCCGGATCGGACCATAAACTCCCACATCGTTTCATTGTGTCGCGTCGGCCATTGATGCCCCAGTCCGTGAACGATGATGAGTTTACTTGCATTTCCTGCAGACTGGTAGGCTTCGTGATCACGCTCAATGGCGGTGACCGCTGAATCGTCACTGCCGACCATCAACAGGACCGGAAACGGCGTTTCAGACGCAGGCAGAGCAGGCGGTCGAGTTCCCGCACAGGCAACAACTGCGGCGATTTCCGACGACCTGGCATGAGCAAGTAGTTGGGTGAACGATGCTCCGTTGGACATGCCGACCACATACACACGGTCAGGATCGATCGCGTATTGCCTACTTAACTTCGCTAACAATCGATCGAAGAACCGCACGTCTGGATTCGCGTCGAGCGTATGGGGGGCGACATCAATCGTTGCCCACATATGGTTGCGGGCTTCTGGGTAAACGAGCAAAAAACCATGCTCAGCCGCCAGCCAATCCAATTGTGAATACGCGGCCATTGAGTCGGCGGAATCACCGATGCCATGAAACGCAAACACGATCGGAATCGGCTCGCTGCGGTGCCGTGGTAATGCGACACGGTACGATCGGTTGACATCATCGACGTGAAGTGTTTGCAATGAAACGTCGACATCAGCGGGGCGACGTGGTAGCAGCAGGAACACGATCATTACCAGCGACGCGATGGAAATAATACCGGCAAGGACACCTCGACGATTCACACCAACTCCCAACGTGTAGCAGATTTTAGCATGAACATGCCGACTTCAGAAATTCAGTGTGGTCGTTTTGGTTTTTCGTCGTCGATCAGCATGCGAACCGATGGGGTATCGAGGTCGTCGTATTGGCCGCCACGGATACAAAGGATGCAGGCGAGCATCCCGCCACCACCCAGGATGAGTGCGATCGGTAGGGCGACAAACAGAACACTCATTTGTTGGACTCGCTCGGCGGGGTGATCGTGGAAAGTGGATGAAGTGGGTAAGTCGGCCACGCCAAGGTAACCGTCAGCACACTGACACTGCTGATCGGCATCAAGATGGCAGCGATCAGAGGACTGATCTTGCCTAACATCGCTAGCGCGACGGCAATCAAATTATACGATAACGAGACCGCTAATGCAGTCCGAATTAACCACTGGGTTCGACGGGAAGCACCGACAAGATCGTCCACGCTAGCGAGATCGTCCGACGCGATGAACACTGGCGCGGCTTGCAAACTGACTTCCACGCCGCCGCGAACAGCGATTCCCACGTCGGCAGCCGCCAGCGCCGCAGCGTCGTTGGCTCCGTCACCGATCATGACGGTGGTTTCGTGGCGAATCGAAGTGCGATCCGCGACATCAACGGACTGGCCACGCACGATGGCGAGTTTGTCTTCGGGGCTGAGACCGCCGAACGCCTGATTCGCATCCACGCCCACTCGCGCGGCGACGTGCTGCACGATCTCTGAATGATCGCCCGAGAGAATGCCGACTCGCCAACCACGACTCTTCAACCGGGCAATCGTCTTACTCGCGTTGGGCTTAATCGGATCAGAAATGCCAATCACCGCCACAACGATCCCGCCTACCGCGATCACGCATGGACTGGCCGCACCCGCTGTACACTGCGCGATCGCCGTTTGCACTTCACCACCCAAACCGAAACCTTGTTCGCGGATAAACGCGGGACTGCCCACGAAAACCTCCAAGCCTTCAACATGTCCCACCACACCTTGGCGATGGACACAATCCAGCGCCGCATCGGGCAGCGATTCGGTCTGATTCCCGCAGGCGGTCCGTACTAACGCTTCGGCAACAGGATGATTGCAATGTTGTTCGATGGCAGCCGCGACCGTGATCGCATCCGCTGAACCCCATACAAGTTCCGCACTGGGTCGACCGCTGGTCAACGTGCCTGTTTTATCGAACCAAATTTGTCCGCCGCGAGCGAGTTGTTGCAGCGTCGTGCCATCGCGGATCAATACTTTGTGCTTGGCCGCCCGCCCCAGCGAAACTGCAATCGCCAACGGTGTGGCCAATGCGAGTGCACACGGACAAGCGACGATCAACAGTGCTGTCGCATGGGATGCGGCAAGCGACCAACCCGCTGGCAACCACCACACGAACGATCCGATCGCGAGCAGTGAGACAATCACTACGAAAACGCCACCTACGGAGTCGGCGAACTGCACGATCGGAATCTTCTCGCTGGCCGCATCTTCCACCGACTGCATGACTTTGCCGATCCGGCTATCGCGGCCCATCGCTAACACACGCACATCGATCGGTCGCTGCAAATTCAACGTGCCTGCGGCGACCTCATCGCCTTCATCCACACTGACAGCCACACTCTCACCGGTCAACAAACTGCGATCAATCGACGATTGACCACTCACGACGGAACCATCGACCGGAATGTTCTCCCCCGCAGCGACGCGAACCGTGTCGCCGATCTGCAGCACATCAACGAGCACGGTATCAGTCGTTTCATCTGCGTTGACTCGCGTCGCATGTCGCGGCGTGATCCTCAATAACAAGTCGACAGCTTTGGCCGAACGATGTTGTTGATGGAACTGAATCCAACGTCCGATCAACAATAGAAATACGAGCACTGCGAGCGAATCGAAGTACAAGTGTCCTTCGCCAGTGATCGCATTAACGGTGCCGACGAGTGTGCCGACAGCCAACCCCAACGCAACGGGGAGATCCATGTGCGGGACACGCGTTTTCAACGACGCGATCGCTCCCGTGAAAAACGTTCGTCCGGGAAAAACCACCGCGACAATGCCCAGCCCCGTACCGATCATCCGCATGAAGAATCGATGATCTGCCGCGACACCGTAAGCTTCACCTGCATACAACGCAACCGCGATCCACATCGCGTTGGCGGCACAAAAACCAGCGATGGCGATGCGTATTAAATGACGTCGACTCTCATTCTGAAAATGGGAATCACGCTCGGGCGAAATCGGTGCGAGTTCGTACCCGAGACGATCGAGCAAGCGGGCGATTCGGCTGAGCGTCGTCGTGGTCGGATCAAACACAATCCGCAACGTGTGATCACTCATTTTCACTCGCGCCGCATTCCACCCCGGTGTGCGCAAGGCTGCATTTTCGATCAACCACGCGCATGCGGCGCAGTGCAATCCGTGCAAGGCGAGTTCGCTGCACATTAATCCATCGGCTTGCGGAACCGGTGTCGACGGCCCAAGGAACTCATCGCTATCAAACCGATCGTACCGCGTCGATTCATCTTTGACCCGAGTCATTGTGCCTTGGCCGAGTTGATCACGCAAACCGTAAAACGATTCAAGTCCCCAGCCGTGGATCAACTCGTATGCACCCCGACAGCCGTTGCAGCAAAAAATCTCTTCAGCAGGCTGTTCCGAATAGCTATCACTGGGTTCGCCGCAGTGAATACAGGGACGCTGGATTCGCTCGCGAGTGGCCGTCGTGGCAGTCGCGGTGTTACTGTCGGGCGGTGTCATCGTCAGCCTTCGCTTTGCCTTGGCAGCACGGCAGTGGAGTTTTCACAAACTCATTAATCTGGTTCGCGGGAGCACTGGTGCCATCAAGATCAATCTTAACCGATGTGCCAATTTCCGACAATGAATTGAGATCGGCAAACCCACGTCCCGAGGCGGTGATTCCGCCTGTGACAATCAGCAAGATCGCGGTGACGACGGGCACGATCTTCACGAACTCACGTGACAAGGTCTGTGTGCCTGCGATCAATGCCGTCAGCGCTGGCACCGTGCCAACCCAAAAGGCGGCCATCGTGATGCCGCCCATCAACACACTGCCGGTACCGGCGGCGACGAGCGCGAACAAATATAACCATCCACACGGCAGCAAGGTCGTTAACATGCCGACGGAAAGTGCCCGAGCATTGGGAGGCAGATTGAAAATGTAAGGTCGCAGTTTGACAAGCAATCCGCCGATACGCGATGGCGTAGGGCCAGTCGCAGCGATCCTGTTCGCAAACAACATCGTGCCGATTTTCCAAACACCGATGATCACCATCGCCGAGCCAACGACGCGGGCGGCAGCCAGTTGAAACCCGAGTGTTTGGCCCCCGACATCGACGAGGCTGCCAACACCGCCAGCGATCAGGCCTGCGATGGTGTATGTGATCAGACGTCCGATATGATACAGCGATGTCGAAACAATCATTTGTGAGCGCGGTGCCCGCTGACCCGCGCCACTGGCCCAGATCGCGAGCGGTCCGCACATGCCGACACAATGCATGCTCCCCAACAGGCTGGCGGTGATGACGGCGCTGATGAGAAGGAGCATGGAAAGACGACGGGGAGTTTGGGATTGAGAGTGGGTTTAAGTTTAAGTTTAGGTTTGGGAGGGGAAGAGGTAAAGTTCGTCTTCTTCGCCGACGCGGTTGCCTGCAACGCTTTTTGATAGGGCTGTGAGCATGGATACTATCTCGATGATGAACGATTTACCGCGTTTGGTTTCTGGGGATGCGATGATTTTCATCGCAACGAGAACATCAAGACACGCTGCACATTCCAATGCTGAGCCACGAGCAATGTCATAGAACTTGGCTTGGTCTCTCGGAGACTGCTTCCCTGAACCCTCTGCAATGTTAAGTGGAATGGGAATGAACGCCCGCTTGAACTGACTCTGAATCTCACCCGTCACGGCATTATTTGATTGGCATAAGTCTGCTGCCCAAGCAACAAACTCGATCGACCGCTGGTATACCGTCAATGATTCATGCGTCAGCAATCTCATTCCCCACCCCCAAAAAAACTTAAACTTAAACTTAAACTCTCACCAAAACCAAAACCATCATCTCCACTCTTACAACTCAATTGTTTTGCTAATCGACATCGGCCGCCCAGCATTCTTCAAATCGAGTTCAATCTGCCATAAACCAATACGCCCCATTGCGGGCATTGCTATGTACTGACCTTCGCCGACGTTTTTCAACTCGATTCGTTCAACGTTGTCGGCAGCCGCGTGATGGTAGACCTTTGCCGCGACTCGCAAGTCCGAAACTGGCTGTCCAGCCTGGTCGTGAACGAACAGTTGAGTCGCTCGCATTCCCCGGCCATCGGCAACATCCGAGACCTGGAGGTCCACGTTCCAGCCGAGCTTCTCAGCCGCACCGGACGCCGCATGTTTCGCGTCCCAATCCAATGCAGCTTGGTGATAATCCGGCACGACGGCCAGCGCCGGGTCACCGATCGCAAGCGAGATCGCCGTGCCCAGAATCGTACACTGGATCGCGAACAATAGTAGAACCAAACCAGTGTAAAACCGTTTGGCGCTGCGTTCGGAGGTGATTTCTGTTGGAGTTTTTTGATTCAACGACGTGTTACCAGTGCAGGTGGTTTGAAAAGATTATCGTGGGCCGAGTAGTTTGAAGTCGAGTTCATGCTCGCGGTCGCTGCCGTCGTTGACTCGCAACACCGCCGCTTCGTTTCCAGCACCGCGTGTGATGGCGGGAGCGAAGTCGATGCTCAGTGGCACGAGTACGTTGCCGCCTGGCTCCAGAGTCAAGAGTTCTTCTTGAATGACTTCGAGTGTCACGTTCGCGGGCGAGCTGACTGTTAGTGTATAAGTTTGGGCTTGATTGCTGCGGTTAACCAATCGCAATTTGAACGAGTTATTGACTTGGCCAGTGTTTGAAATTGAAAACGGTGCCCCTTTGCCTCGTAACAACCGCACGTCGAAACCGACTTTGCTGCGGACCGCATACGTGAACCCGCTCATCACAACCAAGAGGATCAATGGATAGACAATCGTTCGCGCCCGCATCATCTTCTTCGGCTTGCGAGCGATCTCGTCTTGTGAACTGTACCGGATCAAACCTTGCGGCAACCCGATCTTGGCCATCACGCTATCACATGCGTCGATACATTGGGTGCAATTGATGCACTCCATTTGTAACCCTTTGCGGATATCAATCCCTGTCGGGCAGACCACCACGCATTGATTGCAATCGACGCAATCACCCGCTGATGTCGCGGCTGGCCGTTTACCCTTAACACGCGGTTCTCCACGGACGTGGTCGTAGGCCACGATTTTGGATTGTTCGTCCAACATCACGGATTGAAAGCGTCCGTATGGACACGCGATCAAACACATCTGCTCGCGAAAGATCAGGAAATCGAACATCATCAGCCCAGTTACCGCCGCCATGACGATGAACGCGGACGGATGTTCCAGCGGTGTCATTCGCATCCACTCGGACAACCGATCTGTGCCGACGAAGTACGCCAAAAACGTGTGCGCGAGAAACATGCACAGCAGCAAGTACACGAAAATCCGCGCCACCGGTCGCCAGCCAGCCAACCCTGCCTTGGGATTGCCGCCTTTGCCAACCGTACCTTCAAAGAACCGATCGATCGGTCGGAACAAGAATTCCATGTAGACCGTCTGCGGGCAGGCCCAACCACACCAAGCACGGCCCGCGATCGCTGTCACGAGCACGATTGTGATGAACACCGACAACATGCCGAATGCGAGGATCAGCGTATCGGTGGGATAGAAGGTTTTGCCTAACACAGTAAGTTGTCGTGAGACCAAGTCCAACAGCACGACGGGTTTGCCGCCGATCCGCAAATGGGGAATCACCACAAACACAATCATCAAGATGTACGCAACGACGCGGCGTTTCTTCCACCACTGGCCCATCGCCAATTTGGGGCGCAGCCACCGGCGGCTACCATCACGCTCGAGCGTGCTGAGCACGTGCTCTTCAGGTGATAACAACGCGTCGTTATCGGGAACCGTTTTTTCGCGACTCTCGCTAGCGGCTTGAGATGCATGAGCGTGCTTGCCAGTGCCTTTGGCGTCGTCTTTCCCATCGCCGTCACACGAGCAATTCTCGCACTTACCGCAGCCACCGGAGTTGTGCAGTGGAAGTCCTGCTTGAGAATCGTCCCCTGAACTCAGGGGCAGCGAGAATGCATTGCTCATTGTGTTGTCTTTCTATTGACCTCTGGTAGCGGACGGCGTCAAGATTATCGGTTTGTTAGAGGATCCGAGACTCTTGAGGAGTTCCGCTACATCGAAACTCTTAACGAGTTCCGCTACGTTGAAACAAATCAATTCGCAGCAGGCTCTTCTGCGACCGGCGTGTGTTCAGGCCATTCTGGAATGACCTTGCCTTCGGCACCCCTTGGACCAGTCAAATTTTGGCCTCGCATGCTGGCCACGTATGACGAGACCAAAACGATTTCATTGGGATGCAAACGGTTCGACCACTTCGGCATCGCACCGGCTGCGGCTCCGTTATTGATGATCGTCGCGATGTCTTCGATGTTGTTCACGTTTTTGAAATACTGGTCCGTCAAGTTCGGTCCGACCTTGCCTTGACCTTCACGATCGTGGCAAGACACGCAATGCGTCTGGAACACAATCTTGCCGACCCGCAGCCAGTTGTCCTTGTGCATATATTCGACGATCGTCTCGCGGGTCGGTTGCAGTTCACCGATCTCGTCAAACTGTAACCGTGTGTTGGCCGCCAGTGCTACGCCGTAGCCTTCTTCGATTGAACGACCTGGCGTGCCACCGTGGTAATAGATCCAATACGGAAAGCAGAACAGAATCGTTCCGATGAATAGCCATTTCCACCAACCCGGCAACGGATTGTCAAACTCTTCGATCCCGTCATAAGCATGATCCGTCTTGGGTGACTGATCGACGACAGGCTTATTCTTTGAGAGGTTCGAGCTCATGAGCGAGGATCCTCCACGTGGTTATCAGCGAGCGGAATCGAAGCGAACCGATCCGAGGCATTTTGGCTGAGTTTCAACGTTCCATACGTAATCGTGGCGAATGCGACCACGAACAGCGCCAGTGCCCATTCGGCACATGCTGAGTAGTCCAACGCACAAACTAAATCTTTGATCATCCGTTTTGATTCTTATCTCAGTGGAAAGGGTTGGTTACTCGGCGGACGTCGTGACGTCTTCCGCTACGGGTTCTTCGACGGACGCCTCGACGACTTCCGCTAAGGGTTCTGTTTGCGGTGCCGCTTCACCCGCGGGCACAGCGTCTTCTTCTTCGGCGAACAAGTCGATACCGACCCGCTGCAGGTAAGCGATCAATGCGACAGCTTGTTTCTCATACGTTTTGGCTGGGCCACCCTGCTCGACTATTTCGGCAGCAATCTGTTCCGCTTGACGCATCGCGATGGTCGCCGTGTCGTTGAGTTCCTCGTCGGTGTATTTCGCACCGAGGAAATTCGCGGCTTTGACGTGCGGAGCGATCGCGTCGTACTTCATGTCTTGCGTCAACAAGTGTCCATAGGCTGGCATGACCGAACCAGGAGAAACGTTTTCAGGGTTCTCGAAATGCGTCCAGTGCCAAAAACTACTCTGCTTGCCACCTTCGCGAGCCAGGTCAGGTCCGATCCGACGACTGCCCCATTGGAACGGTCGATCGTAAATCGACTCACCCGGCTTGCTGTACTCACCGTATCGTTTGGTCTCCGCAACCATCGGGCGAATCATCTGCGAGTGGCAGTTGTAACAGCCTTCCGAAACGTAAATATGACGACCAGCGAGTTCCAGCGGCGTGTAGGGTTTGACCGTTGCGATGGTCGGAATGTTGGTGCGAATCAAGAACGTGGGGATGACTTCAAACAACGTCGCCACGATCACGGCCAGCGTCACTAACACGGTGAACTTCACCGGCAAACGTTCCCAACTGCGGTGCCATCCCATCCGCCCGAACACGTCGAGTTTTTTGCTCAGTTCGAGTACCGGAGCACCTTCCAGTCCGCTCTTGGGCTTCTGTTCGACAGCCGCGTATTCTTTCGTCAACCGCGGCGCTGAAATCACAGGCACTTCGTACTCGGCCGGACGACTTAGCCAAGTCATCAGCGCGTTGATACCGAGCATCACCGTGCCAGCGACGTACAACAGACCGCCACCAACTCGCAACCACCAAAGCACTACGATCTCCTGGGTCGTTTCCACAAAGTCTGGATACATCAAGTGGCCCGTATCATCCATCGCACGCCACATCCAACCTTGCATCAAACCAGCGGCATAGATCGGGATGATGTACAACAGGATGCCGAGTGTGCCGATCCAAAAGTGCAACGAAACGAGTTTGTCGCTCCAAATTTTTGTTTGATACAAACGCGGCAATAACCAGTACAACATGCCGAACGCCATGAATCCGTTCCAACCCAATGCACCGGAGTGCACGTGGGCGATCGTCCAGTCGGTGTAGTGAGTGAACGCGTTAATGGCCTTGATCGACAACATCGGGCCTTCAAACGTGCTCATCCCGTAGAACGTTACACCCACGACAAAAAACTTTAGAACCGGATCGGCTGCAACTTTGTGCCAGGCACCACGCAACGTCAACAGACCGTTGATCATCCCCCCCCAGCTCGGCATCCACAACATCAGGCTGAACAACATGCCCAGCGTCGATGCCCATTCCGGCAGCGACGTGTAGTGCAAGTGGTGAGGTCCCGCCCAAATATAAATGAACACCAACGACCAAAAGTGGATGATGCTTAACCGGTAACTAAACACCGGCCGGTCTGCGGCCTTGGGCAAAAAGTAATACATCAATCCCAAGAATGGTGTCGTCAGGAAGAACGCCACCGCATTGTGGCCGTACCACCACTGCATGAACGCGTCTTGCACACCAGCGTAAATGGGAATACTCGCAAACGCACCGATCGGCACGACGAGGTTATTGAACACGTGTAGCAACGCTACCGTCACAATCGTCGCGATATAAAACCACAACGCAACATACATGTGCCGTTCGCGGCGGTTGATCAGCGTCATCAAAAAGTTACCACCGAAAATCACCAACCACACCACGGCGATCAGGATGTCGATCGGCCATTGCAGTTCGGCGTACTCTTTGCTCTGCGTGATGCCCAGCGGCAGGGTCACGGCGGCCAAAACAATAATCAGTTGCCAGCCCCAAAAGTGCAGTCGGCTGAGCAGGTCGCTCCACATCCGACATTTGCATAACCGCTGCGTGCTGTAATACACCGCCGCAAAGATCGCGTTGCCAGCAAACGCAAAGATGGCCGCGTTGGTGTGTAGCGGTCGCAACCGTGCAAACGACAACCACTGCAATCCGCCCGTGATCGCGGGCACGATCAACAGCACAGCGACGATCAAACCCGCCAACGTCGCCACGATCGCCCACACGATCGTGGCCGTGGCAAACAGGCGGACGATCGAATCGTCGTAGGAGAACGTTTCCATGCGACCGGCATCGGTCGCGTCATGGCTTTCGGAGACCCCGTGTGGGGCTTCGCTCGACGTCACTGTCGCCATCTTTTTCCTCAGAAATCTGTTGCGAAAAGAGACGCTCGTTAGAAGCGTCCAAGTACGGTGTGCGTGAATACAAAAATCGCGCGCTTTGGCGGGTGTTGGGCACCCTTGGAACACCCCGAGTGCCAAACCCTGAAAAATCTGGCCGGATTTTCGCTCGCAGCCGCTCAAATCGCAAAAAACAAGCCAATTTACTCGTTTTTCAACACTTGTAACGACGCAATTGAGCGTCCAAGGGGTGCGCGTATTGTCGCGCTGGTGATTGGCGATGTGCATGAACGCACGCTTTGAAAAGAAGTGCGGTGTTCCCTCGCCATTCACTGGGTAGCAGAATAGCGGAGTTTGCGGGAAGTGGAAGACGCGGGGTCAATTGGTCGCACCCTTCGGCGCGGCCGATGGAGACATGGGCAAGGACAGAGAACACAATCGACCATAGATACAGCCGTCGCTCGGCGGGAATGACGAAGTCCCACGGGAGAACGAAGCTCCTGCTGAGTCGAGTAAACGTTCGGCGGGAGCCTCACGCTCCCGGTATGAAACATCTTGCCGCTCGCCTAGGGAACGCCGCGTGCTTTTGCCTGGCTCTTCGTACCAGCGTCGACAATCAACTTCGCAGCCAGCAACCCGCTCAAGTAGGCCCCGTGAGCAGTTCCAAAATACTCCGCGTGTGCAGCTTCACCTGCGAAGAAAACTTTCTCGTCCAAGGGCGCCGCGAATTTTTTCCGCATGCTTGGCGTCGAACCGACTGCGTTGAAAGAATACGATCCACACGCGAACGGATCGTTCGCCCACCGGGTAAGCTGAAAGCCGGTCGGTTCAGCAATGCGATCACCGAAAATGCTCTTCAAAGTTTGCATCGCACTGGCGACAGTCTCTTCATCAGTCAGACTTTCAGTCTCCCGTCCCCGATCCGCCGCATTGAAGCCTAGAAGCACCGGTTGCTTTGCCATACGCCAAAAGCTGACCCATTGCGTCCAAGCCCCCGGTGTCTCCGATACGTACTCCAGCCAGTCGACATCCTTCGGCCAAAACGGTTCTTTGAAACGCAGGTAACACTTATTCAGAACGCCCATTCCTAGCTTGGCAATGGCTTCATTTTTACTCTGTGGCAACTCGGGTGAGAAAGCTACCTTACCAGCCTGCAACACGCCCAGCGGAAGAGTCACCACGACGTGGTCAACTTCGTATTCAATGTCTTGTGTGATCACACGACAGAGCGATTCGCCCCACTGGATTTCGCGCACGACCTGCCTGAACTTAATGTCAAGTCCTTTCGCCAGAAATTTGGGAATAACTCCGAAACCTCGGGAGAACAAGACATCGTCGCCACCAAACTCTTTGGCTTGGTCATACCAGTGTGCAGACAGTTTCGAAGCACTTCCCGAATACTCTTGCTCGAAATCGGAGCTTAAATCCATCGTGCCTCACTTAACGCTCCGTCAGGTTCCTGATCTACCTGCATGATCGCTTGCCTGAGTGACACGTCTTGGTCTTGTTTTTGTGCGTGACTGATCGCTTCCAGAAGTTCTTCTCGCAAGTTGTCCAGTCGGTCCTCGGCACCGCCGTCTAAAGGCACACCAGCGGTGTTATAAGTGACCGAGCTATCGTACCGGGTCACAAGTCGCTGAGCCTTAATTTCGTCAGCCAGATCGGTGAGCGGATTTCCCTTCACGCCATGAATCCAAGAGGCACCCAGATCAAGTGGAATATCCTCCCACTCGTGGCTCGTCCAAACTCGCCCTCCGATCCGGCCCCGTGCTTCGATAACAATCACATCGTACTCGTGAGCTTGCAATTCGCGCGCCGCAGCCAACCCCGCCAATCCGGCACCGATGACGACAACTCGTTTGCATTTCAACTCCCGTTGCGGGTGCTGCTCTCCAGCCTCACCGCTTCTTGGGCGTCCCAGCAAAGCCATCGTCATCGTCTTCAGGAATCGTCGCTTATCCAACTGCACTTTAGGCGATTGCCTATCACTTCGAGATTGATCTTGCCACGAAAAAGGCCCTCAGAGAAATTGGAGGTTCTCACACCAAACCAACACTCAAAGGGCCAAGGATTGCTAAGCGTAAACGCTCCGGAAGACCGCCGCAAGCTCAACACTCCGGTAAAAGGAACCCGTCGCAGCATGACAAGCGAAAGCGACTTGCTACCCGCAATCCCGAGCGACGGCACACCACACAGGCCAGCGTACCTTTGACCGGTGGTGTCGCTGTTATGGCTGCTGCGATGAGCCGCCTGCTTGACCGTCGAATCGCTTTTCGACTGCCGATTATTTTCGCAGGAGCGATG
>JBGSMN010000409.1:0-5778 GCA_041740155.1 Rhodopirellula sp.
GAAGCAAGCCGCTGTCACTGGAAGCGACGCATGGCCGACTACCGTGAAATGGGAATCGAACCCGACCAAATCAAAAGCGTCGATCCAAAACCCCCGTGAAACCACATGCCAAAGCCACGAAGTGGCGCTGTCCAGCTAGTCTCGACAGAACAATTAGCGGGATCGTTTCCGCTTTTGTTTTTAGATGTTTCGGGCGATGGGCTGTTGAGCGCTCTCGATGCATTGCAGGTCATCAATTTGCTTAACGCACGAGATTTCGGCAGAGAACCACTTGAGGCGGGCGAGCCAACTTCAATTGCCGTTTCTTCAGAGGTTGCAAGCACACTAACAGATGAGGAAGAGCCGCTCGACGAGGTTAGGCTCAATGGGTTAACAGCGGGTACGAAATGGGTCAGCGTGTCAGTCGATGATAGAACGACTGAACCTGCGTCGGCAATTCACGTGCCTTCAGAGGCTGATCATCACGAACCCGCAAGCTCCTCTGACTCTCAGTTATTGGAGTGGGCACTTGATGAGTGGTTTAGTGAGTTAGGAAAGGCCTAGGAGTAAGTTTCGCTACCGAAACATCTACAGTTGATGTTGGATGATTCCTCCACACGCCGTCTCCGCCGAGGGTTGCTAGGCTCAGAGTTTCTGCCGCCCGGTGAGGGCGTCGGCGATGATTTCGCGGTTGGCGTACTCGAGCACGCTGCCGGCGGTGATGCCTCGTGCTAAACGTGTGATCTCGACCGGAAATTCGCTGAGTTGGTTGGATAGGTACAACGACGTGCCATCGCCCTCGACCGTAGGATTCGTGGCCATGATGATCTCGACAAAATTCCCTGTGCGCACCCGCTCAACGAGCGCATCGATCGTCAATTGGTCAGGCGTCACGCCATCGAGTGGGGCGATCCGGCCCAGCAAAACGTGATACAAACCTTTGAAAGCACCCGACGCCTCGAGGCTGAGTAAGTCGCGAGGTTGCTCAACGACACACAACCGTGTGGCATCGCGTTTAGGGTCAGAGCAAATCTGGCACAATTCTTTTTCGGAGAGGTTGTAGCAAGCGGCGCAGTAGCGAACGTCGGTGCGGACGCGCCGAATAGCATCCGCCAACGCGAGCGCCTCATCTTCCCGCACTCGCAGTAGATGGAACGCTAACCGCTCGGCACTTTTGCGACCGATCCCTGGCAACTGGCTGAGCCGGTCGACGAGCTGCGAAACCGCACCGGCGTGTCCGCTCATCCCTTGCCGCCGGTCAAGCTCGACAGCAACCCGTCCATGCCAGGCAGGTTGATATCCAAGTCGCTAGCCAGTTGGCTGACCGCGTTGGCATACATCTGTTTCGCTTCGCTGCCTGCCGAGTTGGTCGCGTCTTGAATCGCTTGGCCTAACGTCTCGGGTGTGACGGCATTGGAAGTCTCGGTGATGAAGACTGCTGAATTCACATCGACCGATTGGACTTCACCAACACCGTTCATGGTGACGGTGATGTGACCGCACGACGACCGGGCGGTGACCCGCTCGGCTTTCATACGATCATTGAGTTCTTGCATTTGCTGCGGCAGGTCTTTCAACTTGCCAAACATCGAGGCGATGTTGCCGAGGTTACCGAGTCCTTTGAACATGAAAGTTGATCCGTAAGAGAAAATAAAAAAACAGCGCGTCGTTCGCGCACCATTTCAAGTTTAATGTCGTGGAGTGTCAATGCGAACGATCTCGGCACCAAGCAATTCTATACATGCGCGGACCATCGGATTGGTTTCAATTTCTCGCATCCGCTGCATCCGATTCTTTGTCTTCGGTTGCGCGACGGTCGTAGCGAGCTCGGGAGTCTTCGTACCGGTGGCGAACGTGAGAGAAACGTGTCGCCCAGTCACGCGGGTGATCGTTCGCACGATCTCGTCTTTGTTCTTTGGCGAACCACACCGACTCATCGCCAACCCAGATGCTTGGGGAAAGGTCAGCTCGACGATGCCTGGTTCGGGTGAGGCGATGCGTTCGGTCGCTTTGACCAACGTGGCAGTGATCGGGTCCATTTCATCGAGAATCTGTGACAGCGCGGGCTGCAAATCGGCCTCAGTGATCGGCAGCGATCCCGATGGAATGTCACGAGCCGGTTGTGCGGCATCGGCAGGCGGTGGCGTCGGTTGCGGAACTGTCGCCTGAGTGGGTGTTGTTGGTGCGCTGGATTGACTCGTCGGGCTGGGCTGACTCGTCGAGTTGGCCTGACTTGCTGGGCTGGTACGCTCAACTGCGACAGCGGCAGTTCGCGGTTTATTTAGCGAGTTTTTTTTTTCGCCGCCTGCGGATGCTGCTTTCGCGGCAGTCGTCAAATCAACGATCGCTTGCAAATCAGGCAGATGGCAAATTTGAATCAGTGTCGCTTCGAGCAACACCCGAGCATGCACGCTATGGCGAATTCGCACTAAGGTCTCATCCACGAGACCAACGATTGCGAGCACGGTTTGCAATCCCCACTGGCTACCAAGTTGGGCCAACTCGGAGTGCATCGAACCGGCTGCGTAACGCATCATCGACGCGTTACAACCAACACTGACGGCCATCAGATCACGAAAGTAGCCCAGCATCTGTTCGGTCAAACGCCCCGCATCGACGCCTGCGGCCACCGCCTCATCGACCTGCATGATCGCGGCCGCAGCATCGCGAGACTGCATCGCCTCAGCGAGCCGGTGCAAACGCTGGTCATCGGCCGTACCGAGCATCGTGTGGACTTGATCAGCCGTCAGGTGCCCATCACTAAAACTCAAGACTTGTTCGAGCAGCGATTGGCTGTCACGCATCGATCCAGCGGCACGGCGGGCCAGCAATTCCAAAGCTTCCTCGTCGGCGGTGCTGTTCTCAGCCGTTACAATTTCTCGCAGCCTGCCGACAATTTTGCTACTTTCAACTGGTGCGAAATCGAACCGCTGGCAACGGCTCAGCACAGTGATTGGAATCTTTTCCGGATCCGTCGTGCAGAAGATAAACTTCACATGCTCCGGAGGTTCTTCAAGCGTCTTCAACAGCGCGTTGAACGCCGCTGCGGTGAGCATGTGGACTTCATCAATAATGTAGATTTTGTAGCGTGAGCGACTCGGTCGCACGCCCACGTTGGCTCGCAGCGAACGAATCTCGTCGATCCCGCGATTACTTGCTCCGTCGATTTCGATCACATCGACATCTTCCCCTGAGTCAATCGCTTGTGCGATGTCGTTGTCACTATCCGGGTGTGATGTCGGCCCGCTGGGATGGTTCAGGGCCTTGGCAAAAATCCGCGCAGTACTGGTTTTGCCAACACCGCGGGCACCGGTGAATAGATAAGCGTGTCCCACCCGAGAGGTTTCGATCGCGCCTTGCAGAGCCTTGGCGACATGATCCTGGCCAACCAGTTGGTCAAAATCCAGCGGACGATAGCGCCGCGCGACAACGACATAGGAATCATCTCCCGGCTTCCGCTCGCTCGCTGATTGGACCATTTTTTCGGCGATCTTCGAACCTAGAAGTGGTGGGATTGCTGGGTATCAACAAGACGATTGTCCCAGAGAGAGTAAATGTCCCAAAGAAAATAATTCCCGCGTGGTGGAGGCGACCCTCACACAAAGCGGCACTGCTTATGGCTGCTCCAGTTAAGGCCTGACCAGGTTCACAGCTTGCAGTCGCAAGGGCCGCCACCATCACACGGGACAATTCGTCTCACACAAGAAAACCAGTTTAAGCGATGACGCCAATTCTGAATACTGGGCCTCCTGAAAACGGGGCCTCCAGCAACCGAGATCTCTCCTGCGGATTCCCGCAGCCTCAGGAAATAGGTTACAAAACAGGACTAGTTATTATTACATTCTCGCTTTTCAAAAAATAGTGGAGTTGTTCGAGTGAGCCAAGAATCAGACCGAATCAACGATGCGACGGATACCGTCAAACAGCGAATCGCCAGCATTGAACGGGGCGACGTTTCGTGGAAATCCTATTCGGATCAGTGGAACGAGAACCATGGCACGTTGCTGATGGGGTTTGCGTCGATCATTTTTTTGATCGGGGTCGGCGTTCTGGCGTATCAGCAAAATCGGTTTCGCCCAGTCGCGTTCCCAGCCGCAAGCTCGATCGATCCGCGCACTGATACGGACGCAGATGCTTCGCTTTCGGCGAACACGGATCCTGCGATCGACGATGCTGACACGATTCGCTTGCAAGTGTCTGGCGGTTCGGACGCGGGCGGCCTCGCTCGAATCGCCGTTTACACGTCAGCCGATCACTACAACAAACCAGAAGAAGCGACATGGAAAAAAACCGTGCCCTTGGACGAAGAGGGCAAGGCAGAATGCCTGATCCCTTCCAGTGTCTTGACAACATCCTTTGCGATTGCGGTCTATCAAGATAGTAATGACAACAACCAACTCGATCGCAGCGTGCTGGGTATTCCTTCGGAGCGATACGGGTTCAGTAACGCCGCCCGCAGCAAACTCGGTCCGCCCCCCTTTGCCGACGCTGAAATCCAACGGCCTGCACCAGGAGAGAGTTTGGAAATCGAAATCTGGTGAATGCCGTTCGACATGTTCGCCGCGGCACTCATCTTTTTCCGAACCGTTACAAACCAACGATCTAACCTGTCGCTGTCAAAAATTGCGAACCTTTTGATACGCATCCTGCATGGCGTACATGAGTCCACTGCTGTAATCTTCGAAAAACAATCGCCACCGGAAACGTTCCGCTGGCAGTCGATCGAGTGATTATTCGCAATCGGTAGAGAGTAAGAAGATGAGTTTGATCAAAGAGTTCAAAGAGTTTGCCATGAAGGGCAGTGTCGTCGATTTGGCAGTCGGCGTGGTCATCGGTGGTGCGTTTGGCAAGATCGTCGGATCGTTGGTATCTAACGTGATCATGCCACCCATCAATTTGTTGACGGCACGATTTGGCATCAACTTCAAAGAAGCTGCCTACACGATCGCTACGAAGAGTCCCAAGCTCAAAGCTGACGGGACGATGGAAACACTCGAGAACGGCGATCCTGTGATGGTCTTGCAGGACTACCCAATCTTAAACTACGGCCCGTTCGTGCAAACCGTCTTCGAGTTTCTGTTGATCGCCGCAGCGTTGTTTGTAGTGATCAAGTTCATCAATATCGCCCGCGCCAAAATGGAAGGCGAACCGGAAGCGGAACAAGCAGCGGTGCCGAGTGAGGACGTGTTGTTGTTGCGAGAGATTCGCGATTCGTTGAAGAGGTCGTAACGATTGAATCAGTTGTGACACAGTGATGTCAATTCATGGAAACTTTAACGGTTGATCGGCTGAGCTAAACTAGGTCAGCGGGACGATGAACAGATAGCCGACGTCGGAGCATGCGTGCAACCCTGCATGCGTGCTCCGCACGACTGGTTCTCATACGCTCCCCACTCATCGAGTTGCAGACGCTGTGTCCACACCGCCACCAAGCTATCTCAAACTTCACACTGCTGATCACGAAGCCAACGACGACGCGAACACGTCGACGTTGACTCGCTCGGCCTCGGTTGCCCGGCGAACGGCGAATCAAGCCGATGACGGCAAAGGTGCCGTAGAGGGTTTCTGGCGGGCGTACACCGAAACAACGGGCTGGCGAATCGACCCAGTCGAACCGACTCGATTGGTACCAGTCGCTCACCAAGAGCACTCTCAGGCACTCGCGAAACTAACTGACGCACTCGCCACCACTCGCGACGCCATCACCGCCGATGCGATCGAGAACCCGCACGGGATGAGCGCTGCCGACGCCCGCCGTTTGGCTGATGCCGCCCGAGCTTTAGCCGAACAATTGCAACA
>JBGSMN010000188.1:0-3225 GCA_041740155.1 Rhodopirellula sp.
CGTTATCCTGGCCGGCGGCGGTACCCGCCGTCACCATTAACACAATCAGTAACTGTTTCGTCCAACTTCTTGTCTTCATGTTTTTCTCCTCCTGATATTGACTTCTTACTTTCGCTCGTTCGACAGGTAGAAATAGTAATCCGTGGTGTAATGGACCAGTGCGACCCTGCCGTAGCCGGCCCCATCGCATCCCGTAGCCGGGGCAACACCGCCGGAGGTGCTGAGCCTCTGGATGTAAGTTGTTTGCGCAAGTCCGGGTTGCCCGGCGAATCCCGGCTTCGCTCCCGATATCTCGACAAGTAGCCAGGGAATGGCGCCCGCCGCGACATAGGCAGGATCGCTCGAGTTACCGATCGCCTTGCCCCAGACAATGCTGGTGTCATGGGAACTCTGCCAAGCCGGCCGCGCGATTCCCGCTTCACTGGGATTGGAGCTGAGAAAGTGCGTCCCGACCTGCAGATTCGGGACGTTGGGGCTCCAGGGCAGCGCGACAAACAGCGTCGCCTGCGGGCCTAGAAAGGTCCACACGGGACCGCTCGCTTCACATCGGTCCAAACGTCCAGGTTTGCACTGCTGCGAACGAAACGCATCGATGCTTCGCTGTAGATGCCGGGCCGATAAACCAGCTTGGCATTTTCGTCGGGAATTTCCATCGGTACCATGAACCATTCTTCCACGCCGCCGGGGACGACTGGACGCGACGGAGCCGCCGGTTCGCCCGAGAGCGATTCACTGTTCGAGTCGCCGGTCTGTCCCATCTTCGCTTTGCGATCAGCCATCAATCGGCTGATTTGATCGCGAGCAAGCGGCCCCGCCAAGAATGACATCGCCCAACGCGATTGAAAAATACTTGGCGCATCATCGTGAACGTTGTTGAGCAAAAAGACACGACTGCCCAATCCCGCCAAAATCTGTTCCATCGCATTTCGATCAAACGCCTTTCCTGACTGAATCGACGCGCCTTCGAGACCCTCAAGCACACGTGCCTTATCACGCTCGGTTTGCAGTCGACCCAAAAACCAAGTGCCGATGTTCGATAAACCTTTGTAGTCCAAGTCGACCGGGTTTTGAGTCGCCAAGGTAATGCCCAAACCAAAAGCGCGGGCCTGCTTAAGCAGTGTCAACATCGGTGGTTTGGACGGAGGATTGGCAACCGGCGGGAAATAGCCGGCGATCTCATCCATGTAAAACATCGCCCGTAGCGAACTCGTTCCACTTTGCGTTCGCACCCACGCTAATAACTCGTTCAGCAAAATGGTGACGAAGAACATCCGTTCGTTATCCGTCAGGTGCGAGATCGAAAGAATCGTTAGCCGTGGTTTACCCTCGGGCGTGTAAAGCATGTTTTGAATATTGACCGGTTCGCCATCAAGCCACGTCGAAAAGGCGGGAGAGGCAAGCAAGTTGTTGAGCGTCATCGCTAACTTGCTGCGGTCGCTTGACGGCATGAACGAATCCAAATCAAGCACACCAACGCGTTTGATCGGTGGCGATTGAATTAAACCAATCAAATCACCAATCGAAACATTACGATTCTCCCGCCAACAATGATCAAAGATCGTCGAGATTAAAATATGCTCGCGAGATAGCAGCGGATCGGCGTTGATACCCATCAGCGTCAACAAACCAGACGCTGCACCAGTGACGCGTTCTCGCATCGCATCGGAATCTTCCAAGATTTCCTTCGGCGGGGCGTCGAAACTCTTCAGCACCGTCATCGGCAAGCCGGTGTTGCTGCCCGGTGTGTAGATCGCGATATCGACCGCTGCCTTGAACTTCGCAACACGCTCCGGCGTTTGGCCCCAAGATGCGAGACCATTCTTCCACGTGGTCGCCGTATCGACGGCGAATTCATCAAGCGTTTTGCCTTTCCGACTCGCTTCGTTGGCTTCCAGCCAAGGCTTGAAATCCTCAGGACGCATTTCGGGGAATGCCAATAGCAAGTTGCCAAGATCACCTTTGGGGTCAACACAAATCGCGGGAATTCCGTCGATCGCGGCTTCTTCGAGCAACGACAAACACAATCCCGTCTTGCCGCTGCCGGTCATCCCGACGCACATCGCGTGCGTGCAAAGATCTTTGGCATCGTACATCAGCAAGTCATCTTTAAGCTTGCCGCCTTTCAGGTCAAAGTGCCGACCGAGGTAGAACGAGGCGAGCTTTTCAAAGACTTCGGGCGAGGGAGCATTCATGGGTATTAAATCTGATCGTTAGTGGAATTCTAAACTCCTCGTTTTACACAATTGTTGGCCGATCAGGCTAACTTGAAACCACCTATTTCGAGAGCACCAAATAATCATTGCGAGCACTCGCCGATAAAATCGCGATCGCAATGATGGGCGTTACCAGCACTCCAACAAAACATGCATGGGTGGTCTTCCACAGAATGAAGACTGTGGAACTAATGGACGTCTTGTTGGATAAAAAGACTTCAAGCAAAGTGGGCAGCAAAAGGACTCCTGATACCAAGATCGAAAAACGAAGACAGTTGCCGATTGATCCCGATGGCATCAGTCGGATGCAAATCGAAATCAAACCGCGAGATTCTTTTGAGACAGCGTCTAAAGATTGGTTGGCGATTAAGAGTGGTGGCTCGACGAGCTTCGTCGCAAGATGTCGGCTGACCATTCGGCTCGAAATGATGGCGGTGATCAGCGGGAGAAAAAAATTGGTTCCGATAAATTCCATCGCCAAGCTCTTCGGCATTCCCCAGACTGCAATGCTCGCTTGACCGCGAATCTGAAACCAAGCGACGGTGGCATTGATGCCGCCGTTAATCAGCAATGGCACCAGCACGTAACCAATCGCGACATAGCGAATTGTTTCAGCCTGCCACTTAAGCATCTGATTTGCAGCTCATGTGTTCGCTAACCATCTTTGGATCTGGAACCACACCGGCATTTTTCTTAATGAACAACTGCAACGCGTGGACCAGTTCCTCACGAGTGCTAATCGTGCCGTGAAATAAGCTGTTTTCCATTCCCCGTTGCAGGTCCGGATAAATGGATGCATCCTCAGCCAAGATTTTCTTGATCGAAGTTACTTTCAGCGTTCCCCATACCTTCGTCAACAAACGGGTCCACCGAGTTTCGCGCTCCGATCGCAGCGTGAAAACTGATACGTGCAATCGACAACTTTTCGACGTCGTCGGGAACAACATCATCACCTGCAACATTGCATCAATGCGAATGAGGAACAGATTGGGGAACAGGTGATAGAGACGAT
>JBGSMN010000196.1:0-27488 GCA_041740155.1 Rhodopirellula sp.
CCCTGAAAGAACCCTTCTCATGCCTATTACCTATGACGAACCAACGCATCCAGGTAGCCTGGAACGGTCACCGCTGCGCCGCAAAAAACCGGGCACGCAAGATCCAGAACCCGAACGGCGGTCGCTTGTTTAAGGGCTAGTAGTTCCACTTCGCCGGATTTCAATCGAAACAACCATGGCTGAGTGTTATGACTCGAAGGAGCTCTCACGGCATGTGCGATCGCTGTGCATAGTCGATCAGTGAGCGTTGTGGTGCGTTCGGGCTGAGTGCTTGTGTTCATGGCGACACCTCGCTGGGCGGAAAGTCGGGCTGGTGCTTGCGGCGCATGCGACGCAGCATCTGCGACGCAAAGCGTGTGCCGATATTGGGCTTTGCCATCAGGCCAAAAAGCTCGCTCGGTTCTGTTCACGATGCGAACCCAGAGATATGGCAACTGACGTCTTCGATCTTAACGCACTATAAAGCGATGGTTCATGATTTGATGAATGTCGATCGGTGAACGCTCGTGTTCCTTTTTCGACATCCAGTCGCGATAGTCAGAATCGACCGCTTTCAAAACATCGCGACGATATACCATACCGAAAAAGTTGTCGTTTTCAACAACCGGCATCTGCTGGAAACGATGACTCGTGAAGATCGATGTGAGCGCGAAGAGGTCGGTGTTGGGAGTGACGCAGGTAGGATGCTTCCGCATGATTGTGGCCGCAGTCTGCGTTGGACTTGGATTGTCGTAGAACAATTTGGAACGCGAACGACAAACGCAACTGAATAAAATCCAGCGGCGTCAGCAGCTGTTTCGATCCGGCAAGCCCGCCGCACCACCTGGCACGCTCCGCCGCTTACAACAGCAATGTGATCGCGTCGTGTTTTTGTCCGCGCCGTGCGATTTCATAGCGGTCGGACAATTCTATGAGTCGTTTTTACCTGTCAGTGACTGCATTTCTTCCTTGGACGTTTCCAGTTCCTCATTCTTCCCAGCGGGAGCGGCGGTTCGCATATCGTCATACACTGAGCAAGCTTACCTTTCACAAACGGAAGGCCAATTGAGTTGTCAGAACGCTGCCTCGGTTGCCGTCGTGATGGCCAAAGGAGGTATCGATTTGTCTGGTGCGTTCCCAGCGAACTTCTATGACAGGTTAGTCAGCAAGCGTGCCGAAAACTGTGTCACCACGTGCGCGATTTCGCACGTTATTGCCCGTCATCGATTCTTGAAGTGGCGTCTGTTTGACCTTTCCGCAAAACAATCATCTGTCAGGAAATTTCTGACACGCCTGACAGGTGGCTTGCGACGGGGCTGTGTTTGTCAGTCGTATATATTTCCAGAATCTTGTTCAGCTCAAATGGTGGAACTCACCATGAATTTCGGTCGACAAGCAGGCGGGGCAAAAGTCTTGCCGAGTTCCGCTAGCCATCTTTTCTCATTTCAAAACACCTGAGCATAACGATGCCGTCAAGCCAACTCTACTTCAGCCAAGACTGTCCAGTTTGCGGTTGTCGGATAGAATAGGTATGCGGCTTGCTTATGAATCGAGAGCAAATGTCTCTTTCTCTCTCAACAGGAATGCAAACCATGACCACTAGCCTGAAATCCGTTGCTCAATCTCACGCCGACCATCGCTACTGACAAAGCGAGCTGGAAATGTGGGCCGATGACGTCGCTAATTGGAAGGCAGAGCAAGCCGACGCACTGGCCGAACTCAAGCGGATCGCTGACGAGATTGGCGAACATGGAAAATCCTTGGAAGAACATAATGAAAAGACAGCCGTCCTCGGGACCGGCCTGCGTGCTCATGAGAAGGAACTGGCACACTATATGGAAACAGGAGTCGAAGGCGACATGCATGAAGAGCTTTGTTCCTACCACGATCGGCACGCCGTCGCTAATCGTGATACTGGTGAGTGTCAACGCTGACCGACCAGGGTGCTGCCAAATTTGTCGCACGCCGAGTCTCCAGGCAACTTTCAAGCTGTGAAAAGCATTCATGCCGTTTCGACCGCCACGATAGGACTCTGGTCGAGAGTTTCTTCGGCTTCAATCTTGCCATCATGCAATCGAACAATCCGATCGGCACGCCGGGCGACTTCGGGATCATGAGTCACGATGACCACAGTTTGCCCATGCCGATCGACCAAATCACGCTGCAAGTCTACGATTTGCCTGCTACTGGCGCTGTCCAAATTTCCCGTCGGTTCATCCGCCAATAGCAGCGCGGGTTGAATCACCAATGCTCGCGACACTGCGACACGTTGTTGCTCGCCGCCCGACATCATTCCGGGCAGGTGCCCGCCTCGGTGTGACAATCCGACCATCGCAAGTGCTTCGTTCGCACGCCGACTCGCTTCGGAAGTGCTCACACCATCGAGTTCCAACGGCAAACCGATGTTCTCGATCGCCGTCAGTGTCGGAATCAGATTTTGAGTTTGGAAGACAATCCCGATGCGATAACGCCGCAATAGCGTTCGATCCGTGTCATCAAGTTTCGCCAAGTCATTTCCGTCCAACAGAATCTGCCCACTCGACGGTGCGTCAATCGCCCCGATCAGGCTCAGTAGTGTGCTTTTTCCCGACCCGGATGGACCAACAATCGCGATCATCTCGCCCCGCTCGATTGACAAGTCGATCCCGCGCACCGCTTCGACGCGCACAGCCGTTTGCTCAAACGTCTTGGTCACTTGGATGGCTTCGATCACCGGCATCGTAAGTATGCTTATGGTGGAAATCGTCGTGGCAATCAACGCACATTCTATGCCGCCGAGAGATGCGCGGGAAAGGTCCTGAAGAATTCGCTGTGTAAGTCGGATCGAACTATCCGAGCGATCTTATCGACTGCTGGCACGACGCTTGCATCTTAATTGAGTACCGACCTTTTGATTCCCTCTGGCGTGCGAGCCAACCATCATGAGTGTTGCCATCTCCGATTCAACCACGGCCACCGATCTAGTTCGCTGGTTTGAGCAAGTTTCGATGGACGACGTATCGATCGTGGGCGGAAAGAACGCTTCGCTGGGCGAGATGTACCGCCAACTGACGCCTCGTGGTGTACGAATTCCCAACGGGTTCGCGACGACGGCGGATGCATATCGCATGTTCCTGCATGAGTCGGGGCTGGATGAAAAGATCGCTCAGGTTCTCAGCGGCATGAATGTCGGCGACGTTGGCATCTTGCAGCATCATGGTCAAATCGTCCGTCACATGATTCTCGATACGCCGCTTCCTGATTCATTGTCGCATGCGATCGTCGATGCCTATCATCACCTGTGCAAAGAACGCGGCCAACTCGCCGAAGTGGCGGTTCGCAGCAGTGCGACGGCAGAAGACTTGCCCGACGCCAGTTTCGCTGGTCAGCAGGAAACTTACTTGAATGTTCGTGGGCAGGCTTCGGTGCTGGACGCCTGCCGACGTTGCTTCGCATCGCTGTTCACTGACCGAGCGATTTCGTACCGCGCCAATCACGGTTACGATTCGATGCAAGTTGCCTTGTCAATCGGAATTCAACAGATGGTGCGGTCCGACTTGGCAACCTCCGGCGTGATGTTCTCGATCGACACCGAAAGTGGGTTCCGCGACGCAGTGTTGATCAACGCGGCCTACGGTTTGGGTGAAAATGTAGTCCAAGGCTGCGTCAATCCCGACGAGTACTATGTTTACAAACCGACGCTACGCCAGGGTTTCCGTCCGATCCTTAAAAAAGCGATCGGCAAGAAGGAAATGAAACTGGTCTACGATTCGGGCGGCAGTAAGATGACTAAGAACGTGCCCGTTGGCCCCGACCAAGCGAATCGTTTCGCCCTCAGCAACGATGACATTTTGCAACTGGCACGCTGGGCGTGTGAAATTGAAGACCACTACAGTCGTTTGCGTGGGGAAGCCTGCCCGATGGACATGGAATGGGCCAAAGATGGACGCACGGGCGAGCTGTTCATTGTACAGGCGCGGCCTGAAACCGTGCAGTCGCGAAAGGCTACAACGACCATTGAGCGTTATCACCTCCAGCAAACTTCGACACGGATTCTAACCGGACGCAGCATCGGCGAACGGATTGCGTCGGGGCCGGTGCGGTTGGTTCACGACGTCCATGGCTTGGTCAATTTCCGCGAAGGCGAGATTTTAGTGACGGACAAAACCGATCCTGACTGGGAACCCGTCATGAAACGGGCCTCTGGGATCATTACCAATCGCGGCGGCAGAACCTGTCATGCGGCAATCGTTAGCCGTGAGCTGGGATTGCCAGCAGTTGTCGGAACAATGAACGCAACTGAATTGTTGCATGACGGCCAACAGGTCACGATTTGTTGCGCCGAGGGTGACGATGGCGTGGTGTATGAAGGCGTGCTGCCATTCGCGGTCGAAACGATCGACGTCAGCGGACTGCAGCGACCGCGAACCAAGATGATGATGAATGTCGGTTCGCCCGATGAAGCGTTCTCGCTCTCAGCGATCCCCAATGATGGCGTGGGGCTGGCGAGAGAAGAATTCATCATCAGCAACTATGTGAAAGTCCACCCCCAAGCTCTGTTGGATTACGGCCAGTTAGATGAGAAAACTCGGCGGGAAATTGATGCGGTAACGTTGGGCTACGACAACAAACCACAGTTCTACATTGACCGCCTAGCCGAAGGCGTCGCTATGATTGCTGCCGCGTTCGCGCCGAATGATGTGATCGTCAGGCTGAGTGATTTTAAGACGAATGAGTATGCGAATCTGATTGGCGGCTCGGCCTACGAACCGCACGAAGAAAATCCGATGCTCGGCTTTCGCGGTGCCTCACGCTATTACCACGAGAAGTTCCGTAATGCGTTTGGACTGGAATGCAAGGCGATGTGGAAAGTTCGCAACGAGATGGGACTCAAGAACGTCAAGCTGATGATCCCGTTTTGCCGTACGGTCGAGGAAGGTCGCAAAGTTCAAGAAGAAATGGCCAAGTACGATTTGGTGCGTGGGCAAGACGGTTTGCAGTTTTACGTGATGTGCGAAATCCCCAGTAACGTGATCTTAGCCGAGCAGTTCGCAGAAATATTCGACGGATTTTCGATCGGGTCCAACGACCTAACGCAGTTAACTTTGGGCGTTGACCGTGATTCGGAAATCGCGGCTCACGTTTTTGATGAGCGAAACGACGCAGTCAAACGCTTGATCTCATCAGTGATCCAAACTGCCAAACAACATCACGTCAAGATTGGCATCTGTGGCCAAGCACCTAGCGACTACCCGGATTTCGCCGAATTCCTGGTCCGGCAAGGTATCGATAGCATCTCGTTAACTCCCGATGCGTTGTTGAAGACAACGATGCACATCTTGGATGTGGAACGGAGTGTCATTTAGATCGGTTCAATCCGGCAGATTCGACTAACTTTCACAAACCCATAGCGTGTCCGACATGACCACTGAATTATCCGCCCATTATCTGGGCCTCGAACTTTCAACTCCGGTCATTGTCGGATCATGTCCGCTCACCATCTCGCCCGAAGCGGTCCGCCAATTCATCAATGCTGGGGCAGGTGCCATCGTGTTGCCGTCAATGCTACAAGAACAAATCGTTCACTGGCAACTGAAAGCAACCAATCCGATCACTGCGGTCCAATTCAGCGGCTATCAACCTCAGCAAGATAAATACAACGGTGGTACGGAAGCCTATCTTCAAACGATCGCCAATTTAAAACAGCGTGAATCGGTCCCGATCATCGCCAGCATCAATGGTGGTGCGGCTGGAAACTGGCTCGACTATGCCAAACAAATCGAAGCCTGCGGAGCCGATGCGATGGAACTGAATTGGCAACCGATCATCACTGATCCCGATGAACCCGCCGCACACATTGAACAGCGGTTGTGCGAGTTAGTGCGTAACTTGGCGGAGAGTATGACCATTCCGATCGCCGTCAAGTTGAACCAACGGTTCACCAATCTCGCGTCGATCGCGCATCAGTTGCATGACGCTGGTGCGAAGGGCTTGGTTCTGTTTACGCACGTTCCGCACTGGGACGTCAGCATCGATCGCATGCACTGGACGATCCGCTGGGAACTTTCTCCAATCGATTCGTTGGGTGGTATTTTGGAGGGCATCGTTCGTACTCGCACCGGTGGCCTGGGTATTTCGATCGCCGCGAGTGGCGGCGTCCGCTCCGCTGAAGACGCGATCAAGTCCATGATCGCTGGTGCCGACGTCGTGATGGTGACATCCGAAATCTATCGCGAAGGCCCCGATGTAATCCGAAAAATCATCGAAGGGATCAGTTGTTATCTCGACACCAGCCGTTTCGGTTCACTGCAAGCATTCCAACAAGCACGCCCCGCTGTCCAGCTCAGCCCTGAGCGACTGATGCGAATGGAATACGTCGACCCTCTGACACGTTCGGACCACTACTACGACCCAACACCGGTCGCCACAACGCAAACTGGCGATGGCTTCGGGCACTTGAACAGATAGTTCCATCGACAATTAGAAGGCAATTCGCTTCGTTAGTTGAGACCGGTCCCGCCGATCTCGTAACGTTTTTTGAGTCGCACGACTCAGGCATCCAGTACGACTCTACATATCGTACCTTTGTCACACCTCAGGGCCGCTTCTACCGATACCGACCATTTAGCTATGCTCAGGTCGTTACTGAGCAGAACGTGATTCACAGCCGAAGAATCATTACAGAAGAACTTGCGAAAGCGAACCAGAGGGCGAAAGAGATCATCGCGAGAATTGAAAGTGATGTTATTCTATTGAATCAAAATCCGTAATCGCTATTTCAGCGTTGCGAGTCTTCGCGGGTCACAGGTTGCTTTATTGCTCATGAAATTCTTTCTTAAACGGAGTGAAGAGATCGGCTTCGGCTTGAAGCGGGTCTCGATCGAACAAGTTCAGGCTGCAATCAACGGTTTGACAGATCCCAGTGTTGACCATGCAATGGCCGTTCACACCGCGCGTAAAGCATGTAAGATGATTCGCGGTTTGCTGCGATTAGTGCGGACTGCGATGAACACCGATTATGCGATCGAGAATGCGTGCTTTCGCGATGCAGCGACACGTTTATCGAGCTCGCGTGATACGGAGGTCCTGGTCCAAACGATCAACCGTCTCAGCGAAAATGCCCGTCGCCCATTCTCGCCCGAAGTTCTCTCGCACCTCCGTATCGTATTGATGCAGCAACGTAGAGATCACGCTACGGAACCACTGAGAGGAGACGATCAGGTCGAGATTTTTCTTGCAGAGATGCGTGACGCGCTGCAGCGAATTCCGAATTGGTCGTTTGCCGATGATCTTGTTAGCGACATTCAAAGCGGGTTTAAAAAGACCTATCGAAAAGGACGCTCCTTCATGAATGAGGCTCGCCAAGAATCAACGGATGCAAACCTGCATCGCTGGCGGAAGTACGCGAAGTATCACGAGTATCAGATGCGACTGCTGCGGAAGTTCTTTACAGGGAAAAACAGCAAACGTATCGAGTCCCTCGGTCATCTATCCGAAGTCCTCGGCGACGATCACGACTTGGCTGTACTCCAGCAAAAGCTTAAACAGCAAAGCGATTTTGCGGTACTGGAAGCTCTGCCAGGATTTAATCGTTTTTGTTCAACAATTTCCAAACGCAGAGACAAACTGCAATCTCGGGCCTTCAAGGTGGGACGGCGTCTGTACGGTTCGCAGACTGGTTCAAGATTACGTTTCCGTAAGAACAGGTAGGCGGCAATTCAGCCAGCCGATCGATTCCCGAATAAGTCCACCCACGAACTTCTGGACCGTGAGCGGCCTATTGGCTCTCCGCTTTTCGAAACTGGCTTCGCTGGAGGAATTACAGGTCCGTTTGATGCCCTATGTGTGTTTACAACGACTGCTTCGACGGATGATCTCGACGAAAATCAGCTGTTTGGTACAAGATTCGCTCAAGTCAGGAAATGATCTCTATCTTCGTATTCCTATGGACTGCGTTAACGTGTCAATGGCGACATTTGATATCTATGGGCCAATTTGTTATTGCACCGCATGTGGTTTGGGCTGCGGTCGTCGCTGTTTCTGCCCTCGGTGCGAGTACGCTCGTTCGCTTGGTCGCGCTGCGCAATCAACCGCTTGAGATCGTTGACCGGCGAATTGAAAGTCTGAAAACGTGGTGGGCCGTTGTTGGGATTGTCGTTGGAGCCGCATTGATTGGCCCGATCGCAATTATCGCACTGCTTGCTGTCATCAGTCTCCTGTCGCTACGAGAATTTGCGGCACTTCCGTTTGAGCCTGTGATTCCGCAGCGGACGCTACTGGCTAGCTACATCGTGATTCTGACCAGCTACATGGCACTCCTGTTTGGATTCACCGAAGCGTTCACGAAGGTGCTTCCGCTGGCTGCGGTGATTGTCCCCAGTGTCGTCATTATTTTGTCTTGCCATGCATCTAACTACACGCAACACATTGGCCGACTCGCACTGGCGACGCTCGTGACGACTTACGGGCTAGGGCATCTTGGACTACTCGTCTCGCTACCGCGAGGATCGAATCCGCCTGCAGGACCTGTCGGATTGTTTCTGTTCGTAGTGGCACTCACCGAACTAAATGACATCGCCTCAGCCTTGGTGGGACGCAAATTCGGTCATCGTCAAATGACCACCATCTCGCCCCATAAAACGTGGGAAGGCTTTGTGGCTGGGATAGTTACCACTGTCCTCGCTTCGATCGTGTTAGGGCAATGGTTGACAGCGATATCGGTTGCGCATTTGATTGTGGTCGGACTGCTCATGTCCCTGGCGGGATCGCTGGGCGATTTGAACATGTCGGCAATCAAACGAGAGGTGGGAGTTAAGGACAGCGGGCGTCTCTTGCCGGGTCACGGCGGTATGCTCGATCGAATAGACAGTCTGACATTCACCGCGCCGCTGTTCTATCACTACTGGCGGTGGTATTGCCCATGAGTGAACCCGATACCGACACGATTACTCGGCATAACCGCTGGCTAACTGTTCCAAATACACTATCTGTGATTCGATTCCTGGGATCGTGGTTGATGCTGTGGTTTGCCTTTCGGACGCAACCGAACTGGGTCGCAGGCATGTTCCTCTTTCTTACTGCTACCGATTGGTTGGATGGAAAGCTTGCCGTTTTACTGGACCAACGCAGCAAAGTCGGTCCCCGCCTCGACACGATTGCGGATGTTACGGTGTACGCCTGCTTGTTAGGCGCGTTGTTACAATTGCCGCACTTTTCGTTACGTAACGAGTCTCCGTATCTCACCGCCGCGATTGGAAGCTACGCTGTATCAGTGCTGTACAGCCTATACAAGTTCAGATGCATCCCCAGTTATCACACACGAGCGGCCAAGACGTGTTGGCTGTTCATACTAGTTGGCGTCTTGTCGCTGTTCCTGCAGTGGTCGATCTGGCCGCTCCGAATCGCGTTGGCTGCCGTGACGCTGACCAACGTTGAAGCGATTCTAATCACACGTTTAGCTAAAGAGCCATTGTCCGACATTGAACACTTCGGCTTGGTTAATAAGCCCGGTCGAAATAAAACAAAGGCATTGAGAGATCAGACAGATAGATCTGAGCGGACTTAGGGAAAGTCGCTCCGACGAACAAGCCGGTCTTGTTTCAGGGTGAAAGCGGTACGGGGAAAGAAGTCGTCGCCCAGATCATTCAAGAATCCCGCAATTTACGAGATAAGCCTTTCGTGACGATTAACTGTGCTGCTCTGCCCGAGAGTCTGGTGGAAAGCGAGTTATTCGGTCATCAAAAGGGCGCATTCACTGGCGCGATGGCAGATAAGCCAGGGCTGTTCAAGATCGCTGACGGCGGCACAATGTTCATTGACGAGATGGGCGAGATGCCATTGTCACTTCAGCCGAAGTTATTGCGCGTACTCGAAGACGGCTCGATGCGACGTGTCGGTTCGCATCAAGAACGTCGGGTGAACGTGCGTTTGATCGCAGCGACGAACCGTGATTTACACCGAGATGTTGCCGCTGGTAACTTTCGCGAAGACTTGTTCTATCGAATCAATGTGTTGTCGATCGACCTACCCCGGTTGCGAGATCGTGAAGGTGATGTGGATTGTCTGATCGACTATTTTTTGCCCAAGCCGTGGAAAGTAGAAAGGTCGGCTCGCGAGGCGATGAACCGTTACTGCTGGAAGGGACGCTGCGGCGAGAAAGCTGGGGATTCATCGCGGAAAATGTATCGCTTGCTGGAACGTTTCGAGCGTAAGGCCGTGACTGCCATCAATTCCACGTAGTGAAACTCGCCAATAAATCTGTGCCTTCGTGATGAGACTCATTGCGAGTTTCGCAACGACTGCTGCCTGGAAGCGTCCACTTGATCGCTGCCCCATTACCACTGTTCTCTTCGATCTCAATCACGCCCCCGTGGGCTTCGACAATCCGGCGACAGATTGGCAGTCCCAGTCCGGTGCCGTGGCCCTTGGTCGTGAAAAATGGTTCAAACGCGGAAACTCGTCCCTCTTTGGTGAATCCAGGGCCATTGTCCCGCACCGTGATAAAGATCAATTCTTCATCATCGCATCCGTTGATGTTCCAATCGACTTCGACGATCGCAGTATCTCCACCAGCGGCAATGGCATTCTCGAATAAGTTTCGCATGACTTGTTCCATTCGAACACTGTCGATTCTGCACTGAATGTCGTGCTCAGGAATTACGAGTTTTGCCGTTGGATAGGCTCCACAGCACTGCACGTTGTCCCAAACTTGCTGCACGAGATCGCGAAAACCACAGGTCGACTTCTTCAGTACGACTGGGGCGCTAAATTGACGCCGTTCCTCGAATTGCAACTGCAGCAGAGTGCTGGCGTCTTCGATCGACGCTAAATCCTCCAACAAGTCCAGGTTGTCATCGTGCATCAGCCGAATCAAATCGACGCGAGAGCGGATTTGTTGCAACGCACCACGGCATTCGTGAGCGACGATGGCAACGGCGGTTCCGACCGCAGCCAGTCGCTCGGATTGCTTGGCCCGCCTTTGAGCCGTTTGCAGTTTGATCGCCCGCCGCAATCAGGTCATACAAAGTCTCGTCGATACGTTCGAGCGCATCTCTGGCTGTCAAAGCGGTGTCCGTTTCGTAATCATTGAGTTGCAAAATGTCAAACATGTTGTGGCGAGTGTCCGCGTCATCTTCCACAATCAGTACTTTGATCGACATCGTCTGCCCTTCCTTATTGGTGTTCAACAGAATCCGCCTTAGCAAGCCCCAATATTAACGTGGCGATGATGCGGGCGAAGTCGCACACACCCGCGATCAAGTGTGGGGAATTTCCTGACAATTCCGCTGTGGTAGGGAGCAAAGTGACGAGTTCTTCCCAGTAAATTTCAAGCGACGGAATCGTAACCATCATTGATGGCAAACGATCTGCAAACGCAAATCGTTGCGTTCTATCAGGATCGCAACTTTGTTCATGACTTGTTAAGATCCAGGTTATGAACGCGATTGATACCCAAAGAGAAATCAGCGAGCGATTTGGCGAAGTTCCTTCGTTCTTTCTACTTGCCATGTCGACACCCGATGTTGCGGACGATTTATGGCGTCATGCAGTGAACGCATACATTGGCAATCCGATTTCATTCGGTTTCAAAGAGCGACTATTCGTTTACTTGTCGCGATATTGTCGGGTCCGTTATTGTCTCGGTCGACATGCGGCCTTGTTATTGTCTCCTCTCCAGGGCGAGGATGCGATGACTGGAGACGAGGTTTTGATGCTGCTGGAAAGAGCTGAACCAAGCGAAGAGCGGTTGCAACAGTGTTGTGCCATGTTGGAATCTCGCGAGGTTCCGCAAACACAATGGCCCGATCACGATTCGGAACTCAGCGACAGTATCTTTGATTGTTGTGTCGCCTTTTTTTTGCGCAGTGATTGCAGTGGCCGTTGTTGCCAGGCGTTGCGTCATGCCATGCACCGAGACTGGTATCAACGGGGGCCAAGTATCTTTGACGGATCTCGCCAAAGCAATTGAACGAAGGCTAGCTCAAAGTGGGCATTCACTCAGCCCAGGCATGCCCGGCCTCGGCGAACGATCATCCAGTTCGATGGCCGAAGTTTCGCTGTTAATGCAGATACAGAATCTCGCGATCGAGGCAACGCGCGTCGGACTACTGATCGTCGATGCTCTGCAGCCTGACATGCCCGTCGTTTTCTGCAACACGGGCTTTGAGGAAATGACCGGGTATTCCAGTGACGAGGTGTTGGGACGCAATTGCCGATTTTTACAAGGCGATGATCTGAAGCAAGATGCGATTTCCGTGATGCGAGATGCAATCCGGCGTGGCGACGAGTGTTTCGTGACTCTGCGGAACTACCGAAAGGATGGCACCCTATTTTGGAATGAAGTGTCGATCTCGCCGATCCGCGATGCGGACGACAGAGTGACACACTTTGTCAGCATCCAAAACGACGTCACGACGCATCAGCGATTGCTCGCCGAACAACAGCGGTGGTATCAGGTACTCGATGCCCTTTCCGATGGAACATCACTTGATGATCTGCTGCGATTAATCGTGATGCAATCCGAAGATGCAAAGCCTGGAATGTTAGCATCGATATTGTTGTTGGGCACAAGCGAACTTGCCAGTCGAACGTTACTACATGAAAAGCCGTCTAGTCATGAACGAAGATTGCATCTGGTTCATGCCCCCAAGGTGCCGGTCGCGTTTACCGAGTTCATTGACGGGCAGAGGGTTAGTCCTGACGAATGCCCGTGTGGATTAGCGGCGTTCGATCGACAACGCGTGATCATCAGCGAAATTCGCCACGAAAGCTGTTTACCAGCGTATCGCGAAGTCGCTGAAAGAGAGGGACTACACGCGTGCTGGGTACAGCCCATATTTTCGCCAGCAGGTGAGATTCTCGGTACGCTTGCCATGTATTTTCTCGAACCGATGTCGCCCCATGATTTCGATCTCGATCTACTGGATCATTCCGCGCAACTTGCTGGAGTCGCGATCGATCGCGCCAGATCACGTGATGATCTAGCGACAAGTGAAGAGCGGTTGCGATGGGCGTCAAGGCGACTAATGACGCGATCTGTGATCTCGATGTGGTTCACGATCGACTGTGGTGTGATGATCGCTTTGCCGGCGACTTTGGTGGACCAAGTTTAGAAGAATCCGCGTTAAAATGGTGGCTGGGACGTATTCATCCAGATGATATTGGACGCGTTCTTTCGTCGCACGAAAGATTGATGGCGGGTGATGGCGACGTCGACACTCGATGGTCAACGGAGTATCGATTACGCCGCTTGGATGGCACTTACGCATTGGTCGAGGATCGTGCACTTCGTAGTTATGACGAGAGCGGCAAACTCGTTCGATTGATCGGAGCACTAAACGATTTTACCCAGCAACGAGCTCTGGAAAAAGAAGTCTTGGAAATCGCCGCCGAAGAAAACTGGCGAATCGGAACGGATCTGCATGACGGTGTTGGCCAGGAACTAACCGGGATGGGAATGCTGGCCGATGCGTTATTAACTTCGATTTCACGATTTGACTCGGATGATTCCATGGCCGCTCAAATGAGAATCGCGAGACAGTTGTCGGGAGCCATCGACCGAACACTCGAACAAGTTCGCGCTCTTGCTCGTGGGATGAACCCTGTCGACGTCGATCGCGAAGGCTTGATGTCGGCACTTTCGGACATGACCGATCGCGTGCGTGAATTGCACGGCATCGAATGTGATTTTGTGTGTGATCGACCTGACTGCAAGTCGTCGACAACGGCAATGGCATTCCCGAGTATGAACCCATCCGTCGTGGCTTGGGTTTGAAGACGATGAGTTACCGCGCGGGGTTGATCGGTGGCCACTTAACGATCCGCCCAAACGTAGGCGGCGGCACAGAAGTTGCTTGTTTGTTTCCTACGGACGCAGTCGAATGAACCATCGTACCACCATGAGCTTAGTCACGAAACGCATTGTCATTGTTGACGACCACCCATCAACTCACAATAAACTGGTCACACGTGTTGACTTGGAAGTCGTCGGTGAGGCGTCCGATGTCGACGAAGCGATCACTATCATCGGTGCTGCCCAACCCGACCTAGCGGTGATTGACATTTCCCTCAAAACCAGCAGCGGCATCGACCTTGTCAAAGCAGTCAAGCAACGCTACCCGCGAGTCAAAATGCTGGTCTGGTCGATGTATGAAGAATCGTTGTACGCCGAGCGTGCTCTGCGAGTGGGCGTGATGGGTTACATTAACAAGCAACAAGTCACCGATACGATCATCGACGCGATTCGTACAATCCTCGGCGGGGAGTTGTTTCTCAGCAAAGAACTTTCCGCCAAAATGCTCAACCGCGTGATCGCGGGCAAGGAATCCGTCGCCGCATCACCAGTCGACGCACTCTCGGATCGTGAACTGGAGACCTTCCGGCTGATCGGCTTGGGCATGTGTACGAAGGAAATTGCTAAAGCGATGGCGCTAAGCCCAAAGACGACTGAAACCTATCGCTCCCGCATTAAAGAAAAACTGGAATTTAACGACATGCCCTCACTCACCCGTGAAGCCACCCAGTGGGTTCTGGAAAACGGCTAAGGACGTTACAGGCGCTCCGCGATTTTGACGAGATCGGGAATCTCGACCACATACTCGCGTTCGGCTGCGGTTAGCGGTTGCTGTCCCTTGAACTGACAATCAAGAACTTTCAGGTCAGCGTCGGAGGCATCGTCGTTGCGAGCCAGTCGGTCGGCGATCCGCTGGCGAAGTGTGGATTCGTCAGCCTGACAGTCCAAGATTGAAAATGCAACGCCTTCCTGTTTTGCTAGTTCATGAAATCGATCTCGGTCGCGACGTTTCAGGAACGTTGCATCAATGATCACACCGTATCCTGCCCTCAGAATGTTGCTGGCGAGATCTTCAAGTCGACCATAAGTCTTCTCGCTCGCATCGTCGTTGTACATTTTCGCTTGCAGTTCAATCGAAGGCCGCTGGTCGGGCTGTAGACCAAATAGTCGCTTACGCTCGATGTCGCTACGAAGCCGAAACGCATCGTGCCGTTCTATGACGTTTTCGCTGAGCGTTGTCTTGCCGCTACCGCTGAATCCATGTGTGATCCATAGTCGCTGCTCTTCGCTTTGCGTGAATCGGTGAGCGAGTTGAGTGTGATCGCAGATGTCTCGCTGTGCCGCTTCGATGTCGTCGCTCGTCAATCCCCCTTGGCGCGATCGCAGCGATGCGGCAAATGCACGCACCAGAGAGCGATACATTAAAAACCAACGCAAAAGAACCAACGAATCATAGTCGCCTGTCCATTCCAAGTACGCATTCATAAACGAACGGGACAGATTCAGTTGTCCGTGAGCAGCAAAATCCATTGTCAAGAAGGCGGCATCACTGAGCACGTCGATCCAGCGCAGTTGTTCGTTGAACTCGATTCCATCGAACGGAATTAAGCGGTCTCCCCAATGAACAACATTTTGCAAATGTAAGTCTCCGTGGCACTCGCGGATGAATCCGGCATCCGCGCGGGCAGCCAATGTTGGCAGATGCTTCGAAAAGAAGTTGTCCGACCACTCGTGTAACACGTTTAGGTTGACGACGGTCTCGCGATCAACACGGGAAGAAATGTCACTGATGATTTGGTGGCTGTTATTGACCAAGAAGTCTGGCCAGGCTGCGGCGAAGTCGGGATCGCAGACTGTGGCGGTTCGGTGAAACGAGGCGACAATGTCGGCAAGTTCAATAACTTCGCCAGTGGTCAGCCTGCCTGAGTCCAGTCTCTCGCTCAGCAACGCGCCGACAGGAAAACGTCGCATCTTGACAGCGTACTCGACGACATCGGTTCGGTCGTCCGTATTGGACTGGTCCAACATTAGTCCGTCTGCGGTTTGCCGAATTGCGACAACACCAAGGTACAGGTCGCCGCCGTAGCGTGAATTAAGCCGCATTTCCTCTTCGCAATAGTGCCGTCGCAGTTCCAATGTTCGATAGTCCAGAAAGTCCGTCTTGATGGGCTTTTTCACCTTGTAAGCAAACTCGCCTGCCAAGAACACAATCGAGATATGTGTTTGATGGACGATCACCTCGCCATCGATCATGTGCGGAAAGGCGTCGGGCTGCGACATACCAGTGACAAGTTCGCTAAGGTTCATCAAAATCAAGCAGCTCCCAATCTTATTGCGTTGCAGGTTACGGCGTCGGAAGACTGACGGGCGGAGAATGTAATTTCGAATCAAATGTCAATGCAAACCGCGTTCCAGTTCCCCCTCGCTGGCGTATCTGAACAGGATTCTTTTTAAAACTGAGCGATTCGGATCCGAATTCAAGCCGATGGCACGATTCCCGGCAAGGTCAATTGAACTGCGCCATCGAGTACAATGTCCGCTGTACTCACCTATCTTTCAAAAAGGAACGAATCGCTACGATGCAACGCTCAATTCTGGCTCTTCTGACAACTGTGTTTCTCGGGTTGAATTATGCCGTGACCTCTCCAGGGTATGCTGAAACTCGCATTGCCTCATTCACCGCGTATACGAATCCAGTCGAAGGTGAGGTGCAAATCTCCGATCGTGGCATTTCTAACTGGCACGGATCCACGCAAACGTTGACTTGGTACGGTCAGTTTCAAACAACGGGTGCGATCGATGTAGGCGTCGAACTGAAACTGCCCGCTGGCGTTAACTCGTCGCTCACGATGACGCTCGGCGATCAATCGCGAACCGTCAGCGTTAAGGGTGACGATCAAGCAGTCGTGCGAGTGGATTTCGGTCGCTTTGATATCGAACGTGTGGGGTATCAATCGTTTCGATTGTCTTCCGATAACGATGAGGGGGCGAGCAACGGTGAACCGGTGGCATTGGTGATCAATGGAGCGGTGACAAAGGATGCGCACTTCAACTTGGTGCCGCGACGCAACGCGGCGTCCGTCCACCTCGCTTATCCGGCACCGGAAGGGACGCAGGTTTCTGCGTTCTATTGCGAGATGACTGCGATCGAAGATCCGTTACACACGTACTACATGGCTTGCGGATGGCACCGTGGTTATTTCGGTATGCAAGTCAATCATCCCAACGAGCGGCGGATTATTTTCAGTGTTTGGGATTCGGGGAACGAAGCGATCGAACGTGGCAAAGTAGCTGACGAGAATCGTGTGCAGTTAGTTGCCAAGGGTGAGGATGTCTATTCCGGTGACTTCGGGAACGAGGGCACCGGTGGCCACAGCCATCTCAAATTCCTGTGGAAGACTGGTGAAAAACAACGGTTCCTCGTGACTGCTGAACCTGTCGACGAGGCGCACACTATTTTTGCGGGATACTATTTTCATCCCGAGAAGAACGAGTGGATGTTGATCAGCAGTTGGAACGCACCCAAGGAAGGCGGTAGGCTGCGCGGACTATACAGTTTCAGCGAAAATTTTGGCGGCCAGAACGGGCATTTGCTACGCAAAGCCTTGTACACGAACCAGTGGATTCGCACCGCTGAGGGAAAGTGGTTGGAATTGACTCGCGCGACGTTCAGCCATGACGTCACGGGCCGCGCTGATCGTCGTGATCGGTTCATGGGCGTTGAAGACGGGGAGTTCTTTTTGTCGCATGGCGGGTTTGTCGATGGCTACACCGAATTCGGTAAACCGTTTGATCGACCTGCCGTTGGCAAGTCACCTGTCGAAGGCGATCTGCCTCCGCTACCTGAGTGAAAGATGGGAGAGCACGCAATCTGTTCGGCTCTTAAACACTCCCTTCTCTTTCCCACGACCAGATTTAGGATTGATCTTGACAGCGAAGCGCTAAAACGCGAATTCTTCGGGCACTAATGAGTGAATCTTGAGTGATTCTTCAAAAATACTGCAAAGTTGTTTTGGTGCTAGCAAAATCCCTCCCCAGCCGTTTATCACCTCACTTTACCAATTTTCTGGTGAAAGGCGTGCTCGCGTTTTTGATCGCCTTCGGTTCGCACGCGTCGCTGCACGGACAATCACCGTCAGCGGACCCGTATTCGACCAGCGGCTACAACGGTCCTGTCACCTATAGCGGTCCGGGGCTGGGCGGGATGACCAATATCTTTACCTCCCCGCCGACTTGGTTAAGTTCGGCCCGGTGGCAGGGTAGTAATCTTGGCGTGGGCGGTGGCTTGGGTTCATTGCTAGGTGTCGAGCCGCAAGATCGCTTATGGTTGCGGGGTGAGTATTTGCACTGGTGGACCGAGGGCATGAACACGCCCGCCTTAGCGACGACCAGCACTGTGGGCACACCGCAAAATCAGGCCGGGATTCTGGGATTGAATTCCACGAGTGTGCTGTTCGGTGGTGGCGAGATCAATGATGATTCGACGAGTGGAATGCGGTTTCGAGGCGGGTTCTATGTGACACCCTCGGCAGCGTTTGGGATCGAAGGTGAGTATTTTTCTCTCGGCGAACAAGACGATGGTTTCTCAGGCGGTACCGGACAGGGTATTTTGGCACGACCGTTTTTCCGAACCGATACCGATATCGAAACGGCACAGCTGATTGATTACCCAGGCTCATTTGATGGTAATTTGCAAATCAGTTCGGAGACAAAATTACGCTCGATGTTGATCGCTGGTCGTGCTTCGTTATGTCCGACCTGTGGCGGGAATTGTGTCGCCTGCCGCAACACCGATCGCGTGGACTGGATCGTCGGCTATCGTCATCTTCAACTCAAAGACGGTTTAGCGTTTTCGGAAAGTATCGAGTCGTTTGTACCGGGCGAGCTGGGCACTTTGCAGCTTAGCGAAAGCTTTCGCACCAAGAATGAATTCAATGGTTTGCAACTCGGCGTGGCCTATCAAGCCAATTTGAAACGCGTGTGGTTGGAATCGCTGCTGCGTGTGGCGGTCGGTACAAATCGGCAAAGTGTCGGAATTAGTGGTAACACCTCGATTACCGAGCTTGGCATCACCGAAACTTTCGCCGGCGGTTTGTTGGCTCAGCGGTTCAATTCGGGATCGTTCGAGCGAGAAGATTTCACGATGGTACCTGAGATTGGGTTGACACTCGGAGTGCGGATTTTTGATTGGATGCACGCCACGGCGGGCTACTCGCTTGTCTATCTACCAGCGGTGGTTCGTGCGGGCGATCAGATTGACACCGATATCAACCCTAATCTGTTAGCACCTCCACTGGATCCGTTCACCGGAGCGGCACGTCCTCAATTCAGGTACATTGAAAGTGACTACTACGCTCAAGGCCTCAGCCTCGGACTGCAACTCCAGTTCTAAACAACGGGGCACCCCACACAGTCTGCCGTCCGTGCCATCGACGCCACTATCTACTCGAGATCAAGCAATCAATGAGGTGTGGGTCTGCGCATCACCAAAGGCGGGCAGTGGCGCGGGGCGGAGCGAATTAGATCGTTTGCTCGCTCGGCTTAGCGCGGCGTCGATCGAACATTGTGTGACGCACGATATCGCATCATTGAAAGCCCGTTTGGCGGATTCGTCGCGTCCTGCTGACCGCTTGGCGATCGTGGCGGCGGGTGGTGACGGGACGATCGCCTTGATCGCTCAAAACATTTCCAATGAGATTCCGATTGTGCCGATGCCGATGGGCACTGAGAATCTGCTAGCTCGCTATTGGGGTTACACCTGTTCGGCAGACGCCGTCGCGGACACGATCATCCGTGGAGAGCGGTTCGTGATGGACGCGGGGTTGGCCAATGGCAAGTTATTCTTGGTAATGGTGACCGCTGGCATGGACGCGGAAGTTGTTCGCGGGATGCATTTGACACGACGTGGACACATTAGTCGTTGGAGTTACACGCGTCCGATTCTCCGGTCCATCTCCCGGTATCTTTATCCCACGATCACGTCAGTGGAAACTCTTGCGACGGACGAGGAAGCGACCGCTTCGGCGTGCTGGATGATGGCCTTCAATTTGCCACGATACGCCGGCGGATTGGGAATTGAACCGGGCGCGGTGAGTGACGACGGGTTGCTGGACCGGATCGCGCTGAAGAAAGGTTTTTTGTGGAGCGGGTTAAACTATTTAGCTCGGATCAAATTTGGCTGGCATCTCCGGCATCCCGATGTCAGCCGCCAACGAATCCGCCGGGCGCGTTGGACGGCAACAACGCGAGTCCCCTATCAAATCGATGGTGACTACGCGGGTAGGTTGCCCGTTGACATTGAGGTGCTGCCGGGGCGGGTAACGCTGCTACGACCGGCTACTTTTTCTTTGCCTGCAAGCGGCTGATGTCACCACTGACACTCACATACTGTTCTCGCAACACCACGAGTGACTCGCGTTCCTTGGCTACAATCTCGACGGGAGCACGGCTAACGAAACTCTCATTGTTAAGCTTGTTTTCTTTGCCAGTAATCTGACCCGTGATTTGACCGAGCAGCTTTTCCAGACGCCCGAGTTCGGCATCAACGTCGATGAACTGTTCCAAGTCCACATGCACGTCCACGTTTGCTTCGGGTAAACCGAGATGTGCATCGGTCTCAAATGCTTGCACGTCGGCACCAATGGCGACCACGTCGGCCGAGGCCAGTCCGAGGAAATATGCTTTCATCGGCGCGAGTAGTTCGCGTGAGGATTCATCACAGCGGATCGCGACCGGCACCGTATCGCTCGGTTTAATGTTCTGCGAAGCACGAATCTGCCTGATCGCGGCCACGATCTGTTGAAACTCACTGAACTGACGTTCGATCTGCACGTCATGATGTTCAGCGTGCGCGGTCGGCCACTCGCTCGTCATGACAAACGGGCCAGCGTCAACGGGACGCGGCACACCACGTTTCGGTGCGAGTTCGCCTAAGTAACCCCATACCGATTCGGTCACGAACGGCATGATCGGATGCAACAACCGCAGCAATTGATCCAACCCATGCGCGATCACGTTTTGCGTGACAACTTTCTGTTCAGGATCGCTCAGTCGAGGCTTGGCGATCTCGACATAGAAACTACAGAACTCGTTCCAGGCGAAATCGAACAACACCTGCGCGACGTCGCTGTACTGATATTGGTCGATACCGTCGCTGACTTGTCGAGTGACGGTCGACAGGCGGCTGAGTAGCCATTTGTCTTCGATGGGGAGTTTCGCAACGTCGATTTCTTGTGGCGTGAACCCTTCGAGATTCATCAACGTGAATCGCGACGCGTTCCAAAGTTTGTTCACGAAATTGCGAGCGGTCTCGAATCGTTCGCTGACGACGGCACCCTTGGGAAGTGCTTTGTCCTCGGCCGAGACTGCCCACTGAGTGCTGAATGGTTTCGCGCAAGCAGGACATTCGATTCGAGGCAATGTTTGGTTCTTGCGAGTTTGATCAATCAGTTTTTCGCAGGACGGGCATTCATACTGAACTGGCATCCTTACATCTTGCGTGTCGCCAGCCAGTCGCGCCAAACCGAATCGCAACGCGTCGGGGCCGAATTTATCCGTCACATCGTTGGGATCGATCCCGTTCCCGGCAGTCTTCGACATCGTTTGGCCAAATCCGTCGAGAATCTTGGCGTGAATGAAGACTTCGTTGAACGGCACTTCACCGACGTTGTTGAGTCCCATCAGAACCATTCGTGCGACCCACAACGTGATGATGTCACGAGAAGTGATCAGCGTCGACGTCGGATAGAACTTGGCCAGTTCTTCGGTTTGCGCAGGCCAACCTAGCGTGCTGTGTGGCCACAAGGCTGAGGAGAACCAAGTGTCGAGCACGTCGGGATCTTGCTCGAATCCCAGCGACTGCACGTCGGATTCCACCGTCTCATCCTCGTCACGCACGCACACGAAAAGGGCGAGCGTCTCGTCGCCGTCACTATCGATGCGATGACTGATTTGATCGGGATGCCGCTCCGCGAGTTTTTCGAGTTGATCGGAAAGCTCGTTGGCATCGGTTTGTGATAAGCCATACTTCGACCAAATTGGGATCCGGTGTCCCCACCACAACTGACGGCTGACGGGCCAATCGCGTTTCTCGCTCAACCAATCGAGATAACCACGGCGGAACCGTTCGGGGAAAATTTTCACGCGTTCGTCAGTAACGGCGTCCATCGCTGATTGCGAGAGTTCGCTCATGGCAACGAACCATTGATCGGCGAGGTAGGGTTCGATCGGTGTTTTACTGCGGTCACTGATCGGTAGTTCAATCTCTCGATCTTCGATCTCGCCGAGCAAGCTGAGGGCGTCGAGGTCCGCAATGACGGCTTTGCGGGCCGCCGGGATCGACAGGCCTTGATACTTGCCGCCTTCGGCGTTGATCGTACCATCGGGGTTGAGCACATTGATCATCGGCAACTCACACCGCTTGCCAACTTCGTAATCGTTCGGATCATGGGCCGGAGTGATCTTGACGCAGCCGGTCCCCAATTCCGGCTTGGCCCATTCGTCGGCCACGATCGGGATTTCACGATCGAGCAGCGGCAAACGCACGCACCGGCCACTCGCCGCCATGTCGCGCAGCGTGGTCAACAGTGGCAGCATCGCGGTGCGACGTTTCTCCAGTGCAGCAATTTGTTTCTCGATGAGCGATTTTTCTTTATCGCTGGCTTCGGCGAGTTTCTGTTGTAGCGCAGCGGCGACTTTGTCTAGCGCCGAAGCAGGGTCCGGATGAACGGCGACGGCGGTATCGCCGAGCATGGTTTCGGGACGCGTGGTGGCAATTTCGATGAACTTCGGTTCGCCAGCTTGCGGGTCGATCACCGGATAACGCAAGTGATAGAAATGTCCCTTCCGCGTCTCATTGAAGACTTCATCATCCGACACGGCGGTTTGAAGGAATGTGTCCCAATTGACGAGCCGTTTGCCGCGATAGATGCGTCGTTTTTGAAACAGATCGAAAAACGTAGCACGCACGGCAGCGGCGCAGATCGGATCGAGCGTGAAACGCAATCGCTCCCAATCACAACTGCAACCCATGCGTTTAAGTTGATCGAGAATGCGAGTTTCGTATTGATCTTTCCATTGCCAGATCCGCTCAACCAAGGCGTCGCGACCGAGATCATGACGGGTGAGGTTATCGGTCTCTCTAAGTCGTCGTTCCACGACGGCTTGGGTAGCAATCCCTGCATGATCGGTGCCGGGCATCCAGAGGGTTTCGAATCCCTGCATGCGTTTACGACGAACGACAATGTCTTGTAGCGTGTTATTGAGCCCGTGCCCCAGGTGCAAGGCGCCGGTGACGTTGGGCGGTGGGATGACGATCGAGAAAGCAGGTTTGTTGCTGCTCGCGTCGGCATGAGAACACTTGGCCGCTTCCCACTGCTGAAGGATTTTGGCAGCGGCATCAGCATGGTCGAATCGAATCGGAATCATGGGTTTTTCAGTTTTCAATCTTTGTGGAGTTTGTATTCGACGCTATCAACGAGGGCTTTCCAGCTCGCTTCAATGATGTTGTCGCTGACGCCGATCGTGCCCCAGGTTTCTTTGCCGTCGGTGCTTTCAATGTTCACACGGATCGAAGCGGCTGTTCCTGAAGCGGAATCCACGACGCGGACTTTATAGTCGATCAAGCTGATTTCGCTAAGCTGAGGGTAGGCACCCGTGAGTGCTTTCCGCAGACCGGCGTCGAGCGCGTTGACGGGTCCATGACCTTCGGCGGCATCAAACCAGAGCGTGTCGCCGACTTTCAGTTTGATGATCGCTTCAGCGAACGCAACGTTGTTCGCAACGTCGCGGTCACCAGCGACGATCCGGTATTTGATCGTTTCAAAGTGTGGCTGGAATTTCCCACTGACTCGTTTGATTAACAGATCGAAGGAGGCCGTGGCAGACTCAAACTGATAACCTTGGTTTTCCAATCGCACGACTTCGGCCAAGATGCGGTTCATCAGCTCTTTGTCATCGCTGAGGTCATGTTTGCCGGCGACGGCTTCGATGTTGCTACGACCTGACAACTCGCTGACGAGGATACGGCGTTCATTTCCGACGAGTTCCGGGGCGATGTGTTCGTAGGTCTTGGCTGCTTTGTTGATTGCATGCACGTGCATGCCGCCCTTATGCGCGAACGCACTTTGGCCGACGAACGGTTGGTTGCCGCGCCACTGTAGGTTGGCCGTCTCGTAGACGAAACGGCTCAGTTCGGTGAGCTGGGTTAGCGGCCGACCTCCCAGTACGGTGTAGCCGCATTTCTTCAGAGCGAGATTGGCGATGATGGCGATCAAATCCACGTTGCCGCAACGTTCGCCGATGCCATTGATCGTCCCCTGGACTTGAGTTGATCCCGCATCGACGGCGGCAAGTGAATTGGCGACGGCGAGTTCGCAATCGTTATGACAGTGGATACCAAACTCCACATCGTAATCGGCGAGTCCTTCGCGGGCGGCGCTGGAGATGGCTGTGATCTCTTCGGGCAGCGTCCCGCCGTTGGTGTCGCACATGACTAACCATTTCGCGCCAGCGGAAGCTGCGGCCCGGAGGGTCTCGATCGCATACTTGGGGTTGGCTTTGTAACCATCGAAGAAGTGCTCGGCGTCGTACAGCAGTTCGCTATGACGGGCTAAGAACTCGACACTCTCGCCGATCATCGCGAGGTTTTCTTCGAGTGTCACGTTCAAGACATCGGTGGCGTGATAGTCCCAGGTTTTGCCGACCATCGTGCAGCACGGAGTTTCGGCGGCCACGAGCGCTTTCATGCCGGGATCGTCGGCGGCCTTGAGTGCTCGACGACGAGTCATCCCGAATGCACACAGCTTAGTGTTGCCCAAATCGAGCTGACGAGCTTTTTGAAAGAACGCCACATCCTTTTCATTCGAGAGCGGGTAACCGCCTTCGACAAAGTCGATACCAATCTCAGCGAGTCGTTGGGCGATATTGAGTTTGTCTTGTAAAGAAAAACTCACGCCTTCGCCTTGGGATCCATCACGCAGGGTCGTATCGTAGATCGCGATGGGCGTGCTAGGTTGCGGCGTCGTGGGTGGGGGTGTTGCTGAGTTGGGAGTGGAAGTAGTCATTCTGCAGACGAATCAGTCGGTTGGCTGGAAGAAGTTTTGGAGCTGGAAACTGGCTGGGGAGCTGGTGCTGATTCATTCAGCAGGGTCGGTGGTTGGTAGGGGTTTTCGCTACCGACGCTGGGACGTGTGACCGCATCCGCTGCGATCGGGTTCGCCACGGAATTGGTGTTGGTCGTCGGTTGCAATGTGGGTTTGTTGGTTTTTGGGGGAGGGAGTCGATTTCGACGCCACTTATGGGCAATGATCACAAAGATCCCGCAAACGGTCGTCATCGCGGCGACCAGTTGAAAGGACAGTGGATTGACGTGCCCGCCTGCAAACCAAGAAATCGACAGCATCAACGTCCGCCCAGCCCCCAGAGCAAGTCCCACGAGGGCTAACAGCAAGGCCGCAAACACCGCTTCACCCCGCCGATGTGGGTTCAGTGCCACGACACCAAAAAACAGCATGGGAATGCCGAACATCATCGGGATGAACTGGGTGTAGCTCTTTTGGGTGGTCATGCTCAGGCCAGCGATGGTTAGTCCAAAGAGCAGTAGCCCGACAACGATTCCGATTCTCGCCATTGCGTTGAACTATCTACTTTGAACGATGCCTGTGTGGGAATCGCATGTTGTACCCGCAATCCAGCGTTTCCTATAGCGGTAGTGAACGTCCGCATCTTTTCGCTGGACTGCCCATTTCCCCTGATCATGACCCAGTGTGAAGTTTGGTAAACCTTGCGGGGCAGATTATGCGTGATCAAGCGATCGTGCGTGAGAGTCCGATGCTAACCCTCGTGCCGGTCACTCCGGCTGGCACGCGGCTTCCGTTTTGATTCGGTCTGCTCGGCGTGGTTGCGGGGATTGCATGCTTTCTTACATAATTATTATCGACCGCCGCCCCGCCACCACATTGGTGGGCGTTGCGAAGACTTCGCAGCGTCCCGCCGCATGGGGGCTTGCCATCGCTATGATGACGGTGATGACCTGGGCCAGCGGCAGCGGTTTCATGACCGCCACCGCCGAAGATCTGAACGCTGTCAGTGCGACCAGCTATCGGGCGGGCAACCACGAAACAACAAGTGGTACTCGTTCTAACCGAGAGACACCTACGGTGACGGCGATTCGCCGAGCCGCTCCCTCGGTCGTGAATTTGCACGGTCAAAAAACGATCCGGCAAACCGCTGCGTCAATGGCTGGGGCGTCCTCCGATGTGGCTCGCCAAGTCAACGGCATGGGCACGGGCGTGGTCATCGATCCACGCGGATACGTGGTCACAAACTTTCACGTTGTCGAGGACGTTTTTGAGATTAATGTGACGTTGCACGATGGTTCCACCACCACCGCTGAGATCGTGGCCTCGGATCCGAGCAATGATTTGGCAGTCGTGAAACTGCGCGGTGCGGGACCGTTCCAAACAATTCCGCGGGGCCATAGCAACGATCTGATGATCGGCGAACCCGTCGTCGCCATCGGCAACGCGTTTGGATACGTCCACACCAGCACGGTCGGTATCATTAGTGCGTTGCATCGTGACATTCCTGTCAACGAAACTCAGAGCTATCGTGATTTGATTCAAACCAGTGCAGGCATCAACCCAGGCAACTCGGGTGGACCGTTACTGAACATTGATGGTGAAATCATCGGCGTCAACGTTGCCGTGCGTGTCGGTGCTCAACAGATTGCCTTTGCGATTCCGATCGACCAAGTGCTCGATACCGTGACCGAGATGATCATGCGTCATAATGATCGTCGCTTTGTGATCGGCATGCAAGGCAAAGCCGATCGCGAAGGCGGGTTGCGAATCGTGGATTTGAGCGATGGTGGATCAGCACAACGTGGTGGATTAAAACCAGGCGATCGGATCGTGAAAGTCGACAACGACACGATCGGGTCAACATTGCAGTACGCATTGGCGGTACTCGACGCAACACCGGGTCAGAAGCTCCGGATGGAATTTCAACGCGGTGATGAGAGTTACGAAACCTTTGTCTCAACGCTGTCCTCGGCCAACGAATCCAATGATCCTGTCGCAACATTGGCTTGGCAGGTGATCGGCGTGGCCGTTCGACCAGCAGGCGATAGTTTCACACGGCGGATGAACAGCCAGATGCAGACGAATTATCGAGGTGGGCTGCTGATCACGGAAGTGCGGCCTGGTTCGGCAGCCGATCAACAGAGCTTGCGTACAGGAGATGTGTTGTTAGGCATTCACTCGTGGCAAACATCGAGCATGGCTGACTTAGCCGAGATATTGCAACATCCTGAGATTCAACAAGGTCCCAACGCCAAGTTCTATATCGTTCGTCGTGATCAGACGTTGTACGGGCACATGCAATTGGCGGCTCAACCGTCAACGCGTCGCTAAGTCTCCACTCGCGGTGGACTCGTCCTAGGACGGATGCGTTGATTCACACAGCACGCCCGCACGTGCCTGTCAACTGACGCATCCGTCGACCCAGCTAGGACCCGCCCATCGCGAGTGGTTCTTTTACTTGCTATTCAAACGAAAAACGGGATGAGTTCTAAGGACTCATCCCGTTTGTTTGTAGGAAGGGATTGGTGACGTCGGTAGGTTACTGTTGTTGCTTGTCCTGTGCCGCAGCGTCGCGTGGCCCAATTCTGTTTTAAGGTGACTCAGTTGTTGAAAAACTGAGTGCTGGGTGTGGCTTAATAGCGGTCGCCACGATCGCG
>JBGSMN010000198.1:0-12986 GCA_041740155.1 Rhodopirellula sp.
TTCTAAGAAACAGAAACGCTTGGGCAAGACGATCACCATCGTGCCCAAAAGCACCATGAATCTTTTGGTCAACTACGATTGGCCCGGCAACATCCGAGAATTGGAGAATGTCGTCGAACGAGCGATGATTCTCACGTCAGGCTCGACGTTAATGCTGGAAGGGTTTGTTCAATCAACGCCGACGAGGACATCCGAAAACTCGGCAGCCGGCCCACCAGATATCACCCGCAGCGAGATTCTCAGAGTACTTGAAGAATGCCAATGGAAGATCAAAGGCGCAGGCCACGCCGCCGAGCGACTCGGTCTCAAGCCAAGCACATTGAGGTATCGGATGAAGGTGCATGGAATCCAAAGGCCGGGGTAAGCGTGCGGGATTCTGGGAGTAGCTTGGCTTTATGATCTGGAGCCAGCGTCTCGACGCCCTGAGTCGACTAGCTTGTTCAATCGGATGCGTCTCCGCGCAAGGCATTGCCGCCATATGCTTGTAGGCATGGTTTACAGATACCAACGTACCTTGACGCATTCTTCTTGTCCTAACCTGCTGCGGTTTCATCGACCGGTGGATCGAACTCGAGTATGGCGGCGTCGGCCGCCGGTGCACCAAAATGTCTGTCGGAAGTCGAGTCAGGGAACTTTTCCCGCTGCTCAGAACAACCCAAACGAGTTGAACGCGTCAGTTGGCTCCAGACTGTGCCCGGCAAGGGCTGGTTCACCATCCTGCGAATGCATGGTCCGTTGGAGCCATGGAGCTACAATACCTGGCTGCTTGGAGACGTCGAGCCGTTGAAGTAGTCCGATAAACTTGAGCCACAATCATCAGCACCAGAAACCAGAGATTATGAAACCAAGAACCATCATCACCTTCCTCGTGCTCGCCGCATTCGCCCTTCCCTCCCTCTCGCCGGCAGCCGATATCACCCCCGCCGAAGTCCGCGCCATCGCCAAGGAAGCCTATATCTATGGCTACCCCATGGTGGACAGCTACCGCATCGAATACGGCTATTTCGTCGACAAGACCGACCCCAAATACAAGGGGCCAGCCAATGAAATACACAACACGCCGCGCGTTTACACCCCGGCGGACAAGGCCATCCAGACGCCCAATTCCGACACGCCGTATTCCATATTGTGGCTGGACTTACGCGCCGAGCCGATCGTATTGTCTGTTCCAGCCGTGGAAAAGGACCGTTATTTCTCCGTCATGCTCTGCGATGGCAATATCTTCAACCACGGCTACATCGGCAGTCGGGCCACCGGCAATGAGCCGGGCGACTACCTGGTGGTCGGGCCCGACTGGAAGGGCGAGACGCCTGCCGGAATCAAGAAAGTCTTCCGGTCGAGCACGCAGTTTTCAGCGGCGGCCTACCGCACCCAGCTCTTTAGCCCGGATGACATGCCGAACGTCGTCAAGATCCAGTCCAGCTACAAGGTGCAGCCGCTTTCAGCCTATCTCAAGGAACCGGCCCCGCCAGCAGCGCCGGCCATCGACTTCCCGAAGATCGACAAGGCCATGGTGAAGACGAATTTCTTCGAGTATCTCGACTTCGCCCTCCAGTACGCGCCCGCCGGGCCGGAAGAAAAGGAAATCCGCGCCAAGCTCGCCAGCATCGGCATCGGTGCGGGCAAGACCTTCGACTTCAAGGATCTCTCGCTCGAACACAAGGCCGCCGTCGGCCTCGGCATGAAAGCAGGGGATGAGTTCCCGCCGGTCAACTCCTTCTGGTCGGTCACCATGTATGACGGCAAGAGCCAGCTCTTGATCAAGAACCCGATCAACCGCTACCTCATCAACTCGCCGATGATGCCCGACATGAAGAAGAACGAGGATGGTTCGCTCACCCTTTACATCCAGAAAGACAATCCCGGACCCGACAAGGAAGCCAACTGGCTGCCAGCTCCCGACGGCCCGCCCTACCTAATCCTGCGCATGTATTGGCCGAAAACCGAAGGCCCCTTCCATCTTGCCCGCCGGCGAAGGCAGCTGGAAGCCCCCGGGCATCGTGAAGGCGAAATAATTAACTACGTGCATTCAGAACCGAATCCATCCCCTTCCACCCATGAAATTCCAAAGCATCGTCCACATTTCCGCGCTGATCGCCTGCATCACAACTGCAATCGCTGAGTCGTTTACTGGTTCCAACAGTTCGATCGAAGCCGTTGTCAAACTCAAGCAGAACCCTATCAGCGGCTTGCGGCAGGTGGGTTTTGATGTGATTAAGTGGGCCCGACGTTCCTGTCATCGAACCGCTCACACCGAGGTTTCCAAAAGCGTTCCCAGGTGAACGCAGTTTCGAAGACGGAAGGCTACACAGCTTCCGCCATTACTTCTGCAGCACCTGCGCGAACGACGGGGTTTCCGAGCAAATCGTGATGAGTTGGCTTGGCCACTCCGACAGCGAGATGGTTCGGCATTACTACCACCTTAGTGATGACGAATCTCGTCGCAAGATGGACCAGTTGAAATTGACTGGAAGTGGCGTCGGGCGTTCCGACGTTTAGTAACCGACTCAACATCCGGCTGCGGCACATCGTCAGTGATCCTGTCGGGTAAGAATACTTCATTTGGCACACTCGTGGTACACAGGAGTGTTCCAAAGAAAAACACCCCCAAAAACACGGGGTTTTTGAGGGTGTTTTGATGACAGCGGAGGACACGGGAATCCGTCTTTTTCTTTTTCCTTGCCACTGACTATGTGCCCCAAACCCTTGTTGGGAAACGACTTACGGCCCGTGTGGAAAAGCCGGCTTTTTTGGGTTATCGGAACATTTATCGGCCTTATCGGAACAGGGCTTTTTGCCTTCCAATCCGAGAATGCAAACGAACGACATGTCTCCGCCATTATCGATGTCACTCGGCAACATCTCTTGCTCTGGCGCCCGCCTGAATACAAGACAACGATTGGGGGCATTTGAGGGTCGGTTTGATCTAACTGACCGTGCCTTCGGTAAAGCTCCATGCGTGCAATCGAAAATTGGCTCATTTGTGCGAACGACTTGAGAGACGGCGTGGACCCGAGTGGCTGCGTCCACTGGTGAGGTGGGCACAGCTTTCGTGGGAGACAGCGGAGTGGTGTATACCGCAAGAAATGCGGCGAGCATCGAACTTCTGGCCGGTTAGATGGGTAGTGCGCTGGACTTTTGCTGGCATCAGCACGCTTAATAGGCAGATGACCAAAACGATTCGCTTTGAGCCACGCTTGGTAAGGCGAAGAGGAAGCGAAAAGCGGGTTAGTGACTCGCATCGTTTTGATTTTTAGGGCGTTCACCTCGATTCGACACTCATTGCTAAATTGAAGTCGTTTTTGCGTCATATTAAGTGATGGAGTTCCGTTAACTCTCGGTCACCCTGTCGATGAACCGACGTGGCTAAATTGAACCCGAAAACGCGGCATATTAGGCGTTTAGTGTTATGGCGATCATGCCAAAGTTTTTAGCCGTTGGTGAGTCTTGATCGTTGAACTCAAGAGCTCGGTACGGTGTAACTGAACCGGGCTTTTTGTTCGTTCATGCACGAAAGCTGCCTCGAGCTAAATTAAGTCCGAAAACGAAATGCGATCTATCTGATGGTCAGGCGCAATACTGTTCGGCCCAAAATTTGCGGTCGTTAGTATATCATTGGGGCGGGCGATAGCAGCGTTCGTAAGATTGGCACGCGAGTTCGCCGTTTTGGCAGAACTAAGAACGGACCGTTTAATACTAGCAGTGACCCGGCAAGCCTGCGATAGAATTGCAGCGGGCTGGGTGCTGATGAAGCAGCGAAGTGACACGAAGAAGCGGCGAACATCGAGTCTCACGCATTGCACACGCGGTTCGGCGGCGCGACAGGAGAGTTGCTGCGATCGAAGCACAGCGGGAGAGACCCCGGTATTGAGCGCAAGACTGGCACAACTACAGGCAGCTACGAAGATAGCTACGTGGCTCCTCTGAGTGGCTCTTGTTCTTTCATTCGCTTGGCGTCGTCGCGAGCCTTCAGTTTTGCAAAGTACGCTGCCAGTTCATCTTCGCTAGCCAAGCCGCTCATGTAGTGGCAGATCATTTCAAAGGTCCGCTTGCTTAGCTTGAATTCGCGGCTAAATGTTCGACGTTGGTCCATGGGTCGGTTCTCCTGTCAGAGAAGTCTGACATGTGCCGGTCCACTGTCAACTTTTCGTGGGGAATTCCACCATGTTGACAGGCGGTTTAGCGTGACAGGTTTGTTTCCACCTCCAGGAGAAAACCATGAACGCGTTTCCCAATCCCGAGCTCGCCAGGCAGTGGCGTGAGCGAATCGAGCGTTTCGACGATGCCGCGACGACCATCGCGGAATTCTGCCACGCCGAAGGCTATAGCGTTGCTTCGTTCTATCAGTGGCGAAGACGATTGCGACAAGCCGCTTGCGAACCGGCGGGCTTTATCGCGGTCGAAGTACCGGACAATCAAGAAGTATCTGTCGTGCCAGCGAATATCGAGATCGAACTTCCCGGCGGTGCTATCGTTCGTCAAATGCTCACGATGGCGTCTCCGTTTTCGGGCCGTTGCTTGCCGCCGTCGTCGCCGCCACCGACGCCGCCGCGAAGGAGGCACCATGATCTCCGTCGCCTCGGGAACCCGCATCTTCGTCTACGCCGGGGCGGCCGATATGCGAAAAAGCTTCAACGGCTTGTCCGGCCTCGTGACCCAGCACTTCAAGGCCGACCTGTTCTCAGGCCATTTGTTTGTGTTCTTCAATCGAACTCGCACCTACGTCAAGATCTTGGCCTGGGACCAAGACGGTTTGTCGTTGTGGTCCAAGCGGCTCGAAAGCGGAACCTTTGAAAAGATCACCGGACGCGACGACACAAACTTCGAGATCGATGCCGCTGAGCTGATCATGATGCTTCGCGGAGTCCAGATCGAAGGCTCGCGGCGACGAAAACGGTACTCGCTCGGCGAACAAGACGCCGCCTGATCAACGACCAACTTTTTTGAAAGAAACCCAACGCAAGGTCCCAGCGGAGCCTTGCGTTTTTCTTTGGATATGCGACAACAAACACATGCCTGCACCGGAGAACAATAGCGACTTGCAAAGCGTGTTGAGATACAACACGGAGCTTGTCATAACGGTCGAGCAGCAACAGAAAACTATCGAACAACTTCGTGAAGAACTTGCACTGTATCGCCGCAAGCTCTTTGGCCGATCATCCGAGCGATTCATTGATGACGAGTCTCAACTGCGGCTGTTTGAGACGGGCGACGAACAAGTCAGCGTCGACGAACTCGAGGACGATCAGGAAGACGATTCCAAAACAAAGCGTCGTCGCCGCAAAAAGAAGTCCGAGAAGATTCCGTCGCATTTGAAACGTAAAGTCATCGAGGCGGATGTCTCGCCCGAGAAGCGGATGTGTTCATGCTGTGGCGAAGAAATGCCGATCATCGGTACCGACATCACCGAGCGAGTTGACTTGATTCCCGCCGAATTGTTCGTCTGGGAAATTCATCGTCACAAACGAGCGTGCGGCAAATGCAAAGACTCCATCGCACAGGTTCCCGCCGGTGAAGAACCAGGTGGATTGACGACACCGATACCCGGCAGTGATTTCGGCTTCGGCGTTTACACGCAGATCATTGTCAACAAGTTCGCCGATCACCTGCCGCTTTACCGTGGGGAAGACATCTTCGCCCGCGCCGGGATGTTGATCCCACGAAATACGCAGTTTGGGATGCTGGTGAACATCGCGGCGTTGGTCGGTGGGTTGCTCGAGTTGATGGCCTCGCGAGTCGTTTCGGGTAAGGTCATCGGCGCGGACGACACGACGGTTCGGGTGCAAGACCCGAGCCTTCCTGGCAAGATGCGAACAGGACGTTTCTGGCTTTATCGAGGTCGCGAGGACAATCCTTACAACGTGTTTGACTTTACTGAAAGCCGTGGTCGAGATGGTCCGGCAAGTTTTTTGAAAGACTTCCGCGGTCATGTGACGGTCGATGCCTACGGAGTTCATGAAGGAGTTTATCTAGGAGCCACCGATAGAATCTATGCGGCGTGTTGCAACTCGCACGCGCGACGAAAGTTCAACGAAGCGAAACCGAATGATCCGGTCGCCGCTGCGCATGCGTTGTCGCTGTATCGCGGCCTGTACGATATCGAAGATCGCTGCCACGATTTCTCAGCGGCGGATCGCTTGGAGCTTCGCCAAAATGAATCGGTTGCGCTCATGAACGAACTTCATGATTGGTTGATCCAGAAGAGCAGCGACCCGCGGGTGTTGCCCAAGAGTTCGATCGGCAAAGCGGTTCGCTATGCATTAAACCAGTGGGACGAGCTGTCGGTGTTCCTGGGCGATGGTGCGATCCCGATCGACAACAACCAAACCGAAAGTGAACTTCGCAGCTTGACGATCGGTCGTCAGAACTGGCTGTTCGTTGGCTCGAATCGTGGCGGTGAAGTGGCTGCTGCGATGTACAGCTTGGTCTCATCGGCGGCGCGTCATAAGCTGGATGTTTGGGCGTATGTCGATGACTGTCTTCGTCAGCTTGCCGGCGGCAGTACGGATTATGAAAGCTTACTACCAGACGTATGGCGAAAGGCTCACCCCGAGGCAATCCGTCCGTACCGCGAAGCCGAGGCGACATCGCGTCGCTTAACGACTCAGCAACGACGAGTGCGTCGTCGTGAAGCCCGGGTGGCTTGATGGCAAAGTTGACTCATCGCATCGAACTGACGATTCATGATCGCGACTTGATACTGCAGTACGGCTACGTCAGTGATCGTTTGGAAGCATCGCTGCGTCGCTGGCCCAAGGGCCAGATGGTTCGCCGTGTGGGCATGGATCGGGTGGAGCTTCGTTGGTTGATCAGCGACCTAACTCACAGTTGCAACAAAGATAAAACGGGGCGAGACCTCGATGCGGTCGTGGAACTGTGCGAGCACCTGGAGTGCGAAGTCAAGATCGACGCACCATCGACTCGGATACTCCTCAGGTACTTGGTCCTTACGAGAACTTCCGTCCGCTTCACCGAGCGAGGTTATTATGCGAGTACGAGTTTGCAAGTCAACATCGATCCCCCCTTCGCCATGCCTTAAAAACCTCGGGTTTGTGGGCTGGCCCCCAATTACACTGGTCAGAGAATCGAAGATTGAAAATACCAAATTTTCAAACCGCACTTGACTTACCATTAGACCGTCGCTGTCCCTCTGCTTTTAATTTCCGTTGCACAGAGCGGCACCTCACGTAGGCTACTACTTGACTGCTTTACGATCGGGTTGCCAGCGAACGGAGAAACTCTCGCGGCCTTTCGGTGTTTCGCGGCTCATGAACAAGGTGCCACCACTCAGTCGCCCGGTCCACTGAGCTCGGTAAGGATGCTCGCCGGATGTGGCGTTTTCCATCTGGAGGTTTCCAGCGGGATTGAGGCCACTTAGCGTGACCTCCTCTGAATCGACAACACCCGTAATGGTTCGCATTTCCCCAGCTCCAAAAGCAAGACCTTGGAATTGGTTGCAGTGCATCGCGCCGATCACCAACTTCAATTCCGTTTGCCTCAGCTCGACTGTGTGATAGCCATTGATCGTCTTTGGGTTAGCGTTAAACGCCCCATAGACAAATTTCCCCTTTCCAGAAAACAAAGAACCGGAATAGATTCGCGATTCCATACCGGCTGGTGGATGGGCGGAGTATTTGCTCTCGTGCGATAAAAGTGGAAATAAGCTTCGTTTACCGGCAAACTGTTTCACTTTAGCTTCCAACTTCGTCAAAGAGAATTCGCCCTCTTGCATACCGGCATGACTGAGCAACTTGTAGCGAGCAGACTTGAGGCCAACGACATGCCGATTGAGGGCACTAAAATCCACGCAACAACAACCACCGCTGGGGATGCTTGGGATGAATGTCACAGCCAGCTGTCCAGCGTACATCTCTTTTTGCTGGGCTTGGGACAACTCCAATCCCTTTGAGACCGTTTCTGGCTCGATTCCAACTGCGAGAGTGAACAGTCCGGAAAAAGCGTCGATCCCAGACCAGTCTTCAGCCTCTTTCTCCAGTTCAATCAGCAACACTGGATCAACCAAGCCTGAAGTCGCCTTGATCTTAACTATGAGTGACTCTTCACCCACAAGAAGGTCGACTTTTGCTGGGCTTTTATCCGGTTCGAGTTTCGCGCCGGCTACATTGACAGTTTCTCTCATGGCCGACTGCATCGTTTTCAGCGCTACCAGTCTAGCATTCGTTCGCTCCAGCTCTGAACGCCATGCGCGATTGAGCAGACCACCGCTGTCCATGTTCCGGGTTATTGTGGCCGCAGAGGTCCATGGATCATCTCCAGAAAGTAGCTCAGCGACTAGATTGGCACGAAGTAAATCGATTCCTTCGCGAAACAGCCTCTGAAACTCTTCTCGGTACTTAGCATCGCTAAAACTGCGTTCGGTGGCAATCATCAGTCCGATCTGTTTTTTGAATTCTCCATTTGATTTCAAGTAAGAATCACCAATGTGTTGTCGAGATAATGGGCGGCATGTGAGCTCGTCGCCAATCGACGCTTCGACTGGTAGACCAGTAAAGAACGATTTCTGAGCAGCATCGAGCCATTGGTTCTTTGAGACGAACGAAGCAAAGCGTTCACGTTCCTCGCGAGCTAACCTCTCGGACTGGGCTCGCATAAATTCGAAAACGACTTCCCGATCCGTTTTGCTCAGCTTTGCCACTGGCATACGAATGACACGACCAGTCTCATCGCGGAGTACCGCCTCTGAAGCTGTTGCCCCGATTAGATTTGCTTTGATAGTGTAGTTACCAGAAGCGTCATTCCACGTCCTCTGTTCCTCACCGCAGAAGCCAACTGAAAGTTGAATAGCAAATAGATAAATAGTCAAAACGAGTGACAGCTTCATAGGTCTAGTCCAATGATGATCTAATTGGTAAACGAACTTGTATTACGGTTGAAACGAAAAACTTGACAAAAATCTGTTCTGAGAACTGTTGTTGGTTCAAATAAGGCGACTTTTTGACTCGCGTCACCACGCATTACCCAGACCAAAACTTTCCGAAAAACAAATCAACAAGACGCAACGCTATGCACTACGTAAAGCCAGTCACATGCACTATTGAATTCCTACTCAAGCCAACTTTCATTGAAAAGCAAGATCCTTGTGAGTTCACAAATCAAACCTGAGTTAACCTCTGTCTTGGTTTTAGAAATCAATCTCGCTCACTTAGAATTGGAATGTACATCTCCCCACCTGTTCCGAAACCAATGCCTTCGGCGATAAGAAAACCTCCCCTCCAGGTATAGCTACTAGTTGTATCTAATCCAAAATCAGTCAGGAAACCCGATTTTCCGCTACCACGCAATCGAGTCGCCTTGGCCTTGGACGCACCAATTCGTATCCGAAACGCGGACGAGTGTCGCTCAAAATCTGATTGGGGAAGACTGTTATTCCAAGTGTTATCTATCGTCGCCTCTTCCATACCGCCATTGAAGTTCACTATCACTTGAGTTCCTCGTGACCGAACTTTTGAAACCGACAGCTTGTTACTCCTTGAAGCAAACACAGCTCCTTGATGGAAGAGTATTTTTATCAACTGTCCTTGCAGTGCGAGCCCATCTGCGACAGTGATTCCAGAAATTGTACTCTTGCCTTTGTCGTAGAAGACTGTTGTGCTAAACTTGGAACTGTTAGCCTTCAATGGCGAATTGAATTTCCTTGGGTTTGTCTCAGTCATCTGGCTCTGCCATTGTCCACCAGGTTGCATATTCATGGTGATTGCGGATTGCCCTGGGGATAACTCCGGAAAGAAATACATGTAGCTAAACGAGTGTTGCTTGCTGTTGTCTCTGCCTTGGTCAGCGTTGAATGACACTTGTAAGATGCAGTCGGTAACTGTTGATTTTGATACGTTGGTAAATCTTGCGTATCCGACGTCCTGGATCAGACCGTATGAGACTTGTAGCGGAGATTGAACAGTTGGAAAAATAGTGGATTCAAGCCGAGGGACTCCAATTTCCAACCATCGTTTTTGATTCTCGACGAGGTAGTTGCCAGCTGCCGCGTTAAGGCCGTTTACTGTTCTCCATCGAGAAACGCGGTCGAAAATTTGGTCAGCGTATTCCTCCGAGATGTCGGTGGGCAACGATTGATCCCGCTCTGCGGCACGGAGCAATTTTTCGATTGTTTCAATCGCAGACGTCTGCTTTGCCCCCGCATACACTATCATCTGTGCAATGCCTAACTGTTGTGCGGCTAGGAAAGTTTTTTTTACGGGCTCCGCAATGTCACGCATTGCCCGGTCATTGGAATCGGCAAGAACCCGCGACCGTTCGGACAGTTCACCAAGCACACGGTGATCTGATGGAATATGGTCGACGTAATATTCCAACGAGCATAGCCTGGCCATCGCCGCAATATCTTTTGAAACCAGGTCTTGGCCATAAAGCCGAGGTGATGCCAGCACGGCAATAAGAATAATCATAGACACAATTAATTTTTGACAGATCATTTCCCTGAAGTTCCGCATGCAGAAGTGAAGAAGTGTAACTTTTGATGAGAATGGGTTTATGCAACATTTCTATCGCTCCTTAGCAATGCTGCGATATCGATGTCATGGCATCTTTTGTATGGTGGCTTGGCACCTTCTGAATAAATGTTGCGGCTCTTTGTGAACCAAAAAACACGCAGTATCAATTCTCGAAAAACTGGGATTCGTTTTATTGAGACCTACCATATCAGAAAGCATTGTATCGTCCTGAGACAAATTTATTAGTTGCGTTAAAACCCTGAACTGTCCCGAGGTTCCATTCCAAGTCGAGCATATCCCGAAAAATCTCAGGATTCATAAAGCGAAACGACTACAAATATGCTGGCAAGTCTCATCCAATGCCTGCTACTCGAAGGAACCTTTAATGAGAGAAATTCACCTCCGCGACATCCACAAATTAAGACAATTGCATAAAGCCATTCATTCTTGATCATCCGAGTACTCACGATCGAACAAGGCATCCATATCACCTTTAAGGTCTCTGTATTCCCCTAAATGCAGTATTTCTTCATCAAACTGACGATTTGGGTTATCATATTCTTCCGTTGTAATCACATGCTGGCTACGATACCTTTTAGCTTCATCGTGGTTGCCAAGATGAAGGTGGCTCATCGCAATAATCGCGTAATTATCTAGTTCGGTATGGAGGTCTCCAAATCTATTTGCGCGGAGTTGCGTTTGCACATCGACCGAATTTTTACATGCTTCGATGGCAGCTTGGTAGTTCTCGTTCCAGAAATAAGCTTTGCCGAGTGTGGAATAGATTTCGTATCGGCGCATGTTCGTTAAATCAGAATTCTTTGCCATTAACGCCTTTTCTAGTATGGTGAGCGCTTCGCTATTCGAGTTCGCACCTGGAATGATACAGAGTTCCGACACCATATTTTCAATTGAATAGATAGTCTCAATTGGTAAAGCGTGTGAATCTGGAGCCACCTGTTGAAGTGCTTTCGAGACAACGTCGATGTCTTGTAGAATGTGTTGTGTTCGCCCGTCTAGGGCGTCCATTATGCACCTTAGTTGGATGTATCTCAGGTACGAATTCGGACTTTCTTTTACGCACCATGAAATATGCAACGCAGCAGCGAAGTAGTCACGCCGTTTCCAAGCTGCCTCAAACTCTCTTGCATGATCTGGCGGATTTATCTTAGAAAATCGCTGTGAGTTTGTTTCTTCATGCGTCTGTGATCTAAATTCCCGATCAACTAATAAGGCGTCGTCTTCGCGTGAGAGGACCGCCCAACGTGTATTTAGCTCACTCTTGGATATTGACGGTCCTAAGTCCATTGGGAAATCATCTTCTCTGTATTCTCCAACGTAGGTAATAATTCCTGTCTCAATTTCCCACGTCCATCCCAGATTATCATCGTTAGGTTCAGATAGAGAAAACGGATCAAATGGATCATATGAATAAAATGAAAAAAATGGGTCGGAGCGTGATTGGAAATTAGTGACCAAATATACCAGAGAGCCGTCTGCGCTGAATCCGGAGAGCCCTGTCGAGCCAGTGCTGAGCTTGCAGCCGACGGGTAAGCTACCAAGATCGCCAGGGGGAAATTCCGTCTTTGCTATTAGCTGTTGGCTTTTCGTATCCCACAAATACAAACGAGCTCCCACGATCGCCGCGATAGATTCACCATTAACGCTAACGCAGGGGCTTACGTAATGACCGAATTTGAAATACGGATACATTTCGTTAGATTCATGCGTCTCATAGGTGCTGCGGTCATCGGATGCCACAACATAGTCTTTGGTCTCGCTGTCTCGAAAATTACCCTTATCCGCCAAATTCACCACCCATCTCTTGATGCGTCCATCTTGATCACCAGAAAAAAAACTTGTTCCGTCCGGTGTGAAGCTAATGCTGGTGACTGGTGCAACGTGTCCTCGGTGTGACGAAACTAAATCGGTTTCGGTTTCCCAAACGGTTACTTCATTTACAAGATTCCCAAATGCAATATGTGTCCCATCAGGGCTGAAACATAGGCTTGTGACGGCTTGTTCATACTCTATTGCGAACGAGGATTCGTCGCGATTAGGCTTTCTGAGGTGTCTTCCTCTCCGATAGTCGCTGTTGTCTAGCCGTGCGGTTTCCTCGCCCGTTGCAATATCGAGAACTGAAACGGTACCATCATTCAAACCTGCGGCGATGCAATTAGCGTCAGGACTGAAACAAGCACACCGGATTTCCTTGTCCTCAACAAAACGGTCGAAAAACCATAGTTTATTAGGCTGGTACGGAGGAAAAAATGTGTCCAAAATCACAGCATATCCACCATCTCGGACATTGGCCCCAGCCATCAGCAGGGCGTTTGGGCTGAAGCAAAATATATTACCACGAGGCAGTTCCCAGTCGTAACTAGTCCTTAAACAAGCGACCGCCGTTCGGGTTCTGGATCTTGCGTGCCCGGTTTTTTGCGGCGCAGCGGTGACCGTTCCAGGCTACCTGGATGCGTTGGTTCGTCATAGGTAATAGGCATGAGAAGGGTTCTTTCAGGG
>JBGSMN010000446.1:0-2419 GCA_041740155.1 Rhodopirellula sp.
CTTGCCGTCGAACTCGGCTTCGAGAATTGTCTGAAGCCGGTGTGCCACACCGTCTACCGGATAGAAGCTGTATTCGGCGTTCACTTTTTCCAGTTGCTGCACCATGTTCTTGACCATCGCGTAAGGAGCCACGTTGTCACGGGTGCCATGGGCAATGAAAACAGGCGGATCGTTCTCATCAATGTGGCTTGCTACAATCGCACCCATGAGAGAAATCACCGCAGCGACTTTGGCATCAGGGCCGGTGATTTCGTCATCGCAGAATCCAGTGTGCAGCGCATTGAATGCGCCTGCGGAGACTCCACCGATGCCGATGCGTTTCGGATCGATGTTGTAGTTGCTTGCATTCGCCCTGACCCAACGGACGGCGTCGCATGTGTCCTGAAACGCGGCATTGATCAGGCGGAATTGATCATTCCCATCAGGGTTTGGGGCTGGCCCGGGCAGCGCCGGCGGATTGTCTTTCTCGATCCGATATTGAATTGAAATGGCAACATAGCCGCGCTGGGCAAAATACCCGCAAAGATCCCTGATGTATTTGACGTCTTTGGATCCTTTGCGCCAGCCTCCCCCAAAAGCGAAGATCATTGTCGGCAGTTTTTCGGGCAACTGAGCCGTGGCTATAGGACGATAAACATCAAGCAATAATGGCATCGTGGTGTCACCGCTTTTTGCTGTTCCATAAGTAATGTTCTCGATTCTCTGATACTTAAAAATCGGGTCAAGGAATGGTGTGTTCCCGTTACTCTCGGGTGGCTTCGGGAGTGTCGTTATGTGCTTGGCTGGTTCTGAATTCTTGGTCGTATCGACCTGCGTGCTGAGGTAGACATCCAATAGCACTTGCATGTTCTCCGGCAGCTTGTGACGGCTTGTTTTCAATTCTTCGACCGTAATTGTGCCATCGTTGTTCAAGTCTATCTCAGGTGCACCAGCTAAAATCTTCTTCTGAACCCGTTTGGGGATCTCTGCGGCAAAGGCATTTGTCGCAAACAATGCTGCAAAGATCATTAAGGCGAGTCGCAGGACAACTGGTGCTAAAGTAGAGTCGAAATTCATGTTTTTTATTGAAGTAAAAGGCCACGGTTGAACACAGATAAACACGGATTCATTTTATTGTTCTGCTCATCTGTGTTGATCCGTGTTCATCTGTGGCTAATCAATCGAAGTTGGTTTCGCAACTCCAGCAGGTCTTGAGTTGGCACGAAGTTCGCGTCCAAACTCATCCAACAACTTCTTCAAACGCGTAACGATTTCAGGATGTTTTGCAATCAGATTGTTTTGTTCGCCGATATCGTCACTCAGATTATAAAGCGCCGCCGTTGGCCCCGATTTCTGACCCACGGCTTTGCTGCGTTCCTTGATGATCGTTTTCCGTTCTTTGCGAGGCAGTTTCTGCTCCTCCGTAGTCAACTCAACCTCAACTTTGGGTTCATCCTTCTCCGACGCATCGGACACGAGATACTTCCAGTCGCCAACGCGGATTCCCTGAACGCCTCGTCCTCGCAGGTAATAGATCGCTTCGTGAGGTGAGTTGGCATCCGGCGCTCCGGCCAGTAGCGGCCAGATGTCTTTTCCATCAATCACGCGGTCGCTGGGAACTTCGCCATGTGCAAGTTTCGTCAACGTCGGCAACAGGTCCATGCCGGTGATGGCTTCGTCAGATTCGATGCCCGCAGGAATTTTTCCTGGCCAGCGAGCGACAAATGGAACTCGGACGCCTCCTTCGAGAGTCGAACCTTTGCCGCCTTTCAACGCTCCGGCGCTGCCGCCTGTGCTGGTGTTGGGGCCGTTGTCGGACGTGAAGATAACTAGTGTGTTCTTATCCAACTCAAGTTCTTTTAATGTCTTCAAGATCTCGCCGGTGCTCCAATCGAGTTCTTGGACGGTGTCACCGTAGATACCTCGCTTGCTGGTCCCGATGAATTTCTCGGAAGCGTGCAGAGGGATGTGGGGCATGTTATGCGCCAGATACACAAAGAACGGCTTGTCTTTGTTATCGGTGATGAAGCGGAGCGTCTCGTGTGTGTACCGCTGAGTGAACTGCGTTTGATCCGCTGGCACTTCGATGACGACATTGTTCCGCAAGAGTGGACATTTCGCCTCGTCCAGTTCGAGGATGTTCTCGCGGGTGTAGCCTTCGCGAAACACGCAATCGGGCGCGTATTGCTTGAGTGTTGGATAGAAGCCCTGGCTGTTGGACGATGGCGTTCCGTACCAGTAGTCAAAGCCATGGTTGAGTGGTTGAAACATGTCTTGATTGCCGAGATGCCACTTACCTATGATGGCCGTCGCATAACCTTGATCCTTCAGCAACTCAGGCAGCGTGATCTCGTCGGGATTCAGACCGTGATCGTTTCGAGGAAACATGACACCGCCGATCCCGACTCGCGTTGAATGGCTGCCAGTCATCAGCGCCGCT
>JBGSMN010000453.1:0-3309 GCA_041740155.1 Rhodopirellula sp.
GTGAAATTGCTCGGCTCGGCGACAAGCACAACTCGGACTGCCGACGAAACGGAACAAGCCAAGTTTTGGTCAGATGGATCGGGAACCTACACCCCGCCAGGGCATTGGAACGAGATTGCTTTACAGCTCGCGTCAGAACAAGAATTGAGCCTGGGGGAGAGCGCTAGATTGTTCGCGATGCTAAACACCGCAATGGGCGACGCAGCAATCGCTGCTTGGAAAGTGAAGTACCAGTATGATCTCTGGCGCCCGATCACTGCGATCGCGGAAGCAGCCAGCGACGGGAATCCTCTCACTGATTCCGATCCAACGTGGTCACCATTTCTCATCACACCACCGCATCCAGAGTATGTCTCAGGACACAGCACCTTTAGCGCGGCCGCAGCCACGATTCTTTCCAACTATTTCGGCAGCGATACTGCTTTCACAACCACTTCGCTCGGCCTACCCGGAGTCACGCGCAGTTACGCAAGCTTTGAACAAGCTGCTGCCGAAGCTGGTCGCAGCCGCATCTATGGAGGAATTCACTATGAATTCTCCAACCAAGACGGACAAGCTACAGGGCAAGCCGTCGCCAATGCTGTGCTGGCACGGTTCTCGCTCGCGGATGACGTCGAAGCACCGAACGTCATTTTCACGTCTCCTGAACAGAGAATGACGACACCAACGAGCCCACTGCTGCAAGGTTGGGTCATCGACAATCTGTCTGGAGTCGAATCAGCCAGCATTCAACTCGATGACGCAGCCGCCAAAGCGTTGGTGCTCGACGCCAATGGCAAGTTTCAATACATTCCGGCACTTGTTCTCGATGGTACAGCTGACGGATTCCACACCCTTCGCATCAACGCAATCGACAAAGCGGGATTGCAGTCGACGCACCACGTCTTCGAGTTCATACTTGATACGCTCAAGCCTGAATTGACGCTGACAAGCCCCGCAGACGCAGCGACCCTTGCGTTAGGGCAACGCATCGAGGGTTCTGCTTCGGGAACCGGGTCGAATCTTGTCTCACTGACGTACCAGATCGATGCTGGTGCGAAAACTTCGATCAGCTTGAATCCAAATGGAGGGACTTTCAGTCAAACGCTCGACCTATCCAGAGTGACGGTAGGTTCGCACACTCTCAATGTTGTCGCCGTCGACAAAGCGAGATTGGAAACAACCGTCACTCGAACATTCACACTCGGCGAACTGATTCCGCTATCTGTCGCCAGCCACTCTCCGCAACAGGGAGCAAGCGATGTTGGCAGCACGTTCCGACCGCAAATCAAGTTCACTCGCCCGGTCGATGTAGCGACGTTAACTCCGCACAGCTTCTACGCAACCGACACCTCTGGCACCAAGCTCCCTGCAACGATTGTTCCCGCACAGGACGGAGCCTTCGCTTGGTTGTTCTTTACCAACCCCATGCCCGGATCATCAACGATCACGGTACATATCGACGGCGACTTGATAAAGGGAACTGACGGCAAGCTGCTTGACGCAGACAACAACGCAACCCCCGGAGGCAAGTTCAGGTATTCGTTTAGTACCGTCAGCCTAGCCTCACTTCCAAATACGTCGATTCGCGGTCGCGTCGTTGATCCTGGCCCCGATTTGAAGGCGATGACTCAGGACGACATACGTTCTGGCCCCGACGGCATACCGCACACTGCCGACGACGTTTTCTTAAATCCAATTGCGGGTGCCAAAGTGTTCATACTTGGTCGTGAAGACCAATTTGTTTTGACCGATGCAGATGGATTCTTTGAACTGACCAGCTTACCGTCGGGATCGGTCAAGCTTGCGGTTGACGGTCGCACGGCGACAAACGCTCCGACGGGCGTTTTTTTTCCTGAAATGGTTATGGACCTAGAACTTGTCGTCGGAAGTGTCAACACCGCGATGGGAACAATGGGCACGCGTCAAGAGCGAGCAGCAAATACCAGTCGTTCCGAGATCTATTTGCCTCGTGTGCAAACAAGCATTTTGAAACCGATCAGCACTAGCACGATGACGGTGATCGGCGTGGATGGCATGTCGTCACCGAACCTCACTGACCAACAACGCGCCAATCTGACGTTAGAAGTGATGCCGAACTCAGTGCTTGGTATCGATGGTCAACCGCTGGCGAATGCGCAGATAGGAATTAGCACGGTTCCGCCGGAACTCGTCCGTGACATGTTGCCGCCTGGACTGTTACAACACACCTTCGACATCACGATTCAAGCGCCAGATGCATCGGTATTCTCCACGCCGTTGCAAATGACGTTCCCGAATGTGTTCAATGCCGCTCCAGGAACCAAACTCAATTTCCTGAGTTTTGATCACACCACTGGCCAGCTGGTCATCGAAGGTACTGCCACCGTCTCGGAAGACGGACTGTCCGCAACAACTGATCCCGGCACCGGTATTACGAAACCCGGCTGGCATGGATTGACTCCTCCAGGGAGCAATGCGACAGGGAGCGGCACAGATGCCAGTGACGATTTTGATCCGTTGGCTGACCCTGTCTACAAACGCCTCTTAAGTAATGACTTCCCACCTGCAGTTCAGGAAGCACTTGATCGCTATAATAAATCGCACCCATCTCCTAGGCAGGCTGTCCTTCAGCGTCCGGGTCAAGCTCCATACGACGGTCCATTAAAGGGTCCATATATCGCATATGACAATTACCGCTCTACATTTAGATTGCCTCCGGGAGCAGCAGATAGGTTGCTCAATGAGATGTTGAGCGATATTAATGGTGTTGGTCGGGGAACCGCATCCGAACTTTTCTCAACGATTAATAAGTTTTCATTCCTAGAACCTGCCGCCGCGAATAGTCCGCGCGTTGGCGACATAATTCATATTGACATCCGTGGTGAGGATGGAGGCGGTGATGTGATGCTTACGGATATCGTTCACTCTTCAAATGGGTCTTATTTTGAGTTTAGTACGCTCAATAATCCCCACAACGGTGCCGACGAGCATCCAGTATATGGTTCTCGAGAATTTGGCTACACAAATAACCCAGATGGAAGCGTTACATTTTACACACAGGCTGCAGATCAAGCTCGAGATCCACTGGTGAGATATTTCGGTTCTTGGATTCAGAAGGCGGACTGGACGAGTTTTATGATGGGGCTTGAGAACCGCGTGCCGTTAGAAGGTGGGGTTGTGCAGTCTGGAATAGGACTAAATCCCGATGTTCGAACTCAATATGGCGTTCCAGACCCGAATGCCAAGCCATTTCCTCGTCCCAACCCCAGAAGTGTTCAGCGGCAGTATCGGTATCGTATTAACTATTCCGCTACTACCGATCCGATGTCACCCATGGAAATAGTCGGG
>JBGSMN010000036.1:0-2766 GCA_041740155.1 Rhodopirellula sp.
TGGCTGGGTAAAAATCAGTGATGCCATGACAATAGCTGCCCAAAGCGCTCAGGGATTGCCATGAGCGCCCAAAGTAAAAACTTGTAGGATCGTTAAGAGAAAAGATCCTGATCCCATCCTTCCGTGTGGGGATTGTTAGAACCATCGCCGTTTCGTTGATCTTTTCTTGATTTTCCAGACTTACCCTTGGGAGTCTTCCCGACATGGGGATCGGCCTGGGCTTCTTCCTTCGTGTCGAACATGCCTACAAGATCAGATGGCCAAGGCATTTTGCTGCGACGAGCAAACTCATCTTCTGAGATGTGGTAGTTCGAATAGGCGACAAAAGGTATGCCGTGATACCTCGCGTATCCCTTACCTGAGCCGCCTATCTGAAGGATGCTGAGATTTGGATCTTCAGAGATGGTGTGAAGATCTGTTACCCGGGCACGCGGAACGTGTACAGTCCGTGAAGAATACGTTGTTTCTCGCCGGTTGCGGGACTCGGTAACCTCGATCTCTTCTTTCGTTCCCATCAGATACTCGAGCATCTTCATTTCCGAGCTGGACGCGATCGAAAACCACTTACGAATGCCACAATTGCCATCGACCGCGTGATATACTTTAGCGCTGTTTGCTTGGAGATCGCTGAGCGACTGATTGCATAGCACAAGGCCAATGTCATGGCTGCGTGCCATCTGAAGCATCTGGTCTAGGTTATCGGAAGCCATCCGCTGGAATTCATCAATGATGACATGCACTTTCGTCTTGCGCTGTGACGTTTTTCCGGCGATGATGAGGAAATAGAGGATGAGTCTTGCGATCGAAGGAGCGCCGATGGACGAAGTTGTTGACGGCAATCGAAAGTATGCAACCCCCGGTTTCTGAAAGTACTCGGCAAGCTGAATTTGGTTCTCAATGACCGAGTCATCGTAGCCGCTGCCGGGAACGATATTGATCCCCTCGTAGCTGGCGAGTCGTCCAATGACTTCCATGACGTGAACGCCTGCTCGCCGAAGTTCTGGAAGCAAGCGATCATCGTCGCCACGAAGTATTCGAGCGACGTCCTTGTAGAGCTGACGAAAGGACATTGCATCGGGATTGAGAAGGTTGGATTCGCGAAGGACGGCGGAGTTGGCCGACGTGAAAAACGAGGGGCCATAGTCGTGTCCATACGCCAATCCACAACTCGTGCTCAGAATATCTGTGCGTTCAAGCGTACTCATTCCAGTCCATCCGGTGGTGAGAAACGGATTGAACATATGCGAACGTGTTCCGTTCCCCAGCGAGAAAAGCTTGAGTGGAATGTCAGAACGGTGCTCTGCACGATAGTCTTTGACCGCCGCTTCGGCTGCCCAGTAAAGCTCTGGTGAATCCGCTTTCAAATCGATGATAATGACCGATGCATCACCAAAGCTAATTAACTGCTCAATAAGCGGCGCGAGTCCCATCGACGACTTGTTGGCACCCGTTGCACCTAGAATGTGGAAGTGTTGGAAGCAAAGCGAGCGGTCTACCAGTGTCGGTGACCAATCGTTAGCCACATAGCCAAGGAACAGAGCGTTGCGTTCAACTTCGTTAGGAGACTTTCGCATCTTCTTGACGATTTCCCGCCAAGCCTTGGTCGGTTCTCCCATGACGATTGTCGCTCCGACGATTGAAACCACTAACACAGAGATGGAGAGCAGCAATGCGAACGGCGCTAGAGCCCAACCGATAGCCAGCCACATGTGACCTGCGGCAGCCTCGTCAGCAACTGACGGCAGAGCCGACGCAATCACTACCCCGATTAATGCCGACCTCGATAGAAAACTTCCGGCGGGCGTCGATATCAGACCCGGAGCTAGCTCAGATTGGCTTGGATAGAAGAGGAAATTTGCGATTGCTCGATAGAAAGATTTCCAAGGTTTTTTGTAGAGCTGATTGAGCCTGGAAAAGCCGATGCCGAAGGCTAAGAGTGAAGCGCCGCAGATAGTGGTCAGCGGAGTTAGTAAGAATCCCATGGTCGCGAACAAGAGGATACCGGAGCCCACAATGCCGAGAAGCTGCCGGTACAGATCGTTACCCGACTTGGCTCGCTCTTCATCCGTAAAAACTGATTCTTTCCATAGCGTGAAGAAGTAGAATCCTAGCTCCATGACCAACAATGCGACGAGTAAACAGTACATGACGACCTGCATCGTCGGCTTACTGTGCGGATAAAATCGATTGACAACCATCGATGCAAAGACCAACAATGCGGCAGCAATGACGCTGACAACTCCGATTCCTTCCGCACGGATTTCCGGTCGACAAGCGATAATGAAGGCTAAACCACCAGCAGCGACCCGCTGAACCATCACTAAAAGCTGAACGAGTCCTTGGTTCTTGGCAGCAGCCTCGGCGACAAAAGTTCCACCAAAGAACAGGGTCAACGCTGTGCCAATCACGATGTACACGAAGTTTCGCATCGTTCGCCATTGCCCCAGCCCCTGGGGAAGTCCCAATGCGGGCAATTGAATCGACAGCGGCGTGTCGGGTACAGCCGCCAAGTCGATTGGGTTGTCGAGTTGAAGATTCGGAATGGCCATTTTTTCTCCTAAGTGGAAATGAGGTAACCGAGTTCGGGAACCACAAAGACATCACGTCGGGTGTTGACGGGCCAGTCGCCATTTTTAAGTGCGTTGATAAGACGCTCCTTCTTGCTTTCCGTAGGTGTCAGAATGACGAGCACGAAACGTCGATCTGTAAGCAGCTTGCGAAAACCAGGCACGTTGCACCGGACGTTCATATCGCGGTGGCACTTCA
>JBGSMN010000044.1:0-3537 GCA_041740155.1 Rhodopirellula sp.
GCTCTTTCCTGAACCACTCGCACCTACGATCACCGCGAATGCACAACCGGCTTGTTCCTGATCGCGCAGCCGTTGCAGTAGTTGGCAGGTCTCCTCTTCGCGGCCATGAAAGATGGCGGCGTGAGAGACGTCGAATACTTCCAAGCCGCGATATGGTTCTTCCGTCCAACTCGGTGCCGCATCGGCGCCCAGCAGATCGTCGATCACGTTCCGCAGGTGCAACCGTAAACGTTGAACGAAGCCGACCGGCTCGCGATATGTTTGATAGGCACGTAGATTCCGACCCTCGGCATCGTGGAACTGCTCGCGAATAAAAGCTTCGGCAAGTTTTCGCTGGTTGACGAATTCTTCCAACTGGGACGTCGGCAGTTCGGTCAGCCGCTGTTTGAACGCAGCATCGTCGTCGCGGGCATACGCGAGAATGACCGGCCGCTGTCGCCCACTTTGTTCAAATGCGGTCAGCATCAGATCAAGCTCGCGCTCGGTTCCGCTGCGGTACGGTGTGCCGTCCGGTCGCGTGATGGCGGCCCCAAGCGGAGAACCGAGCCGTGACCAAAGAATGAAGACGGCAACATCGATTGGCTCGCGTCCAATCAGGAAATCGATGGTCTCTTGAAAGGACGCTGTCGCCGGAAGAGCGAGTTCTTCCCACAGCACCGGCAGCAGTCGAGTGCCTGGGTACAGTCGCTGCAGCCCTTCGACCACACGACGAGCGCCATCCCGTTCCTCGACGACGTCACCCGGACTGGAGATGAAAATGCGAATCGTATGGGGAGGACTAGTCATTCGCGGGTACTGACATGGTATTGGATATAGCAACGCATCAACGCAAGTAGCGACCCAAAGATTCTATCGTGCCCGTCCCATGAGAATCTAGCTAGCAGCATAACACTGCGAATCCGTCGATGACTCGAAACGTCACCATATCTTCCTGCTAAAACGCCAAGCACCATGGCTGTCCGCTCGGTGATATCATCTCGCTAGTCATCGCCAAGAATCAACCTTGCCCTGCGTATAACATGTTCCATATTGCCGAAGCCTTAAAACTCCAAGAAAAGCTATGCGAACGACGCTGTTAGTTTCCTGTTTTGTGTTGATCACTGGCAGTTCTGTGAACGCAGCTGATCCAACTGCCACCGCGCAAGAGAAGACGGCTCAGTGGAATCAGTGGCGAGGTCCGCAGCGAGATGGAGTGTGGGCGGGCGATCTACCGAACTCACTGTCCGAGCTTTCACTTGTCTGGGAAAGGCCGCTCTCGCCTTCGTACAGCGGACCGATCACCGACGGAAAAGTCGTGTACACAACGGAAACGGTCGACGAGAAATTTGAGCGAGTCACCGCGCTGGATCTGGCCACGGGAGAAGCAAAGTGGACCGCGTGGTGGGATGGTGCAATCAAAGTTCCTCCGTATGCAGCTGCAAACGGTTCTTGGATTAAGTCGACCCCGGCACTCGCCGAAGGCGCGTTGGTCGTCTTGGGAATTCGGGATGAACTGATCTGTCTCGATCCAGCGACGGGCGAGAAGCGATGGCAGATGGATCTCGCTGAGCGATTCGGCTCTGATCGTCCTCACTTCGGTGCCGTTTGTTCGCCGATTATTGAAGCGGGTGCCATCTACGTTCAGGGTGGAGGGGCGACGCTTAAACTATCGGTAGCCGATGGAAGTACGGTCTGGAAAGCTCTTGATAGTGAGGAAGACGGCGACGCGTTCAGCAGTCCGGTCATTGCGACTATCGCAGGTGTAAAACAACTCGTCGTTCAGTCTCGACTCAAACTCTGTGGCATCTCAATAGACGACGGAAAAGTGTTGTGGTCCGAGCCCGTCGAAGCTTATCGGAACATGAACGTACTGACACCAACCGTCATCGGCGAAAGTGTTTTCACAGCCGCCCACAGCGGTCGTTCGCAATTGTTTGACCTGTCCCACAGCGGTGACCAATGGCAAGTCACAGAGCGTTGGAATCAAAAGATTCAGGCATACATGTCATCGCCTGTCGTATTTGAAGACACGATCTATCTGCACTCGAAGAGCGACCGGCTGACCGCAATGGACGCGCAGACGGGTGATATTTTGTGGACAGGTTCACCGATGGGAAAATATCAAAGCCTAGTCCGCAATCGAGATGTGATGCTGGTATTGGACGAGTCAGGAGAGTTGATGTCAGTCAAGTTGAATCGAAATGAACTGGAAATCCTAGACCGTCGCAAAGTTGCAAATGACTCGTGGGCTTATCTCGCAGTCGTTGAGAACGGCCTGATTATTCGCGACTTAAACGCGTTGAAATTGTATCGTTGGTGAGTCGAGATAGCCCCGGCACGGACGCACGGCTGAAGAGTCTGCGTGTTTTACGGATTCGATGATCGGGTTAGTCGATGTTGTTCAATGATCCGCACTCGGGTTGTTTTATGGTTCCTGTCCGGCTGGCAAATGGCTGTTCAGAAACCGAGTGAGCAACCCGTATAGGTGCAGGCTGGTGGTCTTGCCTTCGTCGATCGAATGGCTTCGATTCGGGTAGGCCATCATTGTGAACGGCTTGTTCAGTTCGATGAGCCGATTTGCCAACTTCTCCATTCCTTGAATGTGACAATTGTCATCGCCCGTTCCGTGAACGACAAGTAAGTTCCCCTGCAGTCCCGCTGCATGCGTGATTGGCGAACCTTGCTCGTAATCGTTGCAATTATCTTGTGGCAAACCCATGTACCGTTCCTGATAGATCGTGTCGTAGAGACGCATGTCCGGCACCGCAGCGACAGACATGCCAGTGCGGTACAAGTCGGGGTAGCGGAACAATAGGTTGAGTGTCATCGACCCGCCGCCACTCCACCCCCAGACACCGACCCTTGTCTCGTCAAGGTAGGAACGCTTTAGCAGTTCTCGCGCGGCCGCAGATTGTTCCTCAGACGCGAGCGTACCGACCCGCCGATACGCGGCTTTCCTCCACTCACGGCCGCGCGGGCTGGGCGTTCCCCGATTATCCACACACGCCACGACGTAACCCTGCTGTGTGAGCATGAGATGCCAGAGGTATTTTTTGTCGCCCCAACGATCCAGCACTGATTGACCGGCCGGTTCGCCGTAAACATAAAACACAAGCGGATACTTCTTAGCGGGGTCGAAGTCCGATGGTTTCATCAACCATCCGTCCAACTTCACGCCCGCACCAATGTCGACTTGCAAGAACTCGACCGGCGCCTGCGATAGTTTCTCTACCGACGCGCGGAGTGCTTCGTTCGCTACGAGCGTGTGCAGCACTGCGTGATCGGGAAGCGAGACGACTTCGGTGCGAGGCGGATTGCCAAAGGCAGAGTACGTGTGGAGTGCGAACAAGCCATCGGGTGCAATGGAGTATTCGTGCCATCCCGACTGGTCTGCCGGACTCAAACGCTTGAGTGTGCCGCTCCCACTCAGCGAAACGCAATACAGGTATTGCTGCGTCGGATTCTCTGGTGAAGCGAGGAGGAAAACGCGATCGGTCTTTTCGTCAATATGCAGCACGCGGAGGATGTCGAATTCACCCTTGGTCACTTGGCGTACCA
>JBGSMN010000205.1:0-8596 GCA_041740155.1 Rhodopirellula sp.
CACACGTCGGCGGCACTTTGTTCTTCAGTGCTTATGACGGCACCAACGGATTCGAGCTATGGAATTCCGATGGCACGGACGCAGGCACCACCCTCGTTAAAGATATCAATCCCAATCCTGGCGCAAGTTCAAGTCCAAGCAATCTGACCAACGTCGGCGGCACGTTGTTCTTCAGTGCATATGACGGCACCAACGGATACGAGCTATGGAAATCTGATGGCACGGACGCGGGTACCACCCTCGTTAAAGATATCAATCCCACTCCAGGCGCAGGTTCTTATGCAGGCGTTCTGACCAACGTCGGCGGCACGTTGTTCTTCAGTGCTTATGACGGCACCAACGGATACGAGCTATGGAAATCCGATGGCACGGACGCAGGAACCGTCCTTGTCAAGGATATCAACCCCGCTCTAGGCGGATTCTCCAATCCATCATATCTGACGAACGTCGGCGGCACTTTGTTCTTCCGTGCTAATGACGGCACCACCGGATACGAGCTTTGGAAGTCTGATGGTACGGACGCAGGAACCGTCCTCGTCAAAGATATCGATCCCACTCCAGCCGTAGGTTCCTATCCAGGCAATCTGACGAACGTCGGCGGCACGTTGTTCTTCAGTGCCGATGACGGGACCAACGGAAATGAACCCTTCATCTTGGCACCAGATGAATTGAACTTGGACGAACTGGCTGGCGTCGGTCCGTTTCGCGCCATCCTCAGTGTGACGAATGCTGAATTGATTGAAATTCGGGATTCAACAGACACCGTGATCCAACGAATCAACAAGTCCGCCATCAACACCCTAACGGTCACTGGTGGAGCGGGTGATGACACCTTCACAGTCGATTATGCCAACGGCAATCCGATTCCCGCCGGTGGATTAACTTTCGATGGCGGTGATCAAGCGACTGCGACCGGCGACCGTTTGATCATTCAAGGCAACGTGGCACCCTTCAACACAACGACCTATACCTTCACTACTCAAGATGCCAATGGCAACAACGGCAGTATCGACTTGGACGGGTCAGTGATCACGTACACCGGGCTGGAACCGATCACGAACATGGGGACAGCAAACAACATCGTTTTCAATCTACCCGCTGTCGCCAACCCAGATGTGGTGCTCACGAACAACGCGGGGGCCGGCATGAGCCAGCTCACCGGCAGCACGTTTGAGAACACGGTCTTTGCCAACCCAGCCGTTTCGTTGACGATCAATCCCGGTGGCGCGGGTGATGTGATTGGGATCGAAGGCCTGGACCCGGCCTTCAACGCCAGCTTGACTGTCTTTGGCACGGCGGCCGATACCGTGAACTTCCAAACCACTCCGACAAACATCGCTGCAGGTAACATCGCTGTCGCTGGCCAAGTCAACATTAACCAGCCGATCACGGCCGCGAGCTTGACGGTGAATGCTGTAGGTGGCACGACGACAGTCAGTTCGGCCACGATCAACACTACCAACGGTCAGGCTTACAATGACCCATTCGTTTTAGCGGGAAACTTGGTCGTTACTGGTGTTGAAATTATCTTCGGAGACACAGTGGACGGTGCGTTCAGCCTTACGCTCAATGATACATCGGCCGCAATCAATAATGGTTTCGTGAGAGATGTTGGTGGGTTAACACCACTGGCAAGTATCACGACTGACGCAGCGGGAGGGACGGGCCTCGGCAGTTTTGGTGATATTACAATCAACACAACCGGCGCTCAGACATACAACGACGCGATTGAGACCTTTGTAGGCGCTGGGAGCACAGTGACGATCAATTCGACAGGTGCGGGAATTACCTTCGGCAGTACGGTCGATGATAATGCTGGCAATGACGATTTGCTAGTAATCAATTCCAGTGGTGCCCCGGCTCAGTTCAACGGTGTCACTGGAGCTGCAGGTCCCTTCGCGGCGATGACCGTCAACACCGCTGGCCCATTTGTTCTCGGCCAGAACACAACCGTCAACGGTCCACTGACCATCAACGTGGCCGACACCGCTGCCGCGACAGATGACCTGACGATCAACAATGCCGCCGTCATCAACGTCGGTGCCGATCCGATCATCTTCAACGTCGGCGATGACGTGGACATTCAAGCGGGCACGGCGATCAGTGCCCCCGGCGGATCGCTGACCATCAATGCGGACCCGATTCCGCCCGCGGACCAGGATGTCGGAACTGGCTCGACGATCATCGTCGCCGGTGTGATCATGACGCCGAATACCTTCCTGAACGGTGGTGACGATTCAGACGTGTTCACGCCGACCCCGCAAGGCACAACCGTCTTCAACATTGACGGCAACCTGCCTGCCTTGCCCGCATCTCCTGGCGATGTGCTGAACCTGGATGCGATGAACGCCGCGATCACTATCACTGCGACTGGCGTGGTGATCGGCGGATCAACAGTCAACTACCAAGAAATCGAAACGCTCAATCTGACCAATGTCGGTCCCATCACCGTGGTCGGCGATGCCAATGACAACACGCTGGTGATCACGGGTAACGGCGGTGCGGCTGATTCGGGTGCGTTGACGCTCGATGGCGGCACGACGGTGAATTTTGTTTCTGCCGGACCGACTTCGATCACGTTCAATGGCTTGGGTGGTGACGATGCGTTGATCGTTGATGAAACCATCAATGGCTTACCGATTCTGACCGGTGTCGCCCCTGGCTCGCACATCAACACCGCGTACACGGCCAGTGGATTGCTCAACGGTGCAGGCGACCAAAACGTCGGCATTCACATGGCGGCGGGTGCTTCCGGTGGTGCTAACAACGATCGACTGCAATTCATCTTTGCCAATCCGCAGACACTTTCGACATTCGATGACAACGTCGCAGCAGCCAACAGCGGTGTGGCCAACATCGCTGGTGCGGTTTCGATTTCGTACGACAGCCTCGCTCCGATCATCGCGGTCGGTGCAGGCGGCACGTTCCTGGCCGACGCCAGTGCGCTACCCACGGGGGCCGATCTGACGATCGCCGATGACTTGGCCGATACTGCGGGTGCGGGCGGTCACATGATCACCGGTACGGCAGGCTTTGAGTCTCGTTTCATCAGCGGATTTGCCAACTTAGTCGTTCGCAGTGGACCGACCACCAATACGATCACCTTGGCAGGGCTCGACCCAGCGGGAACGGAAACCACGATCACGATCGATGGTGACAACATCACCAACACCGACGCGAGTGTGGATTTCCTCACGATCCAGTCGCTGCCCGCAGGTGTGACCGCGAACATGCTGGGCGGTGCTGGTGGGGATAACTTCACCATCGGATCAGCCGGATTTGAAGTAGACAACGTGCTGGGGCAGATTTTTGTATCACCAGCAGGCGACGAAGCGGGAGCAGGTGATAGTCTCAATGTATTCGACCTGGCATCTCTGACGGGTGATACGATCACTTTGACCTCAACCACAATCGAAGGCATCACGCCATCGGCTGCTGTTCCGGACATCACCTACAACACCGGCGATCTGATTGAAAACATTACAATCATTAGCAGCAATAACGCAGTCGACACTTTCGATATCCAAAGTACGCAAGCTGGATCGATCTATACCGTTGATACGGGCCTTGTGGGAGCCTTTAGCGATGTTGTCAACATTTCCAGCGACGCGCCAGCGAACGCGGGCAATTTGAATGGTATTCAAGGTCAGATCACTCTGCTTGTCGGACCAGGCCCGGCGACCACCGTGAACGTCTCTGACGCGGGTGATGCGGCGGGCGACGTGTACGATCTCGTGTTCGATCCCGGTTCGGGCAACACGGAGTTATATTTCAACGATGGTGGAGCGGCGGTCGGAACGACTGGGTTGCTGGGTGGCGGAACCGCGATCCCTGATTTGATCATCAGCTCGTTTACTCCGGTCGCCAATTTCAACCTGACCGGTGGCACCGGGGCGAACACCTACAATGTGTTCAACACCACGGCCACGGTCAGCAACACGATCACCGATGGCGGCGGCAATAGCACATTCAATATCCAAGGCAATCGCATTTCTGCAGGTGCAACCAACACGTTTGGCGGTGCCGCAGGCACAGATACCTTCAATGTCAACTTTGCCGCAAACACAGCGACTCCAAATGCCGCTGGCACGACGTTCCAAATCAACGGCGGAGCACTGGCGACTTCGTCGGCTCGTGATGTCGTCTTCATTCAAGCCGCCGGAACGATGATACCTGGCGCAGCAGGCGTTGCCGTACCGCCAGTCGCGTTGGCGTTGGATGCGGCTCCTCGTATCATCGGTTTGACGTATGCCGATGCTACCAAGGCCAGCGGTGACTTGAATGTTACCGACGCACTGTCCACCACGACGCTGGATCTGAATCAAGTCGAAACGGTGACCTATTTTGGCGATGCCAACAACAACGACAGGGTCACGGTCACCGGCACAAACGCCGACGACGATCTAACGATCGCCCCGTACAGTAACAATCAAGCTCTCGTGTTCTTGGACGGCGATGCCTGGGACGGACCGAGTGAAGGTTCGCAGTTCGACCAGTTCCCCGGCGTAGCAGGTGGAGCTACCGGACCAGACCTGGACATTCACGGTGTTCGAGCAGCCGGTGTGAATGTTGCCGGCGGTGGTGCTGGTGCGGCGGGCGATCAACTGTACGTGTACGCGGTTAGCGAAGCCGACCTGGTCGATGCGGGCACCGCGATCGATCCGTTCGGTTTCGGCGTCGGTGTGATTATGCCGGGATCGACGAATAATCCAGGCATGTTCCCCTCCGCGTACGATTTAATCAACGTCGCCAACAATACCTCCGTCGTCACGATCACCAATGATCGTTTGGTTCCAGGAGCAATCCCTCCATCGGCTCCGAACACGCTGTTGCCGATCATTCCAGCAGCAGCGAGTTTCGCACAGGCCAACCCATTGATCCCAGGCTTGCTCGTCAATGCGGGCTTTGAAGCGGCGCCAGCGGTCGATGGAATTGCCGACGATATCCTGTCGTTCCTCTCGACAGTGCTACCAATTCGGATCAACGGTGGGGACCCGGTTCCCGCATTGGCTCCCAATGGTGATCGCTTGCAGGTCTTTACGTTCAATGAGATCAATGTCTTCAGTGACAAGTCCACACCTCCCATCGTCAGTGTGACCTCGACGATCAGCGGCACGCCAACACTGCCGTTGAGTTTCAGCTCAATCGAAAACACGATCTTGACTGCTGGCCCAGGTAGCCAGCAAGCCAATTTGATTGGTGATAACAACAACCCCGGCCTCGATCAAAACGATCAATTCATCGTGATCGGTGAAGATGTCGATTCGACACTGGGAACTTTGGCCGCTGCGTATCCTGGTTCCATCATCGACACGATGTTCGAACCGGATCCAGACGGTGATAACGAGTTCACGCTACAGATCAACGGCAGTGCCAAGATTGGATTCCGTAATATCACGGACCTGAACGTGTTCGGCGATGACCGTCCGAATATCAACACGCCTGGCACTCCGAGCGTCGGCCCCAACGACATCGACACACTCAACATCACGCCTTATGCAGATGACACACCACAAGGCTGGGCCATTGACGTTTCGTTCGATGAAGGCAATCCAGCCGGTGCCGATGGTGGTGCCGCTGACCTGTTGATCTACAACACCGCTGGCGGTGGCGGAATGGTCAGCGAGAACATCGTCGTGCGTCCATCGGGTCCCGATAACGGTGAACTGGTTGTCACCAATGGCAGCTTTGGCACACCAATCGTCGACATCGATTATGTTGCCAACACCGACATCATCATCAATGATAATGATGGTTTCCTGAATGACACCGACACGTTGACCCTGCTGGGCAGCGATCCGTCGAACCCTGGCACCAGCGGCAACGAAACGGTGGTTGCCGATTTCACGATGGCCGGTGGTGTGGGCACGCCTCAGTTCAGCGTGCTCGATGGCGCGACAATCCTTTACAACGTGCGTAGCTTTACGGGCTTCAACACCGTCGACGTGCAAACACTCGGCGGAAACGACTCGCTGGTTTTCACGCCCGATACGACCAATGCAAATGGCCTGCAAAACGTTGCCTTGCGTTATGACGGTGGCGACACGACTGGCAATTCGTTGACAGTCAACGCACTCAACGGACTGCGAGTCACATCGGGCAGCGACAACAACTCAGGTGTCGTCGATCAACTTGGTGCAGGAGTCGGTAATGTCACCTATATCAACACGGGATTGATCAATGTGACGTCGGCAAACGCTGGCAACGCTGTGACCGTTCGTGGTACCAATGACGAAGACACAATCACATTCGCGCCAACGGCATTGGCCAACGAAGCTCGAGTGTGGATCAACGGCACCACCACGGTGACTGCGAATGCAGGCGGTGCGAATTCAAATCTGGCGACGGTGAATTTGCAAGGTCGCTTTGCTGATGACGCGTTCTCGATCACTCCCGTCGCTGGCGTGGCCGTCAGCCTCGATGGTGGCGATGCCACGGGTCAAGACACGGTGATCGTCCACGGCACAGCCGGAGCTGACGTTGTGAACTACACACCTAGCTCGGCCAACGGTGGAACAGTCGCAATCACCGGCTTAGGCTTGGTAACGATGACGACCGTGGAAGACTTCACGTTCGCTGGTGCTGGCGGTAACGACGCGTTAACGGTCACAGGAACTGGCGGTGCAGATGTGTTTGTTCATCGGCCCGGTGCGGTTGCTGATGCTGGCACCGTTCGCATGAATTCCACATTAGGAGTTGTCTATGAAGATCTCGGTGCCACCGGCAGTCTTACGTTTGCTGGCGCTGCGGGCAACGATTCGCTCGTCGCTTATGGAACGAATTCCAATGACACATTGACCGTCGCCGCAGTGACCGGCGTGGTGACGTTGGCAACACCCTCGGCCACACACGTTACGCTGAATCAAACCAACCTAGAGACTCTGACATTAGATGGTCTGGATGGGGACGACAACTTCGTCATCGCTGGCGATCATCCGTTCGCGAGCATCACCGTCAATGGCGGAGACCCAAGTGCCTCAGACACACTCACCTTCACTGGCAGTGGAGCGGGCGCCGTCACGGTTGACACGGCAGCGAAGACGATTCAAGAGACGGGCTTCGGCGCAGTCAGTTACGCTGGCATCGAACATATCGTCGTCAATGCAGGTGGAAACACGGTGGCGGTCAACGATACTGCCGACAACGACACGTTCTCGGTCACGCCACTGGGCAATGGCATGAACGGTCGATTCCTGCACGATCATTCGACTGGCATGACGTTTGCCTACAACAACACAACCAGCGTCACCTTTAATGGAAACGCTGGCGGCAATGACCTGCTCGAAATTCTCGGAGACGAGGCGACTGATACGATTACGGCAACCGCGAACACGGTCACCGTTGATGGCAGCGTGGTCACGTTCGGCGCTGGCCTGGAAGCGTTTGCACTGTATACCTTCGGCGGCAATGATAACGTCAATTTGACGGGTTTCACGAACGGTGGTAACCCGATGAATGTCGAGATCTACGGTGGAGTCGGCAACGACACACTCGTGGGTACAGACTTGAATGACGTGATTTTCGGCGGTGAGGGTAACGATATTCTGATCGGCGGTATCGGTAATGATTTCTCGTATGGTGAAGACGGCGTTGACACGTTTGGTAACGCCGACACGACCACCTTTGGCGTCGCTGACGATCCTGGTAACGATCAGAATTTTGGTGGTGCCGGTTTTGATAACTTCATCTGGGAACCAGGTGATGGACAAGACGTTAACCACGGCGGCGATGACGGAGCGGACGTGTTCTTCTTCATCGGAAGTGCCGGTGCGAATACATTCACACTCAATCCAGGAGGTACGCCCACACACTTCAACGCGGTTTTTGGTCCCGGCCAAGTTGACAACCACGGCATTGAAGACGTTCGCTTGGTGATGTTGGGCGGTGCTGACACCATCAACGTCAACGATCTGACGGAAACCGAAGTCGTTTCGATTCGCATCGATTTGGGTGCGGCGGACGGCGCGGCGGATACCGTAAACATCCAGGGCCGAACGACGGCAGACAATCTGAGCATCACCTCGCCGGTCGCAGGAAGTGTTTCGTTGGAAGGTCTGGCGTACGACGTCAACCTAACTCAAACGGAAATGGCCAATGACACCATCGTCGTCAACGGCAACGCGGGTGATGATGTCATCAAAGCTGTTGCCGGTGTGGAGAATCAGATCGCGATCACGCTCAATGGCGGCGACGGCGACGACTATCTATCTGCTGACGCAATCATCAACGGTGGTGCCGGAAATGACATCCTGATCGGTGGTTTGGGTGCTGATACGATCAACGGAAATGATGGCGACGACATCATCGATGGTCGCGGCGGCAACAACACGATTGATGGTGGTGCCGGAACCGACACGATCTTGGTCAGTGGCACGGCAGCGGGCGAAACAATCGGTGTGGTTCACACCGCAGGCACGTTGACCGTCACCGGCGGATTGTCGGCGGGCGTCAACGCGATCACGACGATGGAAGCTGTGCGCGTCGAAGCCGGTGATGGCAGCGACACGATCAACATCACCACGCTGGCCGCAGGCGGACTCAACTACGAAGTCCTGGGCGGCAATCCAATCGGTGCGGTCGGCGATACGCTGAACAT
>JBGSMN010000128.1:0-10005 GCA_041740155.1 Rhodopirellula sp.
GCCAGCATCGGTTTTTTCTACGTGCTGACGCTGTACTTGGGTCTCGGAGCGATGGTCAGCGGCACGCTCGACGTGACGGATAGCAACATGGCGGCACCGTTGCTGGCGCGGGGGATGAGCGATTTATTGTTCGCGATCATTTCTGCGATTGCGTTCACGACGGTGTTGGGAACGGTCAGTGGATTGATTTTAGCCAGCAGCGGAGCGGTCGCTCACGATTTACTAGGCGGCGTGCTGGGGATCGAATTTTCAGAAGGCAACCAGGTCCGGGTGGCGAAAATTGCTGCCGTGGTCGTCGGTGCAATCTCGATTGTGCTAGGGATTTTGTTCCAGAATTTGAACGTCAGCTATTTAGTGGGGTGGGCGTTCAGTATCGCCGCCAGCGCGAATCTGCCAGCCCTGGTGATGCTGCTATTTTGGCGGCGGACGACGGCGGCTGGGATTATCGCCAGCGTCGTGGTGGGGATGTGTAGCTCGTTGGGCTGGATTCTGTTGTCCGCCGATACGTTCGACAAAGTCTACGGGATTGATCCTGCGAGCAGCCCGATCCCGTTCAGCCAACCGGGAATTGTGACGATCCCGTTGGCTTTGGTGACGCTGGTCATTGTCTCGTTGATGACGCGAGATTCGGGCAAAAAAATATCCACGGAGAGATCAAATGTGTAGAAAAACGACTTGACACGGCGGCAGCGATGCCTATATTTGCAGATAAATGGTTTTGGTTTGTTGTTTGAAATTTTCACGTTTCTTTGACAAACCAATCTTTCGATGGCCCCCGAGGACACTTGTGAGTGTCCTCAGTGTGAGGCCTTGCTCAATCGCACCGCTTAACGAGTGTTTGTATTGCAGCAGTCTCACAGAAAATAGCCAATCAGCGATGACTAAATAAATTGTTTGGTGTCCCTGTTTGGTGTTTGGTTCATGAACGAATTAGGTGCAAACCGAAGTCGTTGGATGGGAATCTTTTTTGGCAAGGATTTGCCGCTCGCGTGAGCATCATGATCACACGAGCACTTTGGTCTCGCCGATGGTGCTACCGCCACCTTCGGTATAACTGACCACACATTCGTTTTCAAACGCGGTTCCTCTTGTTGGTTGCCTTGATCGGTTGCTCTGATTTCGCTCAGCACACCCATATTCAATAGCACAAACTTCCATAGGAAGTTTTCTGTTGGCAGTGGTTGAATTGAACGCAAATTTCGTTGGCAAATGTATTCAGTGATGAAGATATTCGATTGGGGTTTTCCTGGAATGAAAGATGGCAAAAAAGAAGCGTACTCCACGCAGCCGAGGTGGTTTCGGCGGGCAAAATGGCTCCTCCAGTAGTAGTGCCAGCAATGACGGCGGCTACAACGGCAGCAGCAGTAATGGCAGCGGCCCGTCTAGCGGCGGCAAACCACGCACGCGGCGGCGACGTCGAGGTGGCAGTGGTGGCCAAGGGGGCGACCGCCCGTCCGGCGGAGCCAATGGCGAGCCAGCGGATTTCGTCAGCGATGCACCGCTCGAAGAATGGTCTGGCATCCTCGAAATGCACCCTAACGGATACGGGTTTCTCCGCAGTCCGACGAACAATTACACTCGCGAACGTACCGACCCGTTCGTGCCCGGCACGATGGTCGAAAAGTTCGGACTCCGCCAAGGCGTGATGTTGCACACGATGGTGCAGCAAGCCAAACGACAACAAGGACCGCGGGTTCGCGAGATCCTTGATGTCGAAGGCAACCCACCGGAAAAGTATCCGGAAATGCCGCTCTTCGATGACCTGACAGCGATCAATCCCGAAGAGCTTTTGAAACTCGAAAAAGGCAAGTTGCCGCTGACCAATCGTGTCATCGACTTGCTCGCTCCGCTTGGCCGCGGCCAGCGTGCGTTGATCGTCGCTCCGCCTCGCAGCGGCAAGACGATCATGTTGCAACATATCGCCGAAGGCATCTCGCAAAACCATCCTGATTTAAAGTTGATGGTGCTGCTAATTGACGAGCGACCCGAAGAAGTCACCGATATGCGGCGAAGCATCATCAACGGTGAAGTCATCGCCAGCAGTCTGGACATGGACGTGGAAAGTCACGTGCGGCTGAGCCAACTCGCGATCGATCGCGCCAAACGTTTGGCTGAAGCGGGACAAGACGTGTTCTTGATGCTCGATTCGATCACTCGATTGGCTCGTGCGTTTAACAAGTACGTGGGCAAGTCTGGTCGCGGTGGTGCGACTGGCACCGGCGGCTTGGACATTCGCGCGATGGATGTTCCGAAGAAATTGTTCGCGACGGCGCGATCGTTTCAAGAAGGCGGTTCACTAACGATCGTCGGCACTTGTTTGGTTGATACGAACAGCCGGATGGACGAAGCCATCTTCCAAGAGTTCAAGGGAACCGGGAACATGGAGATTGTCTTAGATCGACGACTGGCCGATCGCCGCGTCTATCCTGCAATCGACATTTCTCAATCGGGAACTCGGCGTGAAGAGTTGTTGCTGGACGAAGAGACCTACGAGACGGTATCGATGTTGCGGCGAACGCTCAGTGAAATGCACCCTGTCGATGCGATGGAACAACTGACCAAACAACTTGGTCGATTTGAAAGCAACGAAGGTTTCCTGAAACTGATCTCCGGTGCCAAGCTCGCGTAAAGCGGCTTCGTCGCAAAATGCTGCGGAAGTCGCGAATGGCGGCTCGCATGTTGGCAAGCGTTGCACACCAAAACCACGCTGGCTAACTAACATGCACTTTGCGTTGAGATCCGAGGAATCGCGCTGCGCTTCCCTGTCTCTCGCGACTCTGCGTGATTTGTTTTTCTGTCGTGACATAATCGTCTTTAAGAAAATGACGCAGAGGCTGGTAGAAGGGAAAGTAAAAAGGCATAGGTTAATTGTGCTGCCTTGCGGAAGAACGGTGCCCCTTTGGTTCGTGTTAAACTGAACCGAAATCACGCACTCCAGTTAACGAATACCTTGCATCCACAGCCACCTCCCAATGTCGATGAAGCCACGCGGGAACTGAGATCCGGCGCGACTAAGCTGACGGCTCCTAGCGACCGTCAGCCGGGCGTTTCCGACGCATCGTGCGACTCTGCAGCAGTGCTTCCCAACTCGCTGCGTCAATTCGACCGATTCGAGTTTGGTCAGTTGCTCGGTAGCGGTACTTTTGGAACGGTTTGGAAAGCTCACGACACCGAGCTGCGACGAACCGTCGCGATTAAAATTCCACATTCTCGCAACTTTGACGGCCGGATCCGTCAACGATTCGCCCGCGAATCCCAAACGGCGGCGAGACTGAGTCACGACGGCATCGTATCGGTCTATGACGTTTGCCTGGTCGACGACGAGCTGCCGGTGATCGTTGCCCAATACATTGACGGTCCGAGCTTGGCCGAATTCAAAAAGCAACATGGGCTAATCGCTCCACGCGAAGCCGCATCTGTATGCGCGGATTTAGCGGATGCGCTGAGCCACGCCCATGGACACGGCATCGTGCACCGTGACCTCAAGCCAGGAAACATTCTAACGGACTCGACCGGCAAAGCTTACATCACCGATTTCGGCCTCGCCAAAGACCTGCTCAACGAGATCGACATGACCAATGACGGTGACGTATTGGGGACCGCCTCTTATATGTCCCCCGAGCAAGCTCGTGGACTTGGTCGGCAAGCAGATGGTCGGAGTGATCTCTATTCACTGGGTGTCATTCTTTACGAAATGGTGACGGGGGAACGTCCCTTTCGTGGCACGTATCAAATGCTTTTATTGCAGGTCGTCAACGATCCTCCACCACCTCCGCAACGTCTCAATGCTTCGGTAGACAAAGACCTTCAAACCATCATTCTTAAGTGCATGGAGAAGCTTCCCGACTATCGATATCAGACAGCGGATGAGCTGCGAGATGATCTTTTGCGTTATGTCAACTATCAACCCATCGTCGCACGTCCGCCAACTTCTTTGGAACGATTCTTCAAATGGTATCCTTCCCATGCAACCGAGATGCTAGGGACATACTTTATCGTCGCCGCCTTGCTATGGGTGTTTTTTATTTTTGGAAGACTGTTCGAGTCACGCACGACCGATGGATATGAACTTGCGTCGCTTACCTTTCTGCCATGGGCCGTCGCCTGGATCGGATTAGGATGCATGATCTTGAAGAAAGGATTCTGGTTCGAGATGATCAACATCCCAGTCCTTATCGCATTTGCATCCATGCCCGCTTGGATTGACGATCAAGCCCAGTCGATAAGCATGATTTGCTTGATCAGCTTCTTTGGATTCCTACTACAAGTCGGTGGGATGTGGGCACGACATGCTCGGCCCGTCACCATCGCAAAACTGAGTTCAAGGCTCGGCTCCGGTGATTCAGATTTCAATCCACAGCAACACCAGTAAGAAACGGGGAGCGGAGTCTTTCTCGGTTTTTACCCCGTTCCTGTTTTCCTGATCCGCCGCTCTCTTGGTTGACTTCCGGGCTCACACCGGCTTTGGGATTGTACGGCAACGCCACGTCGTAATGGCGAAACATAGGGCGAAACATCGGGACGGCGAAACATAGGACCGAAACATAGGGACCGGACCGAAACATAGGGACCGAAACATGGAAACATAGAGACAGAGCATTTTACAGTCGCCCACTAAACACCCCGATGGCACTATTTGGTTTTTGCCAGTCTTTTGCCCTCGCCTAAACGGCGAACATTGGTTTGAACGACGACAAAGCGAGACGTTTGGCAAAATCAGCGCAGATCGCAACGAGCGAACCGACTCACTCCAATTGATCGACGGAGTCAAGAGCGTGACGGCGACCGTCGCCGACTGACCAGTTTGATATTCAGACCGACAGCTAGACCGTCATCAACTCGCCGGCTCGGCGGCGAGGGTACATTCGCCGGTGGCCGTGCGGTGTCCGCATTGAATCGACCACCGATGGCTTGTCCGCGACGCCCGAAAACAACTTGCCAAAGTTGTTGACCAGCTCGAACCAACTCGACTGGGCAAGCCCAAGACGCTTCAAAACCGGCGGAACACACTTTGGCGTCTTGCCACGTTTGCCCGCAACCGACTGCCGAGCCGTCCAGTCCAACAGCAGCAAGTAATCCTCCAGCGACATCGCCAGAAATCCCTTGTCGCTACAACGAGCTGAACTTGCCGAAACGCGAAGCCCAACGGCGTCGGTTCCCTCGTCGTTAGGAAAAGCTGGGAGTCAACCTGAGACGACGAAATCTCTCTCATCAGTGGAAAATTTCGCGATCTATTCGCAAAATAGCCCTCTGCAAGCAATTTGGAATTCAAATGACGAAGCGATCCCTGAATCATTGTCACGGCATCACGAGGGTGATCACATTCGCCTGATCCGCCAACACTTCGGCAGACAGAATGACTGGTTCAGGCGGTCCCGCTGATCTCTTGGTAGGTGCGTCAGGGTCGGCCAAGACCGCGAACTCTTCTCCTCCTTCACTTGCGGCAGTTTTGTTGGAGGTCGCTCCGGCACCGCCAACTGTATGACCACCGATGACGTTGATGACGTGTTTGCCTGCGGCAGCACCCGGATCGCCTGTTGTGTAACTGAGTTTGAAGTTACCCTGATCGTCAGTCGTCCCGTATGAGGCACCAGCGTTCGCTTCCGGATAGAACTCAATCAATGCACCCGCGAACGGCTGGCCGTCCTTCGTCAGCGTTCCCGTGACATCGGTCAGCTCTGGCTTGTCGCTCGACGAGCATCCCGCCGACGCTATCATCAGTGCAGCCAAGGGACCACTAAATTTTGTAAACGAACTAAACATATTTGCAAAACTCCAAATTAGAAAACTTGATAGAAACTGGGCGTTATAGCCCACATTCAAGAGCCGACTTCTAGGGGAGTCGATCTCGAACTAGCGATGGCCGCGAGCTTTGCTCGCGGCCTTAATAACTATATAACTCCCGATAATCAGAACTCTTCGATGATCTCGCGATCCATGCGATTAGACAACTTCTCAAGAATGCTAAAGCGGACGTTTTCGCTGATAAACTGAACTGACCCGTCGACTCGGATGAATTGAGCACCGCCAATGTGAGCCGAGTTGAACGGTGTGTGCGAGCCTGGGACACTGCCCCATGACCCCACGCCAAAAATGCCGGGGTTGCCGTGGCGTGTGGCAGGCGCGACTGGCGTGTAGTTGATGCCCGCTCGAAGCGATGCGACATTCTGGCGGTAGCCGTAGTAAATATCAGTTAACGTAGGGTTGCCTCCGCCGCCGCACCAAGCTCCCCCGTGCATCTGGCCGCTGCGATCATCGAACGTCGTGCGGACGCCGTTGGCGTCAATTACCGTCTTGAAATTGGCTTGCTCCCCAACCAGGAAAGTATTGCTGAGCCCGTCCATGATTGATGCGAAGTTGAGAGGGCGCGCATTGATGCTATCGACCGAAATCATGGCACCATTGTAATCGGCTCGTGCGCTCCATCCATTCCAAACCGATGGTCCAAAACCGTACTGTCCAGAGACACCGGCATAGCACGGAACCTGAGTCTCCAGCTGGGCGGGAGCACCGAGGGCAAGAGTACCCGCCCTCGCAGTATCCGTTCGGAAGATCGGTAGCGGGCTGGACGGGCAATTCAGCGTGGTCACATTCAATTTGTGGTATGCACGCCAGCTAGTATTTGTTCCTGAGCGGTTCGAGAAGTCACAGGTATCGAAGTAGGTTTGCTCATAAGCGGCCGTCTGCTCGATGAATGGAAGGATCCGAACGATCCACGACGCGGGGCGGTTTGTCATCGCAGGGTCTTGCATGACATAACCAGTCGGTGGAATCGCGTTGAAGGCGCCATGGTACATGTGGATACCCAGCCCAATTTGTTTCATGTTGTTGGAGCATTGCATCCGGCGAGCAGCTTCGCGAGCTGATTGCACGGCCGGCAACAGCAACCCCACTAAGACACCGATGATTGCGATCACGACCAACAATTCAACGAGGGTGAAGGCGCGCCGTGACGAAACCTTTCGTTGCAACGAGTAACGAGTCATTAGAGATTTCCTTTTGAAATCAGGTACATAGGGTGGACAAATTTCAAATGCTATGCGCCGAAGTGGCGTGTTTGGCCTTGAAGCGATGTTTTTGTAGTTAGCAAAGCCAATGCCCACGTCCATTCAATCCTGCTCGCTATCGTTGCGAGCGAGCACGGCGCATCCATTAGAGGTTCGCTTGGTCACCCTAACACGAACGCTGCGAGAATCTCCGTCACGTTGCCCGCTTGAGTTTTTCGGCACATTTTGTTGGGAAATTTTGGCAGACCACTCATTGGGAGGGTGTTGGTGCAGCGCGGATTGTTCGCGGTTATTCTCCATCTGCCTAAATCATTAGCAGCAATGCTATAGGAACAAGAGGAGGAGCCTGTAGGCTTGTCATGGCAGTGAAGAGTTAGCGAGAGCAATGCGTTACAGCTGGTAATGCTTCAGCGATCGAAATCTATTCTCGTTATAAATACTTGGTGCAGCGTTGTGCGCACCGACTACCTCTAAGTAAGAGATGTGCACAGCATGAGTTGAGATGCTCAGCATCCCCCCAAAAGATTTTTATCTTTTTGACATCCTGTTGGGATGTAAGTTCCAATCCTTGTATTGGTCCCTTAGTGATTCATTGGGGAGTGGAGCAAGCCGTAGTCGACGATTCGCGATCATCGGATCGGATGTTAGAATGCAAAACGAAGGAAGGAACGGAGTGCGAATGAACGATTGATAAGAAAAACTCGATTGACGTTTTAAGAACGTCTCTTATGATCCTAGAAGGGTGTAGTGAGGTTGTGCGGACGATCTATCGCATCCAGGCGGACGGGCACTTTCAATTTTTGATGTTCTTTCCTGGAGCTGACTGATGCAGAGTTTTCGAAGGCCGCAACGAGCCGGATTTACACTTGTTGAATTGTTAGTTGTGATCGCGATCATTGGCGTGTTAGTGGGCCTGCTGTTGCCCGCTGTGCAGGCCGCGCGGGAGGCTGCACGACGAATGAGCTGTAGCAACAACTTCAAACAAATTGGGCTTGCGATTCACAACTATGAATCCGCTTACAAGGTCCTTCCGAAACAAATGGGAGGGACGTTTGATAGAGGTTCCACCAATGACAATGACAACAACCTGAGTTGGCTTGTAGGCATCTTGCCATTTGTTGAGCAGCAAGCTCTGTGGGAGCAACTCAGCAACCCGATCGGGACGTGGCCAGCCATGGGGCCTCAGATGGGAGAAACGACGTACGAGCCTTGGCGAACGCAGGTCGTAAGTCTGCGTTGTCCGAGTGACCCTGCTGAGCCCGCTGCTGGCGGTTTCGGTATCACCAACTATGGGGCGTGTATCGGAGACGCCGGGCTGGAACAGCACTACAACGGCATCGAATCCAACGGAACCATAAGTACAAGCGGAACGTGGGGGTCAACGGCATTGTCGCGTTGGGATCGCGGGATGTTTCGCGGACGGCATGTGACAACGTTCAAAGATGTTGTCGACGGTCTCTCCAACACATTCGCGGCCGGTGAAATCGTGGTCGATAACGGTCTGATGGAGATCATCGGACAGGCAATCAGCTCGTCAGCGGCAGATGCTTGTCGTGAACCAGCGTTTTTTAGTACGCCGACGTTCATTGATGTGAACCGTCCGGCCTTCTACGTCGCAGCTGGCCCCGCTCTCAATGACTCTCGGGGGCGTCGCTGGCAAGATGGTCGTCCATTATTCACAGCGTTCAACTCAGTGAGACCGCCGAATAGCTACAGCCAGGTTCGTTACGGAACTCAATTTGGTTTTGTTAGTGCAGCAAGTCGGCACCAAGGTGGTGCCCACGTTCTCATGGGTGACGGTGCCGTCAAGTTTGTCACAAGTTCGATTGACGCCGGAGACCAAAACGCCCAGATGCTTGGTTGTGTCTCGACGCATGCGCGGGGACCAGTATCGTCCTACGGCATCTGGGGTGCCGCTGGGACTAAAAATGCTAAAGAAACAGTCACTCTTGAGTGATTTTTCTGTCTTCTATCCAATGAGATCTCGATTTAGTCGGAGTGTGTGATGAAATTCGTTTTGTTGTATTGTGTATTGTGTTTCGGTGCAGGCACTTGTTTATCCGGGTGCGAGAGTGGGGATGCGACGATACTGACTGCACCGCCCGCGGCCCCTCCCACACCGGAAGAATTGGCGGCAAAAGAACGCGAGATGGAGAAACACTAGCGATTCTCCGTTACCACTTGATCGCGGCTTCGTTCAGCATAGGCGCAGCCTCGGTTTCACGTAACTCGCTGCATTGAGCGAGCGGCTTGTTTGGCGATAGCTGGCGATTGACGAATTTTGCTTTTCGTAACGGCAGCTCTGATGGATCGCTATGGCTGCGTCGCCCAAAAGACAAATGCCAGGTGCGCCAACGAGAACGGCGATGTCGAATCACAGAACGGACACATCAAGGACCGCATCGACCAAGCGTTGTTGCTGCGTGAAAGTCGCGACTTCGCCAGTCGTCAACGGTACATGGATTTGGTGCAAGAGATCGTCGACCGCGCCACGCATTGCCTCAACTAATTGTCGCCGAACACTTGCTCACGATCAGCCGACTGCTGGGACACGCCAGCTTTGCGACGACGATGTTCTATCTGCACTGCCGCCGCGAGCATTTTCAATCAGCCCCCAGTCCACTGGATTGGTTATTCAACGCATGAATCTGTCGTCCGACTCCAGTGCTCCAAAATCAACGCCCGAGTCCAACACAGGAATTGAGTAACCCAATCCAGTGTTTACGACGCGTGTGCGTAACACATAGCGGATCGGTACCAACGCCATCGAATGCTTGCGATTGATTCGCCGATGCGATACCTTAATTCGGCGGCAATCGTATTCTGCGATCGCAAAGCTGCGCCAGAGGACGCGACGAACCACTAAGACTTTGACATCGCGTTGAAACACGACGCTTTCTCCAACCCTTCTTAGTTTGAATTGCCGAAGATGGCTCCAAGGCGAACGACTGAGCCGATGCTCAAAGTCTCTGTTCAAGAAGCCCGGTTTGAGTCGATA
>JBGSMN010000142.1:0-3820 GCA_041740155.1 Rhodopirellula sp.
ACCGGCTGCCGGTTGACGCGAATCAGGTAATTGTGTTCTTTGCCGCTGCCGACGCGTTGCTCGAACAGGTCTCGCACGGTCGTGCCGTCGTCGACGTCAATGTGGTTAGCGAAGCCGCCACCGTCGTTGTTGATGTACAGGATTTTCATGATTTGGTTGTTCTTTTGGGTAGAAGGTTGAAAGACCGAGGTGATCGCCGCGCACCACGTGAGCAGCGACCACCTCGGCGGTGAAAGGGGACGGCGTCCGCGAGAACAGATCGCCGTCGATGATGAATGCTTGGTGGTGCTGATCGCTTAGGCGAACAGCAGGTCCAAGGCGGTGGGACAGTCGGGTTCATCGGACTCCTCGTCGAGGGCGTCGAAGTCCAGGACGCGGGGCCCCAGGTCTTCGTGGTAAGGGTCGTCAATCGGCACGCGCGGGTCGGCCAGCAGAAAACCCAGCCGAGCGATGCGGCTGACGGATTCACCGGTGGCGGCGGCGATCCTGCGGTTAAGTTCACGTTGATTCATGGAAATGCTCCAAAAGGGTTGAAAGTGAAAACGAAGAAAGCCCTCACCGATCAGCGACGTTGCTGACCTGTGAGGGCTCGATGTGAGAACAGGTTTTGTGTGGCTTTATCCGACGGGCGGTTTCAGCCAATGTTCATGAAGCCAAGCAACTTCCGCTTGCAAGGCTTCGCTACGGGTCTCGAATGGCCCTAACACGGGACCGTCGACGGGAGAAAGGTCGGCCGTCCATTGGCCTTCCTCGTTGGGCTCCACATGAGAGCCCCTTTGGACGTGGATCGAACCAAGTTGCCTCAGCTCGATCGCTTCGTCGTAAACACAGCGGGCATTGCCGCTCGGCGTGATGATGATGTCCATCACGACCTACTTGGCCCGGCGCAGAATGTTGCGGCGGGGTCGATCGACCAGAAGGCCATCGAGCGACGATTGCACTACCGAAAGCTGACTGGTGATCTGCTGTCGCAGTGACTCGCTGTCGCGAAGTCTTTGAGGGGCAACACCATCGATCACCCGACGTGCCCGTTCAACCACCTGATCCAGTTCCTCGTTGGACCGGATGTTCAGCCGCTGGAAACGTGCAAAGAACTCTGTGAAATTCTCAATCGCCGAGTCACGAAAGACCTTAGGCTTGCCGTCTTCAGTACCGGCCAATCGCTCAGCAAGGTGCTCAACCAGCTTGTTGAGTTCATCGAGAAACGCCGCTTCAGCCAACTGCACGGCTTCGTCGAAGCGTGATTTCACACGGTCACACTCTTGCTCGTACAGTTGCGGATTGAGCCTTCGCAGATACTCCGGTGGTTCGACGCTGGGGAATTCCCATGTGAGTTCAAACAGGCCACGTAGCGTGTCTGGGTAGTCACCGTCGTTATACAAATCCCCAAGCCGATCGCGGGCTTCGTATTTGAGTTCTCCAAAGCGTCGATCGAGTTGATCGACTGTTTCAGCCAACTCCTCTCGAAACCTTTGCATCTGGGCATTGATCTGATCGAGTGATCCTTGAGGGACCAAACGGATCGCCGGTTCTGGGTAGGGCAGGCTCATGCCTTTGAAATAGGCAGTCGCCTGGGTCCGAACCGAAGTTACCGCACGATAGCTGGCGTCGCCGGTATCGATCAGCTTCTTCCCTGCGCTGATGTATTTGCCCTCGGCATGAAACGTATCCGCCGCCTGGGCCTTCTGTTCGGACGAGAGCGTCTTGCGCGTTCCGAACCAGGAAAACGCCAGACGCATGGCGGCCATCGTTGTGCGGAGCTTACCGCCGTGTTCACTTGTTAAAGTGGTCGGATCGTCTAGGGTCTGCTGCATGGGTCATTCTCCCTCGTTTAGAAATGAAATGAGCCTGGCGTATGACTACGACAGGCTCAGGTGATTGTTGTTAAATGAATTGGCTGTTTGACTGTTAGTGGATCTTCAATCGCACGGCTGTGGTCTCATGCTGTAGCCGTTCAGCAACACTGGCGAGCGGGTTGTCGAGTGACTGAGTTTGATCAGAGTTAGCGGGGCATTTCGCGGAGCAGTTGGAGAAAATTGCTTCAAAAACACACGGCAATGCCGGGTGTCATGTCTCATCTGAAATGAGACGTCTTGGCGCTTGAGTGTCGGCGATTCGATGGGAATCATGTGCAGTCGAATTAACGATTTGAGCAATCGCGTCATCGAGCAACACCTCGCACACCACGTCGCTCGAAGTATCTGATCGACGGGGCCACATCAGTACCCCGATCAGCACCAGCGGTAACAGGCAACAGATCAATAGAACGGATGATGAGATCACAGCCGCCAAGACTGGCTCGCTACGCTCTCGCTCATCCCATTCGCGGCGGTCGGTCTCCAGCATATCTCGCTGATGACCAACCTCGGTTCGTTCGTCTTGCAAATCTTGTTGCAGCTCCAACCACTGAGCGTCACTGAGGTCACGACCCGATGGGCCACACGCACTAAGAGTGCAGGTCATCAGGCATAGAACGAGCGGTATCGCATGGTCGCGATACAATCTCATTCGATGCCGAGTTCTTGGCATGGCCAAACTCCTCGCGTAAGAGTCGATGGATGAGTGCCAGCAATCCTGTCCGCTGTCGCCGTAACCGCAGCACGATATGTGCAGTCACCGCTAGAGCGAGCGAAAGAAGCAGGCACACCAATAAGATGGGTGACAAACTAGACTCCTTTGTGTAGATAGTTACTTAATTAAAGTCATTGCAAGCAGACGCACTTGCGTGACATGCAAAATCCGGGGAGCGATCCCCGTTTTATGTCTTACATGCCCGCTAGTTTACGGACGGTTGCGGAGTAACCTCGCGACGTTTTTTCGCATTCGATTCCGTAAAACGAAACACACCCGAGCGGTCTGACGATAAGCAGCGACCGTTGGCCCATCGACGCAAACGATCAATCGATTCCGCTGACGTCACTGCCACTGGCACCACATTAACAGCAGCTTGAACCAATGGAGTGTCGAGCAAAGCCGCCAAACGGCAACACGATTTGATCTCCGCTCCGGTCCACTGATCATCTTCCGGTTGAGATTCATCTGCACTGATCCCGAATTGGGTTCGATACAGTTGCCAGATCTCGTCCTTCTGAGTGCGAGCGGGCAAGTCAACGAAGAACACTCCATCAAAACGCTCCGCGCGACTGAACTCCGGCGGCAGACGCTGAACGTCGTTGGCCGTGCAGACAACAAACACATCTGACTCGTGGTCATTTAGCCACGTCAGAAACGTGCCCATCATCCGAGAGGAAACGCCGCTATCATTGGCTCCACCGGTTGCACCAGCGAATGCCTTCTCGACTTCGTCGATCATCAGCACGCACGGTGCCATCGCATCGACCGTTTGCAGTGCCTGCCGAGTCCGCTCTTCAGATTGCCCGACCAGCGAACCCATCAAACTGCCCACGTCGAGAATCAGTACCGGACGGCCCACTTCGTTACCGAGCGTTTTGCAGAACTCGCTTTTGCCACAACCCGGCGGCGAAAGCAACATCACGCCCCGTGGCTTGACACGTTCACGCGCCCGGCCGCGATGCACCAGCGCCCGCCGCGTGAATGCCTTCAGGGCCGTAAGCCCACCGAGATTCTCAAAGCTGCTACCGCCACGATAGAGCGTCAGCAGTCCCGATTTTTTCAGCGTCTGCGTTTTGAGTTCCCAAATCGCTGCTGGGGTTAACTTACTGTGACGCACCAGTGATAAACTATAAGCCCCTTCGGCCTCATAACGGGTCAGTCCCGAAGCCGCATCGAGCACATCATCGAGCTGGCGACCTTCGGGCAGTTCACCTGTTTCGGTCGCGATCCCTTGGGCGATCTCCAG
>JBGSMN010000150.1:0-11923 GCA_041740155.1 Rhodopirellula sp.
CGTAGTTTAGCGTTCACTCGAAACCCTCGTTTGCGTGCGTGAATGGACTGATGAGTAACATCCAATACACGCGTAAAACGCCGAGGGTTTTCGAGTTTTCTAAGATTCTTTGATTAAGCGGTCGCTTGTTTAAGGACTAGTACTCATCGGCATCTAATGTTGACGAACCGATAGGCAAGAAGAGCGGCATCAACACTGCGTGTATATTTCTCAGTATTCTAATTCTCATTGAAGACATTTATCTATGCCTTGGGATTGTGGAATAGCCGTGTTTATTGCAAGTCAGTCATGACTCGACGTTATTCCGCTACGGATGACGACGGGTCCGATCAATCCATAAGGCTTCGGCTGCTCGGTATTGCGACTAGGCGGATTAGAAGTCCAAGTTCTCTTCGCACCTTTGGCACGACCCGCATCATAGATGAGCTGATTTCGCCAGGTGTTTGTGACACGAATCTCCAGTTCGTTGCTTCCATCCTTGGCGGTCTTCGAAAGGTCAAAGACGAAAGGTGGCGCCCAGCGAGTTCCCATCCGCTTTCCATTGCACCACACTTCGGCCATGTCGCCGACCGTCCCAAGATCAAGCATCACGTTATCACCGCGTTCCCACGTTACCGTTTTGTTGTAAGTCACCGTTCCCGAGTAGTATTGAACCGACTTAAGCGGGTGATCTGAAAGCGGCATAAGAGAGTCGAGCCTGATCGTCGACGGGGCATCCCATCCTTTCTCGAAGCCAACCTGCCAATCATCATTAAGAGGTTTGGAATGAACATTCACGGATACGGTTGTTACTGTTTCATTCGATTGGGTGAGCGCGTAGTCACCAGCCTCCCAGAATACGAGTTGATTGTTAGAGTGCTGAACAGGGTTCTTGTGGTTCTGAGGATGTTCCTGAAACCAACGAGGGTCGCTGTCCAACACGATTTGTTCGCCGATCGCGATTTTTGAGATGGACTCGGAGGGAGCGGGTTCACGAAACGCCACAACGACCGAGCCATTAGGATCAAACGGAATGGCCACATCAATTCGTCCGTCTTTTGCGTTCCAAACAGCGGCGGCGTTTTGTTCCCCGGTGACTGCATTCCAAATCTCTGGAAGTCGATTGATGACACGAAAACTAACGCACGCATCCGTCGCGTTCGCATTCTGGCTCGAGATGAAAAAGAAATCAGCGTCGTTCATTTTGCGGTGATGCCAGAACGCCTTAAGCTCTCTCGGCAGAATCAAATCGGGCTGCACCGCTTCGGCGTCAAGCACGTCGCCGATCGATTGTCCCCAGTAGACTTTTCCTTTTCCGACTTTCTTCATACCCGACGCATCACTACCCCAAAGCTCGTTGGCAATGGCACGAACAACGGCAACGTCCTCCTCATCGTCCATCAAACTGGGTGATTCCAAAGGTTTGTCACCGAGAACGATGGCACCTGATGAAACAAGATCTCTGATCTTTCCTGCCGTGCTGCGCAGCATTCGCTTGGAATCTCGCAGCCACAGTACTCGATACGTCCCGCCATCGCGGATCGTCAAATTGCCATTGGCGGCAGAGACCGTTGATTGCAAGACCTCCGCATTCACATGGTCATACTGATAACCGTCAGGAAAGGGAGCCATTTGATACGGGGGGCGTTCAATTTCATCGCCTAAATACCAAAGCACATCAGCGGCGTATTCGCCTTGTTGCAGCACACATTGGCAACGGGCGATGTAATCCGTGAACGATGGCATGTGTTTCCACCAAGTCTGGTTGCGCACGAACGGAAACCCAGTTGTGCCACCAAAGGTTGATCCAGGGAACACCTCATTTGGATTGTGCGTGAAAGTGTGGAAGACCAAGTGATTCACACCCAATGCAAAATGCTGGTCGATGAGTGGTTTGACACAGTAAAAATCTTCCGTCCAGTTACTTCCGCCTTCCGTACAGGCTTCGGCGGCAACGATTCGCTTGTTGTAAATGTGAGCTGCGGATGCGGCATACTTCACGGGCTTGTAGTTAAGTGCATCCTCGTCAATCTCTGATTTCCGATACCAGAATTCCGTCATCGGAATATCGGCCACACCGTAATAGCGCAACGCATCGCCTGGCAATACTTCTCCCGTCGCGCCTTCAATGTAAGACTGTGCGCCGAGTTCATTGGAGAGGGTTGTGAAGTGAGCAAAGAAGTTTTCGACGTAGAGATCGTCCATCGTCTCTCGCAAATCACGCAGGAACTTTTCGGTCTGAGAAGCATCCTGGATCAAGTACCCCGCCATCGCGGGCATGAACGGACGCAGATCATATCCACGTCGCTGTTTGAACTCATCAAAAAGAGTCTCCGAGTTCATGGTCCATGTCGGGATCATGCGTTCCCAACTGTCGGCGAGCAAACCGTTGAGTTGATCCCTTGGGACGCTACCCGGCGTTCGGGTCAATTGGCCGATCATGCCACCCCGAAGATGGTTCTCCAGTGGTTGCTTGTCGAGTTTGCTGGTCTCCCAACCTTGCAATTCCTGAGGCGAAGGTCCGTTGACAACACCCATGTTGACATGTCCAAACCGGAGAATCGTCCAGTCACCGTATGGCGTGGTCCAGTCCAATTGATTCGCAGACAACTTGTCCGTCAGATTCAAAATCGTCTTCGGGTTAATGATACATTCAGGGCTGTGATACGTTTCATTGTCCTGCATCAGCTCACGAAGAGCATACGCAGCTTTGGCTTCCCAGTTGTGTGTGCGAGGCTTGCTCTGCAAGAACAGACGTCCCACAAATGGTTCGCCCTTCCCCGCAAATGTGATTCGTAGTTCTTTCGTCGTCACTTCAGGCACGGCCAGAGTGATGTCATGCTGTTTGTCCATCCAGCAGCCATCGGGAATTTTTATAGTTGCGACTTGTCGGCGTTTTCCATTTTCGACAATCTCCAGAACCAAGGACACGTTCGAAGCAAGTTTGCTGTAAGGTGCAAAGACCGCAGTGGACGGGATTCGGAGCGAGCGGATGGTGACGGGGCTCGCAAAACGAACTTGAACGTAGGTGTCGTCCCCATTGACCTTTTCAACATAGCGGTCATGGTGTTTGCCCATCACAGCACGCGAGTTCTTGCCGCTTAGATACAGATCATCCTCGGGGTTGAATATTTTTTCCCACGCAACTTTGTTGTTGTTTGAATCGAACCTGGTTGGAACGAGAACAGGTTGATCATCTCCCAGCGGAGTAGGGAATGCGATTACGCAAACGTCTTGATAGTTCTTGTCGTCTTTCAAGTACTCTTTGGACACAGGGATATGTCCATCGAAATCGCCTCCCTTCGTATGAAAAGTGGTTTGCACCAACTCGCGTTGTGCTTCCTCAATCGGCACCCACGGTCCGCCGGTCATCGCCCAACCGCCACAATTCTGAAGCGTGAAGCCTAGCCCCAGTCTTTGGCATTCTTTGGCCGCATGTCCCATCAGTGAAAACCACTCGGGATTGAGTGGCACGACCGGCTTCACGTTTGGAAACTCGCCGCCGCCTCGGCAAAAAAGTTGGATTCCCCTCAATCCAGCGGCCTGGATTGCTTCCAAATCTTTCGTCAGCCCGTCCTTACTTATGTTGTAGCCAATGACGTGAAACCACGTGTCCGGTCTGTAGTTATCGGGAGGCGATTGAAAATCTTTTGCAATCGTCTCGATGGACTGGGCACCGCATGGCGAAGTGATTGCAACACAGGCTAAGCCGATGAAAGACATCACCTCCCACACCACAGTCTTTCGGATACTATCAATCACGCTCACAATTCGGTTTGACTCAATCACGGTTTGCTCCTTGTGTCGCGACAACATGAAATACGATAGGAGCATCGCCCCAATCATCGGGTGGATTGATCTTCGATACTCCGTTCTTAAATTGTCCTGCGGTTTTTCATTCACCGCTTAGAGGATTGAACCAATCGCCTGTTAGTGTCATGGAATTGTCAGCAATGTTCAGAGTGAACGGTTTTGCCTTGTCTAGGTACGCAACGTATTCTCGACCTGGATTCGCTAAGCAATACCCATCGCTGATCAGTTGGTCCGAGGGTTCGAGCTTCCAATACTCGGTCCCGCGCCAGAAATCACCGAAGTGCTTCATGTAGGTGTAGCCTTTCGGTTCGTCGAGCGGACGAATGACATCCCAACCGCAGTCATCAGCGTTTGAAACGGATTGGTCGACTCAGTGTTCGATGTGAAGGCAAAGTCCTGAGGTTGCCAACGCCCAACGCATACGATTTCGTCCGCCTGTAATGTGGTGTCCATGAGAATGATCATGGCCAAACAACCAAGGACAATTGATCGCGTGATTATGCCGTCGTGGGCAGAAGATTTTGCAAAGATCATAGGTTGCTTTCCCTCGATTTTCTCGTTTTAGACTTTTTTCCCTTTCCTCGCATGACAGTTCTTGGTGCGTAGGCTGGGTTCGGTTGAGTAGGGATGGGTGCATTGATAGATTCTTGCCAGGCCAGCAGCTCGTCTAGCAACTCATCCCGTTTGGCGATGTTGATTCTCGATAGATCGACACGTTCGCCGATATCATATTTTAATTTATTGATGCGTATAAACATCCTGATTTCCAAAGCAACCCCTGAGCGTCTGACAAATCAACGGGCGGCTTCTCGACAGGTGGCGGACCATCGGCATAGACAGTGACTCGAGACAAACCCCGCTCATCTTGATCGGATGCAATTATGCGACCTTGGTCGTCGATGGTCAGTGCAACCAAGGAACTCTGCGTCGCTTTAGGCACCGAGTAAGTTGTCATGTTGAAAGTAACACTGCAAGTAAAGGAAGGCAAAGATTGATTATTTGGTGCGTTTATCGCGGTCGTCCAATTCACGATTTTGATAGATTCCCTCATGCTGGGGCTGATGCGCACTCTCAGCTAACGCGACTAGTTCTTTCAATCGCTCCGGCATTTTTGCCGCCAGGTCATCTTTCTGCCCTGGGTCACTCTGAAGATTGTAAAGCTCCCAACTTTTTGATTTTGGAGACTTAATCAACGTCCAATCATGTTGACGAAGCGCCTGCCAATTCTTGTGCTCCCAATACAAATAGTCATGCTGCACCTGAGCGTGACCGGCGGCCTCCGCGCCAATCAAGGTCGGAAGTATGGAAATTCCATCGGTCTCGGTGGGAACCTTTGCCGCAGTTGCTTCAGCGATAGTGGGCATGATATCTGGGAAATAGCAAAGTAAATTGCTCGTTTGACCTGCCAGAATCTTGCCGGGCCAGTTCGCGAAAAAGGGAACGCGAATTCCTCCGTCGTAAAGGTTTGATTTCTCTCCACGAAATTCGAAATCGGAATCAGGCGATTTGTTTCCGCCGAGTGTCTTACCGTATCCGTTGTCTCCCGAGAACATGATCAACGTATTTTTTTCAATTCCCAATTCTTTGAGCAACGCAACGATTTCACCGATATGCGTATCGAGCAAAGTATTCATTGCAGCGTAGAGTCGCTCGTCCTTCGTCAAATCCTTCTCTTGATAAAATTCAAGCGAAGGATCGTCGTCGGGAATCGCGAAGGGGCCGTGCGGTAAGGTATAGGGGAGGTATGCAAAGAACGGTTGGGCGGCGTGTTCGCGAATCCAATTCTTCGCCGCGTTGTGGATGACATACTGCGAGAAGGTCTTGCCACTTCGTCCGCCGCGATTCCCTTCCTGTGGAACTTCTTGACTGTTGCGAATCAAGTAGGATGGGTAATACGTGTGCGCATGAGCCTGATTGTAGTAACCCCAAAAAACATCAAAACCGTTCTTCTCTGGAACGCCTTCGGAGCCGCGACCGCCAATGCCCCACTTACCGAATCCCCCGGTTGCATAACCCTGTTCTTTGAGCATCTCTGCAATCGTCACTTCTTCGGACCGAATCGAATAGCCTCCGTTGGAGCGAATGGATCCGTGTCCTGAATGCTTTCCTGTCATCAGTGCCGAACGGGTTGGCGAACAAGAAGCGTTGCCGGCCAACATGTTTGTCATCACAAGGCCCTGTGACGCGAGCCGATCGAGATGGGGAGTTTTGATAATTTTGGCACCCATAAAACCGGGTTGGTAGTAGCCAAACTCATCCGCCATGATGTAGATCAAATTGGGTTTTTCAAAAGTAGCAGATTCGGCGGTCCGGCCATGCTTGGCATGAAACGCAATGAGCGCCGCGATGACGATAAGGGTGAGTTGATTTAGTTTCATTATCTGATAATTACGTTTCTGTGGTGATTGAAATTCATCTTGCCGACGGGCTCATCTCGCCGACGGGCATGTTTAACTAATTAGCTCGCTCAACATTCCATTGCTGTCGGCGAAGGTTTCAACCGGGACTCCAAGTTGATTCAGTGCCGTCAAATGGAAGTTGGCGAAGGGGACGTCTTCGCTGAAGCGATGATAGCTGCCATGGCGAAATCCCATCGCTTGGCCGCCGGCGACGATCAACGGATAGTTGCTGTTTTCGTGGGTGCGACTGTTGCTACTGCCGTAAAGGACCAACGTGTGATCGAGCAGCGTGCCGTCACCTTCAGGGATTTCCTTCAAACGATTCAGCAGATAGACAAACTGCTCCGTTAGGAACTTGTCCCAGCGACCGAGCGCCAAAGCACCACCCGGCTTATTCAATTGATGGGCTAGCTTATGCATTTCATCTTCAAATCCCAATAAGATCGGAAACTTGTTTGCGATGCCGCCACTCATGCTGGCAAGTTGGAAGGTCGCTAGACGCGTCGAGTCGGTCTGGAAAGCAAGCACAATGAGATCATACATCGTTCGGACAAACTCGACGGGTGTGTTCGCAGTCGCCTCAAGGTGCAGTCCGTCCGAATCGACTTGCGGTTTTGGGACATCCAGCCACTGTTGGGATCGCTCGAGTCGTTGTTCGATCTGCCGTACCGAATCGAGGTAGTCATCCAATTTGGTTTGATCCTCGGTTCCGAGCCGACGCCGCATCGATCGCGTGTTTTCTGCGATTAGGTCGAGCATGCTGCTGGAGTGACGGAGTTGACTCAGTTGGGTCGCCTTGGATGACGAATCAATCCCAATCAATCGCTCGATGATCATGCGTGGCTGATGAAGCGCTGGAATAGGTTGAACGGTTCGGCTGAACGATAGCGTCGTCGCTCGGGTCGCTTCCCCGACGCCTCCTTCGGTCGATAGGACCATCGAAGAGAATCGAGTCTGATTCTCGAAGTGCGTGGCGGCGAGCTGATCCATCGAAACCGAATTGCGAAGTTGGCTGCCGGTAAGTTCAACTCCTGTCAGAAAGATATCGCTGGTATTGTGCCCGCCCATTTTGCGACCGTGCGGATGCGAAAGTACGCCAAGAATGGAGAGATCTTGTCGCAGCGGTTCCAGCGGCGCTAGGCTCTGATTGAATTGATAATCATCACGTTGGAAATCGAGCGGCGGAGCGGCTAAGACGGATGAAACAAGCATGCAGACGCCAAGGATTGCGCCAGCACGACTGAACCACTTTGTCTGAAGTGCTACGCTAAAGTTTGTTTCGTTCTTTCTACCCGTTACGCAATGGTTCACTTTGATTCTCCCCTCCCGGGTCGAGTGTATTCTCGCTTGTAGCTCATGCTTTTTTCTCGCAACCGTTCGAGCACCGTTTTGTATTTTGGGTCGCCCGCCACATCGACCAACTCCGTCGGGTCGGTCTCGCGGTCGTAAAGCAGCTGTGCGTCATCGTCGTAGTAGTTAGCGTAGGTATAGCGATTGTCGCGAACGCCGAACCAGTGCGCGATTTGACCGTGGCGGCCCGAATGATGTTCGCAGAAAAAGTCGGTCCGCCAGTTCTCCGGTTGTTTCCCATCGATAAAAGGCGTCAGGGATACTCCCTGATACTTATCGGGAACGTTCACCCCAGCCAAATCCAAGATCGTTGCGGGGATATCAAGACTGATCACGGTTTCGTCGATGACTCGGCTGCGATGTTCCGGCTTCGTGCGCGGATCGTAGATAATCAGCGGCACGTGAAGTGACTGATCGAAGTGCGACCATTTACCGGCGAAGCCTCGATCACCCATGTAGTAGCCGTTGTCTGCGGAGTACACGATCACAGTGTTCTCCGCCATGCCCTTCGCCTGAAGTGTCTCGGTGACGCGTCCGACAATGCGGTCCATGCCAGCGAGCATCCGGTACAACGCCCGCATGTTGATGCGATACTTTTCCGGCGTATCCCAACGCCAAAAGTAACGATTGCGATTTATCGCTGTCTTGAGAAAATCAGGCGTTGCCGCGTAGTATTTCGGATCATCAAGATTGGGACGAATCGGTTCGATGTCCTCGAACTGTCCATCTTCCGCGGCGGGCCACTGAAAATGGTAACCGGGGCGGCGGTCACTATCCTCTGCATGAGAAATGTTAAAACTCATGTAGAGAAAGAAAGGATCATTAGCAGACCGAGACTCGACGAACGCGACCGACTTATCACCGATGATCTCATCGACATGGCGGAGACTGCCGTCAGGCAACTTTTTCAAGTAGGGATTGCGATGCAATACCTCATGCTCGTCGAACATGGTCTTCATGCCATCGAAACCCTTCTCCCATTTGACATGTTGCTTGCCATAGAAAGCCGTGTGATAACCAGCTTTGCGTAACAGCGTTGGGAAGCTCGTCTCGAGATCGTCTTTGCGAACCGGAGTACTCGGGTTGGCATGGTAGCCGTTGGACGTTGTCGTCAATCCGGTAAATAAGTTCGCACGGCTCGCCATGCAAATCGGCGTTTGCACGAAGGCGTTTTCAAAACGAATACCTTGTCGAGCAAGAGCATCAATAACAGGCGTTTTGATCTGCGGGTGTCCGGCACAGCCGAGCGAAGTGTTGCGTTGGTCATCGACGAGCACAAACACAATATTGGGCTTCGTCACAGCAGCAACGGTACTGACCTCAAGGAAAGGCAGACACAGAGGAAAAAGAGCAATTAATCTATTCAAAACGATCTCCATTTTTATTCCTTTCCCACAATGAGGGCTTGTTCTTTGCGTTCCACTGATCGAAGAGTAGTTTGAGTCGCTGCACGGTATCGGGCTGTTGATCAGCTAAGTCGTTCTTCTCTGAAACGTCTTTCGCTAAGTCGAATAGTTCGGGAGGGCCTTTATGTTTTCGACTGAGAACCAACTTAAGGTCGCCATCACGAACAGCCCAAGTATCACCGTGGGTCCAATAGAGAGTCTGGTGCGGCGGCTGTGTGTTCTCGCCTGTGAGATAGGGAACCAAGTCAACGCCATCGAGAGACTTCTCGGCCGGAGCGGCAATTCCTGCAGCGTCCAATGACGTAGTGAACAGATCGAGCGAGATCACCGGATAGTCGTAGGTAGCTCCTGCGGGCAGCACCTTCGGCCAACGTATCGCAAACGGCACGCGAATGCCACCTTCGTACATATCACGTTTGTAGCCACGTAGCGGTTTGTTATTGTGCTTCTCAACGCCACCATTGTCCGAGATAAAAACGATGAGAGTGTTCTCGGCAAGTTGATTACGGTCCAGGGCATCCAATATATTTCCGACCGCGCGATCAAGTGCAATGGCCATGGCTGGAATGACTTTTCCCTCGATCGTGGCAAGATCTTCTTGTAGCGCATCGCTCGGACTATGTGTGGCGTTAAATGCCACGTAAAGAAAAAAAGGCTCGTCTTTATACCGGTCAATGTAGCCCGCGGTACGCTCACCGAACTCATCCGTGATGTATTTGAATCCGTCTGGGCCAGCCGACTCACGATTCAGCAACAATTTGGTCTCGGACGGTGGGTTCTCGATCGGGAAGTACGAACGCGACCCGTGAAGAAATCCATAAAAGTCATCGAAACCGCGAGCACAGGGATGAAACTTCGGATCCCACCCCAAATGCCATTTTCCAATGGCAATGTTGCGATAACCCGCTTCGCCCAACAACTCCGGAAGCATCGTTTCTTTCAATGGTAAGCCTTCGAGCGAGAGCTGTTTCATCGGAAGATTACCGAGAAAACCGAATCGTTGCTGATAGCGCCCAGTAAGCAATCCCGCCCGTGACGGCGCACACACCGCGGCGGACACATAGCCTTGAGTGCAGGTCACGCCACCGGAAGCGATCGAATCAATCCGCGGCGTCGGGATGGAACCTCCCTGAAAAGAGAACTCGTTGAAGCCGCAGTCATCACCAACAATGAACACGATATTGGGTTTTGAATGACCGGCACTGCCAAGGCTTTCTGATTCCGCAGGCTGCGCAAAAAGGAAGCCAGATAAAACGAAAGCCGCGGCCAGAACAGAAAAAAGAGATTTCATGGTGTTGCGTCGATAAGAGTTGAGAATCATCGTTCGGTTACTATTTAGCTTTCTTCTCATACGCTGCCTTCCGTTTGGGGCGACGCTTTGAATGTAACTTTTCACCCGTCACCGCATCCTTGGTGAACTCTTCTAGCCTCGCTTGCATTTGTTGCACTCGCTCAGGAAATTGCGAGGACAGATCGTGCTGTTCGGATACGTCGTCGGCGAGGTTGTAGAGTTCCACCTTCTCACCTGATGAATTCTCATCGCCGCCTTCCTCGGCATCTTTGTCCGACGGATTGACGAGCAGTTTCCAATCGCCCATACGCACCGCGAGTTCGTCGGTCGAATTGCCCGCCAGCAGGATTGCGTCGTGCGGCGATTTGGCTCCCTTCGTTAGCACAGGCCAAACATCCATGCCATCCAGTGGAAGCTTTTGATTCGAGGTGCCGCCGGCAAGCGTGACTAATGTGGGATACAGGTCGACAATATGAATCGGTTCCGAAACATGAATACCTTCGGGAATCACGCCCGGCCACGTGGCAAAAGAGCATACTCGAACGCCGCCTTCGTAGATCGTTCCCTTGCCCGCACGCAGCGGCAGGTTGTCCGCGTATCGCCCCGGAGAAACGCCCCCGTTGTCACTGCAAAATAGAATCAGCGTATTGTCGAGAACCCCTTTCTTCTCTAACGCACCGATCACTTGGCCCACCGCCTCGTCCACGGTCGCGATCAGTCCCGCCATCTTCTGTCGCGTTTTGGAGAGGTTGGCATAAGGTTCTGTATAGGAATCCGGCACGCCATAGGGCGCATGGACTGCATTGAATGGGACATAAAGGAACAGAGGCTTTTCCGTCGCTTGATCCTCAATGATCGTGCTCGCTTCTTCTGCGATCAGATGGGTCGTGTATCCCTCGTCGTGCGACAGTTCATCATTGCGATACCAATCGAGCTTGCCGACTTTCATATGCGTTTCGTAACTGAGCCCGCCGCCTAGGTGCCCGTATTGATGAGTGAACCCTCGCTTCGTTGGCGTATACGCAGGGTCGAGTTTACCGAGATGCCATTTGCCACAGATGGCTGTCGTGTAGTCCGCCGCTTGAAGTGCGTCGGCTATTGTTCGTTCGTCGAGAGGCAGTCCGGTGCGATCCGTCGGGTTAAAAATTGTATAAACACCGGTGTGAGTGGGGTAACGTCACGTCATGAATGCAGCACGCGTGGGCGAGCACGATGGTTGCACGTAGAATTCGTCTAATATGGCGCCCTTGGCCGCGAGGGCATCAATATTCGGTGTATGAAACTCCTTACTGCCGTTAAAACCGGCGTCCGCGAAGCCCATGTCATCGACCAGAAAAAAAACGATATTCGGCTTTGCTGGTGTCGCCCCAAATACAAAACTGGGAGCCAGAATCATGCAAATTATAACAATTAACTGAGCAAATTGCATTTTTGTATGCGGAATGATTGGTAGCATCGCTTTTGCGTGAAAGAGGTTCATGGCGTTTACTGCTGACGAGTACGCTGCGAACAGCGAATACGGTGTTGCCTTCGATTGGTTGGTGACGTTTGTGCAAATTGATTCTTTAATTCACTTATTGTTGCTTGCTGCCATCACGTTTACGTTTTCCCGGCTTGTCTAAAACAAACCAAGACTGTGGCAGTGACTCGGCAAGTCTCGCGATGACGGGCTTCATTTCAACTTC
>JBGSMN010000209.1:0-2108 GCA_041740155.1 Rhodopirellula sp.
TTCCTGTGATCTGCTCCGAGTCTTCAGTCCGTTTGCATTTATCGATGGTGAAGTGCCGCGTCTGTAGCGCAACCTGCCAGTATTCTCCAACGCTCAAGCCTTCTCCCCAGTTGGAGGTAACGGCTACTTCGTGAATTCTGCGATTGGGCGGCAGGACAATACCGAACATGCCGCAAAGGTGTTGTAGTTGCTCGCAATTGATGCTGTCTGAGGCGCGGGCCACGGCAGTAAACATTGAAGCTGTATTCGTATTGGCCGCGTACACTTGCTTTTCAATTTTCTGTTGTACCGTGCGCTGTGCCCTACACCAAGTCTCATAAGTCACACCAAGTCGTTCTGATGAAGAAATAAATCCTCGATCATAATTTCTATTCAATTTAGCGACCTGCTTGGTTGTTTCATCGAGTATGGCTGACTTCTTTCGTGGAGGTGTCAAATCCGACAATGAGATGCTGAGACCGGATCGCGTTAGTGCCGCGAGCGCCGCAGTTTGCAGGGCTTCAAGCAGTTGTCGAGTGCACCTCGCACCGATGATCTTATGAACTGCTTCAAGTTGATCAATGAGAGAGTTCTTCGTGATTGGAGAATTAATAAATGGTAATTCCGCAGGAAATAACTCGTTAAAAATCACGCGACCAGGAGTCGTCTCGATCCGCTGTCGGTGGGTGCAGACTTTTTCGTACAGTGGCTCGTCGACAAAAAAGCGTCGATCACAATAGAACTGAATCGTTGAATTCCACGATACGACGCCGTGGTCCAAAGCACTCTGCACTTCGGCCATCGTGCGAAACGCCATCGTGCCCAAGGAATTCGGCAATGGATCTCGCGTCATTAGAAAGCAACCCAATACCATGTCCAAAGTTGGGTTGTAGGCAAACTCACCACTGGCCGGGTTACGGCATTGATCCGCCATCATTTCAACCAAAGCTTGGCTGCACGCCGATCGCGACTGAAGCAGAAAGACCGACACGTCTTCCTGGATCGAACCATCACGTAATGCACCAAGTGCAAGTGGCGAAAGCTGTAAGGCTCTTCCCTCCACCAGCTTGGGTTGAAAGGCTTGCAGCGACGCCTGGCTGCGACGTGCTTCGTGTCTCACCAACACGGCATGGCGGGGGAGTTGCAACTCGATCGCAGTCCACACGGACGCAGTCGGATGTTGCAACTGCCATTCCTCCAGACTCGGATCAAGGCCGATTTGCGTGCAATGCTCAAACCAGAGCGGTGCCAGCATTTCCAACGTCGCTGCGGTTCGAGGTAGGCCGCACTGGTTAACAGGCAGTTTGGGATTGGGCGCAGCAGGTAGCCTCAACGAGTTCTTCCATGTCTTCGTACGTCCTTTTTCGCGCAACGGTGTAAGCGAGTCTTGCAAAGATTGAAGCAGCGGCGTAAACCGTCGTGATTTAGGATTCAACTCATCGGCCTGCGACGGCTTGACGAACAGGCGATCGACGGCCTCCTGTAACAACTGAGCTTCATTTCGCTGGCTCGGAGGCGGCGCGTTCCGTTGATTCAATTTCCGAACGCGTTGGCATCTACGGAGAACCTTCTGATAAAGACGCGTGAGATCGTGATGGCGTGGCTTTCCCAGAGAAGACCATCGCACCGGTCGCATCGCGGGCGGGATTACCGGCAGGACATCGAGCACTAACCAATCCAACCGAACGCCAGCGTCGAACCATTCGCGAATCACCCGTATGACTCGGCTGTCACCTGTTGCATCCTGCTTCGCACGAGCAATGGCCGCATCGACATTGGCTCGTTGCAACAGCCAGCGAACGGCTTCGGCTTGGTACAAGGCTTGTTGAGTCGATCCAGTCTTCTCGGTTGCCGCTTGATACTCCGGGACGCCCACAAGCGTCCCAGGCAACCATCCCGACTTCGCCGGATCGGTGACCACACAGGCGGAACCCTTCAGGAGCAGATCCCACTGGAGCTTCGAGAATCCCAACAGCGTCATGATCGCTCGCCCTGGAACACCGCTTCGAAAAAGTGGATGAACGATCGGGACAGGCAACTCGATATGACCGAACGGCGACTGCGTAGTGATCTTCGTATGTTTCCAATCCGATGCCGGTCCGAAGATCTGCTTGCTAAACAAACCTTCA
>JBGSMN010000216.1:0-1556 GCA_041740155.1 Rhodopirellula sp.
GAGACAGTATCCGATTTGAGAGCAACACCAAGTGGCCGAGGCCGAGCAGTTTTTACGCTTGGGTAAGCGAGATGAACTGGCGTTGAGGAGCGTTGCTCTCGAATCTGGGCGTTGTTTTAGCGGAGCAGTTTCATCGCGAAAGGGCTAAGTGGGGTGATTCACGAACCTTTCACACAACCTACATATAACGCACGGCGAGGCTTCAAAATGGGCTGATTTTCAACGATGAAGCAACCCTCAAATCCCATGGGGCGAGCGTTCTGGCAGCGAAGATCGTCGAGGGTTTCGCGGGTTTGTGACTTGGGGCGAAAGTCTTGCCGACTTCCGCTACGCCGCGTCACTGCTCAGAGAATGCGTCGGCTAATTGATCAATCAATTGCCGATCAAGCGAACCATCGAAGGCAACAAACCGAAAACGCGATTCGTAAGGCTTGCCGGGCGTGATACTGAAGTCGCCGAGCACCATAGGTGCGAAGCTAAAATACGGTTTATCAGGGTGCAGCCGGACCGGTTGAGGAGCACGGAAATTATCGTCGTGGCCGATCACGGCGATTCCACATGTCTGGCCATCAATCTCGCCTTGCATTGCCGCCCAACGACAACGCGTGTGGTTCCCATCCGCTCGACGTTTGTCATCGCTAGTGATCATCGTCGCAGTTTGATCGAGCCACACGGCAGGACCGCGCACGCACAATGAACCATAGTGGTACTCCTTGATTTCTAGCGGTTTGTCGGTGGTACAGGTTTGAACGGATCGCAGGTCGAACACATGCATCGTTGCATGTGGCACCTTGGTCAGTTCCCAGGTTTCATCCAGGATAGTCACCGGCTCGTCGCCTCGATCACTGACGTGCCGCAATTTTACGATGATCCGATTCGGGTCGGCATGAACGGTTTCCACGTGTTCGACGTGACCTTGTCGCTGGTGACTATTCCAGAAATCAATCGGTTTGCCTTGGAACTCGGCGCTTGTCCAAGCGAACATCAGTCCGTGTTGATGCAGGTGATCTTTCGGAAACCCATCTGTGACCACGCGGCCACTCGGGGTGAGCACGGGATGGATGAATCCGCTGCGACCGTACCAGGGCTGGTTCGGTTTCGGTGACGGTTGGAAACCAGCGTTGTAGGTCATCAGAATGCGATCACCGTCGGCCAGCGACAAAGTTTCAGATTGCTGACTCGTCGGTTCCTCGGCGAATAGGTTGGTAGCGTTTGTAAGCAGCCCAAGGATGATGGCCAAAACGACCACTCCATAAGTCGCTGACGCTAGCCGCGATCGACGACTGATTGCAGTGGCTAGTGTCTTCGATTGATAAAAAATCTGCATGGGTTAATTCATTTCTGAGTTGGTGGAGTTTTCGCTATCTCACGAATGGACCGAACGTGTGAAAGCCGAAACCAACACATCCGTGATGAGTAACCCAGCAACGATCGAGACAGCCGTCAAAATCATCGTAGCAACATATTCGATACCGTGAGGCAAATCATCGCTCAGCATAATCGCGGATAATCCGAAGAAACCGAGGCTGCCTGGAACCAGCAGGATCAGTCCAGGC
>JBGSMN010000221.1:0-17328 GCA_041740155.1 Rhodopirellula sp.
AAAGCCGACTAAATGATGGTGAACAGCGTGCTGGAGTTTAGCTAGCAAGAGCTGCGTGGCACGCGATCGATTGTTGAAATAGCAATCACGCGCATAGTGCGATTCGTGGTCGTATGAGTCAATAGGCACCTCCGGCGACGGACTCGCACCGGAGATTCACGTGAAAGGAGTCACGATGTTGTCTTTGCGTCCTCGCGCTGCGTTGCTTGGGAAATCAGAGCTGGTGTTTACACTGTCACTGTTGGTGACTTCGTCGATCGCCTCAGCTCAATCCACTAACTATTTGAGCGTTGAGCAGTTCGCGTCCGAGACGGCGAACGTTTCCATCGAGCAATTGCAACAGCAGATTGACGAGCAATCGAAAATGCTGCGCAAGCTTCAAGAGCGGCTGGACGAATCGGACATGATGTTTGGATTGGTCTCGGATACATCGGACGACTCGTGTGCGCCAGCAATGAAGGAGCGAGTCGCATTGGTGGCAGAGCTGCCGGTCGAAGCAAGCTGTGACGGGAGAGTCAGGCGAGACGTCTCACAAACTCAACTATTTCGTCAACTGTGACCGTGGCTGGCGAATTCAACCGTTTGACCGAAAAAAACATCCTTTCGACGTACAAGCAAACGGCTGGATTCAGTTTCGTCACCACGGGTTCTCGCGGCAATCGGAATCATGGACCGACAACGCAGGAGTGACCCGACCGATCCGCAACCGTAATGTGTTTGATATCGAGCGTGCACGGTTGTCGCTAAGCGGTCATGCAATCGATCCCCGGCTCAGCTATTTTGTGCATCTCGACGCCGATACCGATGATGCGCATGCAGTTGATTTCTTCGACTACTGGTGGGCCTGGCAACTGACCGATAGTTTTCAGATTCAGATGGGCAAGCGTAAGGTTTCGGCGAGTCGCCAATGGTTGCTGGGGGCACGGCACACCCGCTTCATCGATCGCCCGCTGGCCAACGATTTCTTCCGCCCTGATCGAACGGTCGGCATCTGGGGTCTTGGAAAGTTCGCCAAGCATGGTCACTACGAGCTGATGGTTGGCAATGGTTATCGAACGGCAAATTTGCCGAACTCCGTAACCGACAGCCGGTTCACCTTTGCAGCGACCAGCTACCTTGATCCTAACGGAGACTTTGGCAGTCAGATCGTCGACTTTGAAGAGACGTCGTCACCATTGTGGCGACTTGGGCACTCGTTTGTTTATTCGCCACAAGCTGGGATCGAATCGGGGATTCCTCTCAACGAAACCGATTTTTTTCGACTCTCCGATGGGACGCGGCTGACTCAGACGGGAGCGCTCGCCGCTGGAACGACGGTGTCTGAATTCGACTTGTGGTTTTACGGTGTCGATGTGGCCTGGAAGTATCACGGCTGGAGTGCAACTTCCGAAGTCTTCTTACAGTGGATTGATGAGATCACTGCGGACGGTGCCTTACCTCAATCCAGCCTCTTTCAAAATGGATTTTACGTTGAAGGCGGACGATTCATCATCCCGAAGACGCTCGATCTGAATGCACGCTACTCACACGTTGCGGGTGACTTCGGATCAGCGAGCGAGATTGCCACTGGTTTCAACTGGTACCCACTGACCAAACCGACGATCAAGTGTTCGTTTGATGTGACTTACCTGGACGGCAGCCCGCTGCAGAATACGACCAGCGATATTCTGGTCGGTGACGAAGGTGTCTTGTTCCGAAGTCAGTTTCAGGCAGAGTTCTAGGAATCGGAAAAGACTCAGCACGGGTCGTCTGTCTTCCACCTATCGTGCTTTGCGCGGCACGTCTCGAAAGCGGACGTGGCAGGCTTGGCAATTGTCCGCGATGAGTTTGGCTTGGGCGGGAATCTCGGCTGGTAGAGTTTGACCGCTTTGACTTGCTTGCCACTTCGAGACCAGTGTCTCGAGCTTGCGGGCCGCCGATTCGGACTCGCGTAGCATTCGCTTGAATTCTTCCGGCTCGGAGTTTACCTCTGGCGTACGTAATAGTTCGCTGAAGTGCTCGCGTAGCAACAACGCCTCGTGGGCAGGTTCGAGATCGGGATGTTTTACAGGGGTTCGCCAATTCGACTCAGCGATCAACTGGATGTGTTCATGCGTGTGCCCCAAGTCAACCATAGCTTCGGCCATCGGTGGCACCTTGGCAACTTCGGTGAATTCTGGCAAGAAGCGTGATAGCTCGTCTGCCGAGAGCGGACGCGTTTGGCGAGCCGACTGGTACAGGCCAATATAATTCTTGTTCGTGCCAGCCAATTCGAGAATCTCAATTGCATGCTCCGGCTTCACGAGTCCTGCTGCAACGCATGCAACGCTGGCTGCCGCCGGACTTCGGTGCTTGCCATGATGACAATGGATATAGACAGGACCTTCCAGAGACTGAACCGCCTTGGCCAGTTCTTTGACGCGTGACTCCGGCACCCCATCGTAGCCGTGCGGAAGATGGACGTAGCGAAGCCCGTGCCTTTTCGCCGTCTCCACATCGGGCTTCATTCCATCGACACTGATGATGGTCTTGACGCCCAAATCGGCCAACTCTTTGAACGCGGCATCGCCTTCGGGAAGTCCACCTGAAATGACAGTGGTATGCACTTGTACCAGATTCGGTAGATGCAAGGTCTGCAATCGGCGAGGCAGGTGATCGGCATCCTGCGCAGTGACGGGAGACACACACAGGCAGGCGAAACTACCCACTACTACGGCGAGACAACGAATGCTTGTTCCGAGATTAAGGATTGTCAATTTGAGTTCGTGCGTTTGCATGTCGTTTCTCTTTCCTGGGCAATTGCACGCCAGGCTTACTTTTAGGCTTCATTGATGATCGGTTGACCCGATTCTACCACAAAGGCGGCTCGTGAGCTGGTTATGCCACCCGGCTGAACGACTTGATCGACCACGCGATAGTCTGCGTGCCACTGTTTCGGCGTCACATCGCACAGGATGTAGCCGCGTTGCAAATTATGAAACTTGACACATGGATTGGCACTGAGTAATTGATTCATGTTCTCAGGTTGGTCCACGCCGTTGCCGCCGCTGCTGAGCGACGTGGCCACAAACTCGGTTGCCACTGGTAGTTCTTCCGCTTTGCGATCATCGACGCGGAGTTCATTGGCCCAGTTGCTGTGGATGTCGCCGGTAAGCACCACCGGATTGCTGATATGCCGATCTCGCATGAATCGCATCAGTTCCGTGCGTTCAAAAGAGTAACCAGGCCATTGGTCCATCGAGTATTCAGGATGCTCCACATCGGCCACACGATTGACCATCCCCATCATGACCTGCTGCGCCAACACGTTCCAGTTCGCGTTTGATCGCAATAGATTTCGATACAACCAGCCGCGTTGTTCGCGTCCGAGCATGGTTTGTGTTTGGGCCATTGCTTCGTCATTTAGCGGTGACCGCTTGTCGTGATTGGGTTGGTCGGTGCGATACTGACGCGTGTCCAAAACTTGGAAGTCAACCAATCGCCCGAACCTTGCTTCTCGGTACAAACGCATGTCACATCCGCGCGGCATGCAGGAAGAGCGAATCGGCATCATCTCGTAATAGGCTTGGTAAGCGTTCGCTCGTCGAGCCAAAAACGCGACCGGGTCAATGTCCATTTCCTCCGAAATATCACTGGCGCAGTTGTTGTCGAATTCATGATCATCCCACGTCACAATCCACGGAGCAATCGCGTGCATACCACTGAGCAGTGGATCGAGTCGGTATTGGGCATGTCGAATACGATAGTCATCCAGTGACTGAATCTCACTTCCCTGATGTGTGCGCACTTTCCCATTGCGGCCAGCCTCGTATTCGTAAATGTAGTCGCCCAGGTGAAACACGAGGTCGACATGATCTTCAGCCATCTGCTTGTACGCGGTGAACAATCCTTGCTCGTAGTTCTGGCAGGATGTTACAGCAAAACGCACTTTGCCAGGCAGCACATCCGCTGCGGGCATCGTTCGTGTGCGTCCCACCGGACTGATCGCGTCACCGACACGAAAACGATAAAAGTACCAGCGATCGGGTTGCAAACCGTCCACTTCCACATGTACTGAGTGCGCGAGTTGCGGGGTGGCCGTGTGTGTGCCGCTAGCGACGATTTTGGAAAAGGCCTCATCATCAGCAACTTGCCATTGCACATCAATGAAATGAGGCGGCATGCCACCGCCGGGCTGCAGCGGTGCCGTTGCCAACCGAGTCCACAACACCACGCTATGATCATCTGGGTCGCCCGATGCGACGCCAAGAGTGAACGGGTCGTTTTGCGGCGAGAACGGTTCGTTAGCACTCGCTTGCGAAACCGAGAGCGCGTAAACTGAAAGCCCGGAGGTGAACTGCATGAAGCGACGACGCGTCACGCTGTTGTCATTGAAACTCTGCTGCTGGTGAAACATCATTGATTCCCGATTCCCAGAAGGGCCTCCCGTGCAAATGAATTGCTGCTAGTTTAGCACAGCCAGACAATGACGGGCGCAGCGGAACTCGTCAAGAGTTTCGGTCGGCAAGGCGGCCCGGTCCAAAGTCTTAACGACTTCCGCGACATTTTGCGGCGAAGCCACCTTAAAATGTGATTACCTACTCTCCAACGCTTCCGTCCCGATGCGTCGATAGTTCGAGCGGTCGATGGGGGTGAGCGGTGGCAAGTGTTGTCGCTGGCGACTTTCCAGCAAAACGCCATACAAGCCAGCGACGGATTGCGGACGCTGCATCTCTCGAATCAATCCGGCTCGCAACGACTCGTCACCCCATCGGCTGGCACCAATGAAGGACAAGTCGAGCTGTGTTTGGACCGAAGTGTCGACATCTAAATCACCGTACAGCAGATCGCGATGAACGACGCCCTCAATGTTATCAATGCCGCCGATGACACCGTATTTGTCGGGCGTGAATGCAGCGTCTTCTGACGTGACTTTCCAAGTCGTTTCGGATTCGGGTTTACGATCGACGCGTTGGGGCGGGGGATCGGAATAAATAACCAACGGAACATCACGAGCAACGCGGATACGGCGAATGACATCAATCATTTCAGTGCCTGACGCATCCAAAGGACTGCGTTTACAAAGGATCAATCGAAGGTCGTCACCGGCGGCGGCACACACCTCCAATTGGGAAACGGACGAGACCGTGAGTGGCCTAAAACCGGCTTGGCTGGTCAATCGCTCCAACTCCGCTACGACCTCCGGACGGTTTTCTAAAATGATCGCGGTGGCGCGAGCGTCGAGTTGGCTGAGTTGTTTCCAACGATCGATGACCCGATTGCTGCCCGCATAGGGATGCGTGGGGGCAAGCCTCGCAATCGCTGCGGCCGCTGCGTAACGAACGTTGGCATGCGGGTGGTCGACGGCCTCAACCAGTGGCGAAACCTGGCGTCCGACGCTAGCTAACCAGGCCGAGGGTGGCGAGTTTTCCGATAGGGAAACCAATCGCAACCATCCTAACATCGCGGGTTCGTTTTCCGATTCACTAGCGATCTTCAGAGCGCACAAAACGAAGTCCACTTCGCTGAATCCATCGATCGCCGCGACGGCGGGGAGCAAACTGTTTTCACGAAAATCGGTTAATTGCTTTTCACCACCCCAATCGGGATCTGCAGCGACGGTGTAAGCGATCGTGGCATTGAGCTGCACGGTGACGCTGTCGGGATCATTGTCGCCCACAGCGATCAACCGGGCGGCAATGTCGGCCGCATCCCGAAACGCTAGTACCCAGCCTGCGATGCGTCGCGGCTGGACAGCATCGCGTTGTGGCGTGATCAGCCAAGCTTCGGTACGTCCAAATTCTCGCGTGCTTTGGCGGGCGATGCGAGTGGCTTCATGCAGTCGTGTGCGAAGTTCTTCGATGACGCGTTGTCGTGAGGGCAGTGGTTGACTGCTACGGGTTATCGTAGCAATGGCAAGCGAAGCGGCAGGATCGGCTTTTGACTCAGCCTCCATCTCTCCACTGCCGCGATAGGCAGCTGTCAGGATGTCTATCAAGAACGGATGATTTTCGGCGGAGCCCATCGGTGCGAGCCGGATCAACGCGCCAAGGGCACCGGTGCGCGCTTGAGGCGTGCCATACAATGCGAGACGGCGCAGGGCGTCAGTGCCTGATGGCTCATCAATACGGATCATCGCTCTCAGCCATGTATCGCGTTTCGATGCGTCGTTGGTGGCAACGATGGCTTTGACGAGAGCAGCGGTGGACGCTTCGCCGCCTTCAAAGAGTGTGCGGATGGCGGGCAGAGAAACGTCAACATCGCGTTGAGTTAACTTCTCGATCGCGGCGGCCAGTCGATTGGGGTCGGCTAATGTTTTTTGCCGCAGATCAAAGATCTCATCAATGGCTTGTACGGCTTCCGCTGAAATACTCGGATGCGTGACAATCCGCAGACGCTGGTCGGCCGTCATCTCAGCAGCCACTGCGATTTTTTGCTGCTCACTGAGTTTACGTGTAGCGATGGACTGGAGCAGTTCGTTGACCCGTTCGAATTCACCCATGCGGGTCAACTTCGAGAGCGACTCACCAAGATCCACCTCGCTACGCCCAGCTCTCAGCATCAGTTGATCGACGGCTGGATCCGCTGGCTCGACGTCGAGTTCGTCAAGGGTCCGTCGCAATGCCGATTGCGCTTGCGTGTGCATAGGTGCCAGCACGAACGCTGGTAGCAGCGTGGATGCGACGATGATAGAGATGAACCGGTCGATATCACGACTCATGGGAAAATGCGATCAAGTGAGAGCGATTTTGAGAAACAACGAGCCTGATATTCTAATCCGAGGCCGATTGCATCGCGATGTTTTTCCGGAGCACGACTAGTTTCGCAGCAGTTCGTCAACAGCCGCCAGCACGCGGCTAGCTTCGGATTGCAGGCTTTGTAGCAATGATGCGGATTGACCCGTCGAAAACAGTGACTGTTCGCGTGCTGCCGATTCGATCTGATCCGCGACATTCTGTAGTTGTTTGGCCCCCAGTAAACCGCATGCTCCCTTGAGCGTATGCGCGTTTCGGCGGGCGGATTCGGAATCGGTGGCCATCAGATCTTGCTGCAGTAGATTCACGAGAGAGTCGCATTCGTCGCGAAAAACGGCGGCCAGTCGGAGCACGCCTGCGACCCCGCCAGGAATTCGCGAGCGGGCGGAATCCAAATCCAAGCAACCCGCATGTTCGCCACTGAGCGTGAGTTCGTCCGACGAACCCGCCTGATGCACTCGCGGAGAGATGCTTTCGAGTAAGAGGGGAGCGTCTTGGGCAGAGATCGACGAACCGCTGTCCAACGCCTTAGTTACACGATTGGGTGGCGACGCGAGTACATGACTGGCGATCGACGGTGCGAGCGTCGCGAGCACTTGCATTAGTTTCCGCCGACGGATCGGTTTCGTGAGATAATCATCCATCCCCGCTTCGCGGCATAGCCGAGCGTCTTCCGCCATCGCGGCAGCGGTCAAAGCAATGATCGGCGTATGTTTATTCGTACCGAGTTCTTGCTGCCGAATCGCACGCGTGGCTTCGAGTCCATCCATCACAGGCATGTGCATGTCCATCAGCACCACATCGAACGGTTCGCTTCGCCATTTGACGAGCGTTTCGCGTCCGTCGCTGGCGATCGAGCATTCATGGCCGAGTGATTTCAATAACCCCGAGATCACGTGTTGGTTCGTGATCCCGTCTTCGGCAACGAGCACCCGTAGCGGCGGGCTAGTCAATAAATCCTCGCCGCCCAGATCTTCCTCGAGATCGACGTCATGCTTGACCGCTGCCGCCTCATCCGCGATCGGTAATTCAATCTCGAAATAGAACGTCGAGCCGACTCCCACTTCGCTGTGTAGTTTCAAGGTGCCACCCATTAACTCAACGAGTTGGCGGCTGATACTGAGTCCCAACCCTGTCCCTCCGAACCGCCGCGTCATCGACGCATCGGCTTGCGTGAACGGTGCCAACACCGCCGCGTGCTGCGACTCCGCGATTCCGATCCCGGTATCACTGACGCTAATTCGCAACCGGGCGAGGCGGTGAACGTCACCGGGAGATGCCGTTGGGTCTGGCAGCGATGTTTCCAGCGACGGATGGTTTCCGACCGCGACCGTGACGCTACCGCGATCAGTAAACTTGACAGCATTGCCGATCAAATTAACAAGGATTTGGCGAACACGACCGGGGTCGCCGAAAAAGTGCGAAGGCAAATCGGAGGCCAGTTCGAGACGCAGTTGCAAGTTCTTTTTCGCCGCTTGATATCGCAAGGTCGATAGCGCGGCTTGGATTTCATAAGTGAGCGAAAACACTATCGATTCGAGTGTGAGTTTGCGAGCTTCGATCTTTGAAAAATCCAAAATGTCATTGAGCAGTCGTAGCAATGAATCCGACGACCGCCGGATCGTATCGACATATTCCTGTTGGTCTTCGCTAAGCGGTGTTTGAGCGAGTAAGTCTGCCATGCCGACCAGTGCGTTCATTGGCGTGCGGATCTCGTGACTCATGTTCGCTAGAAAATCGCTCTTGGCACGATTCGCCGCGTCTGCCATTCGCACGGCTTCTTTGAGTGCCGCTTCGCTACGTTTGAGCGCCGTGATGTCGCGCGAAATGCCGCACGTGCCAATGATCTCGCCCGCTTCGTTGTGCAGAGGCATCTTCGTTGAGAGACACCAGGTGTCCTCCTGGTCGGGCCATGTTTCGCGTTCGATCCGATCAACCAAGGGGACTCCCGTTTCGATGACACTGCGTTCGTCACTGAGCGCCTTCAGAGCGTGTTCAGGACTGAACACGTCCGCGTCGGTTAGCCCTTGGATCTCCTCCGCTTGAGAATAGCCAAACTTAGCCGCCATGGCTTGGCTGACGCGAATGAAACGGCTTTGTAGATCTTTGAAGTAGATCGAGTCGGGGATGTTGTTGAGCAGTGTTTTAAGCAGCGATTGCTCAAACCGGCTGTTCTCTTCGGCATGGATTCTCGCCGTCACATCCCAAAACAAAACTTGGATACCGAGCAGTTTGCCGGCGGCATCAAAGATGGGGCTTTTGATGCGTTCGACCCACCCCAAGCTGCCATCGGCAACGCGTGTTTGCTCAACAGCATGATGAGACTGGCCGCTGGCGAGAATACGCTGGTCATCTTCGGTGTATCGCTGGGCAATTTCGGGCGGAAACAGTTCACTGTCCAACTTGCCCGCCACGTCTTGCCACTTCACGCCACGCCATTTTAGGTAGGCTTCATTGGCAAAGACACGTCGCCCGTCACAGCTCTTGATTAACACGCTCAGCGGCAGACTATTGGCGAGCGCACGATAAGTGGCTGATGTTTGCAGCTCACGATCGCTAGTATCGCCCAGCGGCGTGGAGTCTCCAGCGTGCGACTCGGTCGACGGTGCCTTGATATCGGACATGTTTTCAAAAGCCGTTTGGAATGGCGTTTCCTAAGTGGGCCAGCCCGCTAGCCGCAGGTATCACCGTGAACGCAACGTTCGATGCCCGCGGCTCGCGCCGTCGGCTCACATTGCTTCACGTCCGGCAACGTTTCACCAAAGTGACTTGATTTCCTTTCTCACTAAAAAACAACTCGTCGACAAAACTAACCATTAAAATCAAACCTTGACCACGCGGTGCGTTCTCATCTTCGGACAACGTCTTGGGATCCAACTGACCTTTCTTGGGCACCGTCGAAATGTCAAAACCATCACCTTGGTCGGTCACGATCACGCGGATATGGTCGAGCTGCGCGATCGCTTCGACCCGAACCCTGCGGTTACAGTATGGGGTTTGCTCGATGCGTTGCTGCATCGCGAGAGTGACTCGCCCCTCACGGGCTAAGTCATGGTGACTCGGGCAATCTTCTGTGGCGAGCTGCAAGTTACCGTGCAACATGGCATTGGCAACGGCATGTTCGACAGCCACGCCGAGCCGCACCATGTCGATACTGGGCAACAGTTCCATGCCTGAGCAGACTTGCATCAGCAGTCCAACCAAGGGCGAAAGCAGCATGGGATCGTTGGGCAGATCAAACTCAAAAACGTTTTTTCGCAACGTCGAAATCAACTTTGCGTAGCTGGCGTCTGTCCGAATCACGCCCAACACATCGACAACTGTATTGTTGAGCAGTTCGTTCATGCGATTCTTGGGAACGTAGCCAGCGGCCCCGAGCTGCAAGGCTTCGGCTGCGAGTTCCTCGCTACCGTGACCCGTGACGAGGATGCAAGGGATGTGCGAGAAATCCTCCCGCATGGCCTCGACTAATTGCAATCCATTGAGTTCCGGCATCTCCAAATCGGTAACCACGATATCGACCGACTGATGACGCAGCTCGTCGAGTGCCAAGCTGCCATTAAAAGCATGCAGTACCTCGTGCTCCGCGGCCTCCAACAGCATCCTGATCTGTGCCGCCTGGGTGGGACTGTCTTCAACCAGTAAGATCTTAGCCATGATGTTTTCCCTAGGATGATCAACTCTCAGGTAAAACGATAACGCCTGGCCAGCCGTAAAACCAGTAGACTGTTCACGCGCGCTGGGGAGTCTTTGTGTTTTTCCGGTTTTTTACTCTGTCCTGACTGGATGAATTTCTCGTGACTATTTACTACGCCAACGGATCACCGACAACCTCGCTCGACTCGGGTGATTTGCGAAACGCATTGCACACCACCTTTGCGGCGATAGCGAAACCTGAAAAGGTGCTGTTGTTGCCTCCTGATCAAACGCGGATGTTCAGCCGCGCGGGTGAACTCACGGTGCTATGTCACGAGCTGCTCGGTGATCGGGTAACGGATATCATGCCTGCCCTCGGCACCCATACTGCGATGTCGCCCGCGCAGCTTGACCACATGTTTCCAGGTGTGCCACATGACCTGTTTCGCGCCCACCGCTGGCGAGACGATGTGGTGCAGTTGGGCGAGGTGCCTGCCGAGTTCGTATCGCGTGTGACCGGCGGGATTTATACGAAAAGTTGGCCTGCGCAAGTCAACCGGTTACTGCGTGATGGCAAGCATGATTTGATCTTTTCGCTCGGCCAAGTCGTGCCGCACGAAGTCATTGGGATGGCCAATTACAACAAGAACGTATTCGTGGGCACCGGCGGTGTCGCGGGTATCAACGAGAGTCATTATCTCAGCGCGATGGTCGGGATTGATCAAACGCTCGGGATCGCCAACACACCGCTGCGGCAAATCCTCAATTACGCGCAAGATCACTTTTGTCAGGACTTGCCGATCCTCTATGCGTTGACTGTGATTGAGTTGCTCAAGGACGGCACCAAGCTGACACGCGGGTTGTATATCGGCGACGATCATGACACCTTCTTTACCGCCGCTGAACTGGCCCGGCAAGTCAACATCACACATCTGCCACGACCACCCAAACATGTCGTCGCGTATCTCGATCCGCGTGAATTCAAAAGCACATGGTTGGGCAACAAAGCAATCTATCGGACTCGCAAAGCCATTGCCACTGGAGGCCGCTTGACCGTCCTGGGCCCTGCCGTGGAGGAATTCGGCGAAGATCATCGGATCGACCAATTGATTCGCAAGTATGGTTATCGCACCAAGGCAGAAGTGATGCGTTTGGTCGCTGAGAACGAAGACTTGGCGGCCGACCCGTCGGCAGCCGCGCACCTCGTGCATGGCTCTCCTGAGAATCGTTTCGAAGTGGTCTATGCCGCTGGCAAATTGACGGATGAAGAAATTCGCTCAGTGGGATTCATTCCCGGCAACTTGGACGCGTTGATGAAACGTTACGACATCAACACCTTGCAAGATGGTTTTCACACCGATGTCGACGGCAGTGAATTCTACTTTGTGCAAAACCCAGCCTTGGGTTTATGGGAAGCCCCGCTAAATTAGACTAACAGGAAGTTAGGCGAACTGACCAACTGCCGGCAACAACTTTTACCGTTCGATTCCAACGTTATCGATGTCTTCATCCGCTCACACCTCTTCCGATTCCGCGTCGATTCAGCCTACGTCGCTTCCACGCCATGTTGCCATCATCATGGACGGCAACGGACGCTGGGCGCAGAACCGTGGCTTGCCGCGTATCGAAGGCCATCGACGTGGCGTGGCGACCGTGCGGCGGACGACTGAACTGGCCGCTGAACTGAAACTCGAAGCATTGACGTTGTATTGTTTCTCCAGTGAAAATTGGAAACGTCCCAAGACGGAACTTGATTTCTTGATGCACCTCCTGCGTCAGTATCTGATCGAAGAACGCAGCACACTGCTGAAACACAATTTGCGATTGCGGTTCATCGGGCGTATCGATCGACTCGATGCGAAAGTCTTGCGTGAAGTCGAACGAACGCAGACGCTATGTCGAGAGAACACCGGCACCGAACTTGTCTTGGCCGTTGATTACGGCGGACGCGACGAATTGACTCGCGCCGCTCGTGCGTTGGCCACCGACGTGCTCGCTGGCCAGATCACGGTAGACGCGATCGACGAGCAAACTCTGGCAACCAAGCTGGATACGGAGGGACTTGCCGAAGTGGATCTCATGATCCGCACAGGCGGTGATATGCGGATTAGTAATTTCTTGCTCTGGCAACTTAGCTACGCCGAGTTGTGGTTTACCTCGAAGTGCTGGCCGGAGTTTGAAGAACAAGACTTTCGCCAAGCACTAGCCGATTTTGGTGAACGCACCCGCCGCTTCGGCGGACTTGATAGCGAGTAACCGTTGCCCGCAATGCTTTCAAGAATGATCCCCTCACGTCGAACGGCAACGATCATCACGATCGTGTTCGTTGTGTGCTTGGCTGGCTTTGGTTTGTTCAGACTCTTTGAGCCGACCGAGACATCGTTTTTCCCCAAATGTACGCTGTTTCAAATGACGGGGCTGCATTGTCCAGGCTGCGGTAGCACGCGGGCCGTCAGTGCTCTCGTCCATGGTCGTTGGATGGATGCACTGCGCTTCAATCCGCTGCTGATCATCGGATTACCGCTGCTTGTCGGTGGGGTGTTCTACCAACTCAAACGCGAACGGCAGGGGCTGGCCACCAGTGCTTGGTTTCCGATCTGCGTGTTGATCGTTGTGCTCGTGTACTTCATCGCCCGCAACGTGCCCTCGCCAACTCGGAGCTGGTTGGCACCGCCGAATTATAAGAGCATGCTCACTTCGCCAACTGCGACCACAGCACCCCGGCTGCGATCGCCGATCCGATCACGCCAGCGACATTGGGGGCCATGGCATGCATCAACAAGAAGTTTTGTGGATCCGCTTTCTGCCCGACGATTTGCGCCACTCGCGCCGAGTCAGGAACCGCTGAAACACCAGCAGCCCCGATCAACGGATTGATTTTGTCTTTCAGGAACAAATTCATGAACTTGGCAAACAACACTCCACTTGCCGTCGCCACCGCAAACGCCAATGCTCCTAAACAGAAGATTAAGATGGAGCTTTCGGTGAGGAAGTGGGATGCGCTCGTGCTCGCGCCGACGCAAAACCCGAGCAAGATCGTGACAATGTCAATCATGGTGGTCCGTGCTGTCGCGGCCAAGCGATCCGTTACCGTGCATTCTTTGAGCAGGTTCCCAAAGAACAACATGCCAATCAGCACAATCGCTCCCGGAGCAAGCATCGTGCAGACCAAGAAACCGATGATCGGGAACAAGATACGTTCACGTGTGGAAACTTGCCGCGATGGTTTCATGCGAATTTTACGTTCTGCTTCGGTCGTCAACAGCGTCATGATCGGTGGTTGAATCACCGGCACGAGCGCCATGTAGGAATAGGCCGCAATCGCGATCGCACCAAGTAGTTCAGGGGCGAGCTTTGACGATAAAAAGATCGCAGTCGGACCGTCGGCACCGCCGATGATCCCGATCGCGCCCGCTTGGTTGGGCGAGAACCCCAGCACGAGTGCACCGAGGAAAGTCAAGAACACACCGACTTGTGCAGCGGCTCCGAGCAGTATCAATTTGGGATTCGATAGCATGGTGGAGAAATCGGTCATCGCACCGATGCCGAGGAAAATCAACGGCGGATAAACGCCTTTCTCCACCCCGAAATACAAGTACCGCATCACACTGCCTTCGTCATACACACTCAGTGGCATGCCGGGCACGGCAGGAATGTTGCCAACGACGACTCCGAATCCAATCGGTACCAATAGCAGCGGCTCATAGTCCTTGGCGATGGCCAGATAGATGAAGATCATTCCGACCATGATCATGATCAGATTGCCCCACTCCAGGCTGCTAAAGGCAGTTGTTTCGAGTAACTCGGAGGCTTTGTTTAGCAAAAAATCGGTGGTGCCCATATTATCGGTTGCGCGTTTGCAGTCGGTGGGAAGCGTGATGACGGATGCGGCCTTCGAGAGTCCAGGCGAGTTCGGAGGTGGTCAGTTGTCGCGTGCGAACGATTCGCACTGGGCCTTCTTCCATTTCGAAAACCGCCGCAGCGATGATCGCCAGAATATGCGGCGGGATCTCGCCATCGTGGGCAACTGTTTCGTTTGTAATTGGTTTCGATTTGGATTTCGCTTTGCCAGCGTGGTGATGGCTCACCGGCAGCCAACGATCGAGCAGTCCCATCGCAAACGGAAAGGCACTGATGATTAAGATCAACACGGTCAATGCGAGAAAGACGACGAGCATCCCCATGATCGCCAATGGAATCCCGGTCTCTTCAAACAATGGCGCGAAACGAGATGAAGACACCTCGCCGATCAAAGCAAACATCATTCGAGTTCCACCAAGATTTGGCCTTCGCCAACCGATTCGCCTGCCTTGACATGCACCTTGACGACTTTCGCAGCCCCCGGCGCAATGATCTGGTTTTCCATCTTCATTGCTTCGAGCACAATGAGCAGTTGCTCATTTTCAACTTCTTCGCCATCAGCCACGTTGACTGACAGCACGACGCCCGCCATTGGGCTGGTGATTGCACCGGCCTTGATAGGAGGACGCGGACCGCTTTCGGCCCGTTTGACGGGCGCGGCGACCGGTGGTGTCGGTGCAGCCAACGGTGTGGTTGATGGCGTGGCGGTGGGTTCGTCGAGTCGCTCCACAGTGACTTCGTACGATTTGCCTTCGATCGTAATCTTGAGTTTCTTCATGCTTTCTTCTTGTGCGCTTCAATCGGTGGTCGTGAGGGGAGGCGGCGTGTTTTACATTGGGATCAAACCGTGTTTTTTCGGTGGTCTCGTTTCACTCTTCATCAATGTGCTACGCAGAGCCAGCGAAATATTGGCACGCGTCGTCGATGGCGCGATCACGTCGGTGATCATACCGCGTGAGGCTGCCATGTATGGTGATGCAAATTGATCGTGATACTCTTTGACGAGTTCCTTTCGCTTTGCCGGTTTGTCTTCCGCCGCGTCGAGTTCGCGCCGGTAAAGAACATTCACAGCTCCGTCGGCACCCATCACGGCGATCTCTGCAGTCGGCCACGCGAACACGACATCCGCACCCATGTCACGACTGCACATCGCCAAATACGCACCCCCATAGGCTTTGCGTATAATTACGGTGATCTTGGGCACGGTTGCGGCGCAGTAGGCAAATAACATCTTTGCACCGTGGCGGATAATTCCCCCTTGTTCCTGTTGCACCCCTGGCAAAAATCCAGGCACGTCGACCAGCGTTACCAGCGGGATATTGAACGCGTTGCAAAAGCGAATGAATCGCGCCCCCTTGTCCGACGCATCAATGTCCAACGTACCCGCTTTGACTTTCGGTTGATTGGCGATCACTCCCACGACCACGCCATCCACACGCGCGAAACCAACCAGCAGATTAGTGGCGAATTGTTGGTGGACTTCGAGGAATTTTCCGTCATCGACGATCCGCCGCAAAATCGGCAGCATGTCCATCATGCCCTTGGGATCTTTCGGCACGAGCGAATCCATGACGGGGTCCGGTTCGACGCTGATGTTTTCGGTAGGCCGATGAGGCGGCGTGTCGAGATTGTTCGATGGTAAGTAAGTCAACAACTCATGCACCAGTTCGATCGCATGCGCATCGTTTTCGGCGATGAAGTGAACATTGCCACTGATGCTGCCGTTGGCTGCGGCGCTGCCGATCTCCTCCATCGTCGTCTCCACGCCGGTGGCCGCCTTGATCACCTGAGGACCGCAGATAAACATGCTGGCGTTGTCACGCGTCATGATGAGGAAGTCCATCAGTGCCGGCGAGTACGCGGCACCGCCTGCACAACTGCCAGCAATCACGGCAATCTGCGGTACAAGTCCTGAGAGTTCCACATTGCGGTAAAACACTTGTCCGTAACCTGACAGCGCGTCGACGCCCTCTTGGATACGTGCACCACCGGAATCATTGATCGCCACAAAGGGCAACCCGCAATTCATGGCATAGTCCATCACGTCACAGATTTTTTTGGCATGCCGTTGCCCAAGTGCCCCGCCACCGATCGTAAAATCCTGAGCGAATCCAGCCACACTCCGGCCATTGATTTGACCCACACCTGTAATCACGCCATCGCCAGGCATCGACTTTTTCTCCATGCCGAAATCGTGGCAAGCGTGTTCGACATGCATCCCCCATTCCTGAAAAGTGCCTTCCTCAAACAGCAGGGCAAACCGTTCACGAGCGGTCAATGCACCTTTTTCATGAACTTTTTGAATGCGGTCTTCGCCGCCTCCGAGGGATCGTTCGGCACGCCGTTTTTGCAAGTCTTCGAGCAGTGATTTATCAATCGTCATGAGCAAGTTTCGTCCGATGCAGTGGTGGTTACCGTCATGTATCGGCAACGTAACGACTGCGGCTTGCATTGTCATGATCAACGAACAGAAGACATTGCGTGCAAAACGAGCGTGGACGGTTCAGGGACCAATCGACACCCACACCGGCAACTGAATTGCCCTAATCCGCTCACCCTGTGCGGATATGCCACCGTGCGGATATGACACAATTGGTAGGTGTACGGTGGTAAAAAACTCGTCTGCACCCACGATACAAGGACTAGCGTAGCGGAACTCGTCAAGAGTTTCGGTCTCCGAGAGAAACGTGAACCTCTACGCTGGATAGTCCGAAGCAGGCTTGATGCGCCAAAATGGCGTTCGATCGCGAACGTGAATGCCTTGTAACAGACCGGCGGGTCGTTCGCTCCGAGATTCGTTGCACTCGCGGAGAACTCTGGAAAGCTCAACACACGATCAATTTGCAAGTCAGGCCATCAGGTCAACTCAAGAGTTGAGATTTTTTAACGCCGGACCCAATACTGTTCGGCACGAAGATTGCGGCCAGAGCACCTCAGGAAAACAGCAGGAAACCCTAAAATACACATGGAAATTGGAACGATAATTGCGCATGGCCACTAGTTCGTTACTTTCTCTGTCATCCTGACACAACGAGCTAACCATTGTGGCGACAGAACCATCACCTACACCGCAAGCAAGACAACTCCGGCCGAAGCAATCACGTCAACTTGACCCAAC
>JBGSMN010000251.1:0-7736 GCA_041740155.1 Rhodopirellula sp.
CCGTTCCGTCATTGCTCGTCGACGATGGTGCTCCCTTGGATTTGCCTCCTGCGATAGGAGACTCCCACACCACTCCAGGTCCGCGTGAAGTGGTCATCACGGGCGGATACGACGGCAGGCTTTTCGCTTGGGATGCGTCCATTGGCAACCGAATTCGCGAGTTCGTTGGGCACAAGCATCCGGTTTTCGGAATTGCAGTCAATGAGGTTAGTCAACAGCTCTGTACGGTTTCGGGGCCAATATCAGATCATGTCAGTCTCGAAAACGAAGCAGCCCGTTTTGTAGGCGGATTTCGGCTCTGGGATCTGACCAATGGCCAGGAACGATTTCGAACAAAGGCCGGTGAGGCAACTCTATTTTCTGTGGCTTTCAGTCCCGATGGGCAACGCATCATCACGGGAGGCGCAGACGAGTCAATTCGTGTCTGGGATGCTTCGTCGAGTCAGCACCTGATCACCTTTGCAGGTCTTCAAAGCGCGGTGAAGTCGTTGGCATTCATTCACGAAGAGCATCTAGTTGTCACTGGTGGGCAAGATGGGATTGTACGAGTGTGGGATGGGAGAGTGGGAATCAAGGCTCAATCGTTCCTCCGAAACGATGTGCTTCCCGCTGGTCCTGCGATACAAGCCGATAGGCCAGCTTCGGTTGATGACTAGAATCAGGAATCGAATGAATTTTGAACCAGAGAGAGCAAGTCGTTAGGAAGTTCATCACAGCCAAACTTTCTCGGGGCGACTGGCACTCGTTTCAATGGATGTTGGAGGAGTTTGCGGAGAATTTCGGCATGGATGCGATTGGAATAAGAGCGAACTTTCTCAAGTCCATTCTTCTAGCTGTGGAAAAGTAACGCTCGACCGTTGCGGTTGAGCAATGCGAGAATTCCACTGCCCATAAACAGTCTGTTACTCCGGCGGTATAGTTTCCGCGATATCCGTGTTCAATTGATAGCCTGGAGCATCCCAAACCCTAACGCTACTGTCGCTGCTCCCAGCAACAAGCAAACGCCCATCAAGACTGAAACAAATGGATCTCACTGGGTCAGTGTGCCCCTTCAACGAAAGCATTTCCTGCCCGCTTACGGTATCCCACAGCTTGATTATCTTGTCATCGCCCGCGCTGGCGACCATTCGGCCATCAGGACTAAAGCAAACGCTGTTGACGAGAGACGCATGGCCCCTGAGCGTAAGTGCTTCCCGTCCAGTTTCCAGATTCCATAACCTAACCGTCGCGTCATAACTCGCACTGACGATGAAGCGATCGTCCGGGCTGAAATCGAGACTCTTGATGAAACTATCGTGTCCCTCGAGCGTCAATTGTTCCAGGCCAGTCTCTGTCTCCCAAACTCGAACCTTCCCAGGTTCTCCAAGCGGCCCCACCGTCCCAGCGAATAGAGCACCAGTATGGCTAAAACGAACATCATACACAGATTCCTGGATAGAAAGTTTCTGCTCTCCGGTTTCTGCGTCCCACAACTTGATTTCGCCCGGCTTCCAAAATTGGGCAGAAGCGCTGATGATTGTGTGACCGTCGGGACTAAAGTCAATGCTTGCCACTTCGCCTGTATGCCCTGTGATTGTTAGTCTTTCGTGACCGTCCCCAGTATCCCATAACTTAATTGTCTTGTCCGAACTGCCGCTGGCAAGGTAGCGACCATCAGGACTAAACGAGACGCTGCACACCCAGTCTTTGTGGCCTTCAAGCGTCAGCATCACCTCGCCGCTTCCCGCATCCAATAATTTGATTGTACCTGATTCTCCGTACGTACCGAGTCCGCAGGCAATCATCTTTCCGTTCGGGCTGCAGCGGACACTTTGTACGGGAGCATCTTGCCGCATAATGAGTTTTTCCTCAGTTACACCCAAGTGCCACAACATGGCTTCGCCGCGGGAGTCATCATACAGGTCTCCTCCTGCGCTTGCGATCATAGAACCGTCCGGACTGAAACATAGGCTTTGTACACAAGAGTTGTGTCCACGAAGTTCGTCAACTTCGTCGCCTCCTTCTGCGTTCCAGATCTTGATTGTTCCATCGAATGCTGCGGCAGCCAGCCTCTGGCTATCAGGGCTAAAGCTGACCTCGGTTACCAAGTCATTGTGCTTAAGTATCGTCTTCACCGATCGAGTTTCGACGTCCCAAACCTTGACTGACTTGTTATAGCTCCCGCTGGCCAACAAACGTCCATCAGGGCTAAAGCAAACACTGTTGACAAGCCCAGCGTGCCCTTCAAATTGAGCGATCTCCTTACGCGACTGAATGTCCCAGAGCTTGACGGCATCTCCACCGCTCGCAATCGTGCGGCCATCTGGACTAAAGCTTATGCTTGCAATCTCATTCAACTCCTCGAAGCTGAAAATCTCGTGGCCATTTGAAATATCCCAAAACTTGATCGTGCCATCTCGAATACTACTTGCGATGACTGTGTCGTCTGGACTGAAACGGACGCTCAATACGTCGTCAGAATGCCCTGCAATCCCAAACCTCTCTCGCCCGCTTTCCACATCCCACAGCTTGACGTCACCTGACTTGCCGTACTTACCAGCACCACTAGCAATCGTTCGTCCATCCGAGCTAAAAGCAATGCTATACAACTTACTCCCGTTCCCATTCAGGATCCGATGCTCCTTGCCTTCGGCTACATTCCAGAGGCGAATCTTCCCATCGCCGCCCCCGATTGCTAGCATTCTTCCATCCGGGCTAAAGCACACCTTTTTGATTTTTGAGTTTTCAACCAGAGGCATGGCCTTGCGATGACATATCCCCTGCAGATGCAATGTCGGCCAGTCGCTTAGATAATCTGGAGCTGTCATCCTCAGGATGCGTTGCGTCTCTGTAATATCATGCCGATGAAAGGACTGCTGCACTGAACTCCAGAGAAGCGCATGGTGAGCAACATTTGCATGCCTTAAACGGAGCCTTGCCGTCTTGGTTTGGTCGTTCGCGCGTTCACGCTCAGCATTGGCCACGAAGAGCAGAGACGTTGAGATGATCGTCCCGGCAGTCAATGTGACGATGAGAGTGGCGTTTAATCCCGCCACGACTGGATTGCGATTGCACCAACGCCACGCGCGTTCTGCCCTACCAACCGGCCGCGCAAGAATTGGCTCGCCACGCATGTAGCGACGAAGTTCGTCTCCAAGATCTCCCGCTGTCTGAAAACGATGCCGTGTGTCTTTCGCCAAACACTTCATGCAGATGGTGTCCAGGTCTTTTGGTGTCTCTGGGTTCAACATCTGGGGAGCCAGCGGCTCTTTTTCAAGGACCTGCAGTATGATGTCCATCGGGTTGGCAGACTGGAACGGTGGCCGGCCAGTCAAAAGGCAATAGAGAATCGCCCCCAGCGAATACACGTCGGCGCAAGGCCCAACTTCGTCAGTCTTACCGCTAGCCTGCTCAGGCGGCATGTAGCTGGGCGTGCCCATGACAGCGCCGGTTCGAGTCAGATCGCTGTCCGACTCGACCTGCTTGGCCAAGCCGAAGTCGGTTACCCGTGGTTCGCCATTTGCGTCGAGCAGCACATTGGCGGGCTTCAAGTCGCGATGAATCACGCCTTTCTGGTGAGCATAGGCAACTGCTTCAGCGATCTTCTTCACAATTTGCGCGGCTTCCCTTGGGGGCAGCGGACCATCTTTCACACGATCGGCCAGGCTTTGCCCTTCCACAAACCCCATCGAGAAGTAGTGCTGGCCATTGTGTTCGCCGATCTCGTAGATTGGGACGATGCCGGGATGATCGAGGTTGGCCGCCGCTTCCGCTTCCGTTTTAAATCGCTGGACTTCCTCATCGCCAGCGAGTTCACCGGAGAGGATCATTTTCAACGCCACGATCCGGTTCAGCTTGACCTGCCGGGCCTTGAACACGACGCCCATGCCGCCACGAGCAATCTCGTCGAGAAGCTCGTACTCACCGAAGTAGCGAACGCGATCACCGCTGCGAGTCTCTTCCTGATTGCCCGGCAGCTGATCGAGTCCGATTGTTGGATCTTCTGCTGCCTCCCATACGTTGGGTGAAACTGGCAGAGTGGCGTCAGGTTCGGCCGTTCCAGCGCGGTGGCCGTCGGATGGTGGGAGTGTCGGAACTTCGTGCTTGTCAAGCGTTCGCGTGTTGTACCTTTCGAAGGCCTCTCGTACCGCGTCATGGTAATCACCGAACCGTTCGTTGTAGTCAGCTACGCTCGGCGATGGTGTTTCGTCTCGCCTCCACCACAACTCAATCTGTAGCAATTCGCACAACAGCTCCGCACGCTTCGTCGGCGAGACGGAATCAAGAGATTGCTCGATCCGCGGCTGCTCTTGCCGCTTCCATGCAGCTTCGAACTCGTTACAAAGTGTGTCGAAGTTGGGATCGTTCATTTGACGGGAAAATCGAATTGGATTTGCAGCGAAGCTATTACAACGGGTGAAATGAGTTTATCAGAATAGAGTGGAGATTTTTAGGGATAGACTTAGCAACTGATCCCCGGCAATCAAATTCCGATTTTTTATGTCGGGTCGCAACCCTCGGGAACGGATTAGTGAATAGACGGACATAACTCGTGCAAGGAGATCGAATGGATGAACAAGAAGGTCTCAGCCGCGAGCTTGATAGCCTTGGCCGGGCGTTGGTGATGCAAGCGATCGCTTGGAAACGACGTAGGTGGCACCATGGTCGCCGTCGAAGGCGGGAGCAGCTACTTTTTTGCTCGAAGGGCGAATCAGATGGCCGGCGCCCCCCAAGGCCAGCATTGCTCGCTTTGTCGTCGGTCGCTTCTCAGCGGAACGATTCAAGACAGCGACGAAAGCGCGCGGCCCGTGTTCGAAAATCGAGTCGCGAAATTTTCGTGGCAAATGCTCGTTTTGTGTTTACGAATCCGGCTTCGGCCGTGGAGTACAGAGGTAGGCGGGGAGCGTTTCCCGCCGTTTCGTTCCGCTATGGAGAGTTTGAATGAGTATCGGATTGACATTCGACGAATTCGCCAACATGAAGTTGCGCCCCCAGGTCCCGGCCGATTCACGCCCGCAAGCCGAACTGTTTCAGCAACTCCTGGAAACAGAACTCCACTGGCGATGGCGGACGGGCGAGCAACCCGATCTCCAAGAGTCCCGAGACCGATTCTGTCATTCTGCCGATCAAGTGGAAACGGCATTCCAGCAGGCCGCAGCAACGTCTTCGGACAATATGGAAGACCCCGTTATCTCACTCCCTGAGGACGATTCATCGGCGAGCCCCGCTCTCACGCAAACCCAGACGCACCAGATATTTCCAAACTAGTGAATTTCTTCAGATTGAGTGAGCCTCTCGTAGCTCGCTTTTCCATGAGAATCATGTGCGATGTGTTGGCACTCTGACGCCACCATCAATGACAACTAACTTTTTGTCACCTTCCCCCCTGCTATCCATGACAGAACAATTATTTTGCGATTGCGGACAGCCTCTGGACTGGTACGGAAAGGCGGTCTCGCGTGGGGTCATCCAATGTCGGTGCGGACAACGTCACTCTCGGACTCGGGCTCAAAACGAGGTTGATGAACTCCAAAACGGGGTCAATGAGAGTGACGTTTCGAATGAAGATGATCATCGCTTCCTGCCCGAAATCGACACCGGAGAGCCGGAGGTGTTTCACCCCTCGCTCGAACCCGATCGCATTCGAGATCGATTCTGTCATCGATGTGACGGTTGGGTGCCTTCCCGTCCAGGCGCGTGCTGGCATGCCATACACTTCTTCATGATGCTTCTGGTCACTCGTTACTGGTTCGTGATTTGGATCGTCCGAGCCAATTTGCCAACGCGCGAATGTCAATGCTGTCACGCGAAAACGTTTCGCGGCCCGTCGGTGCTCTATCAGATCGCAACAGCACCGGTGATTTTTTGCTGCTGTGCGATCTTCTTTTTGTTCCCGATGATGTTCGCCGGTCGCTTTTCAAGTGAGTCTCGATCGCAAGCACATTTCCAGCAAGGTTATGAAGCCCATCAGTCCGAGCAGTACTTGCAGGCCGTGTCACACTACTCAGCTGCCATCGAATTTGTTCCCGATTTTTCCGAAGCAATCTTCAATCGATCTCTTTGCTATCAAAGCCTGGGTGAGATAAAGAATGGACTGAACGACTTGAATCGGTACCTCGCCTTGAATCCTGCCGACGGGAAGTCATTCGCCAAGCGTGCCGAATTGCACCGATCACTTGGTATGCAACGAGAGGCGATCAATGATTTCGGGCGAGCCATCGAACTTATTTCGCACGATGACAAGCTTGTGCAGAGTTGCCTGCTTATTCGGGCACATCTCTATATCGAGAATGATCAAATCGAAAAGTCGTTGGACGATCTGACGGCCGTCCTACAGCAAGATCCTCAGTCGGTCGACGCGCTCGCTCTGAGGGGAGCGGTGTTGCGTGAGGAAGGACAACTCGATCGATCTTTGCAGGATTTGAACGAAGCAGTCGAGATGTCCGATGGTTTAGCTGACGTCTTGTACGAGCGAGCCAAAACCTGGTCGGCGAAAGAGGATTACGAAAATGCGTTGATCGACATCCAACGCGTGATTGCGTTCGATCCCAGGGATGCCGATGCGCAGCATGAACTGGGCCATGTCCTGACCGGGCTTCAACAACATGAAAAGGCGATAAAGGCCTTCGATCTTAGCATCAAGCTTGACCCTTTCGCGGGTCATTATTATGGGTGCCGCGGCTTCGCCTACCGCAGCCTGAGTGAACCCGCCAAGGCCGTCGACGACTTCACAAAATACATGGATCTTGATGGCAAAACTGCGGAAATTCTTTTTCATCGTGCTCTAAGCTACTTGCAAATGGGACATCCCCGGCTAGCTCGAAAAGATGCTCTCGAAGCTCGCGAGTTCATCCGTAAAGGCAAAGATGACGAATTACTTGAGGATATCAACAACCTGCTGGATTCGTTGAGTCCAAACAAGGCAGATGTCGGTCCCACCATGATCGGCGCGGCCACGCCTCAAGGTCATCACGCCCGATTCCGTTTTGAGAAAAAGGTTTGATTCCTTAGAACATCCGTCTGTCTATGAATCCCAATGGGCAGGCAAGAGCTGCCCATCCGTTAGTCGCCACCAGGAGTAACCCAATGCGTTGTCTACGATTCGTCTTATCATTCGCTGTATCACTGGGCTGGATTCCCATGGTGTGCCAAGCTCAGGATGAGATTCAGCCTCTACGTTCCGAGGTGAGATCATGGAATATCAATGTGCCAGACGGCGTTAAGCAACTCGAGGCGACACTGGTTCAATTAAAATCCGGTGAACTGACTTTTGAAAAAACAGACGGCAAGCGACTGCAAATCCCGCTAGACAAACTGGCACCTGAGGATAGGCGAGCCGCCTTGATCGATCGCGTGGGCAGCGGAATCGTGATGATCGCCACCAAGGATGTCTACGAGAATCCAGCAGGATTCGGAAGCGGCTTCTTGATCCACCGGTCGGGTTTAGTGGTCACCAACTATCATGTCATCGCGGGTGCCGCTGGCGTGGAGATCACCTTTCGCGATCACGATCAATCGCTCAAAGCTGACGTTTTGAGCGTCGACCGGGAACATGACATCGCGTTTATTCGAATCAGCGAAGTTCCCCTGGACGCGCACATCGTCGAAATTCAAAGTAATGCATTGCCGACGCTGGGCATGTCTGTCTGGACTCTCGGACATCCCAACGGGCTCAAGGACACTGCGGGTTGGGGACAAATCAGTGCGATTCGACAGACGCAGGAGCTGCCCGCAAATATTCAAATGGCGCTCAAGTC
>JBGSMN010000225.1:0-1991 GCA_041740155.1 Rhodopirellula sp.
CATCGCAAATTCGACAGACGCTGCACCCGTTCTAAGGCGGCAATGGTTGCGTTTCATGATTGATCAGTTTTTCGTTCGCAAGTGAAAATGAGAATAGTTCTGTCGCTGGTGAATTCGACTTGGATCGTCACTGTGTGAGCAGCGTGGGAAGCCGCCGAGCAATGTTCTTAAACGCTGCCGACAACTGGGCACCGGTGACTGCATGAAAGTGTTCTCCGCCGCAGATTTCGGCGACCTCTTGCATGGTTGCCTGATCGGCTTCATCGCTAAATGTGATCGCGAAGAACATCACTCCCGCGTCGGTTAGAGCGTGGGCGGCGATTGTGGGACTAGTGCCAAAGTTGTGAACGCCATCGGTCATCAATACCACGACTTTGGACGCGTGCTGTCGTCCTTTGTCATCATCATTCACGGCGGAAAGTGCTTCATACATTCCTTGGCCAATGTTGGTGCCACCCGCGTCGAACTGCATCGAAATCAAGTTCAGCGCATCGACCACCTCGGCATATTCATCACTCAACTTGACCGGCGTTGCGCTCTTGTCGTTGTAAGTCGATAGCGAAAGAAGTTCGGTCTGAGGCGTTGCGTTGAGTTCGTTGATGAACGTTTGCACTGAAGTGATCAGGTCAAGCCAACGTGCGTTGGGAGGAACTGGTGCTCCAAAATCCCAACCCGCTGGAGCTGATTGTGGAAAAGGCGGATAGACGGCGACTTCGCTTGCGGCGTACGCCATCGAACCACTGCGATCGACCACCAGTGCAATATCAATCACCCCTTGAGTGCTCGTCGCGCTCCGCAGCGGACGAATCACAAACGCATCGCCGAAGACTGGAAACACCGTTGACAATCCAACTGCACCACCATTGGCAAGAGTTCGCGTGGTCAACCGAACGCTATTTCCATTGCCCGAATCGGAGAACTCGTAGACTGAATCAACGTCCGTTCGGTCGCTGATACCGAAGTCGAGATCAGCGGCGGTGATTGGCAAAACGTAGTCCCCAATGGGATTTCTAGATGCCGCTTCTTGTGCGGCCAGCAATGCTTGGTCTTCGTCGCCTGTAAGCGCATACGTTCGACCAGCCGCTCGTGCCGCTGCATCGGTTGCAATTTGAATTTCCGTGTTCGCAGCCTCAATGTAGGCCAAGTTGATGGCCAGCGCCGACAACGCAAACAGAGCAGGCAGCAAGATCACAATCAACACAGCCGTTGCACCATCTCGACTGCCGATGATTTGTTTTCTCATGTTGCGATTCGAGAGACTGCGATTCAACGGATTAGGGTTCATATCATTCGGCTCTTAGCGATACAGATCGAGAAAGCGTTTTGTTTGCGTAAAACCAACCACCAACCAACGAGTTGGGACCGCAGGGAGCCTCTACTGTGACCGTCAACCAGTCACCTTGTTCAAGTGATTTGGGGTCAGGAGGATTCATCGTCACCTCGTAGCCATGAACCTTGTGTCCCTCAAGTAACAGTTCGCACTGGTACAGAACATTGGTTTGTTTCGAGCCGGGAACAATGCCGACTCGAGCACCTTCAAACGCGGTCGTCTTGAGCCGTTGCTGCACGTGCAGCACCGTGCAAGCTTCGATCGTGGCCAGCATAATGGCCACCAAAACAGGCAGGCAAACCGCCAGTTCAGCGACCGCGGTCCCGCGCCGTCGATGATCGCGATCGTGTTGTTTGCAAAGCATGAAGAGAATCGACGGCAAAAGGTTCGAGACAGAAAATCGTCTACTGGGAACCTATGTCGAGAAGCAAACTGATTGCGTGAATATTCAGCCGCAATCCATCCCAAATTGAGGGTAGACGCTCTTGATGTACCGGTTTTAGCGAACACGACCCTTCAAACGTAGCAAAATGCAACAAAATCGGCTTGACGTGAATCTCGCTACCTTGCGTAACGATGCAGGAACGAAGCCGCAGATGACGCGACGTATTCCAAATCGCTCGCATTGTTTGCAAGCAGGTGATCGGCTCCGTGCAACGTG
>JBGSMN010000287.1:0-4678 GCA_041740155.1 Rhodopirellula sp.
AAGACAATGAGTATTACCAAAAAGGAAATCGGAATGTATCGAACACTATTTGCAGTCGTGGTCGTCGGCTTGATTGCTGCGGACACATCCTGGGCAGCGCGTCATGACGTGGACGAGAGCAGCAACCCGAAAGCAAACCAAACGTATGTCGACGAGGCCTCCGCTCCCGACGAGCCATTGACGCTGTGGTATCGCAAACCGGCGACCAGATGGGAAACCGAGGCGCTGCCCGTAGGAAACGGACGACTGGCCGCGATGGTTTTCGGTGGAGTCAATAACGAGCGAATTCAATTAAACGAAGAAACTGTCTGGGACGGAGTGCCCACGGATTACAACAATCCCGAAGCACTCAAGGCTTTGCCGGAAGTCCGTCGTTTGCTTTTTGAAGACAAAAACGCCGAAGCGACCCGATTGGCAGGGAAAACCATGATGGGCCGTCCAATGAGGATCAAATCTTTTCAGACGCTCGGCGACGTCCGCCTGGACTTTCCTGACACCGATAAAGTCTCGAGTTACCGACGCGATTTGGATCTAACGACGGCCATAAACCGAACTCAGTACACCGTCGATGGAATCGAGTACATTCGGGAAGTGTTTGTCAGTGCGCCTGACCAAGCAATCGTGATTCACCTCGCGGCGAGCCAACCGGGAAAGATCAACTTCACAGCCCAACTGGCTCGTGAAAACGCATCTACGAAATCAGCTTCCGATAGCCGTTTGGTTTTGCAAGGCAAACTCGGCGTTGACTACGAGGCACAGCTTCGTCCTGTCATCCATGGAGGCAGTGTCACGTCCGCAAATGGAGAACTGAAAGTATCGGGTGCCGATGACGTGACACTGCTAGTGGTTGCGGCGACGAGCTATAACAGTGCCACGGACATTTCAGGTAACGCCACCGCACGCTGCGACAAGTACCTTCAATCGATCAGCAACAAATCCTACGAAGATCTGCGTGCCGCGCATGTCGCCGACTACCAGACGCTATTCAATCGCGTGCAACTCGACCTGGGGACAACCGATGCGGTCAGCAAGCCAACCGATCAGCGTCTGCGCGACATCAAGAAAGGGAAACATGATCCGCAATTCGAGACGCTGTACTTCCAATTCGGTCGATATTTATTAATCAGTAGTTCGCGTCCTGGGTATCTGCCCGCAAATTTGCAAGGCAAGTGGGCGCAGCAATACAACGCGGCTTGGAACAGCGATTACCATTTCAACATCAACTTCCAGATGAACTATTGGCCGGCACAGACCACCAATCTGTCCGAATGCCATCAACCGTTTTTCGATTATGTAGAGAGTCTCGTTCCGTTTGGTGAGAAGACCGCGAAAGTACACTACGGCGCGAGCGGTTGGACGCTGCATCACCTCTCGGACATCTTCGGCATGACGGCTCCGGCAGACGGCGTACACGGCATTTGGCCGATGGGCGCCGCCTGGACGAGCCGCGACTTGATGGAACACTATCGCTTTGGTGGCGACAAAGAGTTTTTGACTCAGCGGGCTTATCCGATGATGAAGGGTGCGGCTGAGTTTCTGCTCGACTACCTCGTCGAGGCACCCGAAGGCACACCGGCGGCCGGTCGTCTGGTCACCAATCCATCGCACTCACCAGAGAACGCATTCATTAAAGCCGATGGCACGGAGTCGGTGTTTACCTACGCGTCGACGATGGACCTGCAGATTGTCCACGACCTTTTCAGCAGCCTGTTGGAAGCCAACCAAGCGATCGATCCATCAGGAGATTTCGACAAAGAGTTCCGAGCTGAACTTGAATCAGCGCTCGCTAAACTGCAGCCCTTGCAGATCAGTGCCAAAACCGGGCGTTTGCAGGAATGGGTGGAAGACTACAAAGAGAAGGACCCGAATCATCGCCATACCTCGCACCTTTACGGTTTCCATCCTGGCAACCAGATCACCAAGAACGCGACGCCCGATCTCTATGAAGCGGCCAGGAAATCATTGGAAGCACGCGGGGATTTCGGCAAGGGGTGGTCCATGGCGTGGAAGGTAAACTTCTGGGCCCGATTCCACGATGGCGATCGTGCTCACGTGTTGCTTAGCAATCTTCATCAGAAGATGACGCTAACGAATCTTTTTGACACTCACCCGCCGTTTCAGATTGACGGTAACTTCGGCGGAACAGCCGCAATCGCGGAAATGCTTTTGCAGAGTCATGACGGTGAAGTGCACTTGTTACCTGCGTTGCCAGCGGTTTGGAAAGACGGATCCGTCACAGGCCTGCGAGCCCGCGGTGGCTTTGAAGTGGACATCGCGTGGAAGGATGGAAAGTTGACGAACTCCACAATTCGTTCGCTCAACGGCACTCCGTTGCAAGTTCGCTATGGCAACGAAGTTCGCAAACGCGAGCTAGCCAAAGGCGATAGCTTCACCTGGGATGGAACTTAGGAAGGGTCGCCGAGTAGCAGGGGGCTTGAGTGCATCACTAGTGCGACCCCGTTTTCATCACACGCTGAAATGGATGCGTTACTGGACCGACACAGATCTGAAAATATAGACAGCAAGAATACAAATATGATCTCAAAAACAACCTGTTTCTTTTCTGCCGTGATGGCTCTTTCTGTTCTTGTTGTGAAAGCACAAGAGCCGGTTTCCGTCGAATCGCTGTTGCGCGAAATGGTCGATCGCGATGCCGTGGCTCGCTATCCGGAAAAGAATTTTCGACTGAAACAACACAGCAGCTACAACCGGGCATCAACGACCCCTAATGAACCCGCGGGCTGGTTCAACAACAAAGACAACAACACGAGCGACAAAGACAAGTGTTTTGTTCGCGTCGAGGAAAACAACGGACGAAAAGAATGGGTCTTGATGGACCACGAGGGGCCAGGTGCCATTGTGCGCACTTGGGTGCCGTGGCGAGGTCATTCAAACGCAAGCACCGACATCAACCTGCGGATTTATCTCGACGGTGATGTCGAGCCGGTGCTGGAAGGGAACATGCTGAGTATGTTCGATGGCAGCGGATTGATCCCGTCCCCATTCGCACATCCATCGCTTCGCTCGGCGGTGAACTTTTTTCCGATTCCCTTTGCGAAGAACTGCAAAGTGACGACTGATCACATGCCTTTCTTCTATCAGATCACTTATCGGCAGTACGACGAGGGCACGCCGGTCAAGACCTTCACGATGGAGGACTTTGAAGCGGCGAAAGGGCTGACTGGAGAAACGGGCAAGCTGCTCTTGAATCCAGGCAGCGGAACAGAGCAAAAGGCTTCTGGATCGGCCGAACCGGTAGGTCTGGAGACTTCTGCGACGATTTTGCCTGATGGCGATCAGTCACTGGATCTTCCCACAGGCTCGGCCTCGGTGCGAGAATTGACGGTCAAGCTAGGCAGCTATGAAGATCCCAATGTCACGCGACAAGTAGTGCTGAAGATGGAGTTCGACGGCAAGGAGACAGTCTGGTGTCCAATTGGAGATTTTTTCGGCACGGGCATCGGTCTGAATCCGATGCAAGGCTGGTCGAGTACCGTCGCCGAAGATGGGACAATGACGTGTCGCTGGGTGATGCCCTATCAGAACAGCGGCAAGGTCTCGCTGCTCAACCTGAGTGCCGCGCCGGTGGAAGCCAAGTTGATCGTTAGAACCGGTGATTGGGACTGGGATGAACGCTCGATGTATTTCCATGCTGGTTGGCACGGGCAATATCCCGTACAGACTCGTCCGTATTCGGATTGGAACTACATCACGTTGAAAGGCCGTGGCGTTTATGTCGCTGATACACTCACGATCATGAATCCGGTTGAGAGATGGTGGGGCGAAGGTGACGAAAAAATTTGGGTTGATGGAGAGGATTTTCCATCTCTGTTTGGAACGGGAACCGAGGATTACTACGCTTATTCATGGGGCGGTGTTAGCACTGACTTCTATGAACATCCTTTTCATGCTCAACCACGTGCCCACGAATACAATAAATTGAATCGCAAGCCGGAAGCGAAGGCGTTGGTCCGCAATACGCTGGGGTACAGTGTCGAGAGCCGTAGTCGTGCGTTGGATACGATGCCCTTTGGCAGTTCGCTGCAGTTGGACATGGAGGTGTGGTCCTGGACGGATTGCGAGATGGGGTATGGCGTCGGCATGTGCTGGTATGGATTTGCAGACACGGAGTCTAACCGCGAACCAGAACCCGCCGAGGTGCTCAACTTACCGCCAGTGCCGGATCCGGAGAACGCTCCTGCGGTCTCGTCCGCTGACTCGTTCAAGGACGCTGTCGAGATCATTCCCGAACAGATTTTGTCGAAGCCGGACGGGATCGTGCTGAAGTTTCAGGACTTGAGAAAAATGAAGTTCAAGGGCAAGTGGAATCTGGGGACGCATCAGTTATTTAAAGGTGCTCAGGTGGGTGACGCGATCGAAATTCGCATCCCGGCCACCAGTGATGGAGCAGAAAGGTTGGCTTTGTATGCCACCAAATCCAATGACTTTGGCATTCTCCGTTTTTCGGTAAATGGCAAACCGGCGGGCGAAGAAGTCGATCTTTATGCCGCCAAGCCAGTCCCGACCGGGGCGATCGAACTGGGCGAGTTCGAGCCGGTCGAAAGTGCGTATGTCTTGCGTGTTGAGGTGGCCGGCAAGAACTCCAGCAGCAAGGACACATTCTTTGGTCTCGATTGCGTCACGCTGTCGTTGCCGACGAGCGAGCGCACGGACGCCA
>JBGSMN010000298.1:0-41935 GCA_041740155.1 Rhodopirellula sp.
CGGACGCGCATCAACGCAATAACAGTTTGAATAATGCCGAGCCAGTGAGCCTGTCGATTAGTGGCAACAGCTTGACAGGTAAAGTCGCCGGAACTATCTCGGCAACGGATGGGAGCCTATCAAAGCAGCTACGGGGGAATCAACGTCGCTCTCGGAGCGACTACGTCAGTCCGCATCGCAACTCGCCTACTACTCTGACGCGTTGACTGCCGTATTTCAGACGCAAGCGTATCTCTTTGGAAACCCAGAGTTTTTCTATTCAGAATCGGCCAGCCAGCACGAAACGTGGATGAATACGGTCTTCACTACGTTGGACCCGGACAGTGACTCGGCGAAGCAAATCTCTGAATCTGAGGTTGCTACGATGTTTTCGCACCTGTCCAGACCGAACGAACTCTCTTTGGAAGACATCCAAATGTTTGCAGATCGTTGGAACCGTACACTCGATTACAACTCACGGGGAATCACACGAAGCGATCAAGTGCCGTCAGGCGAAAGCACTAACTTTCTTTCTGTGGATGGTTTCGAAGAGCTTGCCGAAAAGGCTGAGAGTGGGATGCAATCGGCTGAGGACAACGGCTATACCAATCTGATTGATGCGATGGACAGTCAACGAACTCAACTGGTCAACGCGTTCAATGAATTGCCTAGTGATGGTGTGTGCTCGGAGATTCGGCTTCAAATCACTCAAGACGTCGTTCAAACACGCCAGGGTTTTCAGGCTACCCTCGGTCTCAGCAACCAAACCATCGACCCACTAACGAACGTTGATATGGAAGTTGTCGTTCTCAACACGAATGGTGACGACGTTTCGAATTTGTTTGGGATCACAAATGCCTCGCAAAGCGGCTTCTTCGTAATCGATTCGAACTTGGCTCTCCAATCGCAATCGGAAGGCATAACTTCTTGGTTAATCGTACCTTCCTCCGAAGCTGCTCTGACTGGCCCGACTGAATACTACGTGGCCGGGTTCTTGGCGTATACCGAATTAGGAATTCCGGTCGAGCACACCTTGCTGCCAACCCGCATCACGGTCCTGCCGCAACCGGAGCTTTCGCTGGATTACTTCTGGCAACGTGATGTGATTGGTGATGATCCGCATACTGATGAGATTGAGCCATCGGAGATTTTCACGCTCGGTGTCCAAGTTCGAAATGATGGGGTTGGCGATGCTCGAGAACTCCGTATCGAGTCGGCTCAGCCAAAGATTATCGAAAACGAAAAGGGCTTGCTGATTGATTTCGAAATCATCGGCACGAGTGTTAACGGAGAACCTGCAGAACGAACGTTAACCGCGCTGATCGGTGATCTTCCTGGTGGTGAGCTTGCAATCGCAGAGTGGCAACTTGAATCGACTTTGCAAGGTCTGTTCACCGAATACGAAGCCAGCTTTGAACACATCTCCGATTTTGGTCGACCGGACTTGAGCCTCGTCAAGAGTGTTCAAATCCACGAATTGATTCGGCCAGTGAACGCCATTGCGTCCGGTGTCGATGATCAACTCACCGATTTCCTCGTCAATGACATTCCCGATCCTCTTGATTTGCCCGACACGCTCTACCTGTCCGACGGCTCGATTGTCGATATCAATCGAGGAAGTAATCCGGTCTTCGTTTCCACTCCCTCGTTGCAAAATTTAGTAGTGAACGTGACCGCTGATATGCCCGCTGGTTGGGCTTACTTGCAGCTTGATGATCCGAGCGATGGCAACTACCAATTGATTGGAATTCGGCGTGCAGACGGCACAATTTTGGACATTTCTAATTTCTGGCAAACCGATCGCACCTTCATCGGTCTGGGACTGCGGCCACTCTATGAAAACAAGGTCCATCTGCTGGATTTTGATAGCACGGGAAGCTATGAATTCATCTACTCCAACGGCGACTTGGAAGGCCCGTCTGTCGAGCGTTTCTCGGGCGTCAATCCGAACCCAACTGATCGTGCGATTGGTTTGATTGATGTTGAGTTCAACGAACTCGTCGATCCTTCAACAATCTCGCCGAGCAATGTCACGCTGCTCAAGAACGGTCAAGCCGTCGAGACGAGCTCGATCACGATTTCAGCGATTGCGAATCCAACGATGCGGATTTCTGGACTCAGCAGTTTGACCAGCGACGATGCGGTGTATGAACTACAGATTGATCTGACCCAAGTGACAGACTTTGTTGGAAATGCTGGTGGCTCTGTCGCCTCGTTCACATGGGTCAAAGGGGAAGCAGCCCCGGCGGTAATTGAAATTCTCGGCGCACCTCATGGACTCGCAACCAGCATTGCGGACTCGCTTCGCATTCGCTTAACCGAATCAGTCGATATCGATTCCCTGAGCCGTGCCATCACTGTTTTTCGCGATGGGCAGTCTACCGATATCTCGTCGTTGACGCTGAACGAATCCTCAGCCGGACTTTACGAAGTCAGCGGGCTCGATGCGCTCAACCTGCCCGATGGAAACTACGAATGGTTGATCGACGCGACCAAGCTGACAGATTCGGACGGTCTGGCGGGCATCGGTCGTTTACTTCGATCGTGGACTCTAGATACCGTTGCACCACAAATCAGCGCTGTTTTTGCCCCTCCCACGAATCCTCGCAATATTGTCGTGCAGCGTATCGATGTGCAGTTTTCCGAAGCGATTGATATTGAATCTCTTGGAGTCGACGACATCTCGCTGACCCGCAATGACTCAACTGACAATTTGATTGCTGGTGATAGTCGTGTGACGATTGAGGATCGAGGCAATAACGTGTACCGGATCGGAGGAATCAACTGGGTCCAGGGTTTCATTGCCAATCCGCAAATCGCAGACTTCACGTTCAGGATTTTCGGAGATGAAATTACTGACCTTGCTGGCAATCCGGGTTCCGGCTCTGCATCAACAGCGTGGACCATCGACCTTGCTTCACCGCTCGAACCGAGTGATCAATCACTTGCGATCGAAACATTGCCGGCCGGTGCTGACGAACGAACGCCCAACGCGGTTTTCTCGGGTACGGTTATCGAAGATAATCTGATTCTCGTGATCGAGAACAATTTCACTGGAGAAGAATTGTTTCGCGGACCACTTTCAGATCAGCAATTCGCGATTCCGTTTCGCCTGCCTTCTGAAGGACGCAATGAACTGTCTGGACGCGTGATCGACATCGCTGGAAACACGACTGACTTTGACCTGCCCGAATTCTACTCGACCAGCCTTCCGCCTGTCATTGTTTCAACGACAGGGTTTGAGTTCAGTGTCCGTCGATCTGCTGTCAGTGAATTTACGATTGAGTTTGCTAAGCCACTCGCTGAAGGCTCGTTTTCGATTGAAGCGATTGGGCTTGTTCATGATGGCGCTGTCGTTCCAATTCCTGGTGACGTGTCGATCGAATCATTCGAGAACGGAACTCAGTTCACTGTCACGGGCTTTGCCGAAGTGACCTCCGTTGAAGGCGAATACAGCATCACAATTGACCTGAGCAAACTGCGAAGTGTTGAAGGACGAATGGGAGTTGGCAGCTACGGCAAACAGTGGACGCTCGATCGAACGCCACCGGAAACTCACGTCGTCACGACGCTATTGGAGTCAACGACACGTCGTTACTTGGTGGCAATTGAATCGGGGGATCTTGGCACTTCACCGTCTCCACTTTCGAGAGTCGTAGTTTTTACGGCTGCAGCGACTCAGCCGCTAAGGCTTATCGATCAACTTGACGCTGAGACTTTGTTTACTCAGTACGAGGCCAGTACGGACGACGATCATTTGTTTTTCAGCGCCGGCGATGACTTGGCTGGAAACATTCAAACACTCGTGCTCGATTCGTCTGGTGCATTTTCGATTCAGATCAACTCTGATCAACAATCTGATCTGCCAGATTCAGTCATTATCGCACCTGGCACAAACGCTGAGTTCCAGGGAAGCTGGGTGGTGACCGAGCCATTCGTTGTCGATGGACTGTTCCATCACCAGTTGATGGTCAACGATCGAATGATCTCCGTTGAAACATCCACACCATGGAGAAATCCCGTTGTCACATGGGACGTCAATCACAGTGGCGATGTCTCGGCGTTGGATGCACTTCGAATTATCAATCGGCTCATTGAACTTGGAGCCGAGTATGCGCTTTCAACCCCCGAAACAGGTGCCGACCACCAGTACTACGATGTGAATGGTGACGGGATTATCACCGCTGTCGATGCGTTGCAAGTGATCAACCATTTGAACAATCAAAACCAGCTAGCGGAAAGTGAGTTTCACACGCTGGTTGACGAGGCGTTTAAAATCGCAACTACGATTACCCAATCCAATTTGCCCGCGCCTGAATACCCGCAACCAGCATCACGGTCAGAAACCCCATTCATTCCGCCACGTGATGTTGAATCTCAATGGATACCAGCAATACCGAAAAAATCTGCGGCACCGGCTACACCACGGTTTCAATTGGTAGACGATATTTTCGCAGCGATCGGTCGCCAAACGAACGACGAAGAGCCTGTGACGGACAACAATCAACCTATTAAACTACTTGATGTCGAATGAAAGCTTGGTGGCTTGGCCCGATTGGTTCGCAATCGGCTTACTTCTAAACATCCCCTCAACCGTCCGGGATCTCCACCCCGCCCCCCGTGACTGATGAAAACACCGTAAAAAGCTGGCTTTCAATAGTTCAGGATAGCCACGGGGGGTATTATCTAGTAGGGCTGGCAGGACTCGAACCCGCGACCTAGGAATTATGAGTTCCCAGCTCTAACCGACTGAGCTACAGCCCCCTGTGAGTAAAATCTGCTGATTTCTCGGTTAGTTTAGCAGCCCCGGCGGATTTGTCGCAGTGGGCAGAACTACACGTCCAAAGTGGCAGGCACAATCCCTGGTGCCGTTTGCCCCTGGCCACTCGATCGGTGGGAACGAAGGTGTCGGAGCGTAGCGTCAGGATTGTGCGGAAAATACTCAGCTTTCGCCGTCGTGCTGCATAGTAGCGCCCAAAAGTTCTCTGATCTTCGCCACAGCAACTTGCGTCCAAACCTCGAACGATGCTGATTTCAGCTCTGCATCATCGAGCCTCTTTCGCGCACTCGCCCAAACTCCATCGTTTAAAATGTTGTCAGCAAAATCTTGCCCTGCCCAAGTTAAAGCCATGTTGGTCACGCCGTAACGATCCTTCCGAGGACCAGCTTCAACGCCGGTCATCATTGCACTTTGGGTCAACAACGCAATGTGATAACCAAACACTTCATTCTCGAAATCGCGAATCAGTGTTTGCACTTCGCTGGCCGATGGTCGCCCTTCATGATCGCGAACCGCAAGTACAATTGCCCGAATCAAATCCATGTCACGTTTCATTTACTTTACTCGCTAGATAATGGTTTTCATTTTGATTCGACAAGTTACCAGCATTTCACGGTCAAACGTAGCCGAGAGACGGCGATCGCGATTCTGAGCGATGCTATGTCGATCGACGTAGATGCTGCTCGCCTCTGACAGTCCTTTGCTTGCGTCATCGCATTGACAGAACGTCCTTGCTCAGTACGTTGGCACTATTTCAGTGATTCCCGTCGGTTTCGCGGATATCCATGACTTCAGGATCTATTAATGAGACCATTCTCTTTGCTTGCTTGACGCTGTGCCCAAGTTCTTGCGGCGGGATTAAACACTTCGACTTAATCATCAATGCTGCTGAGCAGGCGACCGAATGACTCGAGGGCAACTATACCCATTGTGGTTCCAATCAACTAAAACAAATGCCTTACATCTGCATCACGTGTTCGCAGTTGCGTGCGGTCGGTGAGCGTGGCAAAGAAGGCGTCCACGTCGGCGTCGCCGTCGATGAGATCGACCGCTCCGTCGTTTTGCGAGGCTGCCGTGAGGTCATCGATCAAGGCGGCAAGACGATCAGCGGTGGTGTCGGTGGAACCGGACCAACGAGTGAACAATGTGTCGTGATCGGTTTTTCCAAGGATGGTGGACAGCGCGTCGCCGAGCAACAAGTCGTCGTCGCGTCCGCCATCGAGTCGGTCCATGCCGAGACCGCCGATGAGCACATCATCGCCATCGCCCCCGAACAAACGATCTTCGCCAACACCACCGACGAGGATATCGCCGCCCGCTCCACCGCGAAGTTTGTCGTCACCAATGCCGCCGAACAAGGCGACGGGGATCGTCAAAGCACGGTCGGCGGATAAGTCGTCATCGCCAGTACCACCGTATACTTCGATGCGACTGATGTTGTCGAAGATCTCGCGACGCCAAGCACCCTTGCCATTCTTCGTGCGAACTTCGACTGAGTTTGGTTTGTTACGGATGTTCAACAATTGAATGTCATCGTCGAGGTCTGTACCGCCGATCGTCAAGATCGAAAGGCCGACACGGTTCGGATCGTTAACAGTGCGTGTGTTCGCAAACGTGAGCGGCAGAGTTTCGGAACCGAAACCCGCTTCGTTGTCCGACATCACCGCCGTGGCCGTGTAAGTGCCAGCGACTGGTGGTGTGAACGTGAATGTGTTGCCGTTTCCTTGAGCGACAGTTTTCCCCGCCGCATCGGTGATCTGCCAAATGATGTTGGCCGTCGCGGTGATTGGTAGGTCTGTGACGTTCGCGGTCAGCGTGACACTCTCACCGATGACGCGAGGCGATGCTGGTGGCGTGAGCACGATGGTCCGCTCAACCGGCGTCGATGGATCGACGGTGCCGGGATCGTTGCCGGTGGGGTTGGTGGGCGTTGTGCCAACGGTCCACGCGGCTGAGTTGCCAGCGGAGGCGACGGCGTCGAGTAGGAGGCGTTGTTCAACGGATGTGGTGTTGGTATTACGGTGTGTACCGAGAGTTTCACCTAAGTCGAGGCGTGGTTGATCGGCTCCGTCGTCATACCTGCGATCGCCTGCAAGTGCGGCAATGTTGTCGTCGCCGTTACCGCCACGCAGCGTGTCGATACCGTTTCCGCCTCGCAAAATATCGTCGCCGGTCTGACCGAGTACTTCATCGTTGCCGTCGCCACCGTCAAGGTTGTCTTCGTTGCGGTCGATCTCGACGTTACTCAGTGCGAGATCGTCCATGAACGTTCGCGATGCGTCGTCGAGATAGCCGACCGTGTAAACACTGTTTCGCAGCGAGTGATAGAAACTGGTATCGGGCAGATACACGGGACTGACGATGGCACCGTTGTCGCCGAGCAGCACGTCATTGCCACCGTCGCCATCGATCTCGTCGTTCTGCAGATTCCAATTGCCGTCGATTTGGTTATGTCGCGCTTCCGGCATCAACGCCTCACTGCCTTCGGTTCGCAGTCGCGTGCGTCCGAGGTAGTTTTGGAAATCGTCCGCGACATTTTCGCGATCAGCAGCCACGGTTTGATCGAGGAACTCGCGAACATGGTTGTCGAGCACGCGTTGTTCTTGAGCATTGGCGGGCGTGTTGACGATCAATGGACGAACGAGTGTGCCATCGTCACCAACCAAGATATCGTCACCCAGGCCGCCCTGGATCGTGTCTTGATCGAGTTGGCGATCGACGCGAGGAACGATGGCGATGCGATCGAGGCTGGGTCGAGCGGCAAGTTCACGACCGATATGAATCACGCGAGCATCACGCCGGGTGGCGAGATCTCGAGACAGTGTGTCAGCGGTTTGCAAGAGTTCGCTGTTGAGAGCTTCCAACTCAAGCGGTGTCAATCCAACGGTCACGATTGTCTCTGGCAGATCGGAGATCGTGCCAGTGATGACCGGCATCAAGATTCGAGCATCGCCACCAATGATCGTATCATTGCCGGTGGAGACCGTATCGTTATCAGCTTCACCATAGAGTGTGTCTTCACCGACAATCAGATCGTGCAAAAACACATGCTGAACAGCGCCGGCAGCGATCACTGGTAAAGTCGGTCGCGCGGCCTTGGCATCATCCAGTAGCATGTCGATCACGCCGAGGTGCGCGACACCTATCAGTCCGATCGCATCCACCGCTAGCGTTTCAAGCGAGGCGAGATAAGCTTGCAAATCCCTCGCGTTTTCGGCTGTGGTGCCGCCACCGGGCACACTGCGAGTCGCAGGGAGTTCATACGTAGCGTTATCGCCGACGATGGTGTCGTTGCCAGAGTCGCCGGAGATCGTGTCGCTGCCAACGTGAACATTGCCGCTGATGGCTTCGTTGTTGACAGATTTCCGAACGAGCAAATGATCCAGAGCGAGTCCTTCGAGAGCTTGCATGATTCCTGCGATCGCCGTTTCGACTTGGTCGAGGGCGGCATCGAGCGGTGCGATACCGGTTTGAATCTCGTTTCTGACAATCAATGAATCGCCGAACAATAAGTCATCATCGGCACCGCCGTGGAGGGTATCGTTGCCATCGAGTTCCCCTTCGTGTCCGAAGAAGTGCGGCATCGCGAGCAGCGAAGGCGACAAGGTCACTCCTGCGGTCGTATGAATCGCATCGTTTTTGGCGAGATCGGCGAGCGTTGGATTGACATTCGAGACACGATCCCAACGGGGCCGACTGGCAATGAGGTCACCAACGTGAGCGACGAATTCGGGCACGATCAGGTGTCCGTCGGGATCGAGCGAAAGCGTCAGTCCAGTCCAATCGCTGGCAGTGGCGTCGACGCCGATCAAACGAATCGCATCGAGCATCTGTGGCAGGTCGGTCCAAGCCGGAGAGGTGTTGATGCCTTGGTCACCCACGATGGTGTCGTCGCCTGCGTCGCCGCTGAGCGTGTCGTTGCCACGATCGCCGACGATCACGTCGTTGCCGTCGCCACCGTTGATGGTATCGTCAGCAGCATCGACCAAGTCGATCAGCACGGCCACGGTTTGCCACAGACCGGTTTCGTTGTCGGTTTGTTTCGCACCGCCGGGCAAATGCACACCGGAGAAAACGATGCGATCAGCAGCGAGTAGTTTCGCGGCGAGATCAGCGGGCGGGTTCTGCAATTGAATTGGATCAATCGGCAGGATATCCGTGACGCGTCCAATTTGTTCGGTTATGAGATCGCGATGCCAGACTCCGTCGGCGTTCAAACGCGGAGTCCCATCGGCATTGAAAGCACGTAATATTTGCCCGGCATCGCCGAGGATAAAATCAACGCCCGCGTCACCGTGAATCGTATCGCTGCCCAGTCCACCGATGATCTCATCGGCTTCGTTACCACCATGAATCGTATCATTGCCACGCTGGCCAATCAGAATGTCTTGGCCATCGTCGCCGTGAATCTCATCGTCACCACCGATGAGATCGCGATCATCGAAGGCGTTGATTTGGCGAATGGCAATCGCATCAAACGGTGCCAGATAGTTTTGCCAGGTTCCTAACTGGGCAGATAGTAGCGTGCGTGTGATCAGCGCATTGTCACCGAGGATCACGTCTTCGTTGTTGCCGCCGTGGATGATGTCATTGCCATCGCTACCAAAAGGTACGTTGTGTCCACCGACTAAGTCGTCTTGGCCATCGCCGCCACGAATCGTATCGGCACCTTGGCCTCCGAAGACAAAGTCGTCGCCTGCGTCACCGTCAATCGTATCGTCACCACCGCCATCGGCCAGAGCGATGAAGCGACTGATCACACGACGATCGACTGGGCGGCGGAAGTCGACTTCGCCATGATCGCCGAGCATGATGTCATGCCCCGCGTCGCCGTGCAGAATATCGCCAGCGGTGCCGCCAATGATGGTGTCGTTGTCATCACCACCGTTGATCGTGTCGATGCCACCGATCGTGGGTTCAATGGTCATGATTTGGTCGAGCGTGGTCAGGTCGCCATCGAGCGTGTAGTCGATGCGTCCGTTGTCACCCATCAATACGTCCAGCCCCGCACCACCGTGAATCGTATCGTCAGCGGCTCCGCCGAGGACCACGTCGTCGCCACCGCCAGCGGTGATGATATCGTTGCCGCCGATCGCCGTGTCGGTCGTTTCAATAAAAATCAAATCGCCGGTTTCGTTGAACGTTGCCCGTCCGTTGTCACCAAGAATCACATCTCGGGCATCACCACCGGTAATCGAATCGGCACCGAAACCACCGATCAGAATGTTAGTGGAATTGCCAGCAGTGATCGTATCATTGCCACCTTGATCAGGCACGGTCGATTGCACCGTCGTGATGATGCCGGTGCCAGGATCAAAGTTCGCAACCCCTTCATCACCGAGGATGAGGTCGGCCTCGGTATCGCTGCCGGCGAGCAATTGATCGTCGCCCGCTCCTCCGAGAATGATTTTGCGCCCCGCACCTGCAGTGATCCAATCGCTAGATCCATCTTCCCAGGCGATCGTTTCCGCATTGATCAGAATTCCGAAACCATCGGTAGCGACGACGTTATCAACATGGCTAAAGGTCAGCGATCCGGAGTCACCGACGATGATATCCAGACCGGTTTCTCCAGCCGGATTGAGCACGAGGCCATCGCGTGAATAGTTGACATAGTCTTGGCCGAAACCAGCGAAAATGCGATCATCGCCAGCGTTGCCGGTGATTTGATCGCTGCCGCCAACAGACGTTGATTCACTCTTGGCATTCGCGACCGCGCGGCTGGTCAATAAAATCAACGCCGTCGAGGCGACAATGTCGTCAGCCAGATCGCCAGGCGTTCCGTTATCGCTGGCTGGTCGGATCACGTCGAGCGTGATACTGCCGTGATCGCCGAAAATCAAATCGTTGCCGTTTCCGCCGAACAAATTATCGTTGCGATTCTCGGCAAGACCGCCTGTCATGTCGTCGTAATTTGGTGCGTAATCGTCAGTGATGCGGTACAGAGTTTTCTCGTCGACCGTTAACACTGTGTTGACGTTGACGATCGAGAGGATCGCGGTCGCCATGTCCATTCGCATGGACAGATCCGCGTTCAAACCCGAGTCACCGAGAATCGAGTCGTGCCCATCGTTACCGAAGATCGTATCGTTGCCGCCGCCGCCCAAGAGCAAGTCATCGCCACTGCCGCCGTAGATGGTATCATCGCCGAGGCCACCATAAACGGTGACGCCGAGCGTTGAGGTGATGTTAAAGACGTCGTTGCCGGAGTTTGCGAAGGCAATCGCCGCCCCTGTGCCGACGTCGCCAGGCGCGGCATAGGTCAAACCATTCTGGAATGTATCGCCCAGCAAGATCAACGGTGCGTCAGTATCCATTTCGAGTTCGATATCGCCATCAACACCGCCACCACTGACGTTGAACGTATCGCCTCCTATCACGCCCGTACCCAACATGCGGTTGCCACCACCGTGAATCACGGTGATCGCACCGGCGGCTGTGGAGGTCACGTTGATCGTGTCGTTTCCACTGCCGAGCATGATTTCGACAACTTCCAAATCGCTGTAGTTGATCCCTGCGGTAACAGTTCGCTCTGGATCTCCATCGCTAGCCTCGATTGTCACATCGTCGGCCCCCATCCCGATGCCAGAGATGTTTGTCGCCGTGACGTGGAGGGTGTCATCGGTCACGGAGGCATCGTTGAAAATTTGTAAACGATCGGTTTGCGTGTTTTCATCCGTGGGATCGACACCACGATCAACGTCGAATGCCGTTTCGGTTGGCAGCATGACGGCGGTCGCGATCACTTCATTGCTCTCCGACCCCGCTCCGCCAATGAAATCAATCGGACCTTGAATTCCAGCAGTCAGGTGCGCCGAATAGGCGAAAGAGAGTGATGGTTGACCGACCGTTGCGAAATCGGCGACACCCGTCACCGTTACTGTCACGGAAAGGAACCAGTTGCTTGCGTCGAAACGAATGAAATTCGGTGCGCCGTCGACGCCCGTTTCCATTCGTGAAGCCACCAGCGTGATCTGACCATCGTCCAGCAGTGGGACATCGACCACGTCAGCCCCGGTCAATGGTTTAGTCAGCCGGATGGAATAGGTGTCTGTCAGTGAACCGTCTTTACTAACGAGGGTATTTCCATCGCTTTGTACGATCAGGGCACCCGCACTTTCATTGTCGAGCACATCGATGGCAACGACGGGACCGTCGGGGTGTGAAGTGAATTCGACTGGGCCGCTGGTAATCGTGTGCGTCAGGTTCCGTGGCTTGATGTTTTCAAGATCGCTATCATTGATGGCCCGAACAGTCACGGTTTGAGGCACGTTCCAGTTGCCAGGCGTGAATGTTAGCGTGGTGATTTCAACACCCAAGTCATTGAAGAATTGAATCTGCGCCACATCACCATCTGGAATCGACTGGCCCAAAGTCACTGTCACGTCACTCGACGGCGGATTCGTCAGCGCGACCGTGTATGAATCATCCACACGCTCAGCCGCGTTGTCGCCTTCGAGCACGAGCGTGTTGTTTTCACTTTCATTGATGATCAAACCACCTTGATCGTCATCGAAGATCGTCGCTTGCACATCCGCCAGTGGGAACCGATAGAAATCATCGGCAGTCGATAACACCGAGTGATTAATCTGAGCAAATCGTTGGCCTTCGGCGGCGGCGTCAGCGATCCCGCGAACCTGGACGGTGTAAGACTTGTTCCACTCTGCCAAGTCGCTGCCATCAAAGACCACGACGGCCGAACGCACCCAAGTGGTGCCTCCGTCGATCGAGATTTCCAGCATCGCACCTTGATCGCCATCGCCGTCGATATCATTCGTCGACGCACCGGCGGCTGAAATCGTGACGTAAACAAAATCATTCGTGTAGTCGTAGTTTTCAGCTTCAAGGCCATCGTGCTTGGACGGCGGGATCACCATCGCGATCGTGTACGAGTCGGTGATATCGGGCTTGTGCGTTGAGACTTCCACAACGCTCGTGGCTCCACCCGACTCAATGATCTGAATGGCACCAGCAACTTTTGTGTCCACGCTACCTGAACCGCTACCAGCGACGTTGACGGGGATCCCACCAAAAACGGCGAGGTCGTAATCTTCATTTGTCGCGCTTTCGGTACCGTGATTGGCAACTGAAGAGTTGCCACGATTATCCGTTGAAACGATTGTTTGCGTGACATCGCCACCGACGATGACAGTATCGCTGCCCAACCCGCCGATAATCGTGTAGGCCACGCCACTGCGTGTGCCGAGCACATAGAATGTATCGTCGCCTTCGAGGCCATCGACCTTGATCGCCTCTTCGACGCCATCGACCGTCACATTGAGTCCGGCACCGAATACGCCGTCTTCATTGATCACGAACGAGTCTGGACCTTCGGTACCGACGGCTGTCACGGTATCTGTGCCACCGCCACCGTTGATGCTAACGGGTGCGTTGATGTTGTAGCGAATGATGTCTTCGCCTTCGCCGCCGAGAATCTCGGTGTGTCCGTCGATGATGAATGCGCGGATGATAAATTCATCGTTGCCGCCTTCGCCTTCCAGCCGAATTGCGGCTTTGTTGCTGAACACGGTGAATTTATCACCACCGTCACCGCCGTAGATCACCATCGGCATCGAGATCCCGTGGCTGAGGAAGTTCGGGCCGGTCAGTGGCAGTACCGCGATCGGATCTTCGGGAGCGACACCGCCCGTGATGTTCGGATTGCCGCTGAAAACTTGGCCGATTTGGAACGTGTCGCGACCTTCACCTCCATCCAGGGTGGTGATGACCGAGTTATCATCGCTGACGAAGGTATCGTCGCCAGCGAGCGAGTTGACTCGCAATCGAGCGTTGATCGAATCGGTATAGTCAACGCGTTCAAAAGTGTCTGCGAGTCCGTCCGCATCGAGCACGTCGTCCGTTGTTTGTAACAGGGCCACAAACTTTTCACGCAGCAAGAACAGATCATTATTCGCGGTGCCAACGATCAATACCGAGTCGACACCATCATCGGGTGCGCCAGTATCATGAATCGAGACGCGTTCTGTCCCTGTGCCGCTGAGCGTGATGTTGTAGACATCTGTGCCGCCGGTGCCATCGAGATAGTATCGGTTCTCGTCGAGATATTCGAGGTTGATCACGTCATCGTCGTTGCCGCTTGTGATGCGAGTGATGGGCGCGGCGATATTTTCCAGAATCGTGATCACGCTGCCGATATCATCGACGTCACCGAAGTCGGCGTTGATGATGAACTGGCCACTGGCGGTCACTGACGAGATTGGATTTCCACCAACATCGACAGAGATGTTGCGAGAAATTCGCAGGCTATCGCCCACGTTGAAGGTCACGTCACCCGATGCCACGCTCACTAGGCTAGCGACGTCAATCAACACATCCTCACCGATCGCCCCGGTATCGGCGAGTGTGACAACGATATCGCCTGCCACGGTGCTGAGCAGATCACTGACCACGACCGAACCCGCCGTTTCGCTGAGGTAGATGTTGCCTGTCGTTGTCGCACCGAGTCGCTCGGTAGGCTGCGAGTGGTTGTCGGTAGCAACGGTGTAGGTCGACCGCGTGTCGACGTGGATCGGATGGGCGAGCAAACCGATGCTGCTATGTAGGACCGCGTCGATCGCATCGGCTACGCCCGCGAACAGTTCCACCGAGGTGCCGACGAAGTCGTTGGCGTCGGTGTTGTCGGCGTCGAGTAGACTGCCAGCGGCACTGAGTCGCACGTTGCCTGAGTTACTGATGACATGTTTAACCATCAGCGGGCCAGCGAGTTCGGAAATCCAGATGGATTTTTCTGCATCCGCCATCAACCAGCCGGAACCATCGTCCGTGGTGTCGATGATCAAGGTTTTCGCAAGCGATCCGATCGTGGCGTTGTTCGCTGGAACAGATGTCGCGTTGATCGTCAATGTGTCGGTGATGATGTGCGCATCGGTGTCTGGCGTGACCACGCGACCGTCGAGCACCGATGCGGTGCTGTTGAGCGTTGTTGCCGCGTTGACGGCATTGAGCTGCACGATCAACAATTCTCCCACGACGTCGAACTGGAACACTGAACCGGAGACCGTCAAGGCGAGTTTTTCATCAATGTTAGTATCGGGGTCTCGCTGATAACTACCGAGCGTGGTTGAAACGTCACTGCGCAAATATGCGTTTCCGTTCACGCTGCCGCTGATTCCGCCCGTGATCACACCGGTAATCGCATCGGCAAAGGCATGTCCAATCCGCAGATCGACGGGGTTGGTCAATGATCCGACATTGCCGCTGACGGTGAGCACCAGTTGCGGTGCATAAACATTCCAATCCGTCGGGGTTGCCGATGGGGAACCGTCGAGCAAATTGCCTTGTGGCACGTTCAATCGAACGATCCCGAGGGCTTCGAGTTTGCCGATCGTCAAATCACCATCGGTGACGGTAATCTCCATACCGCCACGTGAATAAGCCCGCGAGACGGTCAAGTCTCCGAAGGTGATATCCGTACCGTTAGCGTCGTGCGTGCCGTTGCCTTGAATCACACGGAAATCGGCGTCGGACGAACCCGACAACTCACCACTGCTGGGAACAAGCACGCGGAGTGGATTACTGATGCCATCGACGATGCTGTTGGCGCGAATGATCTTGCCATTCAAATTCACATCACCACCAGCGATCACCGCAGCCACGGTGCCAGCCTTTTCCAAATCGACAAGGTCACCGCTGGTCCGCACGCGTATATTGTTGGCCGAGACAATTTGCTCGATGAATAGATCCCCGACGCCTGCGATTGCAACATCGCCATCGGCGGTCACCAACAACGTGCCATCATTGGGCCCTGGATGCCCGTTTGCATCGAGCGTTTGAATGTTCAAGTCATCAACAATCTGAATCGTGACACGTTGCAGATCATTGGTGTCGGCGATGAGCTGATTAGACTTCAGCGACAACGGAATCGTTGCTCCGTCGTTGAGGTATTCCCAACGGTTGGTATCGGAAAAATCTTCGCTAGCGAACGTGATATCTTCTCGCGATCCCGCATCGCCAGCGATGAAACGATAAATCTTCAACGTTTGAGTTGGCGCGACTCCGATTGTGGCCACGACCGTTTGTCCATTACCGACTGAGGTGGGAGTCAGGAACGCGTTGGCGTCGAAATCAGGTCCGAGTTGACGCGGCACGTCGATGTGACTCTCATGCGTGATCGGCATGAATTCCCATCGCGTGACGTCCGTGAAATCTTCGGTGGCGAAGGTGAAGGTTTCGTTGTAACCGTCTGTACCCGCGACGAATTCGTACAGCCCGTAGGAGACGGTGTCGTACTCGACCAACACAACGTTGCCGTGCGTGACGGTTTGTGCGATCGCGTCATCGGTGGTGTTGAAGTCAATCGTGAGTGCTTCAAAATCGGGGTGCGTCGCGAAGTTGACACCGTCGAATAAGAACGTGCCGACATCGGAACCTGTGTAGCGATACGTCGTGTAGTGACGACCGATGATGTCATCGACGGCGGTGCGTGACAAGAACGATTTGCGTTCGGTCCATTCGTCGAGTCGACCTTGGAAATCGCCAGCCGATTCGCCGATCTCTTGCACGGGGAGGCCGAGACCGCCGGACATATCGAAGGTCCGAACGGCTGAGAGTTGCCCGATCCGTCCCGACGGCGGAGCCGCGGGATCACCACTGCCGTTCACGATCAGTTCAATATTAACGCCGAGAATATTGAGTGTCTCGGAGCCATCGGTGGATGCGCCCGAACCGATTTGTTCGGTGTGTGGATAGAGGAATCGGCGCAACGGGCCGGCCAAGGGCGAAGCCAATTGAGCGGCAGAAAGGGCGCGGTCAGCGCGGCGAGTTTGTCGATCGTCGCGAAGTTCAGGCTGCCCATCGACGGGTGCCGGGTTGACTTCGTTGAGTACAAAATAGAAATCAGGATCGTAATCGTCACCTCGCTCGTGAGCTGCGAGGTTGAACGTTTCGTCGGTGATCTCGGCGGCTTGATAGGTGTAGTGGTAACGCAAGAACTTAAGCTGTGACAAATCACCAAAACCGCCTGGAATCTCAGGCAGATCCAAGGTTTTGCCGGTGAGGTAGGTCGTTGAACCCGCGAGCGGGAATTCTGGATCGAGGTGACTCGGGATGATCGTCGCGTCGGCACGAGTGATGCCGAGTTTGAAGGTGGCCGCGGTGGATTCGGCGACGTAATATGTCACGCCCGCACGTAAACCTTGCCGCGTCGGATCGAACGCGCCCGTGTCCGAAGGAATCGGTGTGGCGAGCTGCAACACCTTTGTTTTGGTACCGGTGTAGCGAACCAGATCGCCGTCGCTATCGATCGCATAATCACCAGGTAGGAATTCGACGCGATCAGTGAAGTTCAGTTCGCGAGCATCCAGCCGCAAACCAAAAGCGTTGAATTTATCGGTGTCACTGAAGTCCGCGAGCTGCAAATCGTATCCGTTTTCGCCTGCGCCAACGTATTTGAAGTAGCCAGCATCTCCTGCGAAAACAATCTGGTCATTGACGAGATCGACGAGTTGAGTGGCATCGTTATTGAGCGTATGCGAGACCGTTTGAGCTTGCCAATTCGCACCGGCCATTGCATCGCGTGCGGGGACAAGACCGATCGCAAAGGTGATCTCATCGCCGTTGGACAGACCGTGAGCGGCGGTGGTCGTGATCACATTGGTTCCGTAATTCATCGACGCAATGCTCAGCTCGCTGGCGACGTCGCGACGGATTGCATAATCGGCAGCTTGAACAGGTGCAGCATGGCTTAGCGGCAGTTTCGTACCCGCCAAGGCCGCAGCATGGGATGCGGCGAAACTGATTCGCTCAGGATGTGCAGGGTCGACGATCACGTAGTAGACCGTGTTATTGTCCAAGCCGATTTCAACGATCTCTTCCTCAGTGAAGTAGAACAACACTGGATCGCCTGTGGACAATCCTTGATCCGACGCGAACAGTAACTCATCGCTAGCTTGATCGACACCGCTGGCGATTGACTCCGTGCGGCTGCTGTTGCGGGTTTCCGTCCAGTAGCGATGGTATCGCTCGGTGAGGCCGCTTTCGAGATTGATCATGCCGTACTCGACCGCTTCACGAGCTTCTTTCTCCGTGATCGCGAGTTCTGCATTGATCGCAGCGAGTTCGTCCGCCGTTGGGCCAGCGAGCACTTCCTCGATGCCATCGCGGATGTCACCGTTGAGTGTTGTCAGGAACACGCTGCCCTTGAGCGATCGGACAGCAATGTCCAGTCGGTATTCATCGGCCGGTTTGCCTTCGCTCGTGGAATTGGGATCACTCTTATCAGCGACGACTTGGCTGCTATAGCTGACTGGAGAGATCAACACCAGGTTGTCGATTTCTTCTTCGACGTGAATATCGAATTCAGCGAATGCGGACAAACCTCCGGTGCCAAGGATGTTGCTGTCGATACGCAGCGGATTGGTGGAGGTGCCGATCGTACCGGATTTGGTTTTCAGTTCGATGTGGTTACCACGAACGTGCCAGTTCGTATTGCTGGGATACTCCGCCGTCACCTCACGTTGAGAATTAGGCATCACGACGATCCCCTCGGCAGCGGTGATGAACACGTCGCCCAGCGCGTCGATGCGGTCGATCGTGATCGTACCTGGTGTCGCTTCCGGTTCACCACTTCCGCCACCCATCGTCATCATCATGGGGGCTGCCGCGAACGGTTCGGGTTCACTGAGGTCGTTGTATTTGTTGTCGGTCTGTTTGGGTTGTGTGAGTTGGTTGGTGATGCCGTCGATGCGAACGGTACCACCTGCAGAAACAACCAGTGGCCCGTTGTCAGTTTCCACATTGACGTTAATATCGCCACCGGTATGAATCTCAGGCGTCACGCCATAGAAGCCGACCACGTCCGCACCGATAATATCGCGGCCCGCGGTGAACTTGATCGAACTGCCTGCGGGAGCTTCGATGTCACCTTGCAGGATGATGCTGCCGCCGCTGTGAATGTCGATTTGCGAGGTGGCATCGCCGCCGATGAACGAGATCCCAATCGGATAGTCCGCTTTGAGCGTGTGCGTGTAATAGTCGGTGACTCCCGTCGCGGTGGTGATTTCGGTATGAATGGTTTTCTTTCTCAGCCATCCACCGCCCGTTGTCCAACGCCTCCCGTTCTGGCTTTCGTTCTTGAAATCGCTACCGACAACATTGCTTGGGAACACACCATTAGTGATCGCAGGGAAATTTCCGGGCGAGACCACTTCCCATCGGCTCGTGAGACCATAGTTTTGTTTCGCGAGTTCGACTTCCTCTCCTACCGGGCCAATGTATTTGTAGAACAATGCTCCGTTGTTTAGTCCGGCGTGGTTGTTACCGACGATATACACATGGGTGTTGGCCTTCATCTCAACGGTCACATCAGGCGCTTGGTGATAGAGAATCGTGTAAGCTTTGCCCACCGCATTGGTTGGATATCCAGCTTCACCGACTCCGACCACGACTTCTGATTTCAGGATAGGAAACGCATCACGGAAGTTGACTGTTTCCCAGCGGAATGAACCGTCCTTGACCAGGAAATCGCCGAAGGCGTTATCGCCGAACAGATTGAAGGAGCGTTTTTCGTATTTCTGCACGACCACCTTGGTTTTGTCTTGGCCTTCGACCCACACGTAAAGCAAGTTTGGCGATGGCTCGGTATTGCCGAATTGATCCGTGATTCCAGGACGATACTGCATGCCCAACACCGGATTGGCTGGCGTGCCGATATTCACCAGGGTGGTGGTTTCCGGATTGTTCTCATGCAGCGTGTACTCGATTCGCGAAATAGCATCGACTCCCGACGCCGTTTCCGACGCGCCCGCTTTCAGAGCACCTTTATAGTTTCGAGCAACCATGCCCGCGTCGGACATCGTGTAGATCGTTTTTGTTAAGTTGTTCGAGTCGACCAAGATGATTTGGCCGACACGATCCGTCGTGGTGTCGATCTCATTGAGAATCACGTCGTAACCGCTCTGATTATCGATCTTGACATTCGCATGCCCATGCGCGGCAACGATCCGTCCGTTGCCTGTCGACATCAATCGGCCCGCCAACGTGATGCGTCCGCCCGTCGGCGTGATCGGGTTGAACACGATAGATCGTTTGGCCGCGTCGAAGTATCCGCTGACGGGCACTGAAACAGGTTCAGCACCACTGGTGAACGTGATCCCACCGAGACCATTGCCATGGCTGTCGATCAACGAAGTGGTCGACGAAGTTTGATGGAACGATGCGGGTACGTTGACCGTGATTGTATCGACGCCACTTTGAATCAATCCGTTAACATTGAGTTGACGCGCGGTAATCGTGATCGCACCCTGCGCCGTGATCGCCGATTCATCTTCGGCAATCGAGTTAGCTAGCGTGTTGGTCGACGGAATGATCGGTTGGTAGAAAGTCCGATTGAAGCGATATCCAAAGATCCGAAACTGAACCGTATACGCGCGGAACTCGGGGATCACGACATCGCCAGCCGTATTGAACGATTGATAGCGTGGGGTGCCCGCTTTATTGAACACCGCGCTACGGAAGTGTTGATAGTTGATGTATTGCCGCGGATCACGGTTCGTGTGCAACCAATCTTCGCTGTTGAGATTGAAGTCCTTTCCAGCCTCGATGTTGACCGATGCCCCGCGCACCTCGCCGCTGACCGTGATGCTGCCGAACGCGTTAACGATGTGAACGCTGCCGTTTTCGTTCACGACATCACCGACGATGTACAGATCGTTGGGAGCGGAGAATGTTGGTGCGGCTGGTGGCGGTGTACCATCGAACAACTGTGTGTCTGGTGCCGTCAGTCCCGCTTGGCTAGCCGTCATGGAATTGTTGGTAATGGTGATCGTCGAGGTACCAAAGGCCGTTGACTGATTGCCTGTCGTGGCACCCGCGTGCCCCGTCGATGGAGTGACCGAGGGGGTTTGGAGCACTTTTTGGTAGTTGTGATAGACGAACCCTGGATCGAACTGCACGAGTTCATCGTCGATCACAACAACGCGTCGATTGTCACGAACAATGGTTTCACCCACGATCGGGATAAACGGCGTGTTATTCTCGATCGTGATGCTGGATTCGTCACGCGCCTTGACGTTCGGGTTGTAAGTGAACGGAGACGCGGCATCGACATACACCGAACCTGGTGCGGCGTAGATATTTGGCAATTCGATAAACATCGCATCGAGTTCTTCGCTAACAATCCGAACGGTTTTTGCAGCACCGACGGGGTTTCCATTTTGATCGACGTCTTGGACCGTCCGCATTTCCGTCAGGCCGAGATCTTCGAGCGTGTCGTCGATTTGTTGAAGCTGGACTTCATAACGGGCGATGGCTTCGGGATTGTTCGCGTGTGACGCCATCCATTGCAGCACTTCGACGCGTTGAGCGAGCAACAGGTTGCCAACGTTCCGATAGGACAACGTCGGCATATCGATGTCAGGGTTCTTAATGACATAGAATTCGCCATTCAGACTAGCCTCGAACACCGCCGTTTGGCCGCTCTCGAAAGTCGCCGTCGCGGCCTTGGCCGTCGTCAGTTGACCTGCAGTCAGGCCGCTGAGATCTTCCCACATCGTCGCATCGGAATAGTTGATGTTTTGTAGGACGAGTTGTTGATCATCAAGCTCGGGACGTATTTGATTCTGCGCGTCGAGTGGACGATACCGATACGCACGGCCAGGGACGCCGCCGTTGTGATAACCATTTTGCACGGTGACGATGTTGCCGATTGAAACATCGACTGCGATTTGATCGACGGTCAACAGTTCAAATTCATACGGAATCTGCGTATCGAGTTCGAGCCCGAGAAACTCGGCAAACGCATAGTCGTTGTCGGCTTCGACAAATTCGCCACCGTTAGGATCGAATACATAACCGGCCGGTGCAGGCTCGCTCGATGACGCGGCATCAACAATCTTCTGTTGATCAAACGCCACACTGCGGATCGCCATCACGGATTTGTTATAGATCCCTGCGGTGATGTACGAGGCATTTGGACCTGTTGACACAGTGACTTCTGAAATACCATTTCGGACGGTGTTGCCGCCAACGGTGTATCCGTACGGCACGAGTGAAAGCGATAACACCAGTCCGTCGGTTTCGACTCGCACGGGGATTTCCCGGTTCTGTTCAGCAACAAGGACAACGTCCTTGAAACCCTCTACCTTGGCGTTGTTCGTTAAGGCGACGCGGTTCGTATAGTTAGCCTGAGCATCGGGTGTACCGATGGCGATTGAAGGGCCGAGCGAGGCGGTCGTGACATCGACGTTGCTAAACAGCGAAACAAGATTGGGAATCTGAAAATTGCTGCGTCCCGATTGCAAGCGAACTTCAGCACCACGCACGGTCGCATTGTTAACGGTGATGGTATTGTCCACATTGGCGATCGCGTCAGCGTCTGCACCGGCGAGCACGTGCGCGCCGGCGGAGAATAGGTTACTGCTGGGGAACAAACCCACGTCATGCACCGTGGCAATCTGCACATCGCCTCGTTTGTTGATCAGCGTTGCCCCGTCCATCAACACGTTTGCTTTGGTGTTGGAATGAATCACACTGTTAGCATGAGTTGCACCGAATCCAGAGACGGCTTCGATGCGAGTGCGGTCGAAGGCATCGGCAGTGACGATTGACTCGATTTCCAATAAACCTGGATTGTCCGACGTGCCGCCATCGACTTGGATCAGAGCACCCGAGGCGATGTTGACGAGAGCGTCGAGTTGATCGCCGCCCGTGCCAATTTCAGTTTTCGACAACAGCACGGTGAGCGACGCCAGTCCCACTGATCCGCTCTGCAAGTTGAATCCGTTGCCGATCCCGTCTTTTCGTACTCGATTCGTGGCACCGATTGCAAAATTGGTCGCGTAGATCTCGGCTCCGCCATTGATGTCGACGTTCGCATCGCCCGTAATGATGTTGTTTGTGCCGGCACCCGCACCTGTTGCCAAGCCCACCGAATAGGCGTCGGCGGTGGAGTCGATGGCTTGCGTGTTTCCGGATGTGATCGCAACCGGCCCGGCATTGATGATCACGTTGCTACCAATTTTGGCCAGCGTTTCTTGATCGCTCGTGACGCTGCTGTCCGAAGCCGATGCTGAAACCACACCGCCGCCTGCCGCGATCGTATTGGCCAGCAAATCGTCTTGCGATGTTGCCGACATGATCAGCCGACCGGCGTTGATTCGCGATCCATTGTCGATAATGGATGAGACTTCTGGGGTGCCACCTAAACCTCGATCGATCGACGATTTCATCACCCCAACGGCAATCGCACCGAATGCGCCACCCTTGGCATCGGCACGCGCATAACCGTCTGAGTTCGCGATGATAGACAGTTCGTCCGAAGCGATGATGGTCGCGTTGTTAATCAGTGTGCGCGCAGTCGTGTTGAGATTCGCATCAGCGAAATTAGTCGCGATACCAACGAGCGATGCGGAGACTCCGGCGGTCGTGGTGCGGTTGATGTACGCATCGGAATCAGCACGGATCAAGACATCAACGCCTTCGATGGCGGCACTGTCGACGGTCGCGCTGATATCGCTAGCGATCGTGTTGGTGACTTCCGCGACACCGATCGCCGCCCCGAGCGACACGGCAACAGTCACGGCAGTCGCATCGGCATCAACGTACGCGTTCTCGTTGGCTCGTACTGTCACATTGTTGTTGGATTGCACGACCACGTCGTCGGATATTCTGGCGACCACATTGTTGTCGATCGTATTGTCCAGCGTCATGCCGCCACCACTGGCCGACACCAAGCCGCCGGAGATCGAGGCGGTCACGCCGGTGACATTTTCAATTCGCATCGCTTGAGCGTCAGCCATCACGATCACGTCACCAATCGCGATCACGTGTACCGGTAAATCGCCGATATCCAAATCGTTGTCGTCGATCCATGCTCGAACGTCTTGGTTGATCGTGTTTTCAATCAGCGTGACGGCGACTGAAACAGCACCGAGCGAAACGGCGAGTGCGGCGCCTACACCAGTCGCTCGGCGTACGCGTGATTCCGCGGTGGCTTGCACATGGATGTCTTCACCGGCCAGTGCGCTCGTGCGACTGAGGAAGGCGTGCGTGTCGCCTGACATGGACGTGTCACTGGTTGTGCCGGTCCCTGCGCCTGCAAATCCGATCCCGACCGCGATCGCGACACCGCCCGCGACGCTGACCGTCCGCACCGACTCGTCACTATGAGCCAGCACTTCGACGTCGTTGCCCGCTGCGACGATCGAGTCGACAATCGACGCAATAGTTTGATGCGAGTTCAAACCCGATGCTGCGTTGTTGCCGATATGATTCTCCGCCAACGCGACACCAATCGAGCCGGCACCTGCGACCGATCCACCACTGACGGCCGCGGCAACGGCAAACACTTTCGATTCAATCGTAGAAGTATTCTTGGCGTCGAGCTGTATGTCAGCGCGAGTGACCCCGACGAGTACGGTTTCTACTTGGTTAGGGAGATCCACTCCGAACTCGTCTTTGAGAATTCCAGTCAAGTCTTCTTGCGCGAGCATCAATGCACCATCAGCGGTCACGACCGAATTATCGATCGTGGTTGTGACGGCGTTGTTGATGGTGTTGGTTGCTGTCGCCCCTGCACCGGAGAGAGCGATCCCAACACTGCCAAAGGCGAGTGCGATTGACGCGGCCACTGAGACCGATTCAATCTTGGCGTTTTCCGTCGCTGACAAGGAAACATCGCCCTTGTTCTCTTCATCAACAACATGCGTGAAAAAGCGAACTGTTTCACCGTCGATAGCAGTGTCTTGGTGAGTCGTCGTGACCGTTGAGTATCCCGTCGTCAGCAAGCCTCTGCTGAGATCGTTAATCGACGCGTCGATCGAGTTGTCGATGACGTTCGTGGCTAGCGAGACTCCAATCGACAAACCGAGACTCGCTGAGCCAAAAGCAGCGGCGATTGCGGCAGCACCAGCGAAGGAGTCGATTTGCGTGTTGTCGTCAGCGGTCAGGGAAACGCTGGTGGAGTGATAACTTGGCAAACCTTCGCCACTGAAATTATTGAGTTCTGGTGCATCGGCTGTAACGATGAACGCCCCATCAACACTGCGGTAGCCGACCACCGTGGGCGCTGCATGCTCACCGTCAATCGTCGCGGCAACGTTCTGTCGGATTTCGTTGTAAGCGCCCACACCCGCACCGGCTAACCCAGCCGCGGTGCTACCGAACGAGGCAGCGACCGTGGCGGAGAACACGAAGGATTGGATGCTTGAACGAGCTTCCGCATCGGCGGTCAAATCGCCTGCGGCAATGATCGCGGAGTCACGCATGATTGCCGCTGTCGACTTGGTCAACACTAAATCTGTGATCGCTGGATCAGGGGCACCGACGTCAACACGCTTCCACAATTCGCGATCATTAAAATCCAGTCTCGTCAGCCAGTTCTCTTGAGCGGCTGGATTGGGATCGCTCAACGGACCGTTTCCGAGATACTGGTAAACATCACCGGCACCTGGTCCCGAGTTGACTTGGATCGTCGAATCTTTCGTGATCGTGATCGCTCGGTTGGTTAGGTCATGGTCGATCGTTACTACTTTGTCGACCAAACCGATGAGATTGCGGGCCAGTGAGACACCCACGGCCGCGCCCACGGCGGTGCTGCCACTGGCGATCGCGACGGCAGCGGACAACACGAATGAGTCAATCGCAGTCGAGCTATTGGCATCTAAATCAACATCGCCGAATGCTGAAATTCGGCTAGCATCGATTACTGCCAACGTGGTGGCGTTGATGCGGTTGGTTGCTTCGGCACCCGCGCCGGCGACGGCCACGCCAGTGCTTCCGAAGCTGGTACTGAGCGCAGCGGCAAAGGCTACCGCGTCGATCGAACCTGTCGAGTGGGCTCGGACTGTGACATCATTGACAGCAAAATCGCGAGCGAGATGAGTCGTCACGGGATCAGCCTCTGGATCAACGGCGATTCCCGAGTCGACGATTCGTTCGATGTGCGCGTTGTCGATGATCGCGAGCGTTTCCGAGGTGATCGTGTTCTTGGCCAAACCGACGCTGATACTCACGGTGACCGCCGTGCTACCAACGGCGATGCCTAACGAAGCGGCTCCGGCGAGTGCATTGATCTCCGACGAGTTCTCCGCAACGACGGAAACATCACGAGCGAGGAAACGATGATCGGTTTGATCAGTCGGTTCTGGGATATTTTTGATCGCTGCCTGAGCATCGGCATCAATTCGGTTTTCCACCGCAGCACCGGCACCAGCCAACCCTACCGAGACGCTCGATGAGCCACTGATTGCGACACTGCCAGCGATCACGGTCGTGCTGATGCGTTGTCCGGCGATGGCCTGCACGTTGATGTCATTTTCAATCAGTGTTGTTGATGAATCAACGATTGCCCGCGTCGCTCCGAAATGATTGGCAGGATTGTCATCACCGATCACGTTTTCAGCGACTGCGGCACCGATGGACAGTGAACCACCGCTGCTGCTCGATCGCGAGGCCGATGCGGCGGAAGCGACCACGGTCGAGACGATGCCATGCTCACTCGTCGCGATCACATCGAAGTTGCCTGTTGAAGTCGTGTCACCATCGGCGACATCCACGATGATCGTACTGCCAATCACCGACGCCAACACTTCGCTCAAGATCGTATTGGTTGTCGACGCACCGCCGCCAGCTGCGGCGAGTCCATTGTTCCCGTTGGCAACCGCGAGCGACGCAGCCACGGCGACTGATGAAATTGACGCTTCACTGAATGTCAGCGAGTTTCCCTCTTTATGAACGATGATCGTCTTACCTGCGGTCTCGTCGACAAACAACCATGACGTTCCGATCTGACTTGCGGCGGCCTCCTTTTCACTACCGTCGCTATTGAGATCGGATTCGTATTCGGCTTGTTCCTCCGCATCGGTTTGCTCGACCATCGTTGTCGGTTCGGCAGACTCGGTCCCGAGCTGCGAGAGCGTGAGCACCTGGCCCGCCGGTGCAGGGACACCAAAAATCTGTTGATAGAGAGCGTTCTTGATGGTGTTGTCGGCTGCTCGGTCGATCGTGAATTCATTGCTGCCCGGAGTATCTTCACTATCAGAATCCGACTTGGCAGCGTCATCGAGTTGCATAGCCGTGATCCCGCCACCGATGGCATCGCCGGGCAAACCCGATGCTTGAGAAACGACGCGGACTTCCTCATCGCTGGTGATGATGCTACCCGAGCTGATGCTCGCGATCGTTGAGCCTTGGATCTCGTTTTCCGCGATCGATACACCAACGGCGACACTCACGCCTGCACCACTTGAACTGCTGGCTACTGACAAAGCGGCACCGACCGCGTACGCCCGAATGCCTGATTGATCCTTCGTTAAAACATGCACATGGCCGGTTTCGATGGCAGGATCGGCATCATCGAAACCAGCCGTGACATTCGAGCCGCCGCGAATTTCCGAGACGAGTTGACGATCGAGCTGATTGATCATGCCGCTACCTGATGCCGAGATACCAACCGCTGCACCGGAAGTTGTTTTCGCCAACGTCGCCGATACGGCCATGGATACCGCGTTGACTTTGGAACTATCAGTCGACTGCATCAACACATCGTCACCGCTGGTCAAATCGGTATCTTCGAGAACCGCCTCGGTGTTGGAATCGATGGAGTTCCACGAGAATGAACCGGCGATCGCCAGTCCAACGCTGGCACCGGTTTTGCGGTTACTTTTAGAACCAGCCACACCGGCAGTGATCGCCAGGATATTGCTGTTAGCGTCGGCAGTGACCGAAACACCATCGTCAGCATGCACGGTTGCACTGGCGATCCATGCGTTGGTAGTCATGTCGAGATCGTTGCGTGCGAACGAGCCTGCCAAGCCGACGGCGAGTCCGCCTGCGCTGGCCGTTGCGACCGCGCCCGAGACGGCGCCGATGTTCGTCTCGTTCGTGGCCGAAACAATCAGTTCACCGCCTGCGTCCACATCGCCGCTCGTATTGATGTAGGCGAGCGTCGTGTCATTGATTGCATTCCAAGTCACATCGCCAGCGATACCAATCCCGCTAGTGAATGAATTCTTACCCTTGGCACCGCTAGATTTAGGCGACTTCTGCGACGCATCTTTCGCTTTTGTTTTGCTGACTTTTGTGCCTGCAACGCCCAGCGTCCACAACGAACCTGACATGGTCGCGTCGATAGTCAAATCACCTGCGGCGTCGATGTCCAGCGTGCTTCCTCCTGCGGGTGCGGGATCGTCTAACGATTCACGTTGCGTGCCGACGATCGCTGCCGTTTCGCGACTGATATCTTGCACGCCGACGGAAATGCCGACCGCCGCAATGCCAGCAGTTTGCATCGCACCGACGACGCTAATATGCGATGTTTCGTCGTTGGCAAGCACGTTGATATCACCTGCCGAGACAGTCGCATGCTCGTTGATCCGCGCGATTGTCGTGTTGTCTTGGCTCAGCACACTGACGCTGCCACTGACACCAACCTTGCCCGCCTCACCGCCGGCCTGCACGAGATTGAAACTCATCAGTTTTTCAGTCGCCGTGACGTTCACGAATCCATCGACGCCAGCCCGCACGTCTGCCCCCGCACCGACCGTCGCCAACGTTTCGTTGCCAATCGTCTGTAATAGTGCCGAGCCGCCTAACCCCGCGACACCGGCTCGATTGCCGATCGGTGAAAGCGTGTCTTTGAGTTTCTCTTTTCCTCGGGCAACGTTCAGGATGTTTTCACCGTAGGCATAAACCGTCATGATGCCCGCGACGTTCACTAATTCCATGTCAATCGTCGCGGCTACGTTGACGGATTGTTCATCTGAATGAAAAGCTGGTTTCTGATTGATTTGAGCGTTGTCGTCAATGGTTGCGGCGGCATGATTGTCATAATCAACGACGGCGATCGAAGCGGCGATCGTGTATTTCGCTGCTCCCTCCACACCACCGGGGTTGTTATCGGGGTCGGTGCCATTGCCAGCGACTTGCGTTGAGGCCCACACATTCACGGACTCGCCTAAGCCCAGGTCAGGACCGAGCGAGTTGCGAAGCTCGTTTTTGAAATCGGTTCCGAAAAAACTTTCCGCGTCAAAATCACTACCGTTCTCGTAGGTTGTCCGGATCAGTTCGCCAAACGGCAGGCTGGCGATGGGGTCGCGCCACACCGGGTCCGATAGAATTGGATAGCTCAGGTCTGCCGTCACGTCGATGGCTTGTTGCGCATCAAGCTGACTGCCACCGCTAATGGTCGCATCGACATGGTTCGTGAAGTCGCCGATCGACAACGCCAGCCCGGCAGCGAACGTCTTGTCTTTGTCACGAACCCGCCGCTTCTTTGGACTAGTACCCGGATCTTCGTCTTCGCTGGCTTTATCACCGCCGTCGGAGATCACGGTGCCCTGCGATTTTACCAGTACGGCTTGCTCTGTTGCCGCAGTAATCGCGATGTCACCGTCAGATTCGATTTCCGAGAGTGGCCCGGTGGTCGCTAACACCGTGTGGGTGAACGAGTTATAAGCTACCGCGCCAGCGATCGAGAAGCTGTTGTTAATTTTGTCGACTTGGGATGACGCTTCACCGGCTTCATCACCAAAACTATCAAGACCGAAATCATCGCTCTCGGAATCGTCATTGTCATCGCGATCATTTTGGCGTTGGCCTTTGGTGAGCACATCACGTGCCTTGGGTTCATCGCCAATGCCCGCACCGGTTTCCACCTTATTTGACGCCGTCAATTCCGCAGCGATCTTGACGCCCGAACCGATCATCGTCTGCAATGAATGACTGGCTGCCGTTGCACCGGAGACGGTCAGCGTGATGGGAGCGGCAGCGAATGCCTCAGTCCCGGTTTCACTTAACCGAATCGTGTTATCGTTGATGTATGTGACATAGTACGTCTGCCCGCCACCGAGACCGCGAATCGCGGTATCTCCGATCGTGACTTTACTCTCGCGCTCAAACGCATGACTATCACCGCTAACGAGTGTGGCTGGAGATAGGTCAACGGGCGCACCGCCATCGTTGAGCTTGAAAGTATCGCCGACGACATTCGAAATTGTATAAGTGGTGCCCGCTGTCAAACCATCCACATCCACGCCGCCATCATTGAGGTACACGATGGACTCGCCATTGCTGAATCCATGGCCAGGGAACGTGATGGTGTCGTTGACGTCATCGACAGTTGGACCAGCAGTCGGATCGAATCGTACCAAACCGAGCGTTTCGATCGGCGCAGTGATGTACGGTGTGAACGTGATCGTGATGTCGGAATCCACTGCCGCCAAGCGATGAGCCTGGCCAGCAGTTGCCTGCGTTAGGTTCATGAGCGTGCCCGAACCGATTGGATTGTTGCCAGTCGGAACGGTCCGCAGTTTGATTTCATCGGTATCAACCGCTTCGACTTCGTACTCAACGCCGTCCGCCAAACCGAACAATGTTGCACCGTCGCGGTGATAAATCACACGGTCGCCCGTTAGCAGGCCGTGGTCGGTCAAGAACAACGAGTCGGTATCGACGTCCGCATCACCGTAGAGGACTTCAAAGGCATGGAAGTCGGCTCCCAGTGTAGCGCCGCTGGTGATCGCGATCGGTGCATTGGTGGTGCTGTTGTTGAGCGTGAACGTGTCGTTGCCATTCCGGACGACAAGATAGGTTTCATTCGGTGCCAAACCACCCACGGCAGTTCCGCCGCCGGTGCGATAGACGACCGTCGTGCCGTTCGCTAACCCATGATCGGGAATGTTAAAGACATTTCCTGTGATCACAGGCGTCGTGCGTGAACCATCAAAAGCAACGACGACCTTATCGCTCGAGAACGTCGCATTGCGGTTGATCATCGCCCCCGGAGCGAGAGTCAAGTTGACGATGTTTGCCGATGGGTTAATTTGTGTTGTGGAGAGTTTCAGTTTGTCGGCGCTGATTCGCACGGCGTAGTACGTTGTGCGCGTGACGGCTTCGATTGGATCGCTGCCTGCGGGAGTGTAGGTGATCGTCTGCCCGGTTTCAAAACCGTGATTGGGCAACGTGATCTCATCGGTCGAAGGGTCGACGATCGCTGTGGCAGGAAACTCCATCGTTAAGGCGGGCGTCGTCGGTGTGATCGCCGCAGCAGACAAATACGCTGTTTTGCCGAATGATTCCGTGCCGACTTTGGTAAAATCTGTGCGATAGGTGACTTGATCGCCCGTGCTCAATCCATGGTTGGCAGCAAACGAGATCTGATCGGAGGTGTTGTCAACCGCCGTGGCAGGTGTGAACGAAATTGGTGTGGCGGAAAAACCAAACGCGTGCGAATCACCGACCGCGCCGCTGGTCAAGTTGATCGCCACGAGTGGATCGCCGGCTTTGACGGTCTTGGATAGCTTAATCGTTTTGCCCACCGCATCGTACGATTCAACAATGTACGTCTCACTATCCGCCAAGCCACCGATTGGTCTGAGCGAATCAATCGGCATTATGTCGGGATCGGAGCCGCCAACGAGGTACCGCACCCGGTCGCCAACGGTGAACACAGTGTCGCCGACAGCGATGGTGTCGTTGGCTGTGTTGACTACATTCGCTGCGATCGGATTGATCAAGATCGAGCGTTGCGGTTGCAGTGTGTGAATCGACGTGGGATCTACCGCGCGGGCGTCGAGGTCGAGCGAACGTCCACGGGTGAGTTGAATATGATCGGCATCGATCACGACAGCTCGCACACCTTGCCCGTGAGTTAGACCATTGATGGCGGTGCCCACGGTCGGATCGTCGCTCAAATCGGCCGCGTCTTGCGCAAGGTAAACGAGTTCATCACCAGTCTGAAAACCGTGATTCGGAATGTTGATCAAGTTCGTCATCGCACCGACAGTTTGGTCCGCATCGGCTTTGGCAAAACCAATCAAGGACTGAGATTTGCCGGCAATGATTTTACCATCGACCGTGGTGGTGACGGTCGCATCATCGAGTCCCAAGGCGACACCGAGACCGCCACGTCCATCGACAAAAATCTCTAGCCCGCTGGTGGCGGCATTAGTTACATTTCCGATCGCGTGAACATTGACGTTGCCTGAGGCATCAATTGTGACGCCATGAGCAATCGTGGTCGTCGACGTTGTTTTCGTATTGGAAACAGCGATTGACGCACCGAGCGCATTGGTGTTCGCTGGCGAAGCCTTCTTCTTCTCGTCATCGCCTTCGGCTGCTTTCTCATCATCCTCGAGTTCGTCCGCACTCGTGTTGATCTCCGTTGATGCACTGACCTCCGCAGTCGTCGTCGCATCAGAGATAATCGAGATGTCGCCAGAATGGGACGTGATCAATGCGCCAGAACTGACGTTGATGATCGAACGCGATGTGGCTTGGCTGTAACCAGCGCTGAGGTTATTGGCTGCTTTGAGAATTTTCCCCAGTGCCGATTTGCCCGTGGTATCTTCGCTGTCACGCACCGCCACTGCTGTGGTTGACGCATCCACCGATGTCTTTGATGAAATCGCTACGTCACCGGTTGTTGCCGTGATTTGGGTTCCCGCGAGGTCAATGTTCGCGCCACTCTCACGCATCATCACCGAGATCGGAATGTTCGGCAGGATACCGTTGTTGATGTATTCTTGGATCGGGCCGACGATGTTGTTTTGTGCCCAATCGGGCAATTGGTCTTCGAGGTTTTCGTCAGCCGCAGTGGCCTGGATCGAGACTGAGGCGGCGGTGATCGTGGCCGTGCCGATGAGAATCTCAGCGTTCTTTTCGCCATAACCAAATGGTCGCTTGCCATTGATAAACGAACTCGTACGCTCGGCTGAAACGTCGACGGAACCGGTGGCCGTGATCGTTACTTGATTGCCGATCTTGACTAAACGATCGTCCAGTGCCACCGATAACGGCATGTTCTCACCGAACGAGGCACCGGCGTCGTCACCCTGGCTTGACATCGTGACGTTGTTTGCCGTAATCACCGTCGACACGTTTTCGTTGGCAAACCCAGGCGATGCATCACCACTGCCGTTGCTACCGATAAAAATCGACTCGCCGATCAGCGCGAGGTTGTTGCCCACACCAAGATTGAAATCACCATGAATATGGATCGAGTCATCGCCGCCCTTGCCATTGATGACGAGGCTATCGAAATCGACCACGGGTTTGGCCGTTTGTGCCACACCGTTGATCGACCAATTCAGATTTCCACCCGAGATATGGACGACAATCTTTTCGGAAGCAGCCGTGGTTGAGATTTCAAAATCACCGGCGAGTAATTGCCGCAGTTCGAGTGATTCCAATCGGGAGACACGCGAGCGAATTTTGCTAGCGTTTTTTCGACGTAATTTTCGCTCAGAAATGCTCGTTTTACGGGCGGAACGAGTGCGTAACTGCTGCAGCAGGAAGTCGATATTCATCGGCGAAGCGCCCAAATCCGTTCGGGGGTCATTGACGGAAAATCGGACGTCATCGTGACGGTCCGCGTCTCGGTTGAGACGAACATTGACTTGAGTGAAAAGCGGGATTTTTCAAAAAATCAAGTCAACGTGTGACGTAAATAGTCAAAAGTGCGACACATCGCTAGACAGTTTCACGCAAATTCAAGGCTGCCCCGCTAAGTTAGGCGGCACCAAGTCCGAGTGCTCGTCGCCAGGCGCTGAATTGGCCCATGTGGATCATCATGTGGCCGCCCAAGTAGAACGCGTGCATGGCTCCTAAGGTGGAGAAACGAGTCCGCATCCGTTCATTCGGGTTCTCGGCAGTGAAGAGGGCGTCGTCGCTGGCCAGTAGCGTCTCAATCGCTGCGTTGTGGGCGGCGAAGAATTTTTCAGTGATCTCGTTCATCGGTGGATACAAGGTTCCATCGGGGTCGTCGAGGCATGTTGCCGAGGGCGAAAACAAGGCCTCAAATTTGCTCGACGGTTTAATCGCAGTCGCGTCGCCACCCAGTTCGCTGACCACGCGACTGGGGTACAGACTCAAGTGCCCCAGAATAAACGCGGGATGGTTTGATTCAATTGCTTGCCCGCCGACTTCCGCAAAACGTGCGAACTGTGACTCGGGCAAGTCTTTGAGCAATCGTTCGGCATATCCCACACTCATTTTTGCGGACTCTGCGATCATTGAACCAATCATGCTATGTTTCTCATTCTTTGTGAGTTGACTTTGTTAAAACAGTCGTTGGCGGAACGGCCAATGCAGTCAAAGTGAAACACAAAACCCAGCCTTGTTCAATCACAGGTATTTTTCACCAGCACCATGAACCACCTATTCGAGATCTTGAATGTGGCCGAGACGGCGGCCCGTACCGGTGGCGCGATTTTGCGTCGTTACTTTCAAAATGGGGTCACGATCCGCGATAAATCATCCGGCGGCGGAAAATCCTACGACTTGGTCAGCGATGCAGACGAGGAGAGTGAGACAGCGGTTGCTCAGACCATCCGCGATGCCTTCCCGACTCACGAGTTGCTCGGTGAAGAGTCTTTGCAAGCAGGCGACATCAAGGCCGACCATTTGTGGATCATCGACCCGCTCGACGGCACAAACAACTTTGCTCATGGGATCGAGCACTTTGCCGTTTCGATTGGGTATTACGAGCGAGGCGAGGCGATGGTGGGTGTGATTTACAACCCAATTCGTGATGATTGGTTCACCACGGTTCGTGGTGAGGGTGCGTTTCGTGCAGGGCGGCGGGTGCGTGTTAGTGATGCCGAATCGCTGGGGCGATCCATGATCGGTTGCGGTTTTTATTACGATCGCGGGGCGATGATGCGGTCCACGTTAGCAGCGATCGAAGATTGTTTTTCACATCATGTGCATGGCATTCGGCGGTTCGGAACTGCGTCGCTGGACCTGTGCATGGTCGGTTGCGGGCAGCTCGAAGGTTTTTTTGAATACAACCTCTCGGCATGGGATTTCGCGGCTGGAGCATTGTTTGTTCGTGAAGCGGGAGGCCGCATCTCGGATGCTCGGGGCGGTGAGTTGCCGATTGGCAGTTCGAGTGTCGTGGCCAGCAACGGACGATTGCACGAGGCCCTAGTGGAAATCACCACTCGTCACTATCCGACATAATGTGTGTGTGAAAACAATATGCGAGTGTGAAACATCCTGTCTCGGATGCGTGAAACACCCCCAGAAAACATCTTTCGGTAAAAGGTGAATTTTCTCTAAAGTCCGAGAGCTTCGATTCACCAGCGTTTCTCTCCGGCGGCATTTGCACTCGTGCTGATCTTCAAGTTCCCTCTGCAACGCTTCCTTAGCATCGGTTTGATGATGCTCGCGATGTTGTTGACTGCGAGTTCAGGATTCGCCCAGGATGCGGGGGACGCGACGGCATCGGAAGCGGAGGAAAACGAGAACCCCGCACCCATTCGCGTCGGCATCGGTGATCGGCTCGAACAAACCGCGACACCGACCACGGGTCGGCAACCGTTGGATTTCATCAACGGTGGCCCGGAGAACTGGACCAGCCCCGAGGGCATGTCGGGCAGTTTGCAGATCATGCTGCTACTCACGGTGCTCTCGCTCGCGCCAGCCGTGTTGTTGATGACGACGTGCTATGTGCGAATCATCATCGTGCTGGGGTTGCTGCGTCAAGCGATCGGGTTGCAGTCGTTACCGCCCAGTCAAGTGATGACAAGTGTAGCGTTATTCATGACGTTATTTGTGATGACGCCCGTGTGGACGCGAGTGTACGACGATGCTATCGAACCGTATACAAACCCCGATGTGGAGATGTCGTTGGAAGAGGCCTATGAAGCAGGTTCGATTCCTATTCGTGAGTTCATGGCTCGCCAGATTGATGAAGCGGGCAATCATGATGATGTGCATTTGTTTTATAGCTACATGGATGCCGACGCACCGTTGCCGAGTACGTTCGAAGAAGTCCCGATGCGCGTGCTGTTGCCCGCGTACATTTTGAGTGAATTGAAAACGGCTTTCTTGATGGGCTTTCAAATCTATTTGCCGTTTTTGATTGTCGATCTGGTCGTCGCCAGTGTCACAATTTCGATGGGGATGTTGATGCTGCCACCCGCCGTGATTTCGTTACCGTTCAAACTGCTGCTGTTCGTGCTGGTCGATGGTTGGCGATTGGTGGTAGAGATGTTGATGAATAGTTTTGGTACGATTTGAATGGTTTTATCAAAGCGTGTCCCAAACATCCGCTGTGTTTCGAGGATCACAACCTCCTTCAGAATCGTCGTGGGAAAGAAACCGTTGACTTTCAAAATTCAAACCTCTCATCGAAACTTCCATCGTGTTTGAACCATCATCTGCCGTTGACCTGATTCGTGAAGCCCTGATCTGCGCCGTGGTGCTGGCGACTCCGATGTTACTCATCGGGATGGTTGCTGGTTTGGTGATCGGATTGATTCAAGCACTCACGCAGATCCAAGATCAAACGGTTTCCTTCGTGCCGAAAATTTTAGCGATGGCAGCAGTCTTGATCGTCTGCATGCCGTGGTTGATGACGCGGATGGTGGAGTTCACTCGTTCGGTGTTTGAAAACGCTGGCGGTCTGTGACCATGGCACCGATGGTTGATTGGTTGATGGCACACTTGGTCGTCGGTGTGCTCGTCCTGACCCGTTTGGGCATGTTGTTGATGTCCATGCCCGCGATCGGGGTCGGTGTACCACGACGTGTCAAAGCTTTGCTCGCGTTGACGATGACTGCGTTGCTGTTGCCAGCGATTGCCGATCGTCCGTCGATGCAAAATTTGCCTGAGCTTAATCACTTGGCTAATCTGGCCATCGCGATTGCTCGTGAAGCGATGGTGGGGCTGTTGATCGGCGGCACCATTCAAATCGTGATTACTGGTATTCAACTCGCAGGCGAAGCGATCACCAGTACGGGCGGGATGCAGTTAGGTGATTCGGTCGACCCCACGACGCAGAGCAGCATGCCTGCTTTAGCTCGCATGGTCGGGATGCTCGTCACGGCGGTGATGCTGCTCGGTGGCGGGCATCGTGTGGTGTTGGGGTTGTTAGTGGAAAGTTTTGATTATGTTCCACCAGGCAATGTGGTATTCCACGATTCAATGATGCAGGCGGTGATAGATTGCATGACAGGAGCACTCGCCTCGGGTGTGCGGGTGTCGGCGCCGGTTGTCGCAGCGTTGTTGTTGAGTAACCTTGTGACTGGTTTGATCAGCCGTACGATGCCGCAGATCAATGTTCTGGCGATCGGGTTGAGTGTTAACTCGCTGGCTTTGCTCGTGGTGACTTCGCTGACGATTGGTTCGGTGGCGTGGATCTTTCAAGACGATTTGGCTGCGAACGTTGAGCGATTATCCTTAATTTGGACTCCAGGTGACTGATCATGTCTGATGGAGATAAAAAGCATTTTGCGACCGAGCGGAAGCGTCAACAAGCACGCGAGAAAGGCCAGGTTGCAAAGAGTCAAGATTTGACCTCGGCGACGTTGCTGTTGGCGGCTCTCGGCGCGATGTATGTTGCCGGTGGCAGAACAGCGGCGATCATGGCGGGCGGTATCGAATCAGCGCTGTCCAATTCACGTTTGATCGCTTACACACCCCAAGAAGCGACTAGCGAACTTCTGCGGCTGAGCACACGGTTGGCGATTGCCACGGTGCCGATTCTGTTGTTGATGTTCATCGGGGCGATCGTGATCAACGTGACTCAGGCAGGGTGGTTGTTGTCGCCTGAAAAGCTGATGCCGAAATTCAGCAATATCGATCCGCTCTCGGGAGCGAAACGTATTCTCTCAGTGCGTGGTTTGATGCGATTGCTGTTTGGGATGGTTAAGGTCGGACTGATTGGCACGGTGGCGTACTTCGCATTGCGAGCACACAAAGACAGTGTGATTGCGATGGCTTCTATGTCAGTCTCACAAATCGCGTCGACGATGTTTCATACTTTATTCGGTGTGTGTTTATGGATCGGTGCAGGATTGTTCGTGCTCGCGCTGATGGAATGGGCGTTTCAAAAGTGGAAGAACGAGCAAGACATGATGATGACGGACCAAGAACTTCGTGATGAAATGAAGGACACCGAAGGCGATCCGCAGGTGGCGGCCCGTCGTCGACAGGTCGCTCGTCAAATGGCAATGAATCGGGTCATGAATGATGTTCCCAAGGCTGATGTCATCGCCAGCAATCCGACCGAATTGGCCGTTGCGATTCGCTACGACCCGAAAACCATGCCTGCACCGGTGGTCATCGCGAAGGGTGCAGGTTTGATTGCCCAGAAAATTCGCCGGGTCGCGTTGGAACATGGAATTCCGGTCGTCGAACGCAAATCGCTAGCACAATTCCTGTATAAAAACGTGGAAGTCGGCCAGGAGATTCCAGTTGATCAATATCAAGCCGTCGCGGAAGTTCTGCGATACGTCTATCAATTGCAAGGTCGCAAAATCCCGCAAGCGGCTTAGCGTTTGACATCGGCTCGATGGTTGGTGCTATCCTATTGTCTTACCTTTGAGGACAATCACATGCACCCAACCAAATCTTTCTCACTCACACTGATCTTTACGGTGTCTATCTCGGTGTCGGCGACTCCATTCTCTGTCGCCGATTCAGCCGAGCCGGGGGCCTTACGCGCCGGGGCGTTCGTCGTTGATATCACGCCGACCGAGTTGCCCGTCAGTTCGGCGGGCAGCATGACTCATCGGATGGCGGACAAAGTTCATGATCCGCTGCACGCTCGCTGTCTCGTGCTCGATAATGGTGAGACCCAAATTGCAGTGGTTACCTGTGACAGTTGCATGATCCCGCGAGAAATCTACGACCTGGCGAAACAGGCCGCATCGCAGGCGACGAGAATCCCTACTGAGCACATGTTGTGTTCAGCCACGCATACGCACACTGCCGTCAGTGCCACACCGACTTTCCAAAGTCTCGTCGAAGAAGAGTATCTGCCATTTCTAACGCAGCAGATCGCGAACAGCATCATCCAGGCACACTCGCAACTGGAACCTGCCCAGATCGGATGGGCAATCGGCAACAATCCTCGGCAAGTCTTCAATCGTCGTTGGTTTTTGCGTCCCGGTGTGAGGATCGACGATCCGTTTAATCTTGGATCAGACAAAGTACGCATGAACCCAACCCCCAACAGCAAAGACCTCCTGCAACCGGCTGGCCCGGTCGATCCCGAGGTTCCAGTCCTGGCTGTGCGAGCGACCGACGGGCGAGCGATCGCGATGTGGGCGAACTACAGTTTACATTACGTTGGCGGCGTTCCCTCGGATTCGTTGTCCGCCGATTACTTTGGCGAGTTCGCACGACAATTCACAGGGCTGATCGATGCGGGTGACTCTGAACCGGCTTTCGTGGCAGCGATGACGAATGGGACCAGCGGTGATATCAACAACATTAATTTTTTTGAAGGCAGTGGTCGTCAACAACCTTTTGAACAGATTCGAATCGTGGCCAGCGATGTCGCGGCGTCGGCTTACAACGCCTATCAGCGAATTGAATTTGTCGATCAAGTTCAGATTAAAATGCGGGAGGTCGAACTGGAACTGGGGGTGCGAATACCGAGCGATGACGAGCTGACTGGCGCGAAGAAACTGATCGAGCAGTCTGGCCCAGGTCCGTGGAACGATCGCCGATTGATCTATGCGAATGAGACCTTGGATTTGGCAGAGTACCCCGCGACTGTCAAAGTCAAATTGCAAGCGATACGCATCGGCGAGTTGGGGATTGTCAGCAGCCCCTGTGAAACGTTTGTGGAAACGGGTCTGGCGATTAAGAAACAGAGTCCGCTCAAGCCCACGTTCACGATCGAATTGGCCAACGGATACAATGGCTACCTGCCGACGCCCGAGCAACACGCGTTGGGCGGTTATGAAACGTGGCGAGCCAAATCGAGCTACCTCACCGTCGATGCAGAACCAAAGGTTCGCCAAGCGTTGTTAGAGTTACTCGAACAAGTTGCAAACTAGCACCAAGCACCAAAACACAGGATTCCAAGAATGGCACGTCAACTCAGTCGTATCGCTCCCGATTGGTGGGATTACACGACCATCGAGAATGATCTGATTCGTGATGCCGCCAAGTTAACAATCAGTGACTTGGAGCAACTCTCGCGGCCTGGGTTTCAGGTCGTGATGTATGACACGCTCGAAGACTTCTATTTAGCCGAGGCACTCGAATACATTGAGGCCTGGAAGCAATCGACGCCTGACAACCCTGTCGGTATCTGTGGACCCATCGGACCGACGGAGCAACTGCCGCTCGTGGCTCGATTGGTTAGTTCACTCGAATTGAACTTGAGCGACGCCCATTTCTGGGGCATGGACGAATGGGTCGTTGATGGTCAATCGGTGCCGATGTCGCATCCGCTGTCGTTCGAGCGCGCGGACCGCGAACTATGTTTTGACCGCATCCGTCGTGACCTACAACCTCGTGACGAGAATCTGCATTTTCCGGCGGCAGATGTTTCGGCTTATGTGAAGTCCTGGGAAGGGGTGCGTTGTGCGGTGATGCAGGGTGGCCAGGGCGACATCAAACACTGGGCGTTCAACGATCCGCTGCGGCGAGCCGGTGACTATGTCGACGCACCGCCTTTGCCAGAAGAGTATTGCCAGTTGGGAACGCGAGTCGTGGAATTGCATCCGATCACGCTCGCTCAAAACGCGAGAACGTCAGGCGGTGGCAACATCAGCATGGTGCCGCAACAAGCCGTCACGGTCGGTCCGCGAGAAACCTGGAAAGCCGAGAAGGTGTCAATTTGGCAATCGGGCACGCACGACAACGCTTTTGGGCAACGTTTAACCGCGCTGATGATTAGCAAGCGACTCGCCGATTCCGCCGTACCGATGTCGTTACTCGCGAACCATCCCAACGTGCAATTCAACTACTACCGAGGCGGAATCGGAACTTGCGCAGTAGAGATGCACTGACAGGTATGCCCCGTTGGGAAAACAATATCTCAATTCGCGTGTTACGGGTTATCCCAAGATATCTTGCACGACGCGGGCTTCCTCCACGCCGGTGAGTTTGAAATCGAGGCCTTGGAATTTGTAAGTGAAACGATGATGATCGATACCTAACATGTGGGTTCTTCGGGGATTTTAGTGGCTCGGGATGACAGGATTGAGATCGAGCTTGCCGCAGTAGAACAGGATTCTCAGACGGTAGTTCTTAAATGAGCGAAAGCCTCGAGCGGCTGACTTGATCGATTGGATCTTGCTATTGAATCCCTCCGATAGAGCGTTGGTAACGTAGTGATTGAAGTAGCTCATCAGACCCGGAAGGTGCGTCTTGAGCATTCTCGCCACCTTCTTGATCGGTTCCAGACGACTACGCATCGCCCATCCGTACCAGCCATCAAAGAAACGCTTTCCAGCCGCCTCGCCGTCGCTGTCCCAGAAGTGTCGAAAGTTCTCCTTCAACGCCCAGGCTCGTCCGGTGCGAAGGTCGCTCTTCTGCAAGATCTGAAGATCGATTTGTTGATCCTCATTCAGGTTCTCTTCGTTGTAAAGAAGCATTTGACGAAGCCCTGTCAGGCGATCATCACCCTCGGCTTTGAGTTCTCGGTGTTCTTGACGACGCACTTTGTCGACCGCTTCGCCGAGATACTTGCTGACGTGAAATTTGTCATGAACGATCTCTGCATTGGGAGCGTTCTTCTTCCCGCTGGTCATGAACGCCTGCCACATGTCCATCGAGACCGATTCAACTTCATTGCGTTGGTTTTCATTGAGTGTTTGCCAAAGTTCGTCCGCCGCTGCAATGGTTCGATCCTTGGAGACATCCAGAACACGCCGATGATCAATGTCTGTCATCACCGAGACATAGTCGTGTCCTTTGCCCAAGCTCTTTTCGTCCATGCCGACATGGTGGACCGAATCGAGCGACCGTCGATCCAACCCTCTTTGCACCGCTCGTTCGATCAGGCAATGGACGCTATCCCAACTCAACCCGAGGAGTTCAGCGGCTCGAGAGACGTTGGCCGCCGCTTGCAGAACACGAATGGCGAAAGCTTCAAACATCAGCGTGAACCGAGAGTGCTTGCCGGCCCAAGGAACCGAGACGGTTTTGACTCCGCAGGTGAGGCAATTGCTTCGAGGAACCGCTGCTCGGATCTCGGTCGCGAACTGCATCGTGTCGAGATGTCGCCAGGTTCGCTTGGGTGCGGTGTCGCATCGCGAGCACGACGCAGAGCACTCGGGACAGCAGAGCTTGCCACCGGAATGCTCCAGGTCGATGATGACTTGGTTGGCGGAGAGATCGAGGTCAACATCGACAACTTTCCAGTCGTCGCTGAGCCCAAGAAGTAGTCGGTAGTGCTGGTTGAGATCGTTCATCCACGCAAAATACAAAATTTACGCGTCTCACGCGATCAGCCACTAAAATCCCCGAAGAACC
>JBGSMN010000314.1:0-9747 GCA_041740155.1 Rhodopirellula sp.
GGTCATCCATGGTCTTGAGCGATGACTTGCGTAGGAACTCGAATTCTTCCCGCACCGGCAAGAACGAATCGATCTCGCAGTAGATCACGGCATCACCAGTGTTGTACTCACCCTTTTTCGTGACACATTTCCAGCCATCGACAACAGCCATCTCAATCATGTCCGCCCCGTCAATGGCTCTCGTCTCATGGACGGTACGAATCGTCGCCAGTTTTCTCATCAGATGCCCTCGCCACACGGATTTTAATTATCTGTAATGTGACGATGAGGTTGCCCGGCAGGTTCACAGTGAAGCGTTAAGCACTTCCAAGAACTCCCCAAGGACTCGCAAATCGCCCGCGACAAGTTCGTCGACAATCCGCCAAGCTTTGGGATGAAACGAATCCGGCTTATGTTTCAGCGAATCGAGCTGAACCAAGCGCACTCGCAATTCACCCAGGTTTTCCTCATCCGCCTCGATCGCCTCACGCCAAGCCAGCAAACGAGCGAGTGCCCGGGGATCCGAAATATAGAGGTAGTCGCTGACCAAAACGCGGATCGTTGCTTCGCCACGAAGCACTTCGAACAACCGTCGTTCGATCACATCCAATCCAGAAAGCTGCACGAACGAAGCCAAGATGTCGACCAGCCGCGCGCCCACCATTCGCGTCGACAATCGGTCCCAAAGTCGCGAATCTGGATGTCCCGTAGTCAGCTGTAAATCGCTCTTCTGCGATCTATTTTCAACCGACTGCTTTGGCGGAACCGTCTTGCTGTCCTTCAGATAGTTCGCTTTCTCCGGAATAACAAACCTCACGCCACCTCGCGGATCAGGAACATCACCGGAGTACCTCGGGATCACATGCACATGAACGTGCATCACCGTCTGCCCAGCAGTCTCGCCGCAATTAAAGCCAACGTTGTAGCCGTCCGGCTTGGGGTCAAGCGTCTTATCCAGATACGACTTAACCTCGTTCACCAGCGACATCAACGCCGCCTGTTCCTCCGCCGAAGCCTCAAACCAAGTCGGCACCAGTCGCTTCGTCAAGATGAGCGCATGACCACGGCTCACCGGAAACCCATTGAACACTGCGAATGCAAGCGAGTTTGATAGCAGCCAATCCTCCCGCGGAATCTGTAAAAACGGAGACTCTGACATCAGGCATTCAGCAATTGTCGGAAAAAGCGGTGTTTTAGAGGCTCGAGTCTAACGTTAGCACATAGCTATCGCTAACCCCTCGATGATGGCTGCTAAGAAGACGTCTTGGGCTCGTAGTGCTAAGCAGCGCATACTTTGGTAAGCTGTACGCAGAACGTTTATTCGCCTGCACGCACGACCAACCCGTTTACCCAATGGAAACAACCGAACGACAAGCGATCAGCTCATCTGCCGAAGATCGCTTTGTCGATTTGTTTGCTCAAGTATTCGGAATGGAAAAGGTCCAGTTGCTGGCCTACGACCAACCAATCGAAGACATCTACGGCTCATCGCGTTTCATCGATTACGCCTTGAACACGATTGATGCAAAAATAGCGTTTGAGATCGACGGCCTGACATGGCATCACCCCGATGCGATCACGATCGACAAGTTTGAAGATGATCTCCTGCGACAGAACAGCCTGATTCACTTCGGCTGGAAAGTCTTTCGGTGGACCGATCGCGAGTTGTTTAGCGAACCAGAACGAGTGAAAGAGCAGTTGACGCTATTCCTCGAAAGTATCTCGGATATCGTCTCGTTCGATGAATTTCTTCCGAAACAACGTGGTGAAGCGTTTGAGCTACGGCCTCATCAGGAAGAGGCCCTCGCGGCGCTTGCCGAAATGCGTGCTGCGGGCAAGACAATCGGACTGGTAACCCACGCGCAAGGTGCCGGCAAAACAGTTGTCGCCGTCAGCGATGCTAAGCGGCTCGGAGGACGAACACTGTTCCTTGCTCATCGGCGCGAATTGGTCGTGCAAGCATACGACGAACTCAAGCGTTTGTGGCCTGAGCAAACAACCGGATTGTTTCTGGGCGACGTTCGGGACCATGATGCATTCAACATCGCCGGATCGATTCAAAGCCTCGCGGACCGCCAAAATGAGTTCGCACCTGATGCGTTCAACTACATCGTGGTCGATGAAGCACATCATGCCGCAGCGCCCACTTATCGCCGTTTGCTGAACTATTTTCGGGCGCAATTCGTGCTGGGACTCACGGCAACGCCTGATCGCGCAGACGGACAATCGATTCTTGAAATGTTCTGCGAGTCAGCGCACCGCCTCGATCTGAAAACGGCCATCGATCGTGGCGAGCTCGTTCCCATCCGCTGCGTTCGCGTTAAAACCAACGTGGATCTATCGAAGGTCCGCTTCAATCACGTTCAATACAACCGCAAAGACATCGAAGAGAGAATTCTGATTCCACCGCGGGATCAGTTGATTGTGGACACTTATATTGATCACGTTCCTGGTCGCAAAACGGTTGTGTTCTGCGTGAACGTTCGCCACGGCGAGAATATCGCAGAATTGTTTCGCAAGCGAGGCATCTCGGCAGGGAGCGTATCGGGACGCATGTCGACAAGCGAACGAGACGCTTGCATGAAATCCTACCGGGCGGGCGATGTCGACGTTTTATGCGCCTGCGACATTCTCAACGAAGGCTGGGACTGTCCGGAAGTCGAGGTCCTGATGATGGCAAGACCAACCCTGTCCAAAGTGATCTACCTGCAGCAAATCGGGCGTGGCACACGAAAATCGCCGGGCAAGGAATGCTTGATTGTTTTTGATTTCGTTGACAATTCTTCCAAATACAACCAATCACTCAATTTGCATCGTGTCATCGGCGAGCGCAAGTATCGCCCCGGAGGCATCGTTATCGGACCAGACGACGTCATGAACGAAGATGACGCGGCAATCCTCAACGGCACCGCTCCGACTCGCGTTCTGCAGATTGGTGTATGGGCCAAGAATTTTGAAGAAGTTGACTTATTCAATTGGCAAGAAGCGGTCGCCGGCATGAAGTCGGTTTCTGAATTGGAGTTCGATTTGGGAACGTCATCTGGACTCATCCGACGAGCGATTGAGCGCGGCGATATTGACGCTGACCACACTTTGCAACTCGGTGACCGCGTTTACTACTACTTTTCGGAGGAACGGAACGCAGAGATATGTCAGAAACTCAACATCGTCCCGATTGACGCGGATAACATCAAAGAAAGGTTTATTGCTTATGTATCGCAGATGGACATGTCGGCATCTTACAAACCCGTGTTGATACTCTGTTTGCTGGACACGATCGATGAACGAGGTCGTGCGAATATCACGGACCTCGTCGAACGATTCCGTGGATTCTATTCTAATCGCGCTGCCGAAGGCAAAATGATTGAGAAATCAACAATCACGTTGTCTCGCGTTACCGACCTTGAACTTTCGGATATTCAAAGCGTTTTGTTGAAGATGCCATTTGAAAAGTTTGAGCGACGCAGGTACCTCGAATACGACAAACGTGATTTTGCTTACGTCCGATTTTCAAGACCGCTTTGGCGAAAGTTGTCCGTTGCTGACCGCGTGGAACTTCGGGAGCGATGCCTTGAATCGATTGACAAATACTTCCATCGTGTCGAAACAGAGCGAAAGTCAACCCAGAACTACACTGACTAAACGCCATTGAAAGCGAAGTTCGGTGCAGCATCTGCATGACACGAGAAACAAGATACTTTAGAAAAGTTTGAGAACGACGCTCGTGGAACCGGGGCTTTACGATCATCTGTTGACAACGGCGATTGAAGCGGAAATTGCTCGCCTTGGCGATCCGCGACTGGTGGCGATCGCGCCGGTGGATTCCGAGGAATCACACTCGGTTCTGTCGCAGTATTTGGAGCGTTTGATCGCTTCGAGCTTGGCTGTGTATCGCGGTGCCGATGCGGCGGAAAACCAACAGCGATTAGTTGATCGGATCGTCGATACAATCACGGCCGATCTAACCGATCAGGAATCGGAAGGACTCAACATCGCAGCGCCGCTGCAGCGACTGCTGGCTGTCCATCGATCGGTGACTAACTCCAAAACGGACCGTCCTGATAGTCCTCTTTCGCGATCATCTCTGTTCACCGGAACGCGGCTTGATGCAAGTCTTGGCAGCCAACTCCGCAAAGAGATTTCGAATTGTGACCGTGTCGACATACTCTGCTCGTTCATCAAATGGAGCGGACTAAGGGTACTTCTCGACAACCTTCGCGAACTCGTTGGCCAGTCTAATCTCGCCGGACCAGTGATTCGTGTGATCACAACAAGTTACATGGGGGCGACGGACACGAAGGCAGTCGAAGCACTTCGTGCGTTGCCAAATACTGAGATTCGAGTCAGCTATGATACAAAGCGCACGCGACTGCACGCAAAGGCTTATCTTTTTCATCGAAACACTGGCTTTGGCAGTGCGTACGTGGGGTCGGCGAATTTGTCCAACGCTGCGTTGTCCGAGGGACTCGAATGGACAACCAAGATCAGCCAGTATGAATTGCCTTATCTTTGGGAGAAGGTGACGGGAACCTTCGAGACGTACTGGCAAGACGATGAATTTCAAACGTACGACGAGCATGCTGTTCCGAGATTGCGTGAGGCGATCCTGCGAGAACGTCAAGTCACCTCGGACTCAAGCACAACGATCCATTTCGATCTTCGTCCGTTTCCATTCCAAGAAGAAATCCTCGACATCATCGCGGCGGAACGCGAGGTCCAGAACAAGCATCGCCATCTCATCGTCGCGGCGACCGGAACCGGCAAGACGATGATTGCCGCATTCGATTACGCCCGAGTGGCCCAGCAACTCGGTCGAAAACCACGGTTGCTCTTCATCGCTCACCGCAAGGAAATCCTCAATCAAGCTTTGATATCGTTTCGCTGCGTCGTCAGAGACCAGAACTTTGGCGACTTGCTCGTCGATGGCGCCAATCCAGGTCAGCGCGATCATTTATTCTGTTCGATCCAGAGTTATAACTCCAGGAAGCTGATCGACGAAGCGGCTGATCGGTTTGAATATATTGTGGTCGATGAGTTTCATCACGCAGCCGCACCGAGCTATCAAGAATTACTCAGCCATGTTCAGCCGACGATCCTGCTGGGTCTGACCGCAACGCCTGAACGTTCAGATCAACTTGACGTGTTGACCTGGTTCGGAGGAAAAGCCAGCGCAGAGATAAGGCTGCCTGACGCAATCAACCGCCGGTTACTTTGCCCTTTCCAGTATTTCGGAGTTGCCGATTCGGTCGACTTGGATGCGCTTGATTGGCAGCGAGGAGGGTACCGAAGCGATGAATTGGATCGACTGTATACCGGCAACGATGTTCGAGCTCAATTGATTCTCGAAAAAGTCTGCGATACCGTTTTGAATCTGGCGGATGTGCGAGGACTCGCGTTTTGCGTCAGCGTCGCTCACGCCGAGTTCATGGCAAGATTCTTTGATGACAATGGCGTGCCGGCCATCGCACTTTCCGCCCAGTCGACAGATGATGAACGCAACACCGCTCAGCAAAAACTGCGGGATCGAGCGGTGAACTTCATTTTCGTTGTCGATCTTTACAATGAGGGCGTCGATATTCCTGAAGTCGATACGGTGTTGTTTCTGCGGCCTACGGAAAGCCTCACCGTGTTCCTTCAGCAACTTGGACGTGGCCTTCGATTGCATTCCGACAAAGATTGCCTCACCGTGCTCGACTTCATCGGGGCTCAACGGAAAGAGTTTCGATTTGCAAGCCGTTTTCGGGCGCTGAGCGGGAAGCCAACAGCCAAACTCGACAACGAAATTGAGGCTGAGTTTCCGCATTTGCCGAGTGGATGCGTGATCAAGCTCGAGCGGGTCGCCCAGCAGCGGGTACTCGCGAACGTACGTGAGTCAATACGCTTGGTACGCCCGCGAATGCTGGCGTCGCTGCGCGACCTAAAGCGGTATCTCGGGCGCACGCCGTCGATAGAAGATGCCATTGACTACTTCGATACCAAGCTGGATGAATTGCTGATGCGAGGACTTTGGTCACGTCTGCTTGCCGACGCGGGGATCGGAGAACCGGTCGTTGCACCAGACGAGAAGCAACTGGCCAAGGGGCTCCGTCGACTGAGCCACATCAACTGCCCTCAACAGATACGTGCGTTGTCACAGCATCTACATTCGCCCCAAGTATCTACGACCGCCGTAACCAGGACGCTGAGTGAGATGCTGCAAACAACGCTATGGGGAACACAACATTCCGAGATGACGCTTGAAGATGCCGAGAAACGCCTGCGTTCCAACCCGACCGCGGTCGCTGATCTCCATGCGGTTCTGCACTACCAACTCCAACACTCGCCGCATATCGCTTCACTCGCTTCACCAGCGTACGATCCATTGGCTATCCACGCGGCGTACACGCGTGATGAGATCCTCGTCGCTCTAGGCCACTGGAGTTTCAATCATCGACCAAGCCAACGCGAAGGCGTTCTGAACATGAAAGACCGTAAACTTGATGTGTTTTTCGTGACGTTGCAGAAGTCTGAAGACGAGTATTCTCCGACGACCATGTACGAAGACTACCTCATTTCGCATGATCTGTTTCACTGGCAATCACAAAGCAACACGTCCGAACAATCAGCAACAGGCCAACGTTACGTACGACATCGAGAAATGGGGTACACACCGTTGCTGTTCGTCCGTGAGGCCAAGAACCTGTCTTCCGGCATATCTGCGCCGTACCACTTCCTCGGCCCGTGCGACTACGTAAGTCATTCGGGCAGTCGTCCCGTAAGTCTTACTTGGCGGCTGCAACACGCAGTGCCAACACGCTTGCTACGTACGATGCAACGGCAGATTGCAATTTAAAATGATTAACAATCTTGTTCTTGCCTATTTGGCCAACGGGTTGCAAATATTTAAAGAGCTTTGTCGCCACTACTGGGCCCTCGATCCCTTCGCGACCGCAACGTACATCGATGCGTATCGCGAGATGTGGGACGAAGACGTGAACAATCCGAATGATCCAATGCACCGCAATGAGCAAGCTTAGTTTCTCCGAGTCGATTGATTCTGAAGTCATGGCACGCGAGAACCGTCGTGTTCTTGAGATTCGCTACGAGATTGCCGAGTCGCTGGGACGGTCTGCGTTGGAGGCGATCGATGCCGGCGAATACTTAACCGATGACGGATGGTTGAATTGGTCAGCGGCAGTGAAGGCAGCCGAGGTCGCGAAGGTATCGATTCCACCGGATGCGACGTTGCCGCATTCCGTCCATAAACCGCGTGATCAGACGCGGGTGAGTGTCGTAAATCGAACAACCTTGGCTGCCGCTCGCGCGATGGTCGAAGAGGGGCATCGTCCGCTCGCACTTAATTTCGCCAATGGCGTCGAACCGGGTGGAGGATTCTTGCGAGGTGCGACCGCGCAAGAGGAGACGCTTTGCCGATCGAGTGCGTTGTACGCGACTCTGTTCGGCGATCCGATGTATGACTTCCACCGTGAAAACGATCCGGCCGCTTCGAGCGATTGGGCAATTCTGTCGCCGGATGTGCCTGTTTTTCGTGACGACGCGGGGATGGAATTGGACGAGCCCTGGCCACTCAGTTTTTTGACGTGTGCTGCGCCGTATGCTCCGGCTATTGGGCGAACGGATTCAGCAAGGATGCTACGCCAACGAATTCACCGCGTTCTTGCGATTGCTCGAGCCTACAACTACCAGTCGCTCGTATTGGGCGCATGGGGGTGCGGCGTTTTTGCCAACGATCCAAGACAAACGGCGGTGGATTTCAGAGAAGCGTTGGAAGGTGACTTTGCCGGTGCGTTTGCACGCGTGGTCTTCGCGATCGCGGATTGGTCCGATGAACGACGATTCTTGCGACCGTTCAGCGAGGTGTTCTCCTGCGACGACCACAGTTCTTGACGTTCGTTTTTTTGCCAAACTCATCGTTGCGACTTACCAAGTAACTTCGTGAAAGGCGTCTTGAGCAATTGTCGCGGGCGTTCCGTTGCGACTAAAAAATGTCGAGACAGTTCGTTCAATCAGAACAACAACGCTTGTGGATCAGTCGCGGGCGCGGTGTCAGGAAGTTCGCCCACTTTTAACTGCGTTACAAATGCTTCGATCTCGCCGGTGAAGAGAAACCAACGCGTCATTCTTATTTTGTCGGTTGATGTAGAACTCTCGGTGTCTTGTGGGAGTCGCTGTGCCATCGCTCGAAACAGCGTGCGGTAGCGGCGTTCGTGTTCGATTGAATCATCTTCGTCCAGGGGTAGGACGTATTCGATGACCAACTCGAACGGGCAGCCGGATTGCAACTCACGACGGCGACTGGCGACGTCGGATGAGCGTCCGAGCTTCACGAACTTTGCGCCGAAGCATTCGCATGTGATGAAGTAAACCCCTGAATTCCCCAACGTAACGCCTCCGCAATTTTGAACGAGTCTCGCGGCACATTGTACTGTGTATGGGTGGAGGGCGAAGGATGCCCGCGACGTTGCCCGCAGTCTCACTTTTGGGGCCGAGTGTACCGAATAACAACTGCGGCGCTTGTGTACGACAGGCTACGACTTTGGGGGCCATGGTGAACCGCAGCCGCGATCGGGCACTTTACGATGGCAATCGTCGCAAATCGGGCTCTCGTTGTCGCGTAGGTCGCTAACGGCAACAGCCGTTTAATTGTGGCGAGACGGGAACTTCCAACATTCCTCGGCAGTATCAAACGCTTTGCTCATGTTTGGCGTGTGGCCAGCACCTTACACGATCCACAGCTCCGACGCATGGCTTGCTTGTGGTTCGATTCGCGGCGCCCGGCGTTGCCTCCGTTAGGTTGGAAACGGATCAGGAGTGACTTCCAAGGTTCTATCAGGTAAACTCAATGGTTCTCAATCCTAACCAGCCTCCATCGGATAGCCACTCTATGTCAGTACATTGGACTCGCCGGAACGTCCTTGCCGCGTCGGTAGCTGGTTCGCTTCTGCCGGCATTCGGTTCGGCCCAGGAGAATGCTCCCGAAAGCAACGCTGAGACTATTTCTGAACCAGCGTTACAAACACCAATCGTCGACTCGACGGATGTCTTGGTCTGTGGCGGCGGACCGGCCGGGATCGCGACCGCCATCAGCGCCGCAAGAACGGGAGCGACGGTGCGACTGCTAGAAGCCCACGGATGCTTAGGTGGCGTGTGGACCAGCGGGATGTTGTCTTATGTCATGGATGCAGATAAGCCGGGCCTCAACGCGGAACTACCCAAACGTTTGAGAGCCATGGATGCCCACATTCCCAATGGCAATCATTACGTTTACTACGTCGAAGCGATGAAGGTGTTGTTGGAAGAGTATTGCCGGGAACTTGGTATCCGCGTGCAGTACCACACCAGAATTGTCCAAGTCGATAAAGACAGTTCCAACCGTGTCCGCGGAGTACTTACGGAGTCCAAGTCGGGTCGGCAAGCTTGGCGTGCTGCCGTTGTCGTCGATACCACCGGCGATGGCGACGTCGGTGCCTTGGCCGGATGCGAGTGGCAATTCGGTGAATCAAATGATTGTCCTTGCCAACCCATGTCATTGATGGGGATCATCACTGCCAGCCCCGAAGCGTTGCAAAAATACAGCCGCCTTCAAGGCGGCGAGACCAAAGATCGATTTCGTGAGTTGATTCAATCGGCTGGAGAAGATCCTTCTTACGCGAAACCAACTCTGTGGTACATGGGCGGAAGCGTTGCCGCAGTGATGATGAATCACGAATATGCCGTTCGCCCCTTTGATGCTGCCGCGGTGACCGAAGCGACAATGAATGCTCGCGG
>JBGSMN010000319.1:0-12063 GCA_041740155.1 Rhodopirellula sp.
CGGCTTGGCGGACACCAGAACCGCAAGCACGATCATCTACCTGGATGGCAAACAATTTGGCGGGGTTGGACCGATCTGCAGGCGATGGTTGCGGGAGTCGAAGCGATGAGAAAATCAAAAAAATGTGGGTAAACCTAAGGCCAGGGGAGAGGGGCTTTCTAAATGAGCGAACTGATTTCAACCAACGAGTATCGCGCCTGGATTGTCTCGATCAAGCAGCGGGTGCAAGCGTCGCAGATAAAGGCCGCTGTAGCGGTCAATCGCGAGCTGCTGGAGCTGTATTGGTTCCTCGGTGAACAGATCTTGGAAAAGCAGCAACACGCCAAATGGGGCGACGGGTTTCTGGAGCAGATGAGCCGTGATTTGCTGGCAGAATTTCCCATGATGAAGGGCTTTTCTCATCGAAATCTGAAGTCCATTCGTCAATGGTATCAGTTCTGGACGGCGGACCCTGTAATTGGGAAACAAGTTGTGGCCCAATTAGATCCAAATGGGAAACAACTTGTTTCCCAAATGAAAAACGATGCGCCGCAACTTGTGGCGCAGATTCCCTGGGGCCACAACATTCTGATCATTCAGAAGTTAGGCGACCCAGCCGACGCCTTGTTTTACGTCCAGAAAACGATCGAAAACAACTGGTCACGCGCCGTTCTGACACATCAGATCGAATCAGGCCTCCACCGAAGGGAAGGCAACGCGATCAACAACTTCGCGACCACGCTGGCTGAACCTCTGTGCTCTTCGTGCCTCTGTGTTTCAAATTTTCACAGGAGATCACTATCGTGGAATTAAACGAACTATCGCATTCCATAATCGGCGCGGCAATCGAAGTCCATCGACGATTAGGGCCAGGTCTGCTGGAAACCGCCTACCGCAAATGTTTGGCTTATGAGCTACGAAAACGGGGATTCGCTGTCGTTGAAGAGCAGCCAGTCTCAGTCATTTATGATGGCGTTCACTTGGAATGTGGATTCCGTGCTGATCTGATTGTCAATCAAACCGTGGTGGTAGAACTGAAGGCGAAAACAGCCCTTCACCCTATTGATGAAGCTCAGACATTATCACATCTACGATTACTTAAGCTCAGACTCGGCTTGTTGATAAATTTTCACGAGGTGAAGTTGGTCGACGGTGTACGCAGGATTATCAATGGTTGGGAATGACATTTTCAAACACAGAGGCACGGAGAGCACAGAGTTCGGGGATGAAAGTCTCTGTACTCTCTGTGACTCCGTGTTTCAAACTCGATCGCCGGCATCGCGAAACGAACCAATTGGCGTGAGCGAGTATCAGATTACGGAAAAATTGCCTGACCAGTTGAGGTCATCACTGCCAAGCATCGAGCAGATTGAAGCCGAACTAGCAGGGTTTGACGATGAATAAGTGGCGAGAGGTCTTTCTGGATGAAGTAGCGGATGAAGTGACTGTCGGCTTTGTCGGCTCAATGACGCAGGAGTACATCGAGCGCGGAATCCCATTTTTTCGTTCGAAGAATGTCGTACCATACGGCCTGAACTTCAATGACATCAAATACATTAGTCGAGAATTCCACGAGAAAATATCAAAGTCACAACTCGCCCCAGGCGACGTGGTTATCGTTCGAACAGGAACCCCCGGCACTGCTGCGATGGTTCCTGACTCGGTAACAGAGGCAAATTGCTCTGATCTTGTCATAGTAAGACCAGGTCCAGAGCTCGATAACCGATTCCTCGTCTACTACCTCAACACCTCTGCTGCGCATCATGTACATGCCAATCTTGTTGGCGCTGTTCAACAACACTTCAATGTAGGCGCAGCAAAAAAACTTTATTTTGCCCTACCTCCACTTCCCGAGCAACGAGCAATTGCGGGTGTGCTGAGTAGTCTGGACGACAAGATCGATCTGCTGCACCGCCAGAACAAAACCCTCGAAGCCCTCGCCGAAACCCTCTTCCGCCAATGGTTCGTCGAAGAAGCAAATGATGATTGGGAGACCACAACGTTTGCTGAGCATGTCGATGCTTTCCGTGGCCTTAGCTACAAAGGCAGCGGTTTGACCGAGCTAGGGCTAGGATTACCGATGCACAACTTGAACTCCGTGTTTGAGGGCGGCGGCTACAAAGAAGCAGGCATCAAGTATTACTCAGGTGATTATCAACAACGTCACATCGTTCATTCCGGCGATGTTATTGTCACCAACACAGAGCAAGGACATGAGTTTCGATTGATCGGATTTCCGGCAAATGTGCCAAGGCACTTCGGCGATACAGGAATCTTCAGCCAACACATTTATCGCGTTGTCCCGAAGGAAGTATCTTATTTGACCAGGGATTTTCTCTACTACTTGATTATGGAGCGTGATGTTCGGGAACAAATCATTTCTGCGACAAATGGTTCTACTGTAAACATGCTCGCCATCGACGGATTGCAGCGTCCGACCTTTCGATTGCCACCAAAATCACGCGTCCAAGAATTCACCCGATTTGCAACTGAGAGTCGGCAAAAACGAGAGTTGAATCACGACGCCGTCCGTACTCTCGAAAAACTCCGCGATACGCTGCTTCCGAAGCTAATGTCAGGTGAAGTGAGGGTCGAGTATGAATAACCGACAGTCTTATCAAAACACAGAATCACAGAGTTCAGGAATCAAGTTCTCCGTGTCCTCCGTGCCTCTGTGTTTTCAATCCTCCGTCGCGCGTCAACAGCCTCGTGATACGCTGCTTCCAAAACTGATCTCGGACAAGTTGGTGTCAATCCGAAAGTCGACGTGAAAGCATGACGAAATGACCGCAAAACTCACCGAATCCGCTATCGAAGCACTCGCGATCGAGCGACTGGAGGCACTGGGCTTCAAGTATCTGCACGGGAGCGTGATTGCTTTCGATGGGGCAGCGCCTGAACGATCGAGCTATTCCGATGTGATTCTTGTCAGTCGCCTTCGCGATGCGGTGGCCGCGATCAATCCGCATATTCCTGCCGCTGAACGTGATGCTGCCATCAAAGAAGTGTTGCGGCTGCGCTCGCCTGAGTTATTGGCCGACAACGAGGCGTTCCATCGGCTTCTGACCGAAGGCGTTCCGGTCTCAACGCACATCGATGGCGATGAACGAGGCGACCGCGTCTGGCTTGTCGATTTTGACAACGTGTTGAACAACGACTTTCTGGTCGTCAATCAGTTCACCATCATCGAGAACCATGCCAATAAGCGTCCCGACTTGATCTTGTTCGTCAATGGCTTGCCGTTGGTCGTCATCGAGCTGAAGAATGCGGGCGACGAAAATGCAACCATCCGTTCCGCCTTCAACCAAATCGAAACCTACAAAGCCACGATTCCGAGTTTGTTCACGACCAATGCGTTGACAGTTATCTCAGACGGATTGGATGCCAAAGCGGGATCAATTTCGGCGGGATACACGCGATTCATGCATTGGAAGTCCGCCGATGGTAAGACGGAAGCGTCACCGCTGATCGGCCAGCTTGAGACGCTCATCAGCGGCATGTTGAACCCGACGACACTGCTTGATTTGATTCGGCACTTCATTGTCTTCGAGAAAGGACGGCGCGAAGATCCTAAAACCGGGCAAGTCAGCATCACGACTGTGAAAAAGCTTGCTGCCTACCACCAATACTACGCCGTCAACGCCGCGGTGGAATCGACATTGCGAGCAGCAGATTTGCAGAGTGGGATAGGCTTCCAGCCTGTCAATGTATCACGACAGGCTGGAAGCCTATCCCACGTCGCCGAATCTCCCGAATCGTATGGGTTGTCTGGAGTGAAGAGCCAGCCTCGTGGTGATCGCAAAGCTGGCGTTGTCTGGCATACGCAAGGTAGCGGTAAATCATTGTCGATGGTTTTCTATACCGGCAAGATCGTGCTTGCGATGGACAATCCGACGGTACTGGTCATTACCGATCGAAACGATCTGGATGATCAACTCTTCGATACATTTGCATCCGCAAAACAGCTCCTGCGGCAAGAACCGGTTCAAGCGGATGATCGTCAGCAACTGAAGGAACTTTTGAAAGTTTCGGCGGGCGGAGTAGTGTTCTCGACGATCCAAAAGTTCCAGCCCGAAGACGGTAACGTCTACGAACAATTAAGCGATCGCAAAAATATCGTGGTGATCGCTGACGAAGCTCACCGAACCCAGTATGGCTTTCAGGCAAAGCATGTCGACGTGAAAGACGATGCCGGGAACGTAGTCGGCAAGCGGATCGTATACGGCTTCGCAAAATACCTGCGTGATGCCTTGCCGAGTGCGACTTATCTCGGCTTTACTGGAACACCGATTGAGAAAACGGACGTCAACACACCTGCCGTGTTCGGCAACTACGTCGATATCTATGACATTGCCCAAGCCGTCGAAGATGGCGCGACGGTTCGCATCTACTACGAAAGTCGATTGGCGAAGGTGGCACTCAGTGAAGAAGGCAAGCAGCTCATCAAGCAACTGGATGAAGAACTTGATGAGCGTGATCTGAGCGACACGCAAAAGGCCAAGGCCAAGTGGACCAAGATGGAAGCTCTAATCGGCAGCGAGCAACGTATCCGTAACATTGCTTCCGATATCGTCCAGCATTTTGATGCAAGGCAATCAGTCCAAAAGGGTAAGGGCATGATTGTAAGCATGTCGCGAAGGATTGCAGCCGATCTGTATGCCGAAATCATCAAGCTGCGCCCCGATTGGCACCACGCCGATTTGGACAAAGGCAAAATTAAAGTGGTCATGACTGCCGCTTCCAGTGACGGACCTGTCTTGGCGAAACACCACACCAACAAAGAACAGCGCAAGGCTCTCGCCGATCGGATGAAGGATGACGATGATCCGCTCGAATTGGTCATCGTTCGCGATATGTGGCTGACCGGCTTTGACGCTCCTTCAATGCATACGCTCTACATCGACAAACCGATGAAAGGGCACAACTTGATGCAAGCGATTGCGCGAGTGAATCGTGTTCACAAGGACAAGACCGGTGGATTGGTTGTCGATTACCTTGGCATTGCCGCCGACCTGAAGGAAGCGTTGTCCTTCTACTCCGACGCCGGTGGCAAGGGTGATCCGACGCTCGCGCAGGAGCAGGCCGTCGAGATCATGCTGGAAAAACTGGAAGTCGTTTCAGCCATGTATCACGGTTTTCCCTACGAAGACTATTTCGATGCCGACACCTCGACGAAGCTCAGCACGATCCTCGCAGCCGAAAACCACGTTCTCGGACTGCCAGACGGCAAGAAACGCTACATCGACGCTGTAACGGCGTTGTCAAAAGCATTCTCGATCGCAGTGCCTCACGAGCAGGCGATGGGAGCGAAAGACGAAGTAGGATTCTTCCAGGCTGTCAAAGCCCGCTTGGTCAAGTTTGAACCGGCTGGTGAGGGAACCAGTGATGTCGAGTTGGAGACCACGATCCGGCAAGTCATTGACGAAGCATTGGTATCGGACCAAGTGATCGACGTATTCGACGCGGCGGGCATCAAGAAGCCTGAGATTTCCGTTTTGTCGGATGACTTTCTCGCGGAACTAAAGGACCACGAACATCAGAACGTGGCTCTCGAAGTGTTACGGAAACTGCTTAACGATGAACTCAAATCCCGAGCAAAGAAAAACCTTGTCCAGAGCAAAGCTTTGCTCGAAATGCTGGAGACGGCGATCAAGCGTTATCAAAACAAAATCCTGACAGCCGCCGAAGTGATGGAAGAGCTGATCAAGGTCAGCAAAGAGATCGTCGCATCCGACAGCGAAGCCAAGAGCATGGGGCTCACCGATTTCGAGTATGCGTTTTACACCGCCGTCGCCAACAACGACAGCGCCCGCGAGCTGATGCAGCAAGACAAGCTCCGCGAACTCGCCGTCGTGCTGACCCAAAAAGTACGTGAGAACGCCGCCATCGATTGGATCATCAAAGAAAGTGTCAAATCAAAATTGCGTGTGATTGTCAAGCGACTTTTGCGTCACTACGGCTATCCGCCCGACATGCAACTCCTCGCAACGGAGACGGTTTTGAAGCAAGCAGAAATGATTGCTGATGAACTTCAAACTGGGGAAGGGGGTCATTTCGACGCATTTTGAGCCGCCTCGACTTGTGGTTTGCGACGAGGGTGACCGCGCGGACGTGTTGTTGACCAAATTCCGGTTCGTTCACAAGTCTGCTCAATCCAGACCTCCGAACCATACGGACAACCACGCGTGACTGAGTTCCGAATGACATCGAGTTCCTTCTTTGAATGGGAAGCATTGACACGGCGGAGCCAATAAGGAGGCCTCCGGATACTTCTCTAAACCTTGCTGTAAAGTTCGCAGAAATGCGAGATAGTCCTCCGGTTTATGAAAAAGTTCCCTACGGTCATTACTCTGGTTCAACGCATGGTAATCCGGCCTGCTTCATCAACTCGCTCGGTACGTGGCATACGCTTCCCCCATTGGTGCCTCGAACTCTTTTGATTAGCTTTGAATCACCAGCTTCGCAGGAAACCCGACCAAAACTGCCCCCGTCCCCTGGTATGTCCCCTGGATCACTAACAATCTACCGAAGGACTTTTCTTGGCCTCATAGAAAAGTTTTTCAGGGCAGCGGGTGTCGGAGACGCCATATCAGCTTTTTTGATAGATCGCCCTCTATCGATGAATTCACGAACGTTACTTCACTTGCTCAGGAAAATCACCTTGGTATCGATCGACGAGTTTGCCGACGTCTGCGGGCACGATGTAGATCTTGCCGCGAATGTGTTTGGTTTCACCGGGCTGCAAGCCGCCCAACCGAAAATCGCTGTGCAGACAACGGGCGACACCTTGAAAAAGTTCTTGGTAAGGCTCCCATGCCGTCGCAAAAATTAGCGACTGGTCGCCGCTGAATGCGCCAATCAATCCGCTGCTGGGAACCACCACACTAAGCGGTCTCGGATTGACGTCCTGGCGCGGCACATGGGCGGGACACCAAACTTGCCCAGGTGTGTACTTCGCCGTTTTTTCCCACGGGGCAAAAGGCATTCTCGTCAATTTGCCGCTGACAAACACAAAGCACTGCGGTAGGTAATCGTCCAGGTCCCTTCCCTTTGGGTCGAAACCTGTAAACTCAGCCAAACGCACACATGGCTGCGCCCAATGGGCTTCGGATCGCTGCTCTGTGGGGTTATGGGCCAACAGTTGAAAATCCACTTCGTCCGCCGACGCCGTTATCGTATGCTCAACCGTCACGCCATCGCTCAGCACATCTCGCAGTCGCAACGTTCGCCCGTCATCGCTTATCGAAATCACTTCACACGTGTGACCGACGACCGTGTGCTTGACCCAATCAGCGTTGGTGCTGCCGCTACGACAATATGCTTCGAGATAGTTGATGCGAATCTCGCGACCCGGAATCTGCGAACCCTGAATCACTAACCAATGACCATCCCGCTGGAGCGTTAACGACTCAGCGGCGACGGCAGTCGTCAAGGGAGCCGCGAATATGCAGACGAGTTCGAGTAAGACGATAAACAGATTTTGACGCATTGAGATCATCCCTTTGCCGATACTGAGGTGCATTGCTTTTGGTCAATGCGGATTCGGAAAATGCTTTCCGGATTCCTTTTTGGGAGAGTCCAGCGTACTTGGGCCAGTCTTCATCCTGAAACGCTGTGTCTGACTAGTCGCGATTCAATTTCGCTGTTCAAAATGAACGAATGACAATTAGGATGACGTTGACGCTATGCTATCAACTCAGGGATGACCTTAGTTGGCAGGACGCCGGTGAGGCGTTGATCAAGGCCTTGGTGTTTGAAGGTCAATCGCTCGTGATCGTAACCCAGCAGATGCAACACGGTAGCGTGGAAGTCGCTAATGTGAATTGGATCGTGGACGATGTTGTAGGAAAAGTCGTCGGTCTCGCCGTAAATCGTTCCGCCTTTCGCACCGCCACCAGCCATCCACATGCTAAAACAACGCGGATGGTGATCGCGACCGTAGTTGTCTCGCGAAAGTTTGCCTTGGGTGTAGATCGTACGTCCAAACTCGCCGCCCCAGATAATCAGCGTGTCGTCCAGCATGCCTCGCTGGCGCAAGTCTTCTAACAACGCGTAACACGGCTGATCCACATCTCTGCACTGATCGGGCAAGCGGCCCGAAACGTTGGAATGGTGATCCCAGTTGTTGTGATAGACTTGAATGAACCGCACGCCACGCTCGGCCAATCGCCGCGCCATGAGGGCTGTGTTCGCAAAGGTTCCCGGCTTCTTGGCTTCTTCGCCATACAACTTGAACGTATGCTCCGACTCGCTGCTGATGTCCGTCAGCTCCGGCACACTGGCTTGCATCTTGAATGCCATTTCATATTGGCGGATTCGCGTGTGCGTCTCGGGATCGCCGATCTGCTGATAGGTCATCTCATTGAGTTTATTCAGCCCATCGATTGTTCGACGCCGGATGGCATCGGGAACGCCTGGTGGATTGTTGATGTAAAGAATCGGATCACCTTTGCTGCGGAACGAGACACCGGCGTGTTCACCCGAAAGGTATCCCGCACTCCATAAACGAGACGAGATCGCTTGTTCTTGTTCGCGGTTTGTCGGCACAGCGACGAGCACAACGAAGGTCGGTAAGTTCTCGTTCATTGTTCCCAATCCGTATGAAGCCCATGAACCCAAGCATGGACGACCGGTCACTTGATTGCCGGTCTGCATCGCCGTGATTGCTGGCTCGTGGTTGATCGCTTCGGTATGCAGACTCCGCATCCAGCAAATTTCATCAGCCTTCTTTGCCAAATTCGGCAGCAGTTCGGTGTTCATCATCAACCCGCATTCACCGGCGGCAGAGAACTTGTATTTCGATGGTGCAACTGGAAAGCGAGCTTGCCCACTCGTCATCGTTGTCAACCGCTGGCCCTTGCGAATCGATTCAGGCAGCTCTTTGTCGTACCATTCGTTCATCATCGGTTTGTGATCGAACAAGTCCATCTGTGACGGACCGCCAACCATGTGCAGATAAATCACCCGTTTGGCCTTAGCCGGAAAATGAGTTGGCACGGCGGCATGAGACGTCGATTCATTTGCACTTAGCGGTCCGGCAAGTGAAGCCATTGCGGCCGCGCCGAGCAAGTGCGAGCCTTTAGCAAGGAAGTAGCGACGCGTTTGCAGCAACTTAGATTGTTCGAATGGAGTCATCATTGGGTTTCTCACTTACACAAACTTTCGTCTAGATTCATTACTTGATTGCAAACCATCGTCCAAGCTGCCAGAGTTGGTTTATCGAAAACACTGCCGGGTTTCGATTCGCCTACGGACACCAACGCTTCGGCATCGGCGGGATTCGATTGGTAATGGGCTAAGAATTCGGAGAAGTCAGCTATCAAGATCGCTTGCTCTTGCGATGCGATCTTGCGTCCGAGAACCCGCTGCGAAATCGTGTCAAGTATTACTTCGTTTTGATCGCCGCCATTGGTGATGGCAAGCTGGGCCAAGTTGCGTGCCGCTTCAATGAACTGGGGATCGTTGAGTGTGACCAATGCTTGCAGTGGTGTGTTGGTTCGTTCACGCTGAACCGTGCAGACCTCGCGCGCGGTGGCGTTGAGAGTTTCCAAATTCGGTGGCGGTGCCATTCGCTTTAAGAATGTGTACAGCGATCGACGGTACAGGTTCTCACCCGAATCTTGAACATAGTTGCGAGTGTCACCTCCCGGAAGCCCAACGACGTCCCAGACGCCTTCGGGTTGATACGGCCTGACGCTTGGTCCAAACATTTTTTCCGACAACAAGCCACTCGAAACGAGGGCTGCGTCGCGAATCATCTCGGCATCCATGCGATAGCGAGGGCCGCGCGAGAGGAGTCGATTGTCTCGGTCGCGTTCCAGTTTCTCAGGCGTAAACGTCGACGACTGACGATACGTCGCACTCGTCAGCATCAATTTGAAAATATGCTTCACATCCCAACCGCTTTCTCGGAACTCAATCGCCAGCCAATCGATCAAATGCGGATGGCTCGGCAGCGCACCGGTCACTCCAAAATCCTCAGGCGTCACGACAATCCCACGACCGAAAACCTGCTGCCAAAAACGGTTCACCGTGACTCGCGTGGTCAACGTATTGTTCGGGTCAACCAACCACTGGGCAAGTCCCAACCGATTCGCTGGCGCTCCTTCAGGCAACTGATGTAGCACGGCGGGCGTCGCGGCCACAACCTCGTCGCTGGGTCGATCGTATTCCCCACGCATCAGAATATTGGCCATCGCGGGTTTGTCTTTGCGTTCTTGTTGAATGTGCGTGACGGGACTGCGCCCACGAATCGCTTCACGCTCCGATTCCAGATCGGTGACGGCTTTTGCCAGCACTGGGAACTGCGGATCGATGGTATTCAAGTAATGCTCTAGCAGAGTTGCTTGCTGCTCGGGCGATCGCTTTTCCGCCTCGGTTGCCAGGATCGTTTGCAAGACGACCACAGAGGCTAGTGTGTTGACGTCTGATTCGGTTAGCTTGCGATCGTAAATACGCAAGTCTTGCAGCGACCCTTCGTCGAACACCGCTTGTTGGCTGCGCTGACCGATCCTCAGGCTTGTCGTCGTGCGGATGGAACGTTCGTTCTTGAGAGTATTGTTGGCAACGTTTGTTGGTTGCGGTTTGCCATTGACATAGATCGTGATGCCCTCGGGTTTACCAGAACCATCGTAAGTTGCAAACACATGTTGCCACTGGTTGATGGCAAGTACAGGTTGCTTTGTGGTTACCTTCATCGAGTTTTCGGGCCATGAATCAATGATATGCACGGCCAGCGAACGACCTTCCTGCCATAGATCCCAGCCACGATGTTGACTCTGCTCATCCATGCGAGCAAGAATGCCACCCGAGAGTTCTTTGCCAGGGCGGATCCAGCCTCCGTAGCTGAAACTTTGATCGATCTCAAAGTCTCCAAGCTGACCGAGATCGAAGGTGCTACCAGGCTTCAGCACCGCTGCAGGCCCGAGTTTGCCATCGGGCTTCCAGGTCAAATCGCCCGTTGCTGCGAATGACACTGCCTCATTGCAAGTGTCCTTGATTGTGTTGCCCGTTCCTTCGGTCAGAGGGATGTTTACGATCAAACCTTCGGTCGGGATGCTCGTGCTGAGTGAATCGCTTGAGCTTTGGGCAAGCCACGTTTCATAATCGCCTTTCGCGGTCGTCTTTCGCTCGTCACGAAGCTTCACCGCCGCTGCGATCTCTGCTGGTAAAGCTTCCCATCGCGGCTGATCGTCCAGACTTGGAACCATGATCACCGGACCTCGACCATCTTTCACGTTGCCGTCTTTGGCTGGCTGGGTCGTGTTGCGGAAGTAAGCGGCCAGCGAATAAAAGTCTTTCATGGTCAGTGGATCGAATTTGTGATCGTGACACTGGCAGCAGTTAACGGTGAGGCCCATGTAGACCCAACCGAGAGTTTGAACGCGATCAGTAGCGTACAACGCAAGATTTTCTTCGTCGATCGTTCCGCCTTCATTGGTCGTGATGTTACATCGCTGGAAACCAGTGGCGATCAATTGATCAGTCGTTGGATTGGGCAACAAGTCACCAGCGAGTTGTTCGATCGTGAATTGGTCGAAGGGTTGATTGGAATTGAATGCGCGGATTACCCAATCGCGGTACGGCCACATTTCGCGATAGTTATCAAAGTGCATTCCGTGTGTGTCGGCATAGCGGGCTGCGTCGAGCCAATATCGCGCCTGATGTTCACCCCAAGCAGGCGAGGCCATCAGACGATCGATCCACTGCGAAAGCGCATTGTCCTTCGAATCGGTGTAATCTTTGACAAACTGATCAATCGACTCGGGCGATGGTGGCAAGCCAGTGATGTCCAAATGCAGGCGACGGATCAATGTTCGTGGGTCAGCCTCTGCGGCGGGTTCAAGGCCGTTCTCACGCAGTTTCGCAAGCACGAACCCGTCGATTGGATTCTTCACCCACGGATCTTTTGCCACCTCGCTCGCTTCAACCCGCTGAGGCGCTATCAAAGACCAATGCGGTTGATACTCCGCACCCGAGGCGATCCACTTGGACAGCAATTCTTTCTGTTGTGCCGTGAGCGTCTTCTTTGTTTCCGGCGGAGGCATCACCAGTTCAGGGTCATCGGTCATGACCCGTGCGATC
>JBGSMN010000242.1:0-10275 GCA_041740155.1 Rhodopirellula sp.
GCACTATCGACAGGCTGGAAGCCTATCCCACTTTTTTTCGGCACAGTCCTACCTTTCGAGAGTAGCGCAAGTCGTCAAGACTTTCGGTGTCTCAGCTTCCATCCCGAAACGCTTGCCGAATTTCCGCTCCTTGAAAACCGAGCCGCACTCACACACAAACTATTCGCCCCTCACAGATCGCAATAAAATAGGCAGTCTGCATTCCGAATAGGCGGCAAAGGGCTTGTACCGCAACAACTGAGCATTGCTAAGAACGTGATCGTAAACGATGCTATGTAAAGGGAGCCGGAGTCAATGAAATCGCTGTTATCAGCTGGTATTTCAGCACCAAACCCATCCCCCGCCGTAGGTGGCTCAGAGCGTGGTTTCTTATCGCCAACTGTCACCCAAGGGGACGAAGTCCGCGCCGATCCAACTAGCCCCTAGCCCCTAGCCACTAGCCACTAGCCCCTAGCCCCTAGCCCCTAGCCACTAGCCACTAGCCACTAGCCACTAGCAACTAGCAACTAGCAACTAGCAACTACCCACTAGCAACTTTAACCTTGCACACACCTGAATTCTTAGCCGCCCGACACGCCGCCATGTTGGCCCAAACGGGCTTTGTCGGCGTCGATGAAACCGACCCCACTGGCCCCTCCGGCCATGCCTACGGGCTCCGCGTCAGCGCCCGGCTGACTTCCGATTATCGCAAACGTCTTAGGAGAGGTTGCGTGGACGTCACTCCCCAAGAAGTCATCGATTGCCTGCGTGAGGCAGGCATCAAGAACTGGATCCTGATGGGGCTTCACGGCTACGTCGGCTACCTGCCGATGCCGCGGGCCACGCAAGACGTCGACGTGATGGTGCCCTACAGCGAGAAAAAACGCGCGGCCAAAGCGATCACCACCCGCTGGCCGATGCTCAAACAAGTCACGCTGTCTCAAGTCGTCAGGTTCCTGGACGAAACCGACCTCGATCCCGACGGCAAGCCCAAACCCGTCATCGACGTGATGCTCCCGTGGAGCGAATTCCAAACCACGATTCTTAATCATCATGTGATTGTCGATCAAGAAACCGGCAGTCGTTATCCGACACTGGAGGCGGCGATCGTTTCGAAGTATGCCGCACTCGTCTCGCCCCATCGCAGTCGTGACAAGAAAGAGCAAGACGCCGTCGACTTTCGCCGCATCATCCGTGCCAACCCCGAATCCATCGACCGAAACATTTTAAATCTTCTGGCCAATCAAGTCTGGGAAAAAGGCGGCGAAGAGGTCCTCCGCTTCGTCGATCTGACACTCGCCGACGAACCACTCCCACTCTAACCACATCTCCCAAAGAATTTGAGGGAGGTCGAGCAGAGCCCTTGAGGCGAATGCGAGGGAGGGGGCACGGGTGGACTGCTAAAAAGTTGGGCTTGCAGTGCAAATGAGCCATGCCGGATCTGTTCCCTTGAATGATTCAGTCTCCCCTCTCCACCGCGCTTCGCGGGGGGAAGGGGAGACAGGATATTGGAGATTAAAACTTGCGCAATCGTGAAGCGTCACAACCCCAAATTTTTAGCAGTCCAGCCTTGCCCCGACGTTTCCGGCCTCCGAGCGAGTGTCAAGGGTTTCTTTAGCTTATCACTTACACGTTACTTAGAGCTGCTTGATTGGACCGGTCGCCAGCTTCAAGCTGGAAAAGTGGGTGTGATTCCAGCGCATCTTGCTCCGATCTTGAGTCGGATTGGTGTGGATGCGACAGCTTGGTGTGATGTCGACGGTCTAGCAACGTCACGTTGTTATCCAAACTGAGCAACAAAGTTTGGGTGGACCCCTCTTACCACAAGACATATGCGGCTTGTTGCGATCAACATTTGGCTCTCTCGAGCCTGTACAATAGCTTGAAACCTTCCTACTTATCGCGGAGTTTGATCATGGACCGTCGTGCTTTTGGCAAACAGACACTTGGATCTCTGGTGACCTTTTCGTTACTGCAATCGGTGATGGAGTCCAGTGCACTGGCGGAGGCTATCCGTCCGATCGCTGCCAAGTGGCTTGCCGATGTGAATCAAATCAGCCTCGATTTGAAAGGCGAGAAGATGAAGGATTTGGAATGGCAACAGCAGGTCGAAGTTCTCTTTCGCCAAGTCAACGTAACGGAGTTTCTGACGTACGTCGACTTTTCCAAGCTGACCGCCGACATGAAGTTTCGTGAGCGCGGTGAACGCTCGTTTAAAGCCCAGTTTCCCAAGGTCGAGGGACTGCCCACCGAACTCGTCTTCGGGCACCAAATGTTTGCACTGCAAAAGGACCGCTCCGTCGTTCCTCACGGTCACAACAATATGGCGACCGCCTTCTTGATCCTGCAGGGCGAGTTCCAAGGCAAGCATTACGACCGACTCGACGAAACCGACGACCACATGATCATTCGCCCTTCCATCGATCGGACCTTTACCGTTGGCGAGTGCTCCACGGTCTCCGACCATAAAGACAACGTGCACTGGTTCAAAGCCACCAGCGACACCGCCTACATCTTCAACATTCACGTCTTGAACGTTGAACTGAGCATCACGCGCTCGGGGCGCGTCTACATTGATCCCAATGGCGAGAAACTGGCTGGTGGTGAAATTCGAGCCGAGAAGCTCCAAGCGGCAGATGCGATCAAGCGATATGGTTGATTCGCACCCCTTTGCTCTGGGTTGGATAGAAGTCTCCTGAAGTCTGGCGACTCCAGCTACGGTTGCAACACTAATGTTTATTCCTGACAGACCACTAGCCGCTCGCTTAAGAGCAAAAATTCCCAGCAATCTGAGCCGACTGGCCCGTAACCACTGGCCGGCTCGCAACATAGGACAACAAAGAATGAAACATGTGTGTCTTTGTGTATGGATACTCTTTGTCTCGGCTGGTCTGGCGCGAGCCGATGTCGTTGTGGTGCGAGATGCGGATTCACTCCGATCCGCTCTACGTGAATTGAAGCCTAGCACGACGCTTCGAGTGGGGTCCGGTGTTTATCCTGGCGGCCACTCCGTGATAGGGATCGAAAAACTCACCATCGAAGCGTTCGACTCCGAACAACCCCCTGTGTTCAAAGGCGGTGCTACAGCCTTTCAGTTTTCACGCTGCCATGAGTTGACGCTTCGCCATCTTCGGATCACTGGCCAGAGCATCAACGGCCTGAACCTCGATGATGGCGGTAACTTGGCCAACCCTGTCTTGGGTATCACTCTCGATCACATTGATGTTAGTGACATTGGACCGAAAGGGAACTGCGATGCCATCAAATGCTCTGGACTGAACAAGGCCACGATTCGCGATTGCACCATCACTGGCTGGGGCGGACAGGGCATCGACTTTGTTGGCTGTCATCAATCGTTGATTACCGGCTGTCGATTTGTCGGCAACGAAGGTTTCTCGGCTTCCGCCGGTATCCAGCTCAAGGGAGGTACGAGTGATGTCACTGTTGAGAAATGCCACTTCATCAACGCGGGCGAGCGTCCTCTCAATCTAGGCGGATCGACTGGTATGGCTTACTTCCGTCCGCAAGGTGCCAAGTACGAAGCGACTCGATTGCTCGTGCGAGACAACATCATCGAAGGAAGTCTATGCTCCGCCGCATTCGTCGGCGTCGATGGAGCCGAATTTACAGGCAACACATTAATGTATCCGAGCAAGTGGATCTTCCGTATTCTGCAAGAGACGACGGACCCCGGCTTTTGCCCGTGTCGCAATGTTCTCATTCAAGACAACCGCATCACCTTTCGCCGCTTTCAAGTTCAAACGGAAATCAACATTGGCGGTGGCACTTCGCCCGAGACCTTTCAGTTCGCAAACAACCACTGGTTAGCTGAAGACAAGCCGCAGGCTTCCAAGCCCAAGCTGCCAACCGAAGAGAAAAACGGTGTTTATGGCAAAGTCAACGCGTCGTTGAAATGAGATTTCAGTTCCAACCAGCATGACGCTGTCCAGCGTTTTGGTCACTTCAACAGGTGACGGGCGCGAATCCAGTTGGCTGCGTCGTCGAGCGTTTCTGATAGCGGTCGGTTATGATAGCCGAGTTCGGATTTCGCTCGCGACGAATCGTACCAGTGATATTGGCTGCCCATTCGCAGTGTGGCGCTGTTGAGATCGCCTTCGCGGCTAAACACACGTGTATACAAATCGCCGCCCTTGGCTGCGATGATGCGATTGAGCGGTCCAACCCGCATCAGCGGTCGAGGCTGACCGAAGCGTTTGCTCATTTCGCTCCACAACTGATAATAGGTTTCGTTGTAGCCGGCGAGCACATAATGCCGTCCGCTGGGGACGTTGGCATGCACTGCGTTAATGATCGCGTCGGCGACATCGCGTGCGTCACAGACGCTGCAACCGCCGCTGGGTGCAAACGGTTTCCAGCTACGCCCGACTTCTAACATCATGCGACCGCTGCTGGGTTTCCAATCCCAGGGACCAAGCATGAATCCTGGATGTAGCAAAATCGCTTGCAAGCCCTGATCAACACCCTTTCGGATTTCTTCGTTAGCGGCCAGTTTGCTCACGACATAGCTGCACGGTATTTGTCCTCCCGCATGATCGAGCGGTGTGGTTTCATCAGCGACTCTTTGTCGACTGCCGACGGCGATCGTGTTGACCGTCCCCACGTGCAACAAACGGCAACTATGTTTCAAGCATGCATTGACCAGATTCCGAGTGCCATCACGATTGACTCGCAGTGACTCTTCTAATCGTGTCCATCCCAAATGAATCAAGCCAGCGGAATGGATGACCACGTCGGCCCAGGCGGCGGCTTTGTCGAGGCAAGCCACATCATTGATATCTCCACGAAAAAAATCCGAGTCGAGACCAGCGAACACTTCATCCGCCACTTCGCCGCGTAGCAGCGTGGCGGTTGTGTGCTCGGTGTTTGCGAGACGCCGCAAAATCGTGTTGCCCAGAAGACCGGAGCCGCCAGTGACAAAAATACGCATTGTTGGAAGTGTTCTAATAGAGTCCGTTACTTCAGTGGCTCGACCAATTGTCGCCGCGTGACCACGCCTGCCAGGATACCGTTGGCGTCATACAGCACGGCCACATCACTATTGGCATCGTACAACTGTAACAGCACGCTGAGATGTCGATCCGAGAGCGAACCTCGTACCACTGGCAACGGATCAGGCACGACCTCTTTGCCAATCAAATCGGCAAAGCGATAAAAGCCAATGATTCGCCCGCGACGACGTACCAAAATAATCGGATGATTGCAGCGGCGGGCTTGATGACGGGCCATCGCCAAATCGACGGGTGTGTCCACGACTGCCAAGCGACCTGGCCGGACACCAAACTGCACGGCCGCTTGATTGCCAATCTCGAAAATGTTCTGGGCTAAAGATCGCTGACTCGCTGTCAGGATTCCGGCTTCATGGCCGTCTCGTAATACTCGATTCAAATCACCTCGCGCCATCGTCAGGTTGACACGAAACGGAGTTTGGCCGGTCATCGCTTGAAGTGCATTGCCCAGCAACGCCAACAAACATGACACAGGTGAAAACAACACGGTCATTGTTAACAGCACCCAGCGCGTCGCCATCAACAACCGATACGGGGCTTGGAAGAATAAATGCTTGGGCAACAACTCGCCGCACACAAACACCACGGGTGTCATGACGACGGTCATCCCCAGCTCCATGCTCGCGCCACCTTCGAAGGCGGCACCGACAAACATCACGACCGCAAAACTCGTCGTATAATTCGCGAGGTTGTTCCCGACGAGAGTCGTGGCGACAAAGATCGCGGGATGATTCAGCAGCCAAACCAAGCCACGGCCTGCCCATGAACCGCTCAGGCTATCGAGCACCAGCCGGGTCCGCGAGACACGATACAGGCCCGTTTCTGTGCCGCTGAAAAAGGCACTGAACATCAACCCGATTGAGAACAGCAGGATTGCCAGGATCATGCGGACACTCCGTTTGTCTCGGGTCCCATCCAGGCTTCAATCCAGATATCGTCGTCGTCTTCGTCCGTGACGACGAGTTCATAGGGTGGTAATGACGCGACGTCGCCTACCCGAGGCACGCGTTCGTTGTAGCGCTGCACATAACCGGAGACCGTGGCGGCGCGTTCTTCAGGCACTTCAATAGAAAGCATCCGCGCCAGCGCTCGCAAACTCGTCATGCCAGGCATCCGGTAATGATCGCCACCGATGCGTTTGATTTGATCTTCGGCGGCATCTCGTTGGCCTTTGCTCGCCAACACGCCACGCAAAATATCATCGATCGACAAGGCCCCCGTGACTTCGCCGAACTCATTAACAACGACTGCCACACTCACTTCTTGTTGTTGTAGCAATTCATAAACATGCGATACCCGCGCTGACCAGGGCACAAACAACACGGGATCGATCGCCGCCGTCAAATCGCTGAACTGCTGGGGTCGCAACAACCGTACGGCAATCGTTCCCATCCACGTATCACCGCTTTCGTCGCGCGGGTCGGCGACCATCATGTAGCCACCTGGCGGTGAGCCAGCATGCAGTAGTGACGGATCCAACGGTGGTGTGACGACCAGCAAACGACTGCGGGGACGCATCATTTCATCGGCCCGTGTTTCGGCCATCGCCACCAATGACTGTAGCGCCGCTCGTTCCCGACGGATCAATAAAGCATCGTCTGTCCCCAAATCAATCGCCCGTTCGATGTCCGTCAAATCGATGGCGGGTTCGGGTTGAAACGATGGCCACAGCAATCTGGCAACGGCATCGTTGGCCCACCCGACTACGGGCAGAATTGGACTGACGATCGCCACTGCGATTGAAATCGGCATGCCCACAATCGTGGCGATCCGGATGGGCGTGATCACCGCAAAACTCTTAGGCAGCATTTCACTGAAGAAAATGATCGTTACCAAAGCCGCGAACGTGAACACACCCGGTCGGCTCATGTCGCTGGAAACAATCGCCACCAGTGCGAAGTAAACCATGTTGATTAACAAATTCCAGAACAGAATTGCGGCAAGCAGTCGATCGGGCGTTTCGAGCAGTCGGCACACCACACGACCCGCCGTTCCATCACGCTGCAGTCGTTTTCGATCGCGATCACGGATTGAAAACAATGCCGCCTCACTGCCGCTGAACAAGCCACTGGCGACGATTAAAATCAACATCGCGAGAAGAAAGGGCCATTGAGCCGCCAGTTCACTCAAGCGGTCGACTCCGCAGGCGAGTCCGCAGGTTCCACCTCCAACGGCACATCGAACTCACTTAACGCTGGAATCATCATTGCTGCTGTTGTGAATCCATAACCAGCGACCAGCGAAGCAGCCACATACAAGTGATCCGTCTGCAACAAGAACTGAGTGATTGCGTAGAACGTAATCAACGGCAATGCGAATGCAGCCGTGAAGATGGCTGACGACGGATTCCGCCATCCCAACGCTGCAAACAACGCCGCGCCACCACCCAGAATCATGACCAAGAAAGGTGCCAATTGGAGCTGGAAGGCACCTCGAAAACTGACCATGATCGTCATGCAAATTGCAATCCCAACACACAAGAAAAAGACTGTGCCCAGGCTCGCCAGTGTCGCGGTTCGTCCTGAGACATAATTCAGTCCCGAATGAATCCCCAGCATGGTCACGAACACGTATAACCCGATCGCTGCCAAAATCGCATACTGCATGCTCTCAAACGTCATCACGCCTGACACGCCGAGGTATACGAGTAGGCTCAGCGGCAACAGGATCAATTCCTTGGCTGCGTACATCACTCCCAACAATTTACCGAAAATAAACTCGCGAGGTCGCAGGTCGGTGACCAACAACAAGTCCAATGCCAAGCCATCACGCTCGCCGGTGATCGACGTCACGGCAAGTGCATTGACCAGCACCAAACTGATCACTCCCAAGATCGCAATGGGAATTGTCACGGCTGGAAAAGCACGACCGATTCGTCCCGAAGGTTCCATCGCCACGCCGCTTTGGATTTGATACCAAACGGCGGCGGTGATCAGTGCAAAGATAAGTACAAAGACGGCTCGGATCAGTATGATTTTGCGACCGTAGGCCCACGTGCGCACTTCTCGCCACAGGATCGGATTGTCCCACACCGGGCGTGGTTGACGGACTTTCCAAGACGCCGGACTTTCTGCGGACGTGTTGTTTGCCGCAGCATCGGAAACAGAGTTCGCACGCTCGCGTTCAAACTCTTCGCTTGTTTCTGGCTCGGGCGCTTTCAAACGAACTTCACGCGATGGGTTCCAAACGCGTACTTTCAACACACCGATCGCCAGAACGATCAGCGAGAACAGGCTACCCACGATCATGAACCAGCCTTCGCTCGCGGTGGCCAAAGAACCGATGCCTGTCATGGAATTGCTTGCCGCGACGAGTGCTCGCGGAGGGCTGATCGCCGTCGCCCATCCGACCCCGTCGACGCTCAAATTCGCAACAATTTCGCCGACAGCGATCAGCAGCAACAGGATCAAAAACGTCAACGCGATTGACTGAAACGTTTTCTCTCGCCAAAACGCCACGACCGTTCCGACCACCGACGAGATCACCACACTGACTGTGATGACGGCGAACGCCGCAAACACTTGAGTCGGAGAAACCCCACCCAACAACGGCAGCGTTAAAAACAGTGGTAATGAAATCACCAGCAGACTGAGCGGCGAGAGCAGCGCCGAAGCGGCTTTTCCAGCGACGATCTCGAACCCTGACAAGCGGGTCATGAGCAGCAACAGTAACGTGCGGCGGTCTTTTTCTTGGGCCACACTACTGGCCGCCCCGACAGCCGCCAGTGCCGACAGGATCACGAGTTCCAGCGGTGCGAGCAGCCGAAACATCCAACCGCCAAATTTGGCTGCGTCGGAATTCGCAAACAGCGAGCGAGAGCCGTCGAGCACCAGATAACCCGTGCACAACAGCAAAAACAACGTCAGCAAATAAATGCCGCGCGTCAAATAGGTCGACGATCGCTTGGGAGCCACGGAGGCTTCCCGGTTAAAGACTGGTCCTAGCATGCTGTTATGGTACTCGCCCGGTGAATGCCAGCAAAGTGGATGTGGTGAACGACTTTGCTCAAACACGTCGGCACAATGACTGGCGTAGCGGAACTCGTCAAGAGTTTCGTTCTGTAGGGCGTTGCGTGCGTTTGGAGCTGTGAATTTTGCTCACTTCAGTAGCCCGGAGCCCGGAACGACGGTCTTATTTTAGATCAAGGGTCAGATCAAGAAATTTGAATTTCTTGATTCTTTATTTCGGTGTGGTTGGGGGCCAGCCCCCAAACCCCCGAGGTTTTTTGAAGCATGACGCCGGTGTTCCATGATTTTACAAGAACGACGCGCAGCGTTAAACTTAAACTCGCTGGGTGAAACACACAGCGGCTCTGCAGAGGTGCAACCGCTTGAAGGATAGCTCAGTCGCCGGTGCGTCCATGATGCATCGAGCACGTGAGGCGATCAGGTTCCTTTTAGCGACGGTAATCTGGTCGCCTCTTTTATTTCGATAAGCTCAGATCCGCCACCCGCCACGTTTCATTGTTGCGAACCATGTCATTGAGGATCGTCAACAGCTTTCGCATCGCCGCGCCCAACGCGACCATCTTCAGTTTGCCGGTGGCCAGCAGTCGCTCATAGAAGCGTTTGATGATCGGATTGTGCCGAGTCGCCACAAGCGTTGCCATGTAAATGACATTGCGCACTCGCGATCGGCCTCCCCTGGCTCGGCGTCGCTTGTCCGACTTGCCCGACTGCTCTACTAGCGGAGCCACACCGACCAGCTTGGCAATCTCGCCGCGAGAAAGCGTTCCCAGTTCAGGTAGCTCGGCCAACAAGGTGGCCACACTCACCACGCCGATCCCCGGCACGCTCCAGAGAATCTTCACCTTCGCTTCGGCCTGTTCCAGCTCAGCAAGCAAGCTCGAGATCTGCTCGTCGAGCGTTTTTTGCTGAGTTTTCAAGTGTGAAATCGTGCCTTCGATCATTTTGCGAGCAAACGCATCGCTGGTTCGCGAGAGCCGATTTTCTTCGCTTGACAGCAGGGCGAGCACCTGGACGCGTCGCCGCACCAGAGCTTGCAAGGCCCCTTTGCTGCGGTGTCCGAGGCGGCGTTAAGTGAACGTCCACGTCCTCACCAAACTTGCGAATCATCGCGGCGTCGATCTTGTCGGTCTTTTCCAGAAAGCCATGGCCTTTGGCAAAGTCTCGAACTTGTCTGGCGTTGGCGATGCAAACGGCTATTGCGGCCTCGTGCATAGCGTCGACGAGTGCCTCCTCGCAACCTCCGGTCGCTTCGCAGATCACTAACGTCGTCTCTTTGCACTCTATCTTTGCGACGATGTGCT
>JBGSMN010000340.1:0-17011 GCA_041740155.1 Rhodopirellula sp.
TTGCTGTGGGTGAAGCTGAAAGCTTCCTACAACACCCGATCCGGCGGACTCAAGTCAGCCCCCTTCTACCTCCTCACCCCGCCATCCTGGTGGGTCCCTTTTCGGCTGCCACCCTGGTCCCCTTTCTGACTGCCATCTCCACCTGCTAGGGCAATCGCGAACGAACAATGGAATCGGTATAGAAAGACACTTGCATCTTCATCAGCGATTACGATTTCATCGGGGAATGGCCTCAGTGTTTCCGATTCGGCATCGAAATGCACGCAAAATCGTTCGGCCAAGAAAGGCACTGTCAGGGTCGAACATGAGTTTGATTGTTTTGAAGAGCTAGTCGTGTCGATCGAGCGGAACCGCGCATAGGGAAGATTTTTGACTTCTCGGAATTGTTGGGAAATGACTTCGAGGTGTTTGTGGGTTGATGGGCGTGAAGACGCAGGTATTGAACGATAGGCCTGGACGTTTACGCGTTATGGGGCATGGGTCAATAAAAGTTCACACGCTAAACCAGCGCACGCGTTTTTCCCTCGCGTACTCCTGAACGTCGTCGCTCGACCTCCGCCAACTTCGTTGGGAGAGGTAATTCAAGCGACCTTCCTCAAACGAAGTTTGGGAGAGGTTTTACTGTCGCTATTCTCCACTATAAGATCGCGAGCGGGTTTCGTTTGGCTTCGAGCGTGCCACGCGTGACTCCAACTCGGTTGTCCGCTGCGAGTGATCGCCAAACGTCTGGACCGGAGATTTGTCCGGACAGTAGTTGTCGATAGAGGTTGACGATTAGCTCGGTTCGCGTCGCGTTCTCTTCCAACAACTCCACGCGAAACCAACCCACACCACGCTCGATCAGCGACGAGACAACATCGGCGGCACTTTGCGGGGTGGCATTGAAAAGTGTGTTGCGACAGGCAATGTCCGCTTGCAAAACGTGCAATTTGCCCACCCGGTCGCGCAACTGAACCACATGTCGATCGCAGGGACGTCCGCAATTGGTTTTATTCGTGCCCGGTGACAGCACACTGCAAAACACACAATGCTCCATATGAAACATCGGCATATGTTGGTGCATCACAATTTCTAACCACCGGCTCGGCGTCGCGGTGACCAGTCCGTCGAGTTGATCAGCGTTCAAATCATAAGACGCCGTCACGCGTTGCACGCCGCGTCCGATCAACCACTCAGCAGAGCGATGATTGGCAATGTTCAGCGAAAAATCGGCAATCGTGGGTACGCCGGCGGAAACGCAAGCGTCTAGGGCCGCGAGGTTCCGCGCTAACACACCGTCAGGTTCGTATTTCAAGAGCTGTTTGATCAATCCCATCTCGCCTGGCTTCTGCATCCTCAGTGATGCCAGCAACACCGTCACACCTGCTTCGCGTCCGACTCGCACTGCTTCGCGATGCGTTCGCACGTCATGAAAATCGGCAATCACGGTATCGACATCCATCCCGACCGCCGCAGTGAGTTGCTCAATCGTCCGGCACAGAATCGACAACTTTGGTGCAGCGATTGGCAATGGATCGTCGGAAACGTCGCTGATTTTTTCGATCAGCAAACGGCCTGCATGGACATTGGCAAGTCGAGTCGGTGGTTCTTCGAGTTTCGCAGTCAATTGCTCGACCAATTCGCGGCGGATAGTGTTGAGTGCTGCCAGCGGCACCATGGGGTCACCCATGATTTCTGCGTCGAGTTTGCCGAGATGAAAAATCGTGCCACCGAGGCGACCGAGTTTGTCAGCGAGCACGTCGTGAGTGATGGGGTGTTTGTGAGCCTGTTCGAGCGGCGCGTCAGAGCTGAACTCGCAAACGATATGATCCACCATTGCCGTCACACGCAGCGGATCATCGACTCGGGCGACGACGTGCATGTTCATCGCACGCGTGCGACGTGGTTTCCCACCAAAGGTCGCAGCGAGTTTTTTGTTTAATTTCGGATCATCGTTTTTGAATACAACTGCATTGTCTTCGATTCTCAAGAAATCAATCGCATCGCGTCCAAACCCGATCCACACGTCGCTGCCTGCCGTGATGGTTTGCAATTTTCCCCCAGACTTCGTTCCCGCTGGTGACAACGAGTAGACGCGACCTCCTTGATGGTTGTCAGCGAATCCGCTACCTGCGTACGAATCGCCTGCACGTGAAGGCTCGGGTAGCGAGGCGATCGCCAGCCCGTCACCGAGCGATACATCGGCAGCGATTTGCACTCGAATTTCATCGCCACGAATATCCGCGACTGTCCCCAAGACGATTCCTTGTTTGGCTGCTCGGACCCCAGGGACGAGCCGTTTATGATCGTTGCCTTCGAGCCATCCGGGTGCGAAACCGCGCGAGAATGACAATTCCATTTCTTCGCGATCTCGACGACTGACTCGCACGATTCCGTCGCTAACCGCCTGGTCGATCGCGCGGCGATAGTGACCAGTGATGTTCGCGACGTACTCAGGCGTTTTCAATCGGCCTTCGATCTTCAAACTATTGATGCCAGCGGTAATCATATCGGGGATCGCGGCGTATCCAGCGAGGTCTTGAGGTGACAGCAGATAACGAACATCGCCGAGATCGCGGTCTTCGCCATCACACACCAATTCATAAGGCAACCGACAGGCTTGGGCGCATTGGCCACGGTTGGCACTCCGCCCGCCCAACGATTCGCTGGTCAGACATTGGCCGGAATAGGCCACGCACAACGCACCATGAATGAAGGCTTCGAGCGGCATCGCTGAGGCGGCCCGGATCTTGGTGATTTCCGCGATGGACAATTCCCGTGCTAAAACCACGCGACTGAGTCCGAGCGTTTGCGCGACCGCGATCGTTTCGGCAGACGTCAGGCTCATTTGTGTCGACGCGTGGATTTCCAACTCCGCGCACATCGCCCGCACGATCCTCGCGACCCCGAAATCTTGCACGAGCACTGCATCGACGCCTGCCTCGGCGATCGCCTTGACGACGTCCACGAGAGACGACATCTCATCAGGAAACACGAGCGTGTTGAGCGTCACGTAACCTCGCACTCCCCGACGCCGGAGCATTTGCATCAGATCGGGCAGATCGCCGAGACTGAAATTGGCGGCGCGGGAGCGAGCGTTAAAGCCGCGATCGACCCCAAAATAGATCGCATCGGCACCGTTCTCAACGGCTGCCTCGGCGCACTGCCAACTTCCCGCAGGGGAAAGTAGCTCGGGAGCGGGGGAAGTGGCGGCGAGACGTCGGTCGAGAGTGTGCGTGGGTGAGTTCATCATGGCAAGATAACTCGAAACGAGCTGAGAAGCGACCGCTAACGGGCTGTTGGTTTAGTTGTTTAACAGTTAGCCGCAGGCGTACTCCTACGTGGGAGAGTACGCCTGCGGCTAACTGTTAAACAAAAGAAAACTCAAATTCAACAGCCCAGTAGGGCAGGACGACCGCAACTCTGCGCCTGTTCTGCTACCGGTAACCGCTGAACGGGGGTGGCAGCACGCTTTCGCTGAAGGGTTTGATCGTTCGCATTAGGTCATCAATGCGATCCTTGGTGAAATAGCCCGCCACATTTTTTTCGTACGCTTTGCGAACATCCGACTCTAGATCCGACGAGGTCAACACAAACACAATCGAATTGCAGAGTTGTGGGTCGTTACGAATCTCTGCCAGCAAATCGTGACCACTGGCCGCTGGCATGTTTAGATCGAGAAACACGATAAACCGCTCGGACGACCCGGCCTGCGAATGCGTTCGCAATAGGCTCAGTGCATCGACCGCATTCTCTCTAACATGAACCGTTCGCTGAATCTCATGACGACGGATCGCCCGCTCAAAAACTTCCACATCAATGGCACTATCCTCGACGAGTAGAAAAGCGACCTTGGTACGATCTGACATGATAATCCCTGTTTGCAATCTTCAGGCGTCTACACCACAGATGGTATCGCTACCAATAAACATCTTTATAGAGTGAATAATGAACGAAATCCGCATCCTCAATCATTGGCAATGCGAGAATTGAGCAGTTTGCGAGCAAATAATATATTGTGGTGTTCAACCGAGCCACGGTTCAAACTAATTACATTCCATCTATCAATGTCTTGCGTGCTTCTTCTGGTGACATCAGATCGAGCACTTCGCGTCGCTGATCAGGCAAGGCCTCGTAGCGTTCGGCCAGTGAAAGCGGTTTAGCGACTCCCCACATTTTACGACGTACGGCCTCGACGGCCCAATAATCTCGAACGATCATCGCCCGCATCCAGGGATCGTGTTCGTATTGCTGCAGCGCATCCAAATCGCTCGCTGGTAACATGCCGACGATCATGTCCGTCTCTCGCTGCGTCAGCGGGGCGACTTTTTCCAACGGTGCACCGAGCCGGAAACCACGACCTGAATCACCTGGCTTGCCACCACTTGCACCGGAGTTCCAATTCGGATCACGCAGCAAAGTGGTGAGCGCGAAGATTCGATAAGCGGTGTCCGGATCATTGCTTCGGCGACCACGTTGTTTTATCCATTCCTCGATTCGCTCAATCGCACTCACCCCACCCGGCTCGCTCACCGCTTTCAAGCGGGCTTTGACAATCTGAATGACCGTGAAATCAATTCGTTCAATCGCATCCTCACTGAGGTTCCGTCCCGTCACTCGGCCAATGGAATTGATGATTTCGTCAACCGCCGATTCGATTGCAAGTTGCCGTTGCTCACCTGATTCCGATTCAATCTGGGCCACTGTTTCATCACTGAGCTGTTCACGCATCCGCACGTAACGTCGAATGGTATCGAGCACTTCGGCACCGTTTTCACTGTCACGCACCATCGCGGCAGTGTTGCGAATAGTGTTCTTGGCTGATTCGTCGAGCCGGTTGAATCGTTCCCAACGAGCCAGTGCTGTCATTCGCTGCTCCGACGACAACTCTTGCAACCGCTCAGCCAACTCTGACGCGGTAGGAGTTCTCGACTGACCTTCGGCGGTAACATACAACGATTCCGGCGACTCTGGATCAATCAAACGCTCGAGCTCCGCAGTCATTGATTCGCCGACAACGCCACTCCATCGTGACGAAGCGAGCAAATCGTCGATGAGCTGCCGATTGTTGCCGAGCAAATACGCATCCATGTCCATGGCCAATGGAAAATCGGCAACCTGTTGCGTTTGGCTCCGTTTCTGCATGACGCGAACACCGACGAACGCCAACGCCGCAATCATCAATGGCAATCCCCACCACAACCATGGCATCGATGAACGTCGCGGCTTAAGCCGAGTTTTCCCAACGTCTGTCATCGGGGCTTGATAGTGATCGTTGAGATCCTTGACGACGAGTTGTAACGTTGTTTGTACCGATCTCTCGTCGACGTGCGTTTGCGGTAACCAATCCAACAGATCCCAACTTCGTTGCAAAGCTTGCAGACGCCATCGCAATGATTCTTCGGCGATCAGGCGATTTTCGACATCGTCACGTTGCTCTCGCGGCAATTCACCATCGAGATACGCGACGAGCAATTCGTCGTCATCGGCTACACGTTCATGGTCTTTGATTTCAGGCTTGTTCATGATTCATCGCCCCTGGTTTTGTTCGCCTCGTCGTCGTTAATATGCTCATCATGTTCTGGCGCTTGATTTAACTTTGCCGTCTCGCCGCGAAACTCACGTAACATTCCAGACATCGACGGCAGTGATTGGGAGGCGTGAAAGTCTTCGTCCAAGACACCATTTTGCATGTACGATTCGAGTGCCTCTTTCAAACTGACACGTGCTCGCGAAAGTAGCGATTTCACGGCTTTGGTCGTCACCCCCATCGTCTCAGCGATCTCGACGTAGTTCATGTTTTCAAATCGCGACAACATCAACGCCATCCGTTGTCGTTCACCCAGGGCCGCGACGGCGGCGCGAACCAAGCGAGCCCGTTCATCGCCCTCGGCCAACCGCACCGGCATCAAACCGCTCGCATCGAGCGCCGTCGTTGCCAACCGTGGTCCTTCATCGTCGTCCGATCCGGCAAACCGATTCGCATCCACCTCGCTGACTTCTTGGCGACGCGAAGCAGTACGTTTGGCATTGCGAGCGACGTTGCCAGCGATCGTGAAGAGCCATGTCGAAAACTTGGCACCAGGCTCGTAGCGTTCGCGCGCGCGGTAAACTCGCAAGAACGTTTCCTGAGCAAGATCTTCGGCCAGATCTGTGTGGGGCGCGAGATGGTGCATCAATCGCACCAATCGCGGCTGATAACGCCGCACCAACTCCTCAAACGCCCCCGCATCGTCATCGCGCACCCGCAACATCAACCGAACATCAGGGTCGGTTTGCGTGTAACGCAGTGCAGTGGACTCAGAGACAGTCAAAATGAAGAGCTTCTTCCAGCAGGATTCCGTAAATTTCGATCGTCCGCCCGTGATCATCGAGCACAGGGCGACCGCGAGTTTTCAGTGAGCGGTAGTCGCCATCGTCACCCCGTTGCCGAAAATGAATCTGGTACGACGTGCCATTTTCCATCGCCTGGTCCAGCACCTCGCTAAACAGGGGACGATCATCGGGGTGTATCAGATCGAGAAATTCGACAAAATCCGGTTCTCCAAGGTTAGGATCACGACCTGTCAACCGAAACGTTTCCTCCGACCATTGGATGATCTTCGTTTCAGGGTTGTAAGACCACGTACCTAACCCCGCGAGCCGTTGCAGGTCTCGCAACCGCCGGCGGCTTTGTTCCAAATTCCGTTCTGCGTCGCGACGTTGTGTGATATCGCGGATAGTCGACAACAACATTTCTGTGCCGTTGACTTCCACCGTGGCCGCACTGATCAACACGTCAATTCGCTGATCGCTCGCACCGCCCTTGCGTAAAAACCTAGTTTCAAAATTCTCAATCCGACCGTCGCGAGTGATCGTTTGAACAAACTCTGCCCGGCGCTCGGGACAAGCCCAAATGGACAAGTTGGAGATCGTTTTGCCAACGAGCTCGCCGAGTTCGTAACCGAGTAATTGCAAACACGCCGGGTTGGCTTCGAGCACCACGCCGTCGGACCACCGGATCAGCAATCCAGCCTCGGGCGATTGCGTGAACAACGCAGAGTATTTCGCTTGACTTTCGCGCATCCGGTCGCGTTGATCGCGATCCCGCCGAACTCGCACCGCCGCTTCGCAATCGCCTTGACCGGCGATCGAATACAATCGCAACGACAAATCCAGGTCTCCTTGCCCAGCGGCAAATCTCGCGAATTCGAGTTGCACGCGGCGCTGCGCCGAGGTCGCTTGCACATTTTCTGGCCACAATTCGATCGCCTCATGCAGCAGCGCCAATCCTATGCGAAACCGCTCATAAACCTCTTCGACGGACTCCGGTGCTGTCAGTGGCTGCGATGAGGTTTGCGTCGTTGGCCAAACTCGGCGCGTCGCCCGGCGAACGAGTCGCTCGCTCTCTTGATGGGTGCGGTGATCGGTGATCGCCAATACAAATTCTTCCACATTCTGGTAACGCGCTTCAGGCTGCGTCGCCATCGCTTTCATCGCCGCCTCAATCAACTCACCCACAACATCGGTGTCTTGGATTTCATTGTTGGCCGCTGCATGCACGCACGCCAACAAATTGTCACCATGGTGAGGCGGACGGCCCGTCAGGATTTGATACAAGATCGCACCGAGCAAATAAACATCCGTCAGCGTCGTGATGCTGTCGAGGTCTCCCATGGCCTGTTCCGGAGCCATGTACGCAGGCGTGCCACCAATCGCACTGGTCGTCTCAGTAGCGGCACCGGTGTCACGCTGCCCTCGATCGTTGAACGCCATGGCCAATCCCCAGTCGGCGACCAAGGCTTCGCCGAACCGCCCCAGCATCACGTTCTCGGGTTTGATATCACGATGAACCAAACCACGTGAATGGGCATAGCGAATCGCGTCGGCAACACGCAACAGTATGCTGAGGTTCTCTTCGACACTGAACCCGTCGAGTTGTTGATCCCAACTCGTGCCGTCGATGCGTTTCATCGAATAAAAAAGATGTCCATCCCCATCGATACACAAATCATGCAGCGCGATCACGTTGGGATGGTCGAGCGACCCGATCACCCGAGCCTCACTGAGGAATCGATGTCGCGACTGACGATCGCACGCCAGTTCATGACGCAGCACCTTCACGGCGACCTCGCGATCAATTGCCCGTTGGTGAGCTTGGTAAACAATCCCCGTCCCACCGCTGCCGAGTTTTCCGATCAAGCGATACTCAGCATCATCAATCACGGGGCCACTATCACCGATTGTCGCGTCAGCTTGCTTGCCATTCTTCCCGACCAAGATGTTTCCTAGCGAGACGACTTTGCGCGGCGGCACGAATCCCTCGTCGCTGCGCAGCGAAGTGAAATCCATTGGCTGGTCAATGGTTTGCTGCAATGCAGCACCATCATTCGCCGCACCGTTCCAACTCGGGTGTTGCAAATCTGCACCTCCAGCGGAGAGCGACAACGTCAACGTCTTGGCATCGGCAGGCATCGCCGCCAATCGCCGCGCGAACGCCTCATCGCCAGAGATGGTATCGAGCAGCGTTGCCATCGGTTTTCCTTATTAGTCGTTCGCGACTTAACATCATACCACCTCCCTCAACTTCGTCGGCAGAGGTCAATCAAACAACCTCCCTCAAGCGCAGCATGGGGAGGTGACTACTTGCCTATCGCTGTTTCGCTTTCTTCTTCACCGACTTCTTCGCAGCCTTCTTAACCACTTTCTTCACCGACTTTTTCGCAGCTCGTTTGACCGCTTTCTTCTTCACGGTTTTCTTAGCCTGCTTCTTCACCGTCTTCTTGACCGTCTTGCCTTTGCCAGATTTCTTGCTCGCACCCGTCTGTTCATAAAGTGCCACCACTTTCTCTCGATCGGAGATCCGCCGATCTCGCGCTAAAATTGCCAGTTCCATCGCCAAATCTTGGCCGTATTTGTTCCAAGCGAAACTGGCCTTTTCACGCTTGCCTGATTCCGTCACCCAAGACGCGCAGTACGCGTAGTACTCACAACCCGGATACCGATTGTCTTGCGTGTAGGCCACGTGCACACCGACCACGCCAGTGGAATTTCGCGACGTCAGCCGACCGGTGGGCGACGCGTTGGCTGGTCCCATCGTTTTTAATAACTCGTCGTAACACGCCTTCGCCGCGATCAACGCTTTTCGTTTGCCACCGTTTTGCGAGTCCGAAAAATACTTACTGATACGATTGCCACCACGCGACATCCGCACCACGTACCCACAGTTGCTCTCGATGTCCAAGCGAGTGATGCCTTTGGAGACGGTTTGAATAGACATGGAAAAACTCAGCTTCAAAATGGGAAGGGGGAAGGTGATCAACTGCGCGCGTTCATTAAAATCGCTCGCTACGAAAATTACTAGTCACTTACTCTGCGTTGAGCGCGTAACGATGCTGCAACGACTCGACTTCCATTTCGCTTTCTCGCATCACTTTCATCGCCCGCACTGCCGCTTCGGCTGCCGCTAACGTCGTGATACAGGGAACTCCGTGCTGAACACCTGCCGCTCGGATCTTGCCCTCGTCCGTCCGTGCTCCCTTGCCGCTGGGCGTGTTCAAGATCAACTGCACATCGTCGTTCTTTAGATAATCAATCAAGTTCGGATGCCCCTCGGCAATCTTTTTGATTGTCGTCACCGCGATCCCCGCTTCCTGCAATCGCAACGCCGTGCCCTCGGTCGCCAGCAGATCGAAACCGAGTTCGACCAGCGATTGTCCTAAACCCGCGACGTCGTCTTTGTGCCGTGCCGATAACGAGATGAAAATCTTGCCTGATTGCGGCAGCACCGTTCCGGCAGCGAGCTGACTTTTGGCGAACGCCATCGAAAACACTTCGCTGATTCCCATCACCTCGCCCGTGCTCCGCATTTCCGGTCCGAGCACAATGTCGACGCCCGCAAACTTGCGGAACGGGAACACACTTTCTTTGATCGAAACATGTCGCGGCAGCGGCTCCGTGGTAATGTTGAGTTCCTTCAACGTGCAGCCAGCCATCACCTTCGTCGCCAATCCCGCCACCGCCACACCCGTCGCCTTAGCCACAAACGGGACCGTACGCGAAGCCCGAGGATTGACTTCGAGAACATAAACCTGCGGCCCGTCGGCTTCGATCTTGACCGCGAATTGGATGTTCATCAAACCGATCACGTTCAAACGCGCGGCGAGTTTTCGCGTTGCGTCACGAATGTCCGCGAGCACCGGTTGCGGCAAACTGAACGAGGGAATGCAACAAGCCGAATCACCGGAGTGAACGCCCGCCTCTTCGATGTGTTCCATGATCCCCATGATCACGCAATCCGTGCCATCGCAAATCGCATCCACGTCGACTTCCGTCGCGTCTTCTAAAAAGCGATCGATCAGCACAGGCTGGCCATCGGCCACGATAAACGCTTCGGCAACATATCGTTCAAACTGTGACTTGTCGTAACAGATTTCCATCGCGCGGCCACCTAAGACAAAGCTGGGGCGAACCAACGACGGGAACCCAATCCGTTTGGCTTCCACGCGTGCTTGTTCCATGTTCCGCGCGATCCCTGATGGCGGTTGTCGCAGACCGAGTTCGTTGATCAAACTTTGAAACAACTCGCGATCTTCCGCAGTGTCGATCGTGTCCACACTGGTCCCGATGATTGGCACGCCCGCCTCTTGCAGACCGCGAGCGAGGTTCAACGGCGTCTGGCCACCGAACTGCACGATCACACCGTCAGGCTTGATCTCGTCGCAGATATTCAACACGTCTTCGATCGTCAGCGGTTCAAAGAACAGCATGTCGGAGGTGTCATAATCCGTCGACACTGTTTCCGGATTACTGTTGACCATCACCGACTCGATGCCGAGTTCTTGCAACGCGAACGATGCGTGGCAGCAACAATAATCGAACTCGATCCCTTGGCCGATGCGATTCGGTCCGCCACCCAAAATCATGATCCGTTTGCGATCACCTTTAGCAGGAACTTCCGATTCGGATTCGTAAGTGCTGTAGAAATACGGTGTGAAGGCTTCAAATTCCGCCGCACAAGTATCAACGCTCTTAAACACCGGACGAATGTTGTGAGCGATCCGGTGCGCACGAACTTTCAGTTCCGTCGAACCCGTCATCTTGGCAATGTGTCGATCCGAGAAACCACGTCGTTTGATGTCTCGAAGTTTTTCAATATCGATTTTTTCTAGTGAACCGATGGCGGTGATTTCGTTTTCGATCTCGATCAGGTGCATCAGGTGTTCGAGAAACCACGGGTCGATATGCGTCAATGTATGAATGTCTGCGACGCTCATCCCGGCTTTCATTGCATAGCGAATGTAGAACACTCGTTCGCTGCCAGGAATGCTGAGCTTGGCCCGGATCTCGTCGCGACTCGGTTCGTCCTCGGTGCCCCATTTGTCTTTCGGATCGCTGCCGAAACCGAACGCACCGACTTCCAAACCACGCATCGCCTTTTGAAACGATTCTTGGAATGTGCGACCGATCGCCATCGTTTCGCCGACGCTCTTCATTTGCGTGGTCAACGTCGCGTCAGCTTCTGGGAATTTTTCAAACGCAAAACGTGGCATCTTGGTAACGACGTAATCAATCGTCGGCTCAAAACACGCTTTTGTTTTTTGCGTGATGTCATTAGGCAACTCCCACAACCGATAACCAACCGCCAATTTCGCAGCGATCTTGGCGATCGGAAAACCCGTCGCTTTACTGGCTAGCGCACTGCTGCGGCTAACCCGTGGGTTCATTTCGATCACGATCATGCGTCCCGTGTCCGGTTCGATCGCGAACTGAATATTACTGCCTCCCGTTTCAACACCGATCTCGCGGATCACCGCCATCGATGCGTCACGCATCCGTTGGTACTCTTTGTCGGACAGAGTTTGGGCTGGGTCGACGGTGATCGTGTCGCCCGTGTGAACGCCCATGGCGTCGAAGTTTTCAATGCTGCATATGATCACGACGTTGTCGTCGCAGTCACGCATGACTTCCATCTCGTACTCTTTCCAACCGATAATGGATTCTTCGATCAAAACCTCGCCGACTGGCGATTGATCGATGCCGTTTTGCACCAAAGAATCGAACTCGTCTTTATTGTACGCGATCGCCGATCCCGAACCGCCCATCGTGAACGAGGGGCGCACGATGGCTGGCAAACCGACTTCTGCGAGCGCCTTGCGGGCTTCAACCAGCGTGCTGATCGTGTAGCCTTTGCAAACATCCAGGCCAATCTTCTCCATCGCCGCTTTGAATTGGTCGCGTTCTTCAGCTTTGGCGATGACTTTGGCGTTCGCTGCGATCATTTCGACGCCGTATTTCTCCAGCACGCCGTTGGCGTCCAGAGCCATCGCGATGTTCAAAGCCGTTTGGCCACCGAGGGTCGGCAGAAGGGCGTCGGGACGCTCTTTCGCGATGACTTTTTCAACGATTTCCCACGTCAACGGCTCGATGTAGGTCGCGTCAGCGATGGACGGATCGGTCATGATCGTGGCTGGATTGCTATTGACCAACACGACTTCATACCCCTCCTCGCGGAGTGCCTTGCAGGCCTGAGTCCCCGAATAATCAAATTCGCAGGCTTGGCCGATCACGATGGGACCACTACCGATGAGGAGAATTTTTTTAATGTCGTCGCGGCGTGGCACGTTGTGGTTTCCGATTTGCGAGTGAACAGGAGTTTGGATCAAATTTCGGGCAGGATAGCACGTTTTTGTGCGGGCGCAGAGGACGCCGACAGAACACAAAATGGGTAAGATTTGCGGGACACCACCTTTACCAGCGTTTTAGGGAAAGTGCGGCGTTTAGCGAAAGATAATCAGACAGCGTGATCAAAGAACGGTCGACGTAGCTCACACGGGTGGGTAGATTGACAAGATCTTCCGATTACCTTGCGAAGCATTGATAAAGATTGTCAACGCTGGCATTCGAGAGAAACTGGCGAACCGACGAGACTGGCATTCATACGAGCGAAAGCGGAGGCCCCAAGGAAACACTATGAGGAAATTTGGATTTCGAGTCATCTTGTCGGGGCTTTCGCAAGCAAGCGAAGGTTTGGCCCATGCTCTTTACGAAGCGGGCTGCACCGACACGACGCTAGGCTCATGCAATGGAGTGGTCGCGATTCGCTTTCTACGCGAGTCTGATTCGTTAGACACGGCGATGTTGGACGCCCGCGAGCAAGTCGAAGCGGCAGGCTACATGGTCGAGCGAATCGAGCTTGATATCGAACATCTTAACGCGCTCGCATCGCATTTCGGTTCATCAGTCACAGAACAGCACTGGCAATAAACCGCGTTCTTCCGATTCCTTCCTTCGTAGCGAAACTCGTCAAGAGCTTCGTTCTCCCATAGACGGAACTCGTTTTTCAACCTCTTCACACAACCGATTGCGATTCAATCCAACCGGTTCATCCAAACCTCGCGGCGAGATCCGTTCCAGCGATCCGACGAGGATCGCAGCACTCCGCGAATTTCATGCGTCCAATTGTTTTGCTGGGCAATCGCCAAAGCGAGCGACTGTTGATATCTCGCTTGTGGCAGCACCGGCACGCCTCGCGATTGTAGCGAAAATTTTCCCAGATCGAACTCGTGCCAACCATCTCCATCCTCGTCCGCAACCACGCACGATTGCATCTCCACCGATATCGAGTCGATCACGCTAGCGTGAATCTCTACTTTCATGCGACTGTTATGTGGCGAGTACAGCGACCATGACAACCAGTGGTCCCAGTGCCACGCATCCGCAGCGGCTCGGTCACGCCGCTCACTGAGCGGTAACGTGATCGCAAGCAACAACACGATCATGCCGATCGTTAAACGAACACCGCGAAACGTAACCGGGGCCTCACGAACAGCGTCCTCACTAGATTTCGCCGCGCTCAAAAACAACCAATACGCTTGACCTGCCAATACCACGTTCCACATCATCACCCCGGCGCTATGGTTCATTCCCCATGGCGACAACATACCGATCAATGTTGTGTGCATCCCAATCGCCAAACAACCGCCCACCAACCGCGTTCGTGGAAACATCAACAAACAAGCTACCACGAACTCCGCCACCGGAAACACGGACGCTGCGTACAATCGGCTGATCATCGACCAGTCATCGATCTCCACACCAAGCGGGCGCATGGCCGTGGCTAAAAAATCTTGACCAACAGTGTGTAGGAATTGAAAGTCGAACTTGCCGACCGAGCTATAGAAATAGATACTGATCGTCAACACCCGACATGCAGTCATCTGCCACCGCGAAGGCAGCAACACAAACCACACTGCGTACAAGCATGATTGATACGCCCATGGTTGCAGACGATGTTGATCACCAGCAAAACCCACCGCCAACATCACCGCAATCCCCAGCCATCCCGCTCGCTGCCAAGTCGCCCGCCGGCTCAGCACGACCGTTCCCGTCGCGATCAAGATCACTGGCAGCAAGCAAGCCGAAATCCACCACGTGAGGTTCTCGAAAAAACCGATCAATGGCACGTTTGGATACTCGCTGCTATGTGTCCAATCAACCGGCAACCATAACCGATACGAAACAGATACGAGCAGCAACAACGCCATCGCCCAATATCGCGAGAAGGTTTCAGCGGCGTTCATTCGATCAAATTTAATAAGTCACCCAAAGTAGCAGGCACCGTCTACTGTGCCGTTCGCCTCACGCCGATAAAATCGCTTCGATTTTGAGGCGTACAGTTCGTAGTTGGTGGAAAGCACGTTCGCCACCGATCGAAGCGATCGGGTGGCGATGGCGAACGGCACAAGGGATTGTGCCTGCTACTAAAATCGCTTCGATTTTGAGGCGTACGAACTCTTGACCTTCACCGCTCTAAACGGTCCAGTGGCCGAGCCAATCGACTCCGCTCCAATCATTCTACCGACACCATCCCATGATTCATCCCCGCATCACGATCGTCCTCGCACTTTGCGGTGGCTACGCTGTCAACCAACCGGCTTCGGCAGAAGACTGGTGGCAGTTCCGCGGCCCACACGCAGGCCACACCACAGCCACCGGACTTCCAACTCGATGGGGCGGTTTCTTTGACGAACCACACTGGAAAACCACGCTGCCTGGCAAAGGCTGGTCATCACCCATCGTCGTCAACGATCAAATCTGGTTAACGACTGCTGAACACGTCGCCTTAGATACCAGCGGTGTCACCCAGAAACTCGCCGAGTTACCGTTGAATTCCCGCGACCTCGTCACGCATGCATCTGTTCGCTTGATCGCACTGGCTGTCAATACCCAGACCGGTCAATTGGTCCGCGAGACTGAGCTTTTCGAGCACCGCGATCCGCCCCCCATCCACAGCATGAACAGCTATGCCTCGCCCACGCCCACGACCGACGGCGAGCGAGTCTATTGTCACTTCGGTGCTCTCGGGACCGCTTGCGTCTCGATCGAAACCGGCGAAGTCCTCTGGCGACGCGAGCTGGACGTTGACGAGATAACGGGCGGTGCCGCTTCTCCGGTGCTTTGGCAGGACCGCTTGATCCTCGCTTGCGACGGTGCCGACCAACAATACCTCATCGCCTTAGACAAAATCACGGGCGAAACACGTTGGCAAGTCAAACGTCCGCCGATCACGGTCGCCGATGACACGGCGCGGCGAAGTTTCAGCACACCGGTGATTGTTGACGGACCAAAACGCTGTCAACTGATCTCGTTAGCGGCCCAGTGGTTGGTGTCTTACAATCCGGTCGATGGCAGCGAGTGGTGGCGTGCACGTTTGAGCGACGGTTACTCAGCCGTACCCACACCTGTTATTGCAGGCAATCGAGTCTTTGTTTGCACCGGCTTCACCGGTCACGAACTCGTGGCCGTTGACATCACTGGCACCGGCGACGTGACCGACACCGCGATCGCATGGCGGACAACTCGCCAGAGTTCCGAAATCTCATCACCGATCATTGTCGGCGATGAAATCTATTTTGCCTCATCACAAGGCGTGATCAAGTGCTTGGACCATCGCACGGGTACGCAGCATTGGCAAGAACGCGTTGGCGGAAACTTTGTCGCTAGCCCCACGTTAGCCGGCGGCAAACTCTTCTTCACCAACCATTCTGGCGTGACAATAGTTCTCCAACCTGGCAAAGAGTACATGGAGCTTGCCAAGAACGAGTTGTTTGGCGAAAGCTATTCGTCATTGGCCGTATACAAACAATCGTTCTTGCTGCGCACGCATCCATACTTGTTCCGCTTGAAAAGCCAATAACGCATTGGGCATCCCGCACCGCAACTACAACTGCAAAAAATCGGCGTAATAACCGAAAAACGCATCAGGCTGAGATCGACCTTTAAATACTCCGCGAGAAAACGGGTCCGAAGTGCGTCATTCAGAATGGCCAAAATATCGGCGGCAAGCCACGGCCACCATTCTCCCAATCCACTGGATGCCACACCAAGCCGTTCGTGAATCGACTGCACGCGGGAGAGAAAACTTCGCTCGGATCGTCCGTGAAAATCAAGTCTTCACGATCAGTGAATCCAGAGCGATGCCAGGGTAAAGCGTGCAGAGACTCAGTGACCAACACAGTGTTGCCTTGCCCATCTTTGAAATCGTCTAAACGAATCTTGGGGCCGATGGGCGTCAAGTGCGTCCCATCAAGATCACCAGTGACACGAGCAGCAAATTGGTTGTTGAAGGCACCGAATTGTGGCTGTAACGAATCGGCGAACGTGACCGAGAGTTGCTCGCCTTTGGCGTTGACGACTTGGATGGTTTTCATCGGATCCAGAGTCGGCGAAATAGCAAGACCGGTGTTGGCGATGTAACTATTGTGCCCGTGAGACGTCGATGATCTGTCGTCATGGGGACACTGCATAATCGCCAAGTTCGGTGCTGCGAAGGCTGAAAATCCTTCACCACTAAAGCCCGTGGATAGTGGGTTGTCTTCGCTGCCACCGCCCACGACGGGATAACGATCTTCAGTCCAGTGCTCGTAAGTCGGCTGGGCATCGAGCCAAGGTAGCAACGCCACGGCCCATGTGCCGATCTTGCGATGCTTGGTAAGTGTCCGTTGGTCTGCATCGTCGTCAGAAGGGTCGACTAGTATTCCTTCAGCTCCAA
>JBGSMN010000352.1:0-23891 GCA_041740155.1 Rhodopirellula sp.
ACGCCCTGCGCCAGCGAAAGCAAACGACGAACAAAAGCCTTCGGATGAACTTCTTTTGGAGGGACGCGACGGAGAATGGTTTAGCAGACAAGCCGATGAGAAAATACATTGGAGATTTAGAACCGGGGCGAATAACGGGACGTCCCCTACAGGAACGACGGTGCCTGCGGAAATCGATGAAAAACTCGCTGCGTCTGAGGCGTTCTCGACGTTTTCGCTTCACGTGAGCGACGTTTCCTTCAAATTGGCGCAAGCCGCAATGGCTCAAGGCGAGTGGCCAGAAGTTTCAAAAATTCGTATCGAAGAGTTCGTCAACGCTTTTGACTATGGTGACCCGATGCCAAGTGAGGATGAGAAAGTCGCCTGTCGCGTGGAGCAAGCGATTCATCCCTTCCTTCAGCAGCGGAACGTGTTGCGAGTTTCAATGCGAACGGCCGCAGTAGGTCGTGCAAGTGGTACGCCGCTTCGGCTTACGCTTTTGCTCGACAACTCGGGATCAATGGAGCGAACCGATCGTCAACAAACAGTGCGTCGCGCTTTTGAACTGTTAGCATCGCAGCTCAAACCAATCGATCAAGTCACACTGATTAGCTTCGCGCGACAACCGCGATTGTTGGCGGATCGAGTCAGCGGTGCGAAGTCCGAACAACTTGTCCGTTTGATCGACAGTCTTCCAAGTGAGGGCGGGACGAATATCGAATCGGCTTTGCAATTGGCGTTTGAAAAAGCAAAAGAGCAACAGGCCAGTGGTGCGCAGAATCGAATCGTTTTGTTGACCGATGGTGCTGTGAATCTCGGCGATGCGAATCCAGACCGCCTCGCGCGAATGATCACGACAATACGTGACGCTGGGATCGCATTCGATGCGGCTGGGATTAGTGCTGAGGGGCTCAACGACGAGGTGCTCGAAGCGCTGACACGCAAAGGAGATGGCCGTTACTACTTACTCGATTCTCTTGAGTTGGCGGATGAAGGGTTTGCTCGCCAGATCGCTGGTGCCCTGCGCCCCTCCGCAAAGAACGTGAAAGTGCAAGTCGAATTCAATCCGAATCGCGTGGGAAGATACAAGTTGCTTGGCTTCGAAAAACACATTTTGAAGAAAGAAGATTTTCGAAACGATCAAGTGGATGCAGCGGAGATGGCTGCTGCCGAAGCAGGAGTTGCCGTATATCAATTTGAAGCAAGACCCGATGGCGAAGGGGACGTGGGGTCCGTTTCCGTTCGATTCCGCGATTTATCAACAGGGCAAATGGTCGAGAACCGATGGCCGATTCCCTACGATGCCGATGTACTACGCATGGATCAAGCTGCTCCGTCGCTTCGCATTGCGACCGCAGCAGCGATGTTCGCAGCGAAATTGCGAGGGGAGCCGATCGGCGAATCGGTCGATTTAAAAACATTATCCGAAATGATTTCTGGCTTGCCTGAGGCAGAGCAAAATACACAGCGAGTCAGACAACTCAATCAGATGATCCAACAGGCACGGCAATTGGGGGAAAGATAGGTTCACCACATCTAGGTTCTGTTCTGAAACAAACTCGTTATTTAGCGGAATGGTGCAAGCGGGCTGTTGATTTAGTGGTATCGCGACCACTTTTCGTTTAACGGCAAGCCGTAGGCGTCAATTGGGGGCATCGCAGACGCCTTCGGCTTGCCGTTAAACGACTAAATCAACAGCCCGCTAACGCCAAAACGGCTAATAAACCGAAAGACTCCCGCCTACCTGCTTAGACAATGGCGATGGGAGGATCGGGCGGACAGCAAAAACTGGCGGACTGGATCTTCGCAACGCTCGCATAAAACAGGATGGAACACTTGGTTATTCAGCGCGCCGGTGGAAAGGCAGGTGGTACAACATCGTTTTCATATGCCCATCGCAATTTTCCTTGTCACTAAACTATCGTTTTTGCCACTGAAGAGTGAGAGAATCTCATTGCGGTTTGTTGTCGAGGGCGGTACCTTGCCCTGTGTCACGTTCTGCTCGTCCAGCCACATAGAAGTACGAAACCCATGCGAAAATCGAGACTTTTCTCCCGTGTTCGTTCTGGCATCTCGCAGACGCTAATCGTGGTTGCCCTTTCTTGGAATTCGGGCACGGTCGTGGCTGAGCAAACGCAGGATGCTTATCGTGTACTCACCTACAACATTAAACGGGGATTGGGTAACGACGGGATCACGAACCTCGATCGCACAGCGGCTGCGATTGCAAAACTCAAGCCTGACTTCGTCGGGCTACAGGAGGTGGACGATTTGACCAATCGCAGCGGCAAGGTGGCGCAAGCCATTGAACTGGGCGAGCAGCTCGGGATGCAGCCGGCCTTCGCACCGTTCATGAAACATGACGGTGGCCGGTATGGGATGGCAATCCTTTCCAAACACCCGATTGAGAAAATCGAGGCGGTGGCATTGCCGACTGGGCATGAACCGCGTGTCGCACTGGCGGTTTGTGTGCGGTTGCCTTCGGGCAGTTCCGTGATGCTGGTCAATGTGCATTTCGACTGGGTCGATGATGATGGCTATCGTTTCGCCCAGGCTCAAAAGCTCAAGGAGTATCTCAACGCACTGGAGATTCCGTATCTTCTGATGGGAGATTTCAACGACCAGCCTGGCTCGCGGACACTTCAGCTCTTACGTCAAGGCACGGTGGAGGCGGTCAAACCCCAGGACGATCGATTGACATTCTCGTCGGATGATCCCCAGATTGAAATTGATTTTGTGTTTGCCGCACCGCCCACGGCATGGACCGTTGAAAGCACGCAGGTGATCGACGAGCCAGTCGTTTCGGACCATCGTCCAGTGATCGCGGTGCTACGACACCACCCTGAGTGATCGAGCATAAGGAACAATCTTGTTCTGCGATAACGAGCGCCCCATTCACACAGAGATTCAGCCAATACCTATACTGAAGCGGTTTATCTCTTGTTTCTCTCGGGAACTCTCTCCGTGACATTAATACTACTTGGCGATAGTGTGACTGGATGGCAACTGATCGTTGACCATTTGTTTGTTGGACCGATGTGGCCCGCAAGCATTTTGGCAGCGATCGTGTTGTCGCTCGTGATGATCACGTTGATGGGAGCGTTCGCGTCTGATTTCGGTGGCGCTGACGTGGACGTTGATCCAGGTGTCGATGTTGGAATGAACGTCGACCCAGGGGTGCATGTGGATGTAAGCACGGATGTCGACCCGGGTTTAGAGGTTGATACCGGTGCGGACGTCGAGACGTCCATGCCAGTACACGGTCATCACGTCTCAGGTGATTTGCTGGGCGGCGTGGTGGCGGCGACGCTTCGGGCTGTGCGTTTGGACCGCGTGCCGCTGATGATTTGGCTCAGCGTTTTCTCGCTTTTTTTCTGGGTCTTGAGCTTTGTGTTGTGGTTTGAGTTCGACGTGTTTCGCTACCCGCCGACCATTTTCGCCAGTGCGATGTTGACGATCCGCAATGCTGTGCTTGCACTCGTACTGACACGGTTCATGACATCGCCACTGCACCGACTGTTGATACCACCGAAGCATTATCATCCCGTAAACTTGATCGGTGGGGTGGCGATTGTCGAAACCAGCCTAGTGGACGTGACTTTTGGCCGTGCCCGGTTTGCGACCAACGCAGCACCGCTGTTGCTCGACATTCGCACCGCAGGAGAGTCGATTCCCAAAGGCACTCAAGTCCGAATCATTCGATTTGATTCCAACCGCAAGGTGTACTTGGTCGAAGCTAACTTGACATAAAGGCACCCGTGCGACAGCGACTCACTCGACTTTGGCAACACTTTTGATAAGCTGAAAAAAACGCATGTCTTCGGGACCGATTCCTGCTTTCTTGGCTTCACGTGGCGAGTTCAAGACGGCGTCAAAAACATCTAACACGGCAGCACTGGCGAGTTGCAACATACGATGTTCTTCCGCACTTCTTTCCAACTGCAGCAAAGCGTGCAGTTCCAACATCGGTTCCAATTCATCGTCATTGGTTCGCAAGGCACGGTCTAAGATCGTCAGGATTCCATTGACATGCTGTTGAGTTTCTGAGCCCTGGAATTGGCGGAGTACATCGCGTTCGGCTTGCTGGACTTTCCGTTTCATTTCCACTTGGCTGAGCGATTCTTCGGCAATCCGTAGTCCATACTTGGAAGCCAACATGCCGAGCGAAGGGATGAGCGACTTGGCTGCGATCGCCGCTCCAGCTAATGGATTGAAGATCGCGACAAGTCCACCAATTAGCAGAACGCCGCCAAACACACGATCGTCGAGCACGTCAATCTGATCGGCGAGTTCACGTGCTCGATCGCTCATTGTTTTGCCTTGCGACGGCTTGGCCAGTTCATCTGTCTGGGCTTGACGAACCAACAAGGTTCTCAACATGGCCTGTGATTCTTCATGTGGCAGATGCAGAACGCGTCGTTTGGGCAACTCGTTAATAGGCGGAATGCCCTCAGGCAAACATCGTGTCAATACGAGCGAGTATCCGTCTTCACTGCGAACGTCAGGCACGAGAAAGTAGTGTCGCTCGTCAAAGAGTTGCCCAGCAGCCGAAGTCGTCGTGGAGCCAAAGAGTCGTAAACTACCGACCAATTCAGTAACGTAACCAACGCCTGCGCCCGCAACACCCAGCCTGCCCGCGACCGAGTTGTAGCCGTACTCAGCCGATTGCTGAACCCACTTCAAGATTTCCATTGAAACACCTGTTTGCAAAAGAGAAACGTCACCCAGTTTTGATTGTTTCACGAAGGAGAGTCAAGCTGACTAAATGCGTTTCAAGTGGAGATCATGACAAAACGTCTGGAACGCATCAAAACCCATATTGTCCCTGCTACCTCGAATTTCGTAGCGTGTTTGGGATGAACATCTCCACTCATATCACGCTGCCGAGTAATCGCTCAGCAGTATCCAGTCCATCAGGCTCTCGCGAAGTTGCGGCCGACGAAAAAGTACTCGGGCAGTACATCCCTTTGTTGTATCACTACAACATGTTGCAAGACAACGATCGAGTGGGCGCGTTCCAGGAAGCGATCAATCTACTCGTCCAACCGGACATGCACGTCGTGGAACTGGGTGGTGGAACAGGCATCTTGTCATCGTTTGCGGCGCGGCGTGGCGCGCAAGTGACTTGTGTGGAACGCAATCCAGAACTGGTCGCGACATCACGTCGATTCTTGGCAGCCAATGGTTTGTTGGAATCAGTACAAGTTGTGCAGGCGGATGCGGCGAGGTTTGTACCAAATCGGCCCGTTGATGTGGTGGTTTGTGAAATGTTGCATGTGGGTTTGTTGCGAGAGAAACAAGCTAACGTGATCGAGAGTTTCAAACGCAATTATCGACGTGCCATGCCGACTCGCCTGCCTGATGCGGTGAAGCTGCCAATCTTTGTGCCTGAGGTCTCGGTGCTGATGGTGCAATTAGTCGAACAGTCATTCGATTTCGCTGGTTTTTATGCTCCCGTGCCGATGTTTCAACCTCCGCTGCAAAAACAAGAGCGGACGATCGAGATGTCGGACTTGCAGCCCTACGCGAATATCGCTTACGGGGATTCGATTCCTCAACATTTCGATGTTTCCCAGCGACATCAACCACGTGGTGTGGGACATGTCAACGCGATTCGCTTGATCACTCAGAATATCCTGGCTGTTGACGAACCGGCTCAACGGGCGATCACGTGGCCGAATCAATGTCTCGTGTTGCCGCTTCAGCAACCGTTTGACGTTGCCTACGATCAGTCCGTGCAAGTCGAGTTCCAATACACGGCGGGCGATGCGATTGAAGTGTTGCAGGAATCACTGCGGGTTCAGCGGATATTAGTTGAGCAATCGACAAACCACAAAACTCCGAACTGATCTTGCTTTTGCTCTCAATTTCTAGTTATCGCTGACGTTAAGTGCCTGTGTTACCCCTGGTACGGACTTCGCTTTTGAATCACTTTCCTTGTTACAACGGAAGCCGCACGATGCGTCGGTCCCCGCTGTCGATTATGACATTCCCCGTTCTCCGTCACCCGGCGTACCAGCGTTGCTGCGTGTTGTTGATGATCGCAGCCTGCCTGCCGGTCAATTTCACGTTCGCTCAATCGTCGCCATCGGTTCCAGCAGTCGAAGCCAGTTCTGTTTCCGACGGAAACATGTCCGTTGCTGACGAACCCTACTTGGTCTTTGTCGCTGATGAAGCGGCACACCTGCGTTGTGGACCATCGGGCGAAGACTACCGCACCGATCCTCTTCGTCATGGTCAAGAGCTCGAAGTTTATGTAGAAACCGCAGACGGTTGGTTAGGTGTTCGTCCGACAGAATCGAGTTTTTGCTGGATTCCTGCAGACGCTGTGAAACTGCTCGCCTCCTCACGTTCCAAACAAACCGATGCGATCGAAGCAGAAGTCACCGAAGACAAAACTGTCGCTTGGATCGGGACCAATCTGGGCCGGGCTCGTAGCTATCGTTGGCAAGTTCAATTGGGCGAAGGAGAAATCGTAACGATCCTCGGTCGCAGTGAACGCGATGGCCCCGATGGGCCACAGATGTGGTTCCGAATCGTACCACCCTCGGGCGAGTTTCGCTGGATTCATCGTGATCAAGTCGTAACGACGGCTGAGGATCTGATCGCTGGCATGCAAGCCCAGATCGCAGAGGCTGACATCGAGTTCCTACCTAGCGGACCTTCGTCAATAGCTGAGACTCACAAGACCGAATCACCACTACGACGAGTTTCGGATGATCGGCCTTATCGTGAAGAAGTTGCCACTCAATCACTGAGCGAACGTGCTCGCGAACTTGCTGAGATTCGTCGGCTCGATGAGATTGAACGAAACATCGAGGCTCGTCAACGCAGCCGTTTTGACCGCGACGAAAGCATCGAGTCTGAATCAGATTCCACTGCACAGATGGCTGCTCAACAGCAGGACCACGACGCTACTGACCATGACTCCGGTGCACATCAAATGCGGAGCTTTTCACAGCGGGTCACCGAGGGACTGTCGTCGCTAATCGCCGGACGCGAGCCTCAGCCTGTAGAACTTGAACCCTCGACTCAGTCCAGTCGTCGCGTGCACGATTTGGTGCCCATTGGCAGTGGCATCGCCTCCGTCGCGATACCGCCCGCAGCATCCAACATTGGATTGCCGCCTGATCAAACCACGCTCCCTATGTCAGCACAGCCCATCGAATCCGCTTCGTTGGCAAACACAACGGATATCAATCGTGAAGTGGTCCAGACGGCGTCAACAATAGGCAATCCAGACCTGAGTCCAAAGACAGTCGCAGCGACTGCGCACCCAGAATTCCGATCTAACGAGTCGCAAATCGCCATCACCTCGGTTCCGCGATTGGTAATGCAAACGACACCTGCGTTTGCGTCCAATCAGACGCTCAATAATTCATCACTCAACCCTGCACTGCCCCCCGCAAAATTGCGGACGATCGCTGCTACACAGATCGAGGAGGTGCAACGATCGGTTGCCACATCCACTCCCGAGTCGTTGCCGTTGTTGATGTCATCGTTGATGGCGCGAGGCGCATCGGCACCTGAGATCCGACTTGTCGGGGACGCCGCCCAGCGGTTTTCGATGAATGAGTTGACGCAACGTGCCCGCGATTATGAGGCATTGGCCCGTCGTCGTGATGGTGATACGGTTGTGGCCACCACCACGCTTTCAACACCGATGGTGGCAGCGGTTACTCCCACCATGCCAGCATCAGGCGGCTCGTTCGTTCCACGAGAAAACAACAACTCACCGCACAGACTGAGCAGTCCGCCGTCAGCGATCGCGCCAGTGGCACACACCCAACAGATTCATGTTCCAAGCTCTGCGGTTGGTCCAGCCGCAGCAGTCACACAGTCGGGTCTCTTAGTGGCGGTCTACTCCGCCGACCCGAACCGGCCACCCTACGCAATCACCGATCGAGCTGGGCGGACATTGGTTTATGTCACGCCTGCTCCTGGCGTGGATCTGAAAAGCCACTTAGGCAGCGAGATCAATGTGCAAGGTGAGAGTGGGTTTCTGCAAGGACTCGACACCCCGCACGTGCTGGCCACGCAGGCCCAGCGAATCATGCGTTGAGATGCCATGAAGCAAAGGTAGAACGGGTTTTATTGCAGAACATGCAATCAGTACGGTCAGATAAAGCGGTATGAACTCCAGGCAGCATCAAGTCCACACATGCCCAACACTACTTGGCATTGGCCATTTGAACTAACATCAAACGGCCACCGTTGGCGTCCGACAACACCAGCTTTTGCCCCTCGACAAGTTCGATGTGCGAACCGATCTTCACTGGTGCAGCGGTCCCCGTTGTGATGTCTTTCATATCGGCCAGCGTTTGATTGACGAATAGCCACTTGCCTTGATGCAGCACAAAGTATCCGACTGGTTTCGCATCCTTCGGATCGGTTTTCTCATTCGGAAAAATCAACCGATTGACATGCCAGGGATAGAGGTATTGATTTGAAAACACCATTAACCGATGGTTGTCAGGCACATACTTTCCTCCACGTGATGAATAGAAATTCAGGACCGGCAGCGGCCCTTGATACGCGGTCTTGCAAAACGGGCACACTGGTTTGGATTTGTTGTCGAACACATACCATTTTTGCTCGCAGGATGGATTAGCGCAGGGCTGAGTCAAGTCGACTGTTTTGACGAGCGCATGCTCCCAATCATCCGCGGTCGGACGTTTGGATGGATCATGTAGTCCTGCAATGAACGCTTGGTCAAACAACGCGGTCAAGTACGGTCCCGTGATGCTATAGGGGATTTTCGTGATATCCGCCCAGGGCAGATGCCCCGGTCGCACGTCGTTTAGGTTGGGGCGATTGGAGGCATCGGTGGGATGTTCGATGAATAGTGCTCGATTACCCATCGACATCGCTTCGTCGACTTGCGGGTCTGATTCGTGGATTTTTCCACCACGCAGTGGATGACGATACAGCAAATACATGTAGATCAGCACTGATAATGCGTGCCGATCAGTCTCGATCCGAGGCAATGCCTTTTGCTTGTCGTCGCGACTCAAACTCATCGTCGCCAACACTTCGGGCGCGATAAAATCAGGCGTCCCCACAACGTCCGGTGGATACTTGCCCGGCACAACCAAACCATCAATATCGATGATGCAGGCTTGGCCGCGCGTTGGATCGACCAGTACATTTTTGTAGGACAGGTCCGAATGGGCCAACCCCGCAGCGTGCATCCGCCGCACTGCACGGGCAATTTTCAAACACGTGTTAAGATACGACCGCCAATCGCCCAGTTCTTTAGGATCGAGGTGTTTGCTGCGATGGTTGGCCGAGGCAAACCATTTCCCCTCTTTGTCTTTGCCACGAATGCCGAGAAAATCATCGTTACGTGACCCGTACTCAAAGAAGAAATGCTTTTGATAGGTCGGTGCTACGACCCCCAATCGGCCTTCGTGTTCGACAATTTTTGTGGGCCAGCAAAACAGTTTCTGCCAGTAATCGCCACCGACCTGATTGAAAATCTTTTCGCGATACGTCCCGACGATGTTTTCAAGCCGATCCTTGGCATTCATATTCTGTGGATCGCGAAAAAATGCAACCACATAACTCTTGTCGGGAGAGAAATACACATCCTTCATCCCGCCTTGGCCGATAACCTCATCCACGAATTCAACTTGCGATCCGTCGGTTGCCTGAATGCGTATCGTTTGTGCCATGTTGGTCAGACTGTCGTGACGTTGAACTAAGGTAAAAGAATAGCAATGGTACGGTCATCGTGGTTGCCTGGCGACCAAAAATCTAGCCATTTCAACAACTGCTGATCAGCAATCGGGTTTTTCTTGGTCAACTCGACTTCGTTCTGCATATCCTGCCAAAGATCGTGCCAACATTGTGTATCAAAAAAACGGTTGTCCGTCTCGAACTTCGGGTCCGAGACGCCATCGGTCATCGCGATCACGGCAGTCAGATCATCGGCCACGCCGAACTGAATTCGGTCCATGATGTTTTGGGCCGATCCCCAAATGTCTTTCATCGTCAAGAATCGAGTTTGACCGGCAAACTCACCACCATCGGGTTGATTGAGCACTTTGACGGGACTGTCGTTGGAATAGATCGCCGCGCCACCATCACCAATGCAAAACGCGCCGACGAACCAACCCCAATCAAATCGCTTGGCAAGAGTGAAGATGATGGTTGTATTGAAATCACCTAATTCGGCAGCTTTTTGGGCCGCTTCCGCCTTGATCGCTTGGAACGCTTTGTGAGCCGCCGTGCCCATCGACTGATACAAACTTGTGCGGATCGCGTGAGCTTTGCCACACTGTGAATCTTGATAAAACTCTCGGGCGTTGTCTTCAAACGCTTTCGATGCCAACTCGCCAGCGTAATGTGGTTGGATGTAGCGACATACCGTCTCGCATGCGATCTGCGACCCGCGACGTGAAAACTTTGCTGACCCCGCACCATCGCACACGACCATGAGATGCCAGCCCGTCGCGTCGTCGCACCGCAAGACAAAGTCATCGTCGCGAAACGTGCCCTCATGAGCGTGCGAGCGACCACGCACACTGGCTGCGATCGCAGTGGCTGAACCCGACACGCGAGCATGATCGGAATGAATCTTGGCGTACGGCAAACTCGGATCGGGTTCGAGTGTTTTCCATAATGATCGCGGATCAGGATTCACAAACCAATTGACTGTCCCCGTTTTCTTAATCGCGGGCCGATCTTGAGCACCATCGTTGGGCAGTGTGTATTCAAATTCAATCGTGCTCTCACCACTGGTACTCGGAGTTCCCGAAAAAACGATCTCTTGGCCATCGAGCTGCGCGTTGATGCCATGTTCACTGAGATTGAGGAATTGAAAACCGAGTTGTTCTAACGTGAAGGCAGCTTGCCAATTGGCGGGCAGCTTGGGTTGCACACGCACGCTAAACGATTTGCCTTGAGAACCATTGGGCAGCACCAATGTGATCGAAGGTAAAGGAACGGACGCTGGACGGAGAACTGCTACGGGGTTTGGCTGCGTTGGGGGTGTCGCAGGCTGTGGCGTTCGTGTGGGCGGTACCGCTGTTGGCTCAAGCGGACTGGCGTTGGTTTGCTGAACAGCGGCGAAATGATTTGGCTCCTCGTCAGACACCGTTCGCTGCGCGGCCGCATTATCTGAGACAGTGCGTTTGGTCGGTTGAGTGCTTGCTGACTGGACACGGTTTGATTGTGGTTGGTCTCGATTGATTTGTGGTCCATCGGATTCCTTGATCACGGTGGATTTTCCTTCCCGCTGCGCCGACCAAGGCGTGTCTGGTAGTGGCGTTTCACCACTCAAGAATTGCTGAGTCTCGGCAATCTTAGGGTCGAACTTACCGATGTCTTGACCGTCATCGTCGGCATCCAACAACTCATCATCATTGGCACCGTCTTTTTCAACGTGCTCACGAGAGCGAGACTGAGAGTGATCTCGGTGATCGTCCATGTCGCGGGGCATGATGACTCTTTGCTGGAGTGGGAGAGAGAGATCGCGGGCGTTATTTGCCTATATCACGATTTGCAATTCATCGGGCGGTGGTGGTAGCTGTAATTCTGAAGTCACGCCCATACTCATGTTGCCAGAACTGACTGAGGCCGAGACCCACTTGAAGAATCCGCTGAACGTGGCGCTGTCGACTGTTTCCAAGGAGACCACGTGATTGGCAATCAACGTCAATGAATCCGTCTTCGCTCGATCACCTGCCGCGAGCGCCACGATCGTGGCGAAATCCTTGGACTTCAACACCGGGATCACATTATTGAATCTTTGCTTATCCGATGGGCTGCCATCGGTCATTAAAAACAGCAAAGGCTTCCAATCACCCTTTTGATCGGGCGTGGATTTGATGACTTCACGATCAACCTGCTGGCACAGCACCTCAAGAGCTTCGCCCATGTGCGTCGGTCCGGAATCGGGTGTCTCTAATTCCGGCAGCACAAGTTCCTCAATCGACGTTAATGGCATCAGCACTTTCACGTCACGATCAAACGTAATGATTGAAAGGTGTACAACCTCTAACGAATGGGGGTCGTGTCGCAACGAAGACAGCATCGCTTGCAAACCCACCTTAACGGCTTCGATTCGCTCGCCGCGCATGGATCCCGACGTGTCAAGTAACAGATAGACCGGTAGACGACGCATATCAGTCCGTGACCTTAGCAATTTCCGGAGGCGGTGGTGGCAACTCGGATAGATCGAGGACTTCGCTGTTGGATTCCACTTTTTGTGATCCCGTGCTGATCGACGCCGACACCCATTTGAAGAACGCAGAAATCGCGCCGCTGTCAGCCGTGTCTAGTTGAAACACCGCTTCACCGCAAATCTCTTGCAACACACCATTGACCGACGAATCATCTTTGCCGATGGCGCACCCCACCACGATACCCCATTTCTCTTGTCGGAACCGTGCCAAACCGCTCTTCCAATCGTCCGTCGGCATCCCGTCGGTCATCAGAAACACCATTGGTTTCCAATCACCTTTGACGCTCGCGGTTGTTTTCTCAACCTCTTGCGAAGCCCGCTCGGCCACGAGTTTGAGAGCTTCGCCCAATTCCGTGATACCGCTGGCGATGAGGTTGGGTGGTTGGAAGGAGGTTAATTCCGTCAATGGTACGACTTGAGAGGCGTTCGTATTGAACGTGATCACGCTGAGGAATGCGGTTTCGAGTGCATACGGGTCCGTACGCAAAGCTGAAACCAGCACTTGAACGCCGTTCTTGACCTGTTCGATCGGCTCGCCACTCATCGAGCCAGAAGTGTCGAGCACCAGATAAACGGGTAGTCGTCTCATCTAGGATTGCCTTAGTGTTTCGTGAAAAGTGTGTTGTGAACCGCGAGAACGGACGCTTAGTTTGGCAGATACTTCGGCATCAATTGCAAGAACGAATCGTCAGGGTACGCGTCGCCGATGGCTCGAAACTTCCAGGCATTGTCTTTGCGGTAGAGTTCACCGAAAACCAGCGAGCACTTGTTATTGTAGGACGCGTCGTCGGCCAAGTTGTAACGGGCGATCTCTTGACCTTTGCCATCGACGGCCCGCATGAACGCCGCTTTGACTTCGCCAAAGTGTTGCTTTTTCTTCATGCCTTGATAGATCGCCACGACGAACACGATGCGATGATAAACCGGCGGGATGGACGCTAGGTTGACAACGATCTGTTCGTCGTCTTGGACGCCTGCACCACCGACCAAGTTGTCACCCGAATGCCGGATCGCGCCGGAGGCGTGGGCCAGATTATTGAAGAAGATCACATCGCCACCGACGAGTTTCTCATTGCCGAGATTAATGAACTTTTCGTTTTCATCGAGCACGAACGCGATGGCATCGAGATCATACTCAGTCTCCGACGACAACAACTTGCTCAAAAAACCTTTCTTGCTCTTGATCTTCCATCCCAAACCGATAGTGACTTTGGTCAGGTCATTGCTGTCCTTGTCCAGGTTGATCGTTTGGCCTTTGGTGAGATTGATTGCCATCGTCGCGACTCCAGCGAATAGTGGTTGGTGTGAGAATGGAAATCAGAAGTACTTACCGACGAAGAACTGCAAGCCACCGGAGTAACCCTTGCCCACGGCTTCAAACTTCCACTCGTTGCCTTTGCGATATAGCCTGCCAAACTCGACAGCGGTTTCGATCGAGAAATCTTCATCCAGTTCGTACTTGCAAATCTCTTCGTTGGATTGGGCGTCATAGATCCGAATGAATGAATTGCGAACTTGACCAAAGTTTTGTTTGCGAGTTTCGCAGTCGTGAATGGTGACAACCACAATAATCTGGGCGACATTGGCGTCGATCTTAGCGAATTCAACCGTCAGTGTTTCGTCATCCCCGTCACTGTTGCCTCCGGTTTGATCATCGCCAGAGGACTCCACCGCTCCGTCAGGTGAACGTTGGTTGTTGTAGAAGACGAGGTGTGCTTCAGAGATGAGTTTGCCGTTTTCAGCGAGCAAGAACGCCGAAGCATCGAGGTCGAAATCGTGCCCCGTGCCGTCGTTGGGATCCCACCCCAATCCGATGCCCGCCTTCTGCAACCCAATTCCGACGCGTTGCCCTTTTTCCAGATTGATCCCCATCATGACCCTCTAATAACTGTTGATTCGTTTCGAATGGTTGATCGCCGGAACGAACGAGCGTCCTCGGCGGAGCTTCTGAATGATAGTGGAGGCGAACACCCACCCGCAACTAGGGCGAATGACAGCCCCATTAAGCCAAGCCCCGTGGAAGCGAAAAACGTTTGCACTGGAGCTACATCTTTGGGACGATGAATGTGACGATTCAACGGCCTCTTCGCTTCGGAACTCCTGCCATGCGATCTCAACTATTCATTGTGACGCTGATCTTAGGTTGGTTCAGCCAACCGGTTGCCGCTCAACTCATCCAGCAAACCGTACCGAATCAAAACATCGGTTCGTCGTTTTTTGAAAACAATGGTGTGCAGTGGAACGTCAACGGACCGGGGTTCTTTGCGAACTTTGGTGGCGGTGGTGCGGTGCCGCCGTTTGGCAATTTCGATCCCAACTCAGGCCTGCGGACTGGCGTCGGGTTCGCGGGTGGCGGCTTGTCTGGCGGTCTGGGGCTGAACTTTTCTCAGGGCAGCAGTCGCAGCAACGTTTCGCAATCCGCGTCCGTGACCACGATGAACGGGATGCCAGGATACATTTCCAATCAAATCGTGCGACCGTTCGTGACGGGCGTGACACCGGTCGTCGGCGGTCAAACGTTTTATTCAGCGATGCCACTATTGCCGCCCTCGCATGAGGCTGCCTTTCGCGATTATCAGCACGCACAAATGGCGGATTTGCAGCGACGCCAGGCAGTTCACCAGAACGCCGTTCAAGAGAAGGCTCAGCAGACATTTCAACGCGGCCTGCGAGCCGAAGAAGAAGGGAACTTGCGGATGGCCCGCGCGAACTATCGCAACGCCCTGCGAACCGCTGAGGGGACGTTGCGAATGGAAATCATGGCCCGGATGCAGGCTCGCGGGTGGTGATTCGCGTGGGGCAACTCACCGGCTAAACAAAAAGCCGCCTGCCATCAGGTTTGGCCTAAAGAATACCGCCGTGCGTCCGAATCGGGGTCAAATGGCTGGGAGCATCGAGTTGCCAGAAACGCTCCCATTCATCGACCACCGCACGAAGGTTTTCTGAGGTGTACAGCAACTGCTGCACCCGGTTCTCAGGACGGGCATGGTAGATTGGCAAGAAACAACCAACCGAAGTCGTCACCGCGATCATCAGGGTCAATCCCAAGATCATTCGCGTCAAAGTCGCTCGACGGGCAGTGGTTGAGTGTCGCATAGAATGTTCCTCCGTGAACTTCGGGCACCCGCGAGCGTGTTAGTTTTACCCCCAATCGCCAGTCGGGCGAGTGGGTGGGTCAGTTTCGCGGGCTGATTTTGAATTAGGACTGTGCTGGGAACGAGCAGGTTTAGCGGCTGGTTTCGGTTCGGTCGCCGGATCTAGCCACGCGGGCCGTCCGGTTAGTTCGCTCAAATCCTGAACCCGTTGCTCCATCACCTTGCCAGGTTTGAAGTTGACAACAAATTTTTCAGGGACTTGAACTTGTTGGCCTGTTTTGGGATTCCTGGCGCTGCGTGCGGCCCGAAGTTTAACTTCAAAAACACCGAAATTACGCAGTTCAATTCTTCCCTCACGGACCAACGTCTCGACAATCGAATCGAACGTCCGCTGCACCACCTCTTTGGTTTGTTGTTGAGTCAGTCCGAGTTCTTCGGAAATGACTCTCGCTATCTCTTTTTTGGTCACTCCGTCCGCACTCCCACCCAGTTGATTCGTTCTATCGCCCAGTGAGAAGTTTCCGCCTTGTGGACGCAAACCTTTAACTCTGCACGACTTAGGAAAGAATACTGTAGGAGGGTGAACGAGCGAGTGTCAAGCCGACGTCGCTGCAGAAAATGGGCGAAAGCAATTCCGCCGTAAAATCCACTGCTTTCCGTCAGCGGGAGGGTTTTGCCCCCGATCGAGAATGCCCGCGCCATAACGACCCGCATAAATGGTATCGACCGGCATAATCGTCAAAGTCCAGTCAATTTGAAAAAATGCAGGTTTATCAGTCGGCAGGTTGGCAATGGGCTGGCACTGGCCTAGAAACCAAAAGGATCCTCGTCGTCGCCAGCGCCTCCCGTAGGAGCAAATGGATCGGCTGCCCCGCCACCGAACGGATCAGCTCCGCCGCCTCCAAAGGGGTCCGCACCTCCACCACCGAACGGATCCGTTTCGCTTGGCTCATCGCTGGCAGGCTTCTTGTCTTTCTTTTTGTTTGCGTCTTTTTGTTCCTCTTCGGGCACTTTTTCAATTGCCACTGTCAGCGTTGGCATCTCGGCGTCAGGTCGGCGCAAACACTGAATGCTGCCCATTTTGTCAACCAAATACAGGCGATCGCTGGCGATGTTTGTTTGTAAGACACGGGGGTTGATCCCCAGCAGTTGGTGAGCAATTTCGCCATCCGTGGTATTCAGGAGCACCATCGAGCCTCCGAGGGTCTTCGCAAAAATGTGATCGTCAATCACACTGATCACTTCGGCAATTCCTCCGACATATCGCGACCAGACATCAAGTCCCGTGGCGGCATCGACACACATCAAATTGCCATAGGTTGAGCGAAAAAGAACGCGATCTTCGAATACCACAGCGGGGTCGAAAATTGGGTCTCCTGTCGGTCGAGTCCACAGCACGTCGCCGACACGGGTAGCACGCAGCCCATAAATCTGGCCCGAAGCGGCACCAAAGAAAAACCGATCGCCCGCCGCTGCAGCGGGAGCACTGCCGACGATGCCGTCGGTATCAAGGCGAAAATCAATCGTGGGCTCGCCCGAGGCTTCCATCACATACACAAACCCACCCGAACTGCCCCATGCAATCCGTTCCGATCCAATTGCCAGCGAGGGCGGTGCCAAACAGCCGCCATTGACAATCCGAGCGAACACGTCGCGGAATTCATTTTCCAATGGATAGGCAACCATTCGATCGCCCGCCGAAGGCACAATTGCATAACCGCCACAGTGCCGCGGACCGCCGGTTGGGATGTACCGTAATCGCTCCGAGCTGAGTTCTTCTCCGTTGATTGCGTCTAAGACAATTAAATCGCCGCCATTGATCACTGACACAAAACTGTCGTCGACGCCCAAACCGCTGTACCCTCGCACCCGATCACCGACGCGCCGCAACCAGACGATTTCTCCGGTTTCAGCGTCTCGGCATTCGACTGTACCATCGTCCGAGAGCGTGAGCATATGAATCACAGGAACCTCGCGAGTTTGGATCCCGGCGTCGATCCCGCGACGTTTTAGTCGTCGAATATCATTACGCGACAATCGCTCGGCCTCGGCGCGATCAAGTAACCCGCTGGATGCGAAGCTGACTTTGCCTCCAAGTGACAACTGATCCAACATCGAGACGTCCGAACTCGGTGCGGTAGATGTCAATGAAGTCTCGCCTTCAGGCGGATCAGGGACTTCCAACAAGTAGCGTGCATAAACGGTTTGCTTCGGTGCTTTGGCCGCTATCGAGGCAGATGACTTGTCATCCGAGCTATCTTTCCTGTTCGGCTTGGCCGCAGCAGGCTGAACCGCAGCCGCGGGACTGACCACTTCCACGTATTGCTTTGGTGACTTGCCGCGAACGTGCATCGCATGGTCCACAATCGACTGGGCACCTGCTGGTACGCTCAGATGCCGTCGCCAAACCTGCACCATGCCAATTTGTTCGATTTCATTCGGCGACATCACCTCACGTTCCGCAGCGCTGGACGTTGGCGATGGTCCTGCGATGCCAATGGCCAAACCAACAGCGAAGATCGACAAAACTTGTGCCAGCGTTCGGCTCGCAGGAATCGCCTGGTGGCTGAGAACAGAAAATATCAGCGCAGACGATGAATTCGTACGAGACATGGCGTTAGCCCCAAAGAGCGGTTTGAGAAGCATGGACAAGCGGAAAAGAGAGGATCGTTGATTATAGTCGATGATGGGCGGGCCGCCAATTTTATCTGGATCTTCACACACCATCGAATCGCAATCGGCTAAACTCGAAGCGATTCGATGCGGACGCGACCATTCTTACACCGAGTCGCCCTATTTCCCCTCCCAAAACCAACGGATTTGCTATGGCTTCCTCGGGTAAAAACATCTTGATGCTGGTGGGAGACTTCGTTGAGGATTACGAGGCAATGGTGCCGTTTCAAATGCTTCTGATGCTTGGTCACCGGGTTGCTACGGTGTGTCCAGGCAAACAGCCTGGCGATACCGTTGCCACAGCGATCCACGATTTCGAGGGACATCAAACTTATTCGGAGAAACCGGGCCATCGGTTCGCCATTAACACGGATTTTGCCACTCTCGATGAGACCAGCTTTGACGCATTGATCATCCCAGGCGGTCGCGCGCCCGAATATCTGCGCCTGAACGAACGGGTGCTCGCGATCGTCCGACATTTTGCTGACACCGCCAAACCGATTGCCGCCGTTTGCCACGGCCCGCAAATTTTAGTCGCCGCTGGTGTGCTGAGTGGTCGCCAGTGCAGCAGTTACCCGGCGGTCGCTCCGGAAATCACCGCCGCTGGCGGGCAATACATGGCTCCTGGCGATGGCATGGACACTGCCCACGTGGATGGCAACCTCGTCACCGCCCCCGCTTGGCCAGCCCATCCGGCTTGGATTGGAGCCTTTCAACAATTGCTCGAATCGACCTGAAACACGTTGAGCGAATCGACATGACCGCGCCGCAACCCAACCGCTCGTCGCTCCCTGCCGACCAGGCTACCGGAGCCTCGGCTGATTCCCATCTCCCCACTGATCTCGCCGCTCCTACTGCGGATCTCGCGTCGCAACGGGCCAAGATCCTACATGAACTACTACGAGTCCGCCGCGAAGCCATCGCGGTTCGGCTCGAAGCCCAAGCCTCGCGACTCGATGCCTCCGCCGCACAACTTGAATCGTTGCTAGAACAAATCGACGCGGGCCTAGCAATCTCTCCAGCACAACTACAACAATACGAGCTGCTGGAGTCTGTCACGTCGCCAACAATTCCACTGCAAACGGATAAACCAGCATCTGCACCAGAGCAACTTTTACCAGGAGTTCTAAGATTTGCTCAATCAATCCCTGTGAGGTCTGAGGACGCGAGTACTGCTGAGGCTAACGAGCCAACACCCGCCGTTCTGCGATTCGATAGCTGGGATGCAATCCGTGCCGCTCAAGCTGTGGAACGCCCCATCGTCCGTCAAGACGCGGCGCACAACTCCGTGAGACCACCGCGAATGCGTGTCCGGGGCTTGCCCTCCGCACCGTCGATGGACAGCCCTGAAAACACCACGCCAAACTCGTCGCGAGCGAATGAAGTCACGGACATCGACAGTAGCTCTGGAGGCAGCGAAGCACTGCCTCGCGAAGTACCGTCGAATGATCCTGACGAGATCGTACCGAATACGACGACCGAACACCGACCCAACACGCCGCCGCCTGTTTCACTCGAGTTAAGCGATCAAGTCGATGCACCGCCTCGTCGACGTCAATCCGTGGCCGTTATTGCCAGCGCCGTCGTGCATCTGATCATCCTGCTCTGCTTGGCGGGATTCACACTCACTACCGTTATGCCCAAAGATCAAGTCGCTTTGGCAGCGTCGACCAGCGAAGCGAGCGACGAAGCGATCGAAACCTTTCAAATTGAAACGGTCCAACCGATGACCGAAATGAGCGAAGCCACACCTGACGAAACACAATACGAACTCGACCCGATTGGCGAGATGAAAGCCGTCGAAGTCACGCCGGTCTCAATCGGCGCAGCACCGCCCGTCTCATCTGCGGCGCAATCACTCCGTCAACCCATGGCGGATGCCTCCAAGGCGCTGAAGGCTTTGAAATCAGATTCAAAAAGCAAGATGCAGTTCTGTGGTGTCGAAGGCGGTGGGAATCATTTCGTCTATCTAGTTGATAGCTCGGGCAGCATGGGCGACGCGTTTATCTCCGCCCGGCGAGCACTTTTGGAATCGATCGACATGCTGACTTCTGAACAACGGTTCTATGTGATCTTTTTCGATGCCAACTGCGATTACATGCGGATCACGCGTGCTGACCAAGACGAACCACGCAGCGTGACGGCTAGCGACGAAAACAAACGGAGACTCAAGAGTTGGGCGATGCGAGTCGAAATGGATCGCGGTCAATCACCCACGGAACCGCTGCGATACGCGTTGCAAAAACTCCAGCCCGACGTCATTTTCTTACTCTCCGATGGCGAGTTTCCACAAAGCATCGAAGATCTATTAGAAGAGGAAAACAGGGTCACCAATCTTTTCGGTGAAACCAATCCCGTCAGCATTATTCACACGATCAGCTATCACAGTCGTGAAGGCGAGAACCGCATGCGACGAATCGCCGAGAACAATTTTGGGCAATACCGCCACGTGCCCAAGCCCTAGTTCGACCAGCTAGAACCACTTACTGCGCCCGAGGGTGAGCTTTCTCGTAAATCGTTCGCAGGTTCGCAGCGCTAACGTGCGTGTAGATTTGCGTCGTTGTTAACGATTTGTGACCGAGCAATTCCTGCACACTGCGGATATCCGCGCCGCGGTCGAGTAAATGTGTGGCAAACGAATGACGCAGCGTGTGCGGACTGACACCGCTATCCAACTCGGCATCAGCAATGTATTTGTCGAGCATGCGGCCCACACTGCGGGTCGTCAATATGTTTCCGAAACGATTGACAAAGACCGGTGCGGCTTGCCCCAACATCTCCGCTGCGGTTGATCGCGAGCGGCGGGCCGCGTAAGTCTTGATCGCCTCGATCGCGTACGAACCCAACGGGCTGATGCGTTCTTTGCGCCCTTTCCCTCGTACTCGCGTGATGCCCTGCGAGAAATCCAAATCGCCATCTCGCAAACCCACCAGTTCACTGACTCGAAGTCCAGACGAGTACATCGTTTCTAAAATCGCGCGGTCACGTAAACCCGCCACGTCGTGAGCAGAGGGAGTTGTTAGTAACCGACCAATTTCCTCATTAGAAAGCACTAACGGCAGCTTGCGATTTTGCCGTGGGTTGCGCAGTGGTTTGGCGGGATTGGTTTTGGCCGTGCCCTCTCGCATCGCGAATTTGAAAAAACTTCGCAGTGACGCCAGCTTTCGTGAGATCGTACTCTTAGCATAATCAGCTTGCTGCAGCGCCGCCTGGAACTGTCGCAAGTGTGACGGTGTTAGAGCGTCGACACGCATCCCAGCATTACCGTTGTCTTCCAACCACTGCGTGAACCCGAACAAGTCTTCTCGGTACGACTTGATCGTCAGGTCCGACGCATTGCGTTCGGTGGCCATGTAACGCAAGAATCGAGTGATCGCGGATGAAAGCGTTGGTGGTGCCATGCTGCTATGCAAAGTCGTCGATCGAGATGCTGTCAAACTCCGCGCGGGTATCCATTTCGTCGTATTCGGTGTGAACGGTCTCGCGAATTTTGCGTGACAACATCGCGGCGTCGTACCAGGTGAAGTCGAGGTCGGGGTTCGCGGCGAAACGGGCGAGTTGCCGCAGCGTCTCGTCACGGTTCTCGTCGTCAAACAAAAAGATGAACTTCTCGTCGCCTTTTACCAAGGCTAAAACGTTGACTTCCTTTTCCATGATGTCTCTCGTCCTGAGTGGGGTCGTGCATCGGGGGGAGGTACCGATGACACTCAGTATCGGCTCACAGGCCATCGTAAAATGAGGTCGCTTGGATCCTGACCACCCCGAGCTTCCAACATTTCGACAATGTGCAAGTGACAACAGAATCGAATGAAATCTTCGCTACGTTTGATATAACCCTGCCAAGACATACCGCGTGCATCATCGCCGGTTTCAACGTAATCGGCCAACCTCGCCGTAAAGTACGGATCGTCACCACGGTACAGCCGCGTATGTGATAGAACCGGTTCATGTTGCCGGATCATGACCGGTGGCACTGGTTGTGGCGCGTCGGGGATCAAGTCCGTCGGCTGGGGCCATTTCGCAGGCAGCGGAGTGACGAAGCCGCCATCAACCACAGCACCTTGTTGGTCGCTCAGCACATAGTGTTCACCCTCAACGCCAGGCATTGCTTGATCAGCGGGGATGTCTGTGGGTATTTCCGATGGCATCGCATCGGCACCGATCGACGGCACACTGATCCGCTGCCCCGCAACGTCCTCTTGAAATTGAACTTGCTTGATTTTTGAATCTGGTTTCGTTGGCGGTCCCCATGGATCGGTTGGATCGACATGGCTGATCTGGTCTCGCAATTCATTGCGAGGTGATTGCTCATGTGACTGCAAACGCACGGGCTGCTGTATCGGTGGAGGTGGCGACTGCGGCGATTGAGTTTTCAACTGACTGCGGGCCAATTCAAACTCGGCCTCGCGTGCGATCCGCGCCGGGATCTTGTCCTCAGCTTCGGTGCCCCATGGCAACCCATAGCCTGCCGGGATCGCATGAAACCCTTCGTTCGCTGCGTACCAATGCACTGTCATCGCCATCCGCGGTGGGTAGTAAGCGTCAAAGTCGGTGACCGAACCGACCACGATCGCCTCGACATCCATCATTTGTGCCAGTCGTTGAAACTCCGCCCCAGTACGTGGTTCACCATACTGGGCAGCGTACGCTCGCCACTGCATCGCTGTCACACCGACTGGTAACACTTCAAACCCTGGGATCGCTTGCAGCGCCGCATAGTAGGCTTTTGCTACCGTATCACCATCAACGCTCGGTTGATCGCTCTGGTTGAAGAATGGCAGGATGGCAACCCGTTTGAGTTGCGGGAACGGATTGTGCAACGAATCCCGCATCCGCGCCTCAGGGATCAACGAACACCCGCTCGACACCGTCATCAGCAACGCCGTCAAGGCGAGTATCGCTCCGCTCGGGACGCATTGACGAGCGATCGCAACAACACAATGGATGTAATTTAGGAAGTTTGCTGCGAGTTTCACGGTTTCAACGCCAGTAGCATGACTGCGCAACGCCTCCACCCCCACAACTCTTATCGGCACCCCCATCCGCAAACTTTGCCCAAACCGAAAATTCTTTGGTTCTCTTCGATTTGCAACGAGACTCCACCAATCGAAGAGCGAAAAGGCACAATGAATCGCTATGTGTCGGCGACGCAGTTATCAATGCGAAAGACTTATCCGTCGATCGGAGGTTCGCCATGTGATGCGCGACGATGAGTTTTTCGCTTGTCGATGATCAGCGGATATTCCCAGTGCCGCCGCATGCGGGGCAAGAAACTTTTCCGAGATTGCAGCGAGAACAGTCTTTCTTGAATGTTTTGGGACCGGTAATCGGGCTACCATTGACGGAGCGACCGATAACCACGACTTCGCGATAGCTGATCTTTCCGTTGATGCAATTCGGACAGGTGACGTAAGTCCGGCCTCCACACCATAAGCAACAATCATCGGCAATCACTAAATATGGAGCTGCTGATCGATCGCACCGGATGATTCGCTTGTCGATTGGTCCGACGATGAGGCAGGAGGCGCGGACGCGTAACAATGCACCATCAAGACCGCTTCGCGACATGCTTGTATGGTGTCGGCAAATGTCGCATGCGTTGTTGCTGCGATCGGGGCGGGAAGTGCGACACCGGAGGCTTTGGCGAATCTGGCTGCGTCCTCGGACAGGACGGCGTAATTGCGGACTTCGTTCTGACGGTCTGTCGCGTAATTGACACCGACGACTTTACCGGAAATATCGACGCACGGACCACCGCTATTACCCGGTTCCACGGTCGCAGTGTGCAGCATGCTCGTCCCGTCGGACATGAACTTACTGATGCTGCCGCGATTGGACATCAGCGTTGGTTGCCGATCGCTTCGAGAGCAGCCATCAAGGATGCGTTTCGCAAATTATCGGTTTGAAGTTGCGACGCAATTCGGCGAGCTTGTTCAGCCGATTGGCGAAGGATGTCA
>JBGSMN010000408.1:0-2872 GCA_041740155.1 Rhodopirellula sp.
TTGCGTTTGGTCATGTTGTGAACCATGGCCACGTTACAATCGGGGCAACGGATCAAGCCTTTGAGCAGTCCACCATGCTTACTGGGCAGCCGAGTTCCTCGGTTGAAGCTGTTGTCACGCAGTTGCGCTTGCACACGCTGTCACGGGGCGCTTGAAAAGGGACCACCTGTGGGCGCCTCTGGTCCCTTTTGAAATTGGTGGTTTGGGATCGGGCTGTTTCGCCTGATCTACTTGTCTTTTTCGGCATCCGAGCCGGCGGGCGCTTTGGTCCCTTTTGAACTTTTCTCGGCATTTTTAAGACGGTAGCTACGGCCGGTGAGCTTCATGATCTCCGCCGATTGCAGGAATCGATCCAGGATCGCACTGGCGCTTGGCACGTCGCCGATCAGCTTGCCCCAATCCTCCAGCGGACGGTTCGTCGTCATGATCGTGCTGCGAACTTCGTGACGACGCATGATGATCTCGAATAGATATTCACCGCTGCGCTTTGGCAGCTGCTTCATCCCCATGTCGTCGATGATGAGCAGGTCTGGTTTGAGATAACGCGCCAGCACTTTCTCCTCGCCGCCCATCGCCTCGTCGTGCAAGAAGTCTCGCACCACGTCGAAGATGCTGCGGTAGTAAACGAGCGCGCCCGAGCGAATCACCGCGTGACCGATCGCTTGAGCCAAGTGACTCTTGCCCGTCCCCGGAGGACCGCACATCAACACGTCCTTGGCCCCGCGCAGGAAGTGACCGCTGGCTAATTCAAAAACTTTGCCTCGGTCGATGCTGCGATTGAACGAGAAGTCAAAATCCTCAAGCCGCCGAAAGTCGCGAAAGCCAGCACGCCTGACGCCACGATCAATCTTGCGATCGTTTCGTACCAACGACTCATCGGCCAACACCAACTCCAAGAACTCCAAATGAGTCAGCTTGCTGGAGACGGCTTCTTGCAACCGAACCTCCAACGTCTCGGCCATGCCGCCAAGACGCAGCTCGCGTAGTGTTCTCGATAGTGATTCATTCATCGGTTGTTTCCTCCATGAAACGGGTTTTGAAAAACAGTTAAGAAGTCGTCAGGTTGCTTTGAACACACTCGTGAACGAAAGCGTCATAGTCGGCCAGCGGACGGATCAGTTCGTGGTCTTCCAAGAACGGCATCAGTTCTTGAACCGGACCGCTTCGCTCGATCAACCGGCGAATCGTTCGCAGCTGAAAGTCGCCGTGTCGCCACGCGATATCGCACGCTTGTTCGATCTGGTCGCAGCGATACTTGTTCGTCAGCGACAACAGACCTTGCAGTACGCGGTGACCGGCGATGCCACGGGATCGCAGCATCGACTGACTCCACCGAGTGCTATTGACCCCGATAAACGCTGCCTTTTTAAGCAGGTAAGCACCGCCCCGTTCGACCGAGTTGATCTTCTCGCTGGCGATGTGCTGTGTCTGGGTGTTGAACTTTCCCTGCTCGCTGCGAGCGAACATGGCGATCGTTTTCAAGTCGTCATCGAGTAGCCGAACAGTGCGTGCATCCCAGCGTGCCCACACCATGCGACCGACGTACTCGGGCGGTGCGCTATAGAAAGCTCGGTCGATCGCGACGTGTCCGTCACGGTTGACCTTACGTCTGGCTTCACTGAAATTGGCGAAACGATCAGTCGGTAAGGATAGCAGTGCGTCTTTCTCCGCTGCATCGAAGTGTGCGGCGACTTGCTTGCGAGTCGTGCCATGAATTCGCAGATCGGCAACGCTGGCTTCCCAGTGGGCGAGATAGTCGTTCTGTTCCAGAAGCGATGTGAACGTTCGCCCACGCAGCGCGTTCTCTTGAACGTAATCGACGCCGCGTTCGACCTTGCCTTTGTGACGAGGCGTGTACGGCCGCGTCGGCAGGATCGTGATCCCGTAGTGTGTCTCGAGCGCGCGGAGCTTGGGCACCAGTTCAGGATCGTACCAGTCGGGGTTCTTTACGGCGGCGCGAAGGTTATCAATGACGACGGTCTTGGGAACGCCACCGAAATGCCAGAACGAATTTTCAAGTGCGGTGATGAAATCGTCCGTGGTCTGCCGGAACACGACTTCGCTGTAACCTTTTCGTGAATGACTCAGCACGACTCGCAGGACGTGCGTCTTTCGTTTCTTACCGTCCTTGTCGATGACCGGTGCGCCGGTACCGAAGTCGACCTGAGCTTCCCAACCTGGCTCGACTTCGAGTCGCCGAAACGCGGTCGGCTTCTCGGTCTTGAGTTTCTTAACGAAGCGACGAACGCTCCAGTACTTGCCTTGAAAGTCTTGTTCCTCTTGAAGGTCTTGAAAGATTCGTTGGCAGTGCAAGCCTTGACCGAGTTTGACTTCGATCAGCTCACGAAACGGCTCGCACATGCTGGCCGACTTGACGGTGATCGCGGTCGCCACTGGACCAATCGGGGTGTCGCCCGAGGCGTCCGAGCCGGTGGGCGCCCCGGTCCCTTTTGAATCGTTGGCGGCCGAGTCTTCGCTCGTCTGGTCGATTAAATGCCGCCGAACGGTCTTCCGATCGACACCAAGGGCTTCAGCGATCTCACGCTGGGACTGACCTTGCTGATGTAACTTCCTGATCGCATTGGACTTGGTCACGCTTAAATGATTGGCCACTGCCTACTGAGCTCCGTTTCGCATGGTGCAAAACGGGCCACAGTAGTTCGGCCAACCCCCTCACAATGTGGAGGACTTTCAGCCGCCCATCACTGGTCCCTTTTGGGCGCCCCGTGACAACACGCTGAAACGTTTCTTCATCGATGATTGCTTGGTGCTGGCCAGGATACAGGTCCGTCTTGTGCTTGATCTTGCCACAGTAGATTGGATTGGTAAGCAACGCATGGACGCTGCATTTATCGAAGTGACGACCTCCTTT
>JBGSMN010000167.1:0-4697 GCA_041740155.1 Rhodopirellula sp.
AGAGATCGCCGAGTGCGTTGAAGGCGATGTCATAATGATTCCGCAGCCCGGCTGCGACCATCTCGAAGCGCTGGCCATCGGGCGACACCTTGCATGTGAAAGCCTGCGGTTCGGTGTCAGAAAAGGTTGCGCCCTTGGCAATGCGCGGCAGCACTTGATCGTCGGCGAAAGGGCGTGAGCCGCGTGTATGCTCCAGTGGCTCAGGTTGCTTCGTGCTGTTCCCGCTCGCGAAGTAGATGCTCTTCCCATCCGGCGAAAGCGTGAGCGAATGATTTCCATGTTCGCCTTGTCCGTGGAGCCCACGAAGTAGCGTCTTTTCATCGAACTGTCCCGTACCCGCGGTGTCACGCAGACGATAGAGTCCAGGGCTGTGCGGCTTCTCGTTCACCATCACGTAGAGGCTGTCGAACGCATAGAGCAGCCCATGCGCGCCAGCGATTTCAGCGTTGAGCTTCTCTACCTTCGCCGGTTCTTTGCTACCTAGCTGGGGTGGCGTCAACCGAAAGAGTCCGCCATTTTGATCGCTGCTGATGAGGCGTCCTTGATCATCCACGGTGAGACCGACCCATGAGCCTTCATCAGCCCGCGAGACGGTATGAATCAGCTCCACTTGAAAACCTGGTTGAGTGCGAATGTCGGCAGGCTGGGTGACCTCGCCCGGCGCGGTCGAAGCAGACGCTCTTCGCCTTGGCTTTTCGTTCCGTTTTGACTTCGCCAACGTCTTGGTCAGCGACGAGTCTCCGCGCTTGCCAAAAACATCGCCCCATGGCTTTGCTCCATAATCCGCGACTACTTTCGCAGGCTTCCAGTCTTCACTTTCCGGTGCGGCTGCGGACCACGACTCATCCGTCAAGATGATCCGTTCAGTGCCATCCTCATACTTGAGCGTGAGCGATGCAACAAAGGCGGCAGCTCCTGATCGATTGTTGGCCTCGACGAGCCATTCATTCTTCCCTGCAAGCAGCGTTTTTCGTACATCCACCGTGGTAGGCTTTTGCCAGTCAGGATTGGTCGCAACGAGTTGTCCGTTGAGGAAAATCTTCGCACCGTTATCGCAAGTCGCGAGCAAAATCGCTTCCCTCGTCGGGGCATCTGTCAGCTCGAATTCCTTTTTCAACCGAGCTCCGACTTTTGCCCCTGGTGAATCGCTCCACAGCCACTTCCACGTACCTGCCGCCGGCGCGGAGGAAACGGTCGGAGATGCGTCTTTGGCGGATGGTGGCGACATGGCTTTGGGTTCCTGCTTTACCTTGCCTTTCGCCTTCGGTTGCGGCTTTGCTTTCACCAACGGTTTCGCATCCGCAGGCAGCGTCGACTTGTCAAAAGCAACGACGCTTTCCTCCGGCAATTCTTTCAGTATCACATCTTTGATCTGTACCTTCATCGCCGGTCCGCGGTGAATCTGAAACGCAAGGATACCTTTATGTAGTTGCGTCTTCGGGTCGTGATCGTAGAGTTCGATCGTCACCTGCCCGTCGATCTTGTGCGTGAGATGATTGCCCTGGGCGATGATCGTGTATTCATGCCACTCCGCGACATCCACCTTCACCGGCTCGCGCTCCGCGACGAGCCACTTCGCACCCTGAGGGTCGATCACCGCACTCTGTCCGTTTTGTACGAGAATACCGCCCCATTTCTCGCCATAGAGCATCGCGTTGTTTGGCGCAGCCGGATGAATGTCGCACTGGTAACCGCCGATCGACCACTTGCCGATCTCTGGCAATTCGCGACTGCGATATTGAATCCCGGTGTTGTTCCCTTCCTGTTTGACCTTTGCGCTGAACTCGAAGTTCTCCACCACGCCGCCGCGCCAGATGAGGAATTGGTTGTAGCTTAACTGCTCTGGCCCTGTGGTCTTGCCTGTGATGCAGCCATCTTCCACTGACCACAGTTCCGGATTCCCATCCCAGCCCGTGAGGTCTTTGCCATTGAAGAGCGACCGATAACCGTCCTGAGCGTTTGCTGCAAGCGGAACTGCGAGCATGATCATCAGCAGCGCGAAAACATGTTGTTTTTTCATGAGGGAATGTCTTTTTTGATTTGAGATAATACTGGGGAGCTTACGGCTTCCAAGCGTTGTGTTGAATGGCTTCAAGCCGCTTGACCTCTTCCCCGCGGGTTGACGCAAGGTTCGTTTTTTCTTGCGGATCCGTTTTTAGGTCGAACAGCTCCAATTCCTTGGGCGCAGCGGTGCGTTTGCTGTCCTTCGCATTGCCAGGAATGAGAAGTTTGGACCAGCCATCGATGACGACTTGTGCAATGAGGCTCTTTGACGGTTCATTGAGATCTTCGATGTCGTGGGTGTAGCTCTCGACGAAAATCGATTTACGTGCCGTTATGGCTTCACGATCAATAAGGTTTAGCCCAGGCAGATCAGACGGTACTTTGATACCGGCGGCGGCGAGGATGGTGGGTGCAAAGTCGATCACGGATGCGAGCGTTGCGTCATCACGCATCGGTTTCACGCGAGCAGGCCAGCGGACGAACATGGGCGTGCGGATGCCGAGTTCATATGGCGTGAGCTTCGCTCGCGCATCGCCTCTTAGACCCCCGTCAGCGTTCCAACCATTGTCTGCGAGGTAGAGGATGACGGTGTTTTCAACGAGGTTGTTCTTGACGAGGTAGTCGTCGAGCTCGCCGCAGGTCTGGTCAAACCACTCGACCATGGCGTAATACTTTTCAGCAGCAGGTGAGACGCCTTTGCCCTGAAAGTGAGCGAGGAGCTCGGCAGGAGGTGTGTGCGGCGTGTGTGGCATCATGGGCGCATACCAGACGAAGAAAGGCTTTTGCTCCTGCTGTGCTGTATCCATGAAATCAAATATCGGTTTCATGCCTTGGCGTCCAATGCCAAGCCCTTGATCGCCATGGCGGCTTGCCTTGACAGTCATGCCGCTGGTAAAGCCCACGTCCTCGTAGGTGACGTTCCATAGCTTGCCTGTCTGGAAAGAGAGATAGCCTGAGTCGGTTAGGGCACGTGGCAACATTAACGAATTGCCAAGTAACAGGTTCTTCAAATCGTTTCTGGGAACCGCCGCTTTCTTACCCTTACCCTGACCAGCAGCGGTCCTCATCGAGGATAGGTCGTTGCCTGTAATGCCGTTCTGATGTGGCAGCTTCCCGGTGAGAAGACACGCCAGCGATGGCGAACACAATGGCATGGTGTAGCCGCGAGTGAAGAGCTGGCTCTGCGATGCTATTCGGTCGAGATTGGGCGTCTCGACAATGTCATGGCCCATGAATCCATAGTCGGGAAAGCCATGATCGTCCGAGATAATGAGGATAATATTTGGTCTCTTCTCTGCCGCTTGGGCTGAGATATTGACTGTGATCGCGAATAGAAGTGCGTAGAAAATTTTCATATGAATTGTATCTTTACAGTTCAGGGTTTCGGTGCACGTTTAAGGGGTGCCGGATAAGCGGTGGGTTTGCCGTTTTGATACGGGTAGACATAGCGTGGATCGGGTTTGGCCTCTGCAGGGGCTCCACTCACATAAACGTTCTCGCTACCGATTCTACGGTTTCCTCGCAACGGTGAGCGTCCTTCTTCCGGCAAGGCATTGTAACGCGCCATCAGTGCCGCTTGCATCACTTGGAACCGTTCAGGCTCCTGACGTTGCAGGTCATTGAACTCATGAGGGTCTTGCTGAATGTCAAACATCGCGAGGCTCTTGCCATAGCGGTGAATCTTCCAGCCATCGCGTTGCAATGCGATGCCATCGCCCCAATCCCAGAAAAGATCCTTCGTGCGAGAGAGTTGATCGGTGCGTTTCGTCAGCAAAGGCATGAGATCGACTCCATCAAACTCCAGCGGTAGCTCACCACCTGCGAGCTTCAGTGCCGTCGCCGTAAAATCCAGTGTGCTGACGGCGTGTAGGATCACCTGTCCCGGCGGAATGTGGCCCTGCCGGTGCACCCACATCGGCACCTTCATGCCGCCTTCCCAAAGCGAGCCTTTTTCGCCGCGCAGCGGCACGTTTTCAGACCCGTCCCACTTCGCGAGCGTCTCCTTACCCATGAGAGATGAGCCATATTTTGGCTGTGCACCATTGTCACCAGCGAAGAAGATAATCGTATTCTGCTCGAGTCCGTGCTCACGCAGTTTCGTCATCACGCGATCCACGGCATCATCGACTGCCTTCACCAGTCCGAGACCTTGGCGTCGGATATCATCCAGCTCGGGAGTGGCGTGCGAAGATTTTACTGCTGGGAAATCTTTATAATAGGAATCGTCTTTGCTGATGCGCGGCAAATGCGGTCCATAGAGGCCGACATAGAGAAAGAATGGCTGTTCACGATTTTTATCTATAAAAGCCGCAGCCGCCTTTCCCTGATACTCCACGCGATTGCTTTGATCCGTGTAAGTCGACTCAGGGATAGCATTGCCTTCCAGGTCATAATTCGCGATGTAACGATTCATCGGGCCGTTCACATAATCGTCAAATCCACGCTTACCTGGCGAGTTTTCGCCGGTGCCGAGATGCCATTTTCCCACGAAGCCTGTGCGATACCCGCCGAGCATTTTGATACGTTCTGCGATGGTCGGCACGTTCGCCGGCATCGGCTCATCGCTGTCGCCATTGCCACGCAGTCCAAACGTATTCTGAACGCGGCCCGACATCAGTCCAGCGCGCGAGGGAACGCACTGCGGTGCTGTGGAGTAGCCAAACTTCATCAGTGCACCAGCGGCGGCTAACTTG
>JBGSMN010000443.1:0-1516 GCA_041740155.1 Rhodopirellula sp.
CGCGGCCGATCTTGAAAGACCACGATCGTGGCAGCATCGTTGGCCACACCGACGATATCACGATCACCGACAAGTCGCTCCAGGTCGCCGGCGTGATCAGTGGCGTCGGAGTCACGGCCCAAGAAGTGATCGCGACCAGCGAGAACGGATTTCCTTGGCAAGCATCGCTCGGTGCCAGCGCCGACAAGGTCGTGTTCATTCCCGAAGGCAAAACCGCGAAGGCAAACGGACGTGAACACGAAGGGCCAGTTTACATCGCTCGCAAGTCCACCCTTGGCGAAGTCTCGTTCGTCGCGCTCGGGGCCGACGACAACACCGAAGCCCGCGTGGCCGCAACGAGTCTGGAGTCTGGAGACGACAGTCTGGAGGAAGAATTCACTGACGAGGAACTCGAGGCAATGATCAACGACGAAATCAAGATTCCGGATCCCCAACCAAAGCTCCAGTCTCCAGTCTCCCGACTCCGGTCTGAGATGGCGGCCGAATCTCGCCGCATCGCCGGCATCCGCAAGCTCTGTGCGGGCAACCATCCAACCATCGAAGCCGATGCCATCGAGCAAGGCTGGTCCATCACCAAAACGGAACTTGCCGTGCTGCGAAGCGAACGCCCCAAAGCTCCCGATCAAACGCATCACTCACCGCGTTACAATCGCGAAATCCTGGAAGCCGCCGCATGTTTGTCGGTTGGCATCGAAGAAAAAACACTGCTGGCCAGCTACGGCGAGAAGACGCTTAACGCCGCAGATCCACTCCGCCACATCGGTCTGCGAGAACTTGTCGCCGAATGTGCTCGCAGCGAGGGCATCGACGTTCCCCGAGTCTTCGGCGACGGAACCGCAACGATCCGCGCCGGCTTCAGTTCCATGAGCTTGCCCAGCATCATGGAAAACGTCATGAACAAGACGTTGCTGGCCGCCTATCAGAATACGCCGATCGCTGCGTTTGATCTGTGCAGTGTCGGAACGGTCACGGACTTCAAAGAGGTCGCCCGTTATCGATTGCTCGGCACCGGCGGCTTTGAACAGGTCGCAGCCGATGGCGAACTCAAACACGGCAAGCTGTCGGACCAAAAGTACAGCAATAAGGCCGACACCTACGGTCAAATCCTCACGCTGACTCGTCACGACATCATCAACGATGATTTGTCTGCGTTCATGGACATCCCTCGTCAAATGGGACGCAGCGGTGCCGAGTCGATCGACGACCTGTTCTTCACGCTGCTGCTCAAGAACGCTGGCTTCTTCTCGTCCACCAACGCGAACTTACTGCAAGGTGCCGACACCAAGTTCGGTCCTGATGCACTGACCGTTGCCAAGACTACTTTCCGCAAACAGAAGGCTGGCCCTGGCGGCAAACCCAAGGACCAAAAGCCGATCAACATCCGGCCCGAGTACTTGGTGGTTCCGGTGGAACTCGAAACCGAAGCCGAACTGTTGATGGGCTCGGCCCAGTTGATGATCGACGCTCAAGGTTCACCGACCAAGATCCCGGTCGACAACCCCCACCGCAACAAGTA
>JBGSMN010000258.1:0-2065 GCA_041740155.1 Rhodopirellula sp.
GCCTCTTTCGTCGCTGTCAGCCAAACACTGGCAGACTTCGACGCTGCCCTAGCCAACAACACTTCGCACCTGTCGATGCCAACATCCGTTGGCGACGGGTTCACCGAGGATATGAAGCGAGCGATCATCGCTACCGCTGACAACACGCGTCGCCTCGTCGAGCGTTCGCAATCGGGAGGCTTGGTGTTCAGCTAATGGGATTTTCAAGCGGTGGATACAACTTCGAGGTTGCGGCGCTATCGCCAAAGGCAACTCGCGGCAAGTCAACATCGGACTCGGCCACCTACGTTGCAACAAATGGTGGCAACGTCGATGCCGCCGCCGCTGCCGATGCATGCCTGCAATACTACCGCAGCAACCAACCTGATGACGTTCCGTATCTGCAAATTGATGGCGAGTTCATCAACGCTCGTCACGCACTGGTCACTGCTGCGATCAACAAATCGAAACTCGATCCGGTCTCGTTCAATACAACCGGCGCGACAACACACCTCAACCAATCGCTGTTCACTCGCGGACGCTACGCAGCCCCTGGAAAGCTGGCCCCCGATTATCGCGGTGCTATTGGCGTCAGTGATTCCGGTGTGGCTGGCGTCGATGTGACCGTTCCAGCTTTCGAGTTTTCTGTTCGCAAGAAGTTTGAGTTTGTATCGACAGATTATTTGCTGGCGATGGTTGCCATGACAGGCCGCACCAACTCAACCGCTTGGTCGATCTTCGCTCCGGGTGAAGCGTTGTTCCTCGGCGGCGAAGGCGGAGAAGATGACCAGAACTGGGTCGATGTCACCTATCACTTTGCAGCACGACCGAATGATCTGACTCTCTCGGTTGGTGCGATCAACGGCATCAACAAACGCGGTTGGGACTACCTCTGGGTGAAACATACCGAGGAAATCGTTGGCGATCGCGTCCTGCAAGTCCCGGAAGCTGCTTACGTCGAACAGGTTTACCCCGAAGCGAATTTCAACGCATTGGGGATCTCCTAAACGATGGCACGTCGCGTCCGGCCCGGTGACAAGTTCAATATCACGGCGACCGAGTACAACAGACTACTCGCCGCAGCCGAAGAACTGCATCGCAATCGCCTGTCAGGCGGTGGCGGTCCACGCACCTACACTCGCGACGCATCCACTGTTCGCGTTCACAATAAATCCGCCAACGCCATTCCAATCGGCGGCATCGTTGGCTTCGACGAACCGCTTACCGATCCAACCGTCGGTCCCGTAGAACTGGCCCGCTTCGTTCGCGATGCCACGATCCAGTGCGTGAAACCGAATGAAGATGAACACACTGGTCGCGTTGGGGTCGCCATCGAACCGATTGCGGCTGACGCCGTTGGTCGCGTCGTGTTCGATGGTGTGGTGGCGGCTCGCGTTAACGTCACCAAGACCTGGCACCGCTTCGCCGATGTTGGTGAGTCCGCCACTGAAATCCTGCAATCGAAGCCCGACGGCACAGCACAGATCCTGTGGCGGCGAGATCCCAACTCGACTGGCGACCAATGGGCGGTCGTTCGTCTAGGCCGACCAGCCGATCCAGTCTACTTAGTGAAAGTTCCCAAGGGCGGCATCAATGCACGCCAGGGGATGCGAACGGGCAGCGCCGATTGCGATTTGTATGAACTCGACAACGACGGCGAGATTCAGCCGATACAAGATCCTGCGGGCGAGACAGTTCGCATTACGGCTCGCAATCATTCAACGCAGCGAATCCGTGGACCGATCGACGGTTCCGATGCGGATCAATACTTAGTCGTCAATTTTGACGGGCACCGCTCTTGGGTGATTGACCCGCCCAAGCAGACGCTGCTTTGCAAACCGACCAAACGTTTGAAAGCGAAGTCATGGGGCACCGCTCGTGAACTTCGCTTCGACGGCACGTCCTGGAAACCGATTGGCGTCAATGTCTCCGTTTACAACGTATGCGACTATGCCTTGCTCGCAAGTCAGCAAATCGTCTGTCACTTCCACGAGGACACATCGGCCTATTTGACGATTGGTTGCCGTTGCTGCGACGGAAGTAGTAGCTCGAGTAGTTCATCGAGCTCAAGTAGCTCGTCGAGTTC
>JBGSMN010000004.1:0-1693 GCA_041740155.1 Rhodopirellula sp.
TCTGGAGCAAGCTCGCTCCTAAGAGATGAACCGCCGTATGCGGACCCGCATGTACGGTGGTGTGGGAGGGGGTGCGGAGCAATCCGCCTCCCTATCCCGATCACTTGGTTCGTCGTGCTGCAACGACGCGACGGCAAGACAATCACCTCGTGTTCACCCTCATTCTGACGTTGTCGCAAATCTTCAAAAATCCGGTGGACATTATTTTCGAATTTGGCAGACAGTCGTCGCTTAATTGCGAGAATCTCGTCGTTGGGATCAACTATCATCTTCGGTCACCTTCAATTGCTCTGGAGTGCAGATGACGGGTGGCACGAATCCAGCGTCTCTGCATGTGGAAGCGATCTCCGATTGGAGATGCGGGTTCAGTATGTGTCTGAAATTCCAAGTGCAAATAAATTGTACACCATGGACAGCCGCAATGGCTATATGCGCAGCGTCGCGAGGTTGAGATTCGGCACCGCTTTTCGCTCGATCAGCAGGCTGGCCAGCATCTCCGCATCGGTCGATTCAGCCAGAAGCGGAATAGCAATGACGACTTCCAGCCGCTCTGCCGCAGCAGTCGGATCGCCATCAGCACATTCGTCCAGTGTCAACCGCGAGGTAACCAATCGATACAAGCCGCTCGCTGTGGTCCACCATTCGCGTGTGATTTCTTGACGTGCGGCAACATTTGCATTTGGATGAAGACGGCCAGCAATGTTTCCGATTACGGTAGTTTCAATGTAAACTATGTCCATCGCAAAATCCAATCATTGACGACCGTTTGTCCGAGTATGGCAGTTCGTGCAGCGCGCTCCGTTTCGACAGTCGTTGGATTTTTGTAAACCGGACGAGCGCCCCAATCAGAGTTGTCGTCACCGGAGATTGGGAGCCTCGATTCGCAGTTCCCTTAGCCAGTGAAAGCCAATTTGTTCAAGTATGTCATTCGTCGGGATTGCCGAGCCATGATCTTGTTTTCAGGTCAACCAATGATTGTATTCCAACCAACGTCGCGTTTTGAACGCCCGTTGCTTTAAGTGCTTTTACAATTGATCGCAACGTTGCTAAGTCAACGGTCGTGAATATTCTCGCAGATTGACCTTCGATTGAGATCGCCATGAAGTTGGTCGAATCGGTACCTAAAGATGTAGGGGTGCAGATGTCAAGTTGGACCTTCTTTTGGACCGATTCTTCGATCGCACGTGCAAGAGCGTCTACCCTAGCGAATTCAATACCAGAGTAGACACAAAGTTCGACTTTGTCTTCATGAATGGCGATCACTATTTGATGGCGTTTGGCGTTTTCAGATAGAGTTTGGGCAAACGAATAGGAACTGTTTGCGCAGGCAAGAAGAATCCCAGCAAACAACATGATAGTGAGTGACTTTCGTGAGTTCTGATTGTGCACCTGTGGTTCCTTTTTTTTGCACGACGAACGTATTGGGATCACCCGGGACGGACGATTGTTTTGCCATTAGTAAAGCCGCGCAAGCCGTCCTCAGGTGCACTGCGGGGTTCTGTCCCTCTTTCGTGCTCCTGCTCAGAGACTCGGTGCTCGTGCTCGTAATCGATCGCCACGGCATAGTCTACCGAAGGTTCTTTGACGCCGTCAAATTTCATGGCCATCCGGGTCAACATTGCCACGATTCGCTTGAGCTTGGACTTGAAGTCGCGACTCGTTGAGTCGTTCACCCCACCAGTCGCGACCAAGA
>JBGSMN010000009.1:0-13796 GCA_041740155.1 Rhodopirellula sp.
AGCCCACTTTTCGATACCGACAGGCGGGAAGCCGATCCCACTACGTTGTTAGTAACCAAACCCGGCACGCACCATGAATGCGTCGCCGAGGTCTTGGTCGTCAGGGGCTGTTTCGTAATCGAGCTCGCGAGCGAACACGCCGCCGAATTCGATGAATGCCGTTCGCTGGCCCACCCGAATCAGATCACTGCGTCCCCATTCCCATCCGAACGTGATGCCGACTTGATTGACATCGACCCGCTCGTCGATGCCACTGCTGCGTGTGATCGTCCACGAATCACCGCCGTACTCACCCGCCACATACCACCACACATCTTGCGTGCCGATCGTCCGCCAATACTTGGCAAATTTCGGTTCGGGAAAAAAGATGTCGAAACGAGTGTACGGATCAGGCTGCCACAACAAACCACCGGCAGGCAACATTTTGATGCTCTGGCGATCGAGATAATACACACCGGCTTTGACCGTTGAAGTTGGCGTCAGACGGAACGAACCGAGCCCTTTCCCCATCACGCGGATGCTGTCACCATTGAACGTATCAAAGTCGGAAAAGACACCGACGCGCACACCGAACTCCGCGCCGATGATTTGATTAGGATCCGTTTGCCAACCAAAATCCAGGAATCCGCCGTACGCGCTGCCAGGCATATCGGCGAGTTCAGTAGGTGTGGTGATTGGACCATCGAACAGGTACAGCGAGAACGACGGCACGACGTACAGTGGTCGATTGCTGTAGAAAAAATTGCCAAAGGCAAAACCAAGTGAAACGTCGGTTTGATTGATGCCGAGATCGTCTTGGCCATCGCCGCCACTGATGAACGTGTGCCGCAGTCGTGGTCCGTGCAACAATTGATAGCCAGTCAAACCACCGGAGAAGAGTCCACCGGGCAACAGCGAACCGCCGTAACCGCCACCACCAAATCCGCCTGGAAACAGCGATGTCGGTGAACCGGATGGATAAGCCGACGCGGGAAACGGATCGCCTCCGTATGTCGATGGTGGGGGTGGTGTGAGCATTGGTCCATCGCCGTACAACGAACCGCTGCCGATTGCCGGCGCCCCAAAACTCTGGCCTCCGTAATTCTGGCCCCCGTAGCTTTGTCCTGGATACGGCTGCCCTCCGTAGATTGATGGTGCATTGTACTGAGCGGCTGTTGCGGGCGTCGATCCAAATGCAAAACCGCCGGGAGCCGCGTAGCCTGCACCTTGATACACGTTGTTGCTGTTGCCACGGAATAAACTTCCCGAAAACAATCCGCCCAGCAAACTTCCGTTGGGGTAGGCCGCGTTCGGGCCACCCGCACCGTTGGCGATGGACGCGCCGACGGGTGGTCCAGCCGAATAGGTCGGTGCTCCGACCGGAGTCGGCGGCCCCAGAGGCGAGACGGTGGCGCCGCCGTAGTTGCCACTGGCACCGAAACCCGGTGGCGATAAATTGGGAACGCCCCAGGCCGTTCCGCCGGCGGTCGTCGCGTAAGGGTCGAATCCAGGGCTGACGGGACTGAGCGATCCGGTCGGTGGTGGACCGGAATAACCGCCTCCGAAACCACCTGCTGAATTGGTCGTCGGACCGATCGGACCTAAATTCGTTTGCGGAGTTGCCGAAAAACCGCCTTGTGCCCACAGCGAATTCGGTAAGCTAGCCGCTGTCAGTGCAAGCAAGACTAGCAGCGAAAATTCGCTTCGGCGTAACGTTTTTCGGTAATCCGATACGATTGGCAAACAAAACACTCCCTGCGGGCAGGTCGACGTCGACGCGACGTTGCAATAACTTGAGTCGATTTACTAGTTTTTACAAACTTCCGTCAATAGAAATGTTCAGACTGCCATGGAAGACCTCGATATCCCTCAACTAGCCGAATATCTCCACCTTACCCCAGACCAAATCACCAAAATGGTCAATCGGGGCAATTTGCCGGGCCGCAAAATCGGTGGGCAGTGGCGATTCAACGAAGCCGAAATTCACCATTGGCTCGAAGAACGGATCGGCTTGAGCGACCCCGACGAACTCGATCGCGTGCAACGAGTGCTGCATCGAACCTCAGTCGCCGTGCCGCAAAAGCTCAGCGAGATATGCACGGTCGATTCGATTGCCAACCCTTTGGAGGCGCGGACGCGTGGCAGCGTGATTCGGGCGATGAGTAGTTTGGCGGCGACGAGCGGCATGCTGTGGGACGCACCGGCGATGGCGGAAGCGGTCGCCGAGCGTGAAAAACTGCATCCCACCGCCCTCGATAACGGCGTCGCTCTGCTGCACCCCCGCCGCCCGCAAACGTCGATCTTGGCCGAATCGGTGCTCGCGTTGGGCATCTGCCGTGCAGGGTTGCCGTTTTCAGATCGGGGTCAGTTGACGGATATCTTCTTTCTGATTTGCTCTTATGACGACGCCAGCCACTTGCGTATTCTGGCGAAATTGAGCCGGATGGTTTCCGACGACGCGTTCTTGCAAGCGATCCGCGCAAGTGAATCGGCGAGTGAGACGTGGTTGATTTTGAAAGATGCCGAAACTGTAATTGATGAAAAACTCGCTCTGTGAAACGCCTGATCGTGATCGTGCATACTTATTGTGGATTGGCGACAGTGAACATCGCGAACTCCGCAAAGCTTGGCAAGTCTGTCAGCAACTGGCCGATTCGATCTCGATCCGCCGCTCTATCGAAGATGCGATTGAACGTCCGCCACGGCAAATACCAACTCATCTGATCGTCGCGCAAACGAATCGACATAATCGCGCACAGGCAGCGATTGACGGTGATCAGCTTTCGCAATTGCAAGCTTGTTTTCCAAACACACATCTGCTGGTGCTGCGTGGAGCTTTGGTGGCTCCGACGGTTCGCTTGCCGCCTGCCTCCAGTGCAACGCCTGGCAACTCAAGTTTGCCTTGGGTGGATTCGGTTTGCGGTGCGGAGTCGCAATCGTATCTGACCCGATGGCTGGCGGTGTCGGGCGAACCTATTGATGCGTTCTCATTGACCTCGAGCCGATTGCCGCTCGTGGTCGTCGCGGCGCGTTATTGTTTTGCCGAGAGTTATCTGGATTCGCTGCGGATGCTTACTGGTGGTGACGGTACTCCCGAACCATTGCTGGTTTGGCAGCGCGAGTTAACACCGCGATCGGGTCGCGGTTTTGCCACGGTGGTGTGGGACGAGTCAGCCGCACCACCGGCTGCCGGTGACGTCTGGCAGCAGCGAACTGAGTCGGCTCCGCAAGCAACCCACGTATGGATCAGTGCGATGGCCACGACGGAGCAACGCGAGATCGCGATTGAAAATGGCATTGATCAAGTGCTCCACAAACCAAGCCGTCTTTTGGTTTAGACGTTTGCCTTTTGGAGTGCGGTAACTTGTTGCCGCTTTCTTTCTCAATGAATCACGCCATTGCGGCAGCTTACCGAACTCCGCCTCAAGTTCAGCATTGCCCACGAGTGTTTAGCTGGTTTGAAAAAGAAAGCTCCGACAAGTCGGAGCACTCCAAAGATGTTCAGCCCACACTGTTAACATGTTTGCGGAACAGTTCGTTGAGCTGCTTCGTAATCGGGCCGACTTTTCCATCGGCGATCAGTCGTCCGTCCAAACGTACAGCCGGGATCACTTCGGCTGCACTGCCTGTCAAAAAACATTCTTCGGCAATGAACAAGTCATGCCGGGTGAGAGTTTCCTCTGCTACCTCAATGCCTGCACCTCGGGCCAGCTCCATCACCGTATTCCGTGTGATACCTTCCAGGATGCCAGCGTGGATCGGTGGTGTTAGCAATCGACCATGCCGGACGATGAAAATATTATCGCCCGTACACTCCGCCACTTCGCCTTTATGATTGAGCATCACCGCTTCAATGCACCCCGCCCGGATCGCTTCGATCTTGGCCATGATGTTGTTGAGATAGTTCAACGATTTTATCCGCGGACTGAGCGCCGCCGGATGGTTGCGGATCGTCGACGCCGTGATTAAATCCAAACCTTCGGTGTAATACTTCTCGGGATACAACGAAATCTTGTCCACGATAATGATCACCTGCGGATTGTCACATTGGTACGGATTCAATCCCAGTTGATTACCACCACGCGTGCAAACCAAACGCACGTAAGCGTCCGTCAATCCGTTCTTCTTGACCGTATCCTGGACAGCCGCTCGCATGGCGTCGACATCGATCGGGATTTCGAGTGCGATCGCGCGAGCCGATTCGTATAGCCGCACCAAGTGATCTTCTAATGCGAATACTTGACTGTTGTAAATCCGCATTCCCTCGAACACGCCGTCACCGTACAGCAGACCGTGATCGTAAACACTGATCTTGGCATCTTCGCGAGAGAAGTATTCGCCGTTGATATAGATCGCTTGAGCCATGAGCAGAAATTGAAATCAGAAGGGTAAAAGAAAGGAAAATTGCAGCGGAATAATTCTAATCGACGGAGGCTGCCGTGACAGCGCCAACGATGTCGGCATCGAAATAATTGATCGACATGCCTGCGTCAACGACGAGCGATTGAGCGGTGATGCCCGATGAACGCTGCGATAACAAAAATGCTGCCGTTGACGCGACCTCGTCCGTCTCGACCGCGCGTCCACGCGGGATGACTTTTTCGGCGAACAAATAGGAATCCACATATCCAGGAATCCCCGCTGAGGCACTCGTTTTCAACAATCCCGCTGCGACACTGTTGAAACGCACTTCACTGAACCGGCTGAACGATTTCGTCAGAAACGCCAGCGATGATTCGAGCGCCGCTTTGATCGGTGCCATGTAGCCGTAACTTTCGCTCGCCATCCGTGTCGTACTAATACCGATCGTGACCACTGAAGCGTCGTTGGCCAATCGAGACCGTATCGCCTGACAAACGGCCGTTAAAGAAAACGCTGAAATGTCGATCGCTTGCAAGAATTGACGGCGAGTCGTTTCGTGAAATGGACGCATGCCTTCGGAGTAATCAGCAAACGCAATCGCATGCACCACACCGGCCAGCGTCACGTTCTCAGCCGTTAGAGTCTCAGCCAGCGCGTCGATGCTCGATTGCTGTTCAACATCGCACACGATCACACGGCGACCCGCGAGCAGTTTCGCGGTGCTCTCGCGGCGGGCTTCGCTGCGGACGGTATAGATCACCTCGCCACCGGATTGCTCAATCAACGACGCAATCGCCCACGCGACGCTCTTGCGATTGGCAACACCCATCACGAGATATTGTTTGCCGGAGAAGCCCAGGAAATCGAACGCGGCAGGCGTGGTATCGGGCTGGCTCACGACGCTTCGTCTCCCTCACCACCACGCGGATTGGTGATCGAGCAAGCGAATTCTAATCGTGTGGTGGTTTTACCATTGAGCAGCATCTTGCCACTCAAGAAAAATGCATTCGACAATCGTTCTTTCAACGTCACGTGAATATCGACGGTATCGCCAGGACGAACCATGTTCTTGAACTTGACGCTATCCATCCGCGTAGCCACCGGCACAAATTCGCCCACCGCAGGGGTGTGCTCTCGAAGCAGAATCGCACCGGCTTGCAGACAACACTCACACTGGATCACGCCCGGCACGAGCGGGTAATCGGGGAAATGCCCCTGCACAAAAAAATCGTCTTGCGAAAACGTTTTGCGGGCGTGGATCGTTGATTCGGTCAACTCCACCACGCTATCGAGCAACCGCATCGGCGAACGATGTGGGATCATGGCCTCAATCTGCTCGGGGCCTAACGGACCGCGATTAGATTCAGTAGCGGCGGTCGGGGAGGTCGAGTCGTGGTTCATCGAATCAGTACACAGCGGAATTGAGGTAATTTCCACGCTATCAGACAAGAAAAACCACATCCTCGTCAAGCAGGTAGGCCGCAGTGCTATTTCTTGGTCAAACTCATCGTGTATTCGACAATGTTGACGAGTTGGTCGACCGTCAATAGCCGTTGTAAGTCCTGGGGCATCATTGACTTGGCCTTTTTCTCGAACAATTCAACGGTCTCGCGATCGACGGTTTTGTCGATGCCCTCGCTCGTTCGCAGCGTGATCGCGTCGTCGGTTTCGCTGATCAGCAAGCCCGTGATCGCCGCGCCGTCATCGGTCAACAAGGCGTAGGTTTCAAAGTTGTGGCTAACCGCGGCACTCGGATCGAGGATGGCCACGTACATCGCTTCACGCGACAACTTGCTACCGATCTCCGACAAATCTGGCCCGACCTCTTTGCCAAAACCTTGCACCTTGTGGCAGTTGCTGCAAGTGCCTTGCGTGCGGAACGCCGTTTCACCAGCGGCCACGTCACCGCGACGTGCGATTAACTCCGCCAGCGGCGGCAACGGTTGACTGTCGGCGGTCGCGGGCAACGACAAATGCTTGCTCGCTTCACTAGCAATCGCTTCATCATCGGACGACAACAAAACGTTCGCCGCTGCAAACATCAAATCCTCCGGGAGGCTTGCTTGTTTGACTAATTCCAGAATCTGTTTTTGTCCGTCGGTTCGTCGTCCGATCGCGGCAACCGTGGCGATTCGCAGTTGCATGGCCGCGGAGTCTGACGTCAGGATTGGCGTGAGTAGTTCGCTAACTTTGCCGCCTCCGCTTCGACCGATCAAGCCGATCGCGATGGTGGCGGCGGTGGCATCGTCGCCGGTCGTGAGATCGAGCAATCGCTGCTGTTGATCCATGGCAAAGAGCAATTCAGCGGCACGGACGCCCGCCGTTTCTTCGGCATGCTGGAGTGCGAACGCAGACAACTCCTCAGCAATCTCGAGCGGCTTGAAACGCTCGATCAACTGAAAATACTGATCCGTACCCACGCGAGCTTTCAAATAACGCAGCACGGCGGCTTTCGCGGGCGGCGACGACTCCAGATTAAAGCTCTGCAACCGCAACACCGTCTCGACAATTAAATTGTCTTTCGGATTGAGTTCGTTAGCTTCTTCAGCGTGAATGAATTCACAAGTGATCAATACAATCAGGAGCAGAAACAGCGATTTCATCAGGTAAGGTCAGGTTGGATCTAGGTTGCGAGTTTTTCGTATTGGCTTTTTCTTGACGACGACCGCTACGTGAGAATCGTCATCGGCAACGCATTGTAATACAACCGAGCGAAAATCGCCAAGGATTTCGACGAGAGAGATGAACCGCGAGTTGTTTCCTGACACCATGGTTTATTTCGATGCTTCCGATTCAACTCCGTTCGAATCATTCACGATCGCGGCATAGGCTGGCTTAGGATTGTTGTTCGCGTCGAACAACAACGGGTGCTGGCCCCAACGCCAAGTGCGACGATCGTTCAGACCCCAGAACGTCACTCGCTCGATCACGCTCTCGTGCTTCTTAAAAATCTCAAACAGCTTCGCGTAATCTTCGGTTTGAACATTCAAATCTTCAATCGACGGGGGAGTGCTGACGCGATCCCGACGACCGGCGAAACGACCCCCGAATTGTCCGCCCGATGCGCCGCGAATCGTAACATCCAGCTCGGTGATGCTGACTTTCAACCCCAACGAAGCGTAATCAGAGATAGCTTTGTCGATATCTTTAAACGGGACACCACCGCTACGCCAGTGACCTTGGATGCCAACCGCATGCACTGGTGCTCCGTCGGCAAGCAAACGTTTCAACAGGACCATCGAGCTTTCATGTTTTGGACCTGACTCGATATTGTAATCGTTGTAATACAGAACCGACGCGGGATCCGCCGCGTGCGCGAACTGAAACGCGAGCGTCAGGAACTCTGGGCCGAGCGATTGTAGCCACTTGGAATCACGCACGTTTTCGGTCGTTGCAGTCTGAGCATTGCCGCCGTCATTGATCGCTTCGTTGACGACATCCCAGCTTTGCAGCTTCCCTTTGTAACGACTGACCAGCGTTTCAATGTGCTCCTTAAGTCGCTGCTTGATGACCTCCTTGTCTCCGCCGCTGAAAAACCAGTCGGGAGTTTGCTGGTGCCAAACGAGTGTGTGACCGTGGGCGGTCATGCTGTTTTGCTCAGCCCACTGAACCAACGCGTCAGTCTGCTCGAACAGCCAACGGTCTTCATTCGGATGGACACGCTCCGGCTTCATGCAATTTTCAGGAGTGACGGCGTTGAAATGCACTGCCGCGAGTTTAAGTTCCTCCTCGGAATATCTCGCTGGTACATCACCGGCCATACCGATGAGAAACGAGTCTTTGAAAGCCTCCTTGATCACTCGGTCAATCCGGACGTCAGCGACCGGTGCTGGATCAGGCACAGACGAAGTCGTTGGCTGTGATGCCAACATCAACTTGTCGGCAGCAGCCATTCGTTTTGCGCCCGAGTCTTTGCTTGCTTGAGTATCGGGGGCGACATTCCCAATTCCCGAGATCTTATCCTCTGATTGAAACAGCATCGGCGCGAACTCTTTCAGACTGCGACGCCATGATTGCCACTCGTGAGCTGTTTCCGGTGATAGGTAGTAGTGGGCGTTAATGCCGAGCTCTTTCAATTGCTTGACCGTGTCTGCTGGATCACCGCCTCGACGCGTTCGACCGCCATCAACTTCCTTGCTGCCGTAACTCACAAAAACGAGCTTCACCTTGTCTGTAAAGCCTTCAGTGCTCTCCACATCTTCCTTGGAGATCGTCGCACCGCTGAACAGCCCGATGTGCGAGAACCTGTCCAAGTTGCGGAGCGTGATCGACTTGGTTTCCATGCTGCCCATCGACAGACCCGCCATGGCGCGATTGGGTTGATCCGTCAGCGTGCGGAAATTCTTGTCAACGTAGGGAACTAACTCGTTCACCAAAACGGTCTCGAAATCTTTGATGTCAAAGTCTCGCATTCCGCCCATGCGAACTTCATTGGTCATGCCGTGGGTCATCGCGATGATGAACGGTTTGGTTTTTCCTTCGGCGATCAAATTGTCCATGATCAAACCGGCGTGGCCTTGAACACTCCAGCCGTACTCGTTCTCGCCCCAGCCGTGTTGCAGATACAGCACTGGGTAGCGTGTATCTTGGTCGGCGTCGTAGCCCGGCGGAGTGTAAACAAATGCACGTCGCTCAGCGTCAGTGCTTTCGGAATGGAAGTAGATCTCGCGAACCTGGCCATGCGGCACATTCTTCAGTGCGTAGAACTCACGATCATCCGCAGGGATCTCGATGCCGCTTCCCCAACGCATCGCGCCGAAGTAATACTTGCTGTTCGGATCAGGCACGTTCGCGCCGTCGATGATCAACTCGTAGTAGTGGAATCCTTGATCGAGTGGTCGCGAGTATCCGATCCATGCCCCATCGTCGCCTTTGACGAATTCGGTGCTCTCGCGAAAAGTCGTGGCCACGCTTTTCGCATTTGGGGCGACGACGCGAAACTTGATGCGACCTTGTGAGTTGACTTGCGGGTAATCCTTGCCTGGTTGGTTTGTCGATGCAGGCTTGAAGTCGTCTTTGATGCCCTCAGGTGTTGTGCTGGATTGCGGATTATCCGTTGCTTCGGCTGCTTGCTCTTTGTCAGCCGATGATTCTTGGAACAACAATTGAGCGAAGTGGTACAGGTTGTTGCGCCAGTGTGTCGGATCGTGACCGTGTGAGTCAACGTTCCAAATGTGCGGCACATCGTTCTTTTTGAGGTAACGTTGCAGACGTTGGCTGATTCCGATCAGTCCGTCTTTGTTGCCACAAGACAGCCACAGCAGTTCGAGCTGCTCTTTGGTCTGTTTCGGATCAGGAACGAGTTCCTCGGGAGCCTTGGTGTTGGGCGCGGATGAGAAACCGCCGACCCATGCAAACGTGTCCAGGTTGGTCAGCCCAAAATTCAACGACTGGCCACCGCCCATCGACAAGCCGGCGATAGCTCGATGGTTGCGATCGGCCTGAACGGAGTATCGCGACTCGATGGTTGGTATCACGTCATCGAGCAAGTCTTTTTCGAACACTGCGAAGGCTGCTGCACTTGCCATCACATTGCCTTCGGCACGATCGTTCTTTTGCGCGCGACCATTGGGCATGATGACGATCATCGGAACAGCTTTCTTGTCCGCGATCAAATTGTCGAACAATGCGTCAGGTGTCGCGAATCGCTGCCATTCCGTTTCGTCGCCACCGATGCCGTGCAATAAATACAGAACCGGATACTTATTCTCAGAAGAGTATCCAGGAGGCGTGTAGACGTTCAACTTGCGAGTCGTGCCGACCGTCTTCGAATCGTACTCGATCATCTCCAGCTTTCCGTGCGGAATGTTATCGCGTTTCTCGACGATGCTACTCACCGGATCGGGGTAGGTTTGCTTATCGTCTGGACCGAGTTCAATCGGTCCACCGAACCCGCCACCACGTCTTCCTTGGCGAGGCTGTTCCGGGTTCTGCTCCTGTGCTTGCACCGCGAGGCCACCAAACTGAAGTAGGCCGAGCAGAATCAGAGTCAAAAGTTTTTTCATGGGACAGACATTCATGTTGAAGAGAGGGGAGAGAGCAATCATTGTTTGACCGCTGAAGTCAGGTCGCGTTTCCGCTGAGTAAAGCCAATCTATTGGTCGCCTTGTTTGGCCTCGGCTGCAAATTCGACTGTGACGGCGAACACCAGCGGAATTGAAAAGTCGCCGCCTTTGACGAGTTCGATTTTCGTTAGCGACTTCTCAGCGTTGGCAGGGATTTTCAAATAGCGAATCTGTTTGCCATTGGCTTCAATCGCGACTTTCGATTCCGGCACATCCTCACCAGCTTGATATGTCACGATGTGTTTGCCGTTGATCAATTCAAAATCGCTGACCGAACCGTCGGCGTAATGACGACGAACGATCATGCTGGTCGTTTCATCTTTGAAACGCGGGTAGGCGGCCCAAGCGACACCACCGAGGATGTGAATCGTTTCCACGTTTCCAGCACAGTCGATCGTGACTGATTCAGGCAACGTGCTGGGGAAACGAGGCGATTTGCCTTGCAAACCGATGATGTTGGCGATTCGATCACCCTGCGGATCAACTAACTCAAATGGGACACCCTCGACTTCCACACGCCCGTACGAATCCAGCACGAACTTGTCGCCAGGTTGGCCACGGAATCCGGGAAGCCCCTGGTTGCTGTTGATGGTCGCAACACTCGAGATATTCAGTGGCGCGTGCTTGCCACGCTTAGCGAGAAACGACAACAGGTCCGCCATCTCCGTTTCACTGATCGAGCTTTCAAATCCCTCGGGCATTAACGACTTGGCCGACGAAGTCATTTGCTCGATGTCTTCGCGAAGCACCAGCAATTCTTTGCCTTGCGTGTCGATGATGCGAAGTGAGTTTGCAGACTCACCCGCCAACATTCCCGAGAACACGTTTCCGTCGATTGTCAGAACTTGATAGGTGCGGAAATTGTTTTCGACACTACGCGAAGGATCGAGCACGTTCATCAAAATTTCCTCTTTAGGATGAACTGCCATGCCCGTCAGGTTGGGGCCAATCTCTTTCCCGACTTCGCCATGAATGTGACAAGCCGCGCAATGCTTCTTAAACATTTCCAAGCCGTTGATCACGTCGCCTTGCACTTCCGCGACTGGCAACCAATGATCGACCAACGCTTGGCGGTTGGATGCGACCATCGCACCTTGCGATTCCATCAACTTTTTAGCACGATTGGCAATCGAGGACGTGGGATGGTTCAGCAAAGCTTGGCGTTGATCCAACTTCAGGTCACTAAATTTCACCTGACCATCAGCGATTGCGTCAAGCAAATTCTCGGTGCCATCGGCTCGCGACAAGAGCAATGTCAAGATCTGACTTCCCAGTGTCGGGCCAACCGTGTTTTTCAAGTTCAAAAGAGTTTCGGATAATCCTTCCACACGCGCCGCTTGCAGCGAACTGAGCGCCTTAATCCCGATCTCTGGCGCTAGTTGTGGCGTGAAGAACGCTTCGACTGCGTCGAGAATCTTAGCGCTCGTCGGTGCTAATCGGATCGCTTGATCCCAGGAGTTCAAGCGGCTTTCCGCATTGGCATCCAAGTCCATCGCGGTTGTCAACAACTCATCCTGAATGTCGCCGACGATCTCACTTAGATTCTTGATCGACCATTTATCGGCAACTGCCAGGATCGCCGCTTTGCTTTCGACCGAAGTGTCATTGGCCAAGAACTTTTCGCGAACGATTCGTTGTGATTCTTCGGGAAGAGTCAAAACCAAATCGCGCGGCCAACCTTTCGCCAAGCCTTCCCACACGGTAACGGCAACCGATGAATCGGGTGAAATCTCCAGGAGGCGGGCAATCTGATCAGCAGTCGGTTGGTTTCTCGCCAAGTGTTCCGCCAAGACCGAGATCCGCTGGGTTAATGAATCCAAAGCTGACTTATCCATCTTGCTCAGCGCCACGCTCGTTGCCGCAGGATCGATCGATGCAGCGGACGTCCAGGCGTCCAACAAAACGCCGTCGTCTCCGATCGAAGGCACCAAGCCAGCAAGGTCGTCGCCACTGATCGCGGCGTTTGCCTTTGATTCGGCGACACGCAACAGCACTGTCAGTCGGACTTTCGGATCGACATCGTTTTGCAGGTTGTCTTCGATCGCCTTGGCGACTTGCTCGTCACTGCAACTAGCAATCGCCGCATTGCGGACGGGGCTTGATACATGTCGGAATCCAGCCTCACAGGCCTTTGTCAAAGCGGCAGACGCTGATTCGTTATCGGGATCAGACAAACCGGCAAGTGTCCAAATCGCGTGCATCGCCGCAGGGTTCAAACCGATCTGATCCATTTGATCGCTGTTGACCAACGCGACGAGAGCCGTCAGCGTCGCATCATCAGTTGCCTCTCTTTCGATCAACATCCGCTGAGCCGTTCGCCGCCAAAAGAAGTTGTCGTTACTCAGTGCGGCAACGAGTTCGGAGTTATTGGCATCAGCGAGTTGCAATGTTCGTGATGCCGAACCCTCACCCGCTTCGTCCGTTACTAAGCGATAGACGCGTGCAAAACGTTTGTCTCGCAGATCGCTTTCGTACGCAGCACCTTTGCCTGTTTGGAAACCGATGGGCGTGGGATTGTGTTGGATGATGTAGTTGTACCAATCCAAGATCCAAACGTTACCGTCGGGGCCGACTTCCGACATGATCGGTGCTGACCAATCGTCGATGCTCGCCACTGTGTTGAACGCGTTTCGACTTCGGTAGTTTGCGCCATCTTTCTCAAGCACGAATGATCCCACGAGATGTCCCGTCGGACCGCAAACCATTTGAATACGATTCCACCACGTCTCGGGATAATTCCGAGCGGTATAGATTGCCGAACCACATCCCGCCGTGAATCCGCCGTGCCAGTCGACTTGCCGAATACGATCGTCAATCGCATCAAACCGATGCGACTGAGCGATGTTTTGCAATGTCTCGGGTGACCATCCGGCGACTTGGTCGTAGTATCGGTTGGGAATCGGCATATGAACGCTCGGGCATCCGTTGGCTGTTGAACCAAACACGTAACCCTCTTCGCTGAAGCCCAGTCCCCAAGTGTTGTTGTTGGTGCCGCGCATGAACTCCAGTGCATCGACACGAATCGTGTGCTGATCAAACTGACCCGAACTCGTGCCCGCCACCTTGCCGCTCTGCGCATCGATCGCGAAAGCCGGAGCTGTTTCATCCGACGCACCCGATCTGACTTTGAATCGCCAGAAGCCTTGGCGAAAACGCATTTGCGGTTCGCCGTTGATCACGGGCTGCGAATTGTTGTAACCTTGCATGCCCCAAATCCAGTTGTCGGGGCCGTATTGGAAATTACTGACTCCACCGTGTGTGTCCCCCAGCGCCCAACCGGTGATCAATGACTGACGAAAATCGGCTTTGTCGTCGCCAGTGATATCTTTCAAATAAACCGTCTCTTCGCCGTCTTGGACGATGACACCGCCTCGATAGCAAACCAGAGTC
>JBGSMN010000014.1:0-15562 GCA_041740155.1 Rhodopirellula sp.
CGCGCGGCAGGGGCGTGATTGGGAGACGGAGTTAAAACAGCGGGCGAAAGAACTGACGCTGATGCGTGAGCTTGGTTTGACGACCAGCAACGAAACCCCTTCTGAAAACCAAAATCAAACCGAGGTTACGGATGCCTAAGAAACTAGCCCCGATCGAAGCCGAAGCCGAGTCGGTCCCCAGTTCGCTGCGTATTGTTTGCGATGACGCTGCGACGATCACGCTAGCCGCAGCCGAAACGCCTGAAGAAGGCAAGCCCGCGCTGCGCAAGTTCTCAATGACCGCATACACCGGCGGTGCCATGCGGCTTCTGATGACGTGCAAAAATGTGCGGTATCCAAAATGAAATAGGTTGAAAGTCAATTCGATTTATTTTCTTTCACCTTCGAATATAGAAACAATACAAAGTCGTCGATTGTTGCCTTAGATATGTCAAGCTCCGCGATCACGATCTTCAAAGGCAACTTGACTTTGTAGAATCGTTGAAACTTTGTCGAGAAGTGGGTAAACGCCATGTCTGAATCTGATTTCCCGTGGAAAACTTTTGAGATTGCGTCTGTTGGACGTAGTTTCCCAGGGGGCCACTCTCCCGCCGTTTCGATTAGGCATAAAACAGCCGAAGCGAATTCAATATCTGTAGTTGATTCCCACTGTTGAGTTGCCAATTCGCGTCGCGCTGCAATCTCCAACTCCAATTCATTTCGAATCGGAGATTTCTTGAACATGCGTGTCCAGAACTTGAGCATCTCTGGTTCTACTGCGAATTTAGGTATTGGAGTGTGCAAGTTGTGGAACATGTAATCGAAAATGCTGCTTCGGTAATAACGATACCACTTCCGATCCTGCCAGGAGCAGTTCTGCCGGGAGCGTTGTTAACCCGCGTAGCGGCTTTATGCATCGCGTCCGCCATCCGCTCGCAACCCAACCCCCTGAGTCTCTCCGCAATAACACGATTCATCGTGGTCCATGGCCCAGTACCAGGCCATCTCAAGTCGGGTGGCTTGGGAACAGGAATATGAGACCGCACTATCTCAATCTGTCCTGCCAAAGCACCGCCAATCAAACACTCTGGACAAGTGTGAATATCGATCATACATGTCGAATAGCAGTCCCACGCGGCTTTCACCTCACGGTTATCATTGCAACCGCTGACACATCCAACAAACAAATGATATTGATACCAACGAGGAAAGCGACTAGCACAGTCATCTTCACATTGAGTAACAAGTGAATTTCCTGTCGGGTCCATACCGCTCACCGACCAGTAAGCTGAGTAAAGGTTTCCTCCGTCGATATAACCGATTGGGTCTCTCGAACAGAATCTTCCCGATCCAGGTTCATACATCGCGTGCGAGTTGCTTGAAGCGAATGCCGTCAGCAACAAATTAACAGACAATATGACAAGGCAACGAAGGTTCATCGTCCAGGTACTCCGTAGGGAAAGGGTGAAAAGTTTGCAGTTGGATCGATACCGAATGGATCGGCGGGTTGGTTTTGTCTCGAAAACGCATTCGCGTTTGAAATAGGGTTGCCGAAATTTGGAGGTGCAGGGTTGTGAAACTGATTAAACTGCATTTCTCGTTGTTGTCGTAATCTCTCCTGCTGTGCGAGCAGGTCAGGGTAGTCTTCGATCGTTTTGGGACGGACCAACCGACTCAAAAAGCTCCGATACATCGGCTGAGAAGGATCGTGTTTGACGGCAAGCGAATAACTTACACTCGCTTCTGCCCGATTGTGCGTGTCTTCTAAACAATGGCCTCGCGCTGCTAAGAACGCAGAAAATGACTCTGCCACAGTCAACGACTTCAGATAATTTCCGCGATCGACTTCGGCTTTGCTGATCGGATGCGGCCAGCTCATGTAGTGCTGGTCGTCATAGGTATTCATTCCTCGGCTGCTGCCCTCAATGTTTAACCGTTCGTTTTCGCGATCCCACCGACAAAACAAATGCTCCTTCGCATGTACCAAATAGACCGGATATCCCAAACGCCGAGCTACAGCGGTATAAAGAACAGGCATTGAAACGCAGGTGCCGCCATTCGCATCACCAACAAGGCCATGAATGAACAAATCTTTACTTTTGGTAAAGTCAACATTCTCAACTCGCTCCAAGTTGTAATGCACGCCAAAATCTAGCTGAAGGACCGTAACCAACATGAGCATCCGGAAGTATGGTTCCGAGTCATTGAACTCCTTGGGCTTCTCAAAAAACTGATGCAGGTTTCGATCGGTTTCGTACCGGACGCGACTTGCCCATCGGTCCAAGTCTGCCAGCTTTTCCGCAACGTCTAAATCTTCTGCGCCGGGCAAGCCTTCCGCTGCTCGTAGATTTAGAAGCGCCAAATCCTGTTTGGCAAGTTCTTCCTTGGTCATCATGACCAGTTCACCGAACGAAGGAAGTTTCAGTTTGTCGATCGTTGGCTTGCGTACAACGACCGGTCGGGTTCGCTGGGAGCTGGTAAGAAAAAGGAAACAAGCGAACAGCACGACGCCAAGCAAACAGGCAGAAACGATCGCAAAACGGCGACTTTTTAAATGTACAGGAACAACTTCGGGTGAAGCCGAGGAAATCGGTAGCCTAGCAGGTTTTCGTTTTCGAGCCTTCATCCTTCGCTCCTCTAAAACGGCGTTCTCGATCATTGATTTGTGATTTGACAACAATCAACGCGCAATTGCAAGAAAATTTCTGAAATATCCCTGCCGGTGCAAACGCTACTATCTTAGGCACCGACCAACTCATCGCCCTGTTACCTGCGCCGACGATCGGTCGTCCGTAAGCAGTCGCGACTTTTCCAATCGCGTTGAGTTTGATGGACAAGGCAAGTTGTTCGTCAAGGCAAGCCAATCTCCTCAATGCGGCTACCCAGGCGTTCGCCGTAAATGAATGCGCCGCACCCTTGCATGTGGATGCTTTCGCCACAAAAGAGAATAGTTTTGCTGCAAAAACAAATTACGTCGCGGTGCCGCTAAAACAAATCACCACCAAAGTTGTCCAAGATTGATCAGCCGCGACATCGTTTGATCGTGCCTTCAAATGCTTTCGCCTTCGATCTGTTCAGTTTGGTCAAGAAAGGAATGCTCGGAGTCGCAAAAGAGTTGCTCCTCAGCGCTTCCGCAGTTTGACGGCGCCTCGCAAGTGTTCGCTGGCGCGACGGATACAGTTGCCGGGGACTCGCAAGAGTTTGCCTTTGTCGCCCAGGTTCGCCATTTTGTCGCGTGAGATTATTTTTTTTACAACGAAATTCGCGAGTCTTTACCAAAACGACGTTGTCCGATCGGTCCCGGTTCATCGTTGATGGACGATTCGGGGCGCTAAAGCTGACTGGCGGTGATTGAATAAAAAGATGCTCACCGCAGACAAATTTTGCCGATTGTGACGGTTGTGCGGGACAATAGTTGAAGATTGCCAACGTGGATGTTCGATAGATTTCGATAATCAGGTATTTCTTTCAAAAATTTAACGCTCTTTCAGGAGGCCAACATGGCATCTCGTAATTCTCGCGGCTTCCTGCCGCAATCCGAGTCTGACCTACTACTTTGGTCAGAGAACTTCAAAATGCTAATCACCGAAGCGCCCGCGACCTACGGCCTGGATGCCGCAAAGGCGACTGCATATGCGTCAACGCAAGACGCATTTGCAAGTGCTTTTCAGATCGCTAGGGACCCGAGCACACGGACACGTCCAAATGTTGCCACGAAAGACGCGGCAAAGGACGATTTGATTGCAAGCTCCAGAAATCTATCAAAGATCGTCGAAGGTACGCCGAGCGTTACCGACGCTCAAAAACTCGCTCTGGGTCTGACTGTTCGTAAGGCCCCGACACCACGACCGGTCCCCGGCGATGCGCCGACCATCGAAGTGATGAACGTCTCTTTCCGCAGCGTGATGATACGATTGCACGGCGATGAGCCAAGCCGTCGTGGTCGCCCCGTCGATGTTGCTGGGGCAAGCATTTTCAGCTTCGTCGGCGATACTCCCAACGACGATCCGAAAGCATGGCGTTTTGAGACGTCCACAACTTAGATGTCGGCAACAATCGACTTCGCCAGCAATGTCGTCCCTGGGACGAAAGTCTGGGTCGCCGCCTTCTGGTTTAACAGCAAGTCCGAAGCAGGCCCGCTATCGCGTCCTGCATCAGCACTGATCGGATACGACCTGTCGGCTGCGGGTTGATTCCAGTTGCGGAATATTGATTTTTCAAGAGGCGTCATTCGTGACGCCTCTTTCGCATTGCACCCCTGCAAAAAACTCTTTCAAACTTCGGTTCGCTGGACGATCCATTCTGCGGCAAGATCAGCCGCTTTACGGGATATGAGCAGACCGTTGTGTGTGCAGCAAACGACTCTGTGATCGCAAACCGCTTCATGCCTTGTGCTGGCAATGGGCACTGACAGGTCAAACAATCCTGCAATGACCCGCAACGGGCAGTCTACTGGGATCTTGATGTGGTCGTTTAACGAGCCTGGCATCCCGTTAAGTTCAGTCAGCGGAACGATCCATTGATGAACAAGCCTCGGAATCCAACGCACTGAAGGAATGCCCTTCAGCGGCGGTGCCAGCATAACAATGGGACCTGACCAGATAGCCAATTGGACTGCAAGAAGCGTTGCTACGCACCCCATGCTATGAGCAACGATCGCATCTGGCTTTTGCTGATTTAATCGCTCCGCAAATAAATGCGAAACGTCAACCAGCGACAAGTTGATACTTGGATATGAAAAAATTTCAGCCGACAATCCTTTCGCTGCCAAGCGTCGCTGAAGAGGAATCAATACACCGGGAAAAGCCGCAAATCCATGGATGAGAGAAACAGTCTTTGGACTTTTCGAGATCAACTATTGAGCCAACGAATAAAGACCAATGCCAAACCTATGAGCGAGCCTACGATTGAACCTAAAAATGGTAGCGCATTCTGAACCCAGTAAAGTGACATCTTGATCTGATGTGCATCGGCGGAATTTGTGCTCTGCCCGCGAACTAGGACAATCCAGCCGTACGCAACGCAACCAACAACGCACCCTGTGAGTGCGTGTCTGGCGCATATTGCATCAGGTGCCTCTGAATTAAGAAACCACTTCATTGGTTACGCTCACTCCGTGTACTTTTTCTTTTGTGCACGGGTCCACAGGTGGCAATTTTTGAACCAAGGATGGAAGCCGACCATATCTGGCCCTCCTCGGATTTCGTCAATCAAGGACTGATCCTGCTCAGGAGTCGAAGGAATGGTTTCGCACCCGCCGGGCAAACCGTCAGTATGCGTTTCTGACACCGGTACATAAGAATATCCAGGGCCAAAATACGAACAGAAGCAACCGACGCCGTTCAAGAATCCTCCTCCTGTGTTGCATTTATTTGTAGTACCGCAATTACCGCTTGACCCTTGTGTTGGACAGCGAAAGCACTCTCCTGAAGACCCATTTTCACCAGGAAATCCAATCTCGAAGATGAAGTATCCACCGGATGGGTCTTGAATGAAGAGTCGAGAGTGATCACCGGGATGACTTCCGCCGCAATGATATCGATCTTTACCGCTAGGGTCTGCAAAAGTCGATGGATTTCCACCAACGTATTGATAAAGATTTAGTCCATCCTTGTACCCTGCCGAATCTCGCGACACAAACCTCCCCTGCTCCGCCAGATAAAATGCCGACGCAGTTTTTGAGGTCGAAAATGAAAAACCGCCAATCACGATGACTATTAAGCAAACTCGTTGAATCATTGTAAACTCCATTAGTTGCGAGGAATCCAGCCTAGGCGGCCAACAAGTGACCTCAAGGGAATTTCCCATTTCTTGGCGTTCAAAGCAAGCAAAATCTTCGGAAATGTCCGCGCTTGCCGTCAATTTGATTACTTAAGCGATGGAAAATGGGCCGTTAAGTGAGGATCGTCCCTCACGGCAGACATTCGCAACTGGTCGTGTTTCCCTGATGGTGGACGACACTCTCGACATCGCCGTTCAGAAGAAGTTCAGCAAAGGCGACGCCAACGAGATCGATCCGCTGGTTGCGTTCGTTGAGGAGATTGCGGATTACTTCCGACTCAAACGACTCAGCTCATTTGTCGCGGCGCGCTGCGTGAAAGTCGAGAACAGCGTGCTGTATTCGACGGAACATTGGTTGCAGTTCAATCAGTTCACCAGTTTGTTGACTTTGACGTTTGAGTTATCCAAGTGATGGACATTCGGGCTCGAGTGCGATTCACACCGGGCCAATTGAAACGCAAAGTCAACGACGCCACGTTTCGTTCGCTCGGTCAGGCCGCTGGCACGATCCGCTTGACCGCCAAACGATCGATCCGCAAACGCAAGAAACCATCCAACCCAGGATCACCGCCCAGTTCGCCGACCGGAATGCTGCGTCGCGTGCTTCGTTACGAAGTAAATCGTGACAAACAAGAAGCCGTCGTCGGGCCAGTCAACGAGATCGCTGGCCGACTATGGAACCTGCACGAGTTCGGTGGCGTTGTCACCAAACGACGAAAGCTGAAACGACATCGCTTCCGTGTCGGCGAGTATGGGCCGATCCGGCAAATCAACGCCACCAAATTCGCACGCATCAAGTTACTCACCCAAGGCCAAGCCAACCGCGCAACGCGACTGATCCAAGAAGAGAACGAGCGACGTGGTGCGAGCAAACCTCGACGTTATCCCAAACGACCGTTCATGCAACCCGCCCTCGCCGCTCACCAAGCACGCCTGCCGAAGTTCTGGCGTGACTCAGTTCGATAGTGTTACTCGTTCAATTCGGATGGAATCGACATGTCAGCAGAAGTAGTCCTTGGTCTCGATGCCATCCTGACCATTGACGGTGCCGAGATCAAAAACGTCAAAGACTTGACGGTCAACCTTGAAAAGGCAGAAGCCGACGCATCGACCCGCACTAACAACGGCTGGCGAGCGACCGTTGGCACACGGCCAACAGAACTTTGACAACCCCGATTCTGACCGCTATAATTTGGTCTCGGAGGCAGTGACGACGCCAACGGATTTGTAGCCAACAGCCAACAGCCAACACCAATAAACCGAGCAGAGTATTACCCAATGAAGAACTTTCTGGCATTTGCTTTTCTATGGATGGCTCTATCTGTTCCTCTACATGCGGGACTACCGACCCTTGACTCTGCGGCACAAACCGAAGTTGTCGTCAATGGACTGTCGTTTAAGATCATCCAGGACTCCGATGTCGAAGGTCAATGGTATTACATCCCGCCGAGACTACGCCTCGTTGAAGAGAATGGCATCGCAAAGGCTCGAGTGGTGATTTACGTTGCCGATGGTCGAGAAAATGGCATCGTTCAGGCAGAGGTGACTGCTGCTGCAACTGATCCCGAGCTGGACGCAATGAAAAATCAAGCGAGCAAGTGGTACTCGGATAAGGGAATGAAAGTGCCGACGATTGCGTTGAGCATTATCGGCCCGTTGCGGAGTTCTACCTTTCGGATGTTGACACTTAAGAATACAGGAAATTCGTTTTCGCTACGTCCGTTGTGGGATCCTGTTGGTAATGAATCACCCGTGTCAGTTTCGGTCGAAAAAAGTTCAGAAATCAAAGTGACAGGTGAACTAGAAGACGAAGAGAAGGCTCCCGAAGGCGAGGGTCCTGCCGCCCCCGGTACCGGAGAAGGGGCTGGAAACACGGCCAGCGTTGTAAAAAACGGTGAGTTGACGCTTAAAAATAATCAAAAACTTTCGATTGAAAACGCCTCACCGGACTTAGCTGGTAGGGGGATAACCATTCCAGGAAGCGATCTCAGTCAGAACATATCAATTCAGTTTGAGTTATCGGGAGCCGGTGTTCAAATCTACGAGCAATTGCTGATGGGCAAAACGGGAGGACTCGCACTGATTTGGGTTGGTGAATACGACGCAATGTCAATGCCAGCGAAAGTTGACATCTCCCTCAAAGTTAGTGCTGCACAAAGTTATTTTCGAAAATATGAGCAAGAATCTAGTAGCAAAAGATTCTTATTTTGGGGCAGTAGTTCCAAAAAGGTTACGGACTTTATTCGCACCAGTAACTTCATGGATCGGTCTCTCGAAGTAAAAATTGATGGTAATCCCGAAGTATTGAGTGATGAAAGGCTTGACCAAATTTCGGAATCCTTAATGAAGTGGGTGCTAACTCAATGCTTTACGACGAAACAGGTACCGGCAACTGCAAAGGGGGCGATTTCGGAGGCGGGTGCGCCAAATACCGAAATGGATTTAGGCAATTTTTCTACATTGTTCGGGTTGCCGCCTCTTAACGGACTTGGGCTCAATATTGGTTTTAGTTCAGGAAGTTCTAGCTACACAGCCGACTATCGCTCGGACAACAATATCACGGCAAAAGCGTCTTGGAATCGGCGAACGATCGTCAAACGCCCGATTGCAATCGCGGGAAACGTTTCGTTCGGCAGTTATCCCGATCCTGAAAGCTACGTCACCCGAGTCAAGATTGAGCCGCTTCCTAAGGTTTTCATTCGGTTGCCGCAATTTGCCGATAAGGAACGACAATCCATGCTGGCGGACAGTTTCTTTACTTTGACTATCCCTTCTGCCAGAGGAAGCGCGAAGTTCACCTGGGGATTGGACGCAAACGCCGATGCTTGGCGGTTTCCTGGTGACACGAGCATGTTGGGAATTGATGAAGCAACTAGATTGAAAGAGTACCCCAATTGCCCACGAATAATGCTGAATAAGGGTGAGAACACTAGTGATGCTGGTGCCACGATTGTTTTGAACCGGCTCAATGCCCACCTTGGCCACCAGCCTGCGGAAATCGACCGATTGCAACTACCAAAGCGTGGCGTTAACGAGGGCACCGAAATCATTGATTTCGCCGGCGAACGCTTTCCCCTACGCTTGGCTGAATTCGACCTTTCTCAATTCCCTTTCGGTAATGAACCAGGTGGCATTAGCAGTGTCAAAATAAGTTGTGGCGTTGAGCCAGTGCTTGACGAGAATGGCCAACCAGTACCCGGAACAGTAGATTTCACGCCGAGAACGCTTGACAGAGAGCCTGTTTCGCTCCCAACATTCACTGCCACGCAAAACAAACCTATCCGATTCTTGTATCCGGGGGGCGTTACGGGACTCAGGGCGGAAGTCACATACATTGACCTTTTCAGTCGAACAAAAGGAACCCATGACTGGATCGTTCGCGCGCATCGTAGGGAAGGCGAAGTTGCTGCTGTAAATGGAGAAGAAATACTTACGAGACTGGCCCTGGGCAGTGGCTCGGTCGTTATGCAACCGGTAGACATTGGGATTCGAGACTATCGGATAAATCCACTTTTGCTTTTTAAGCAACTTGACGATGCGTTGCTAATTACCGCGACTTTGACTGGCGAAAATGGAGGCAAGTTTTCCAAAGAGTGGGTTAAACCAGAAGACTCGGCGATGGATGTGTTTCACTTTGTAACGAAAGACAGGATAGGTGGTATGTTGCTAACCGTTGACAATTCGGACGGCTCAACTGACAAGCTGCGACTTAAGGACGATCGAATCGCGATAATAAACGGGGCAGTAGGGACATCTACGTTGTTGAAGGCTCATTTTGAGGAGGTGGAGTAGAATGCGATTCTTATTACTGCCACTTTTCCTGTGCCTGTCACATTTTGTCTACCCACAGGATTCCCAGGACTCCGAAAATGGACTTCTTGATTTGCTCGTTCAAATTGAAAAGAAGGATAACGAACTTAAGTCAGATGCTGGGCAAACGTTATCTGGTGCGAATCTTGCGTTACGCGATTCGTCTGAACTGGCATGGACGAATCTTGGCACTCGAACACCATTAGAATGGTGGAACTCTGATCTAAATGACACAACTTTTATCCATGTGTTACCAAATGCTGCTCGTTATGTTTTTGGCGTGTCAGTTTTTCCTTTGACAGACAGCGAAAAGGTATTGGTTGCTGCGGCAACCGATTCTGACGCGAAAGTGATGGAGGCCGCCGCCTTGGCCGCAGGTGAAGCTGCACGAAGCGGTATCTCGGATGCTGCAGAGGCTGAAAAAGCTGCTGCGTCAGCCCAAGACAAAGTACGGGAGAGCGCAAGAAAGGAAATTGAAGCAGTCAATGAGTCGATCAAAACCGTAGGGGCGATTTCAGATATTACTCATGCAAAGATAAATGCCGAAGGACGTTGGGCGGCTATCGTAAGCCGATTTCGCGGACCGGCTCCCGAATGGTTCGAGTTTAACGTCAAAACGCGAAGCGAAATCATCGCTGATTACCAGTATGCCATAGAAGACCTAGAAAAGGAACTTAGGTGGCCCTGTTTCCTAGAAATCAAGCCAGAGTTTGCGACGTTGGTGAATGATAAGCTGATTGTCTCAGAAGACGTTCGAGGAAGTAACACGTCAGTAAGCAAGGTTGCTCTAACTTGGAACGAACTTATCGATGTGATATCGACGATCCCCAAGTCGCGACCAGTACCGAAGGCGGACGCTCCTAAACCGACCGAGGGAGCAACACCAGTTCCAGAGTTGCCTGATAGCCCTCCGTACAATTCAGATGAAATTGCGGAAATCACGAACGAAATCGTCGGACGACTTTCCAAGCAACTTGGCGATATCATTGGGGTGGCTGAGTCCAAAACAAAACTAGGGGAAATTGCCGAGTTGCTTAAGTCCGTTCAGCGTTACCGCGCGGCGATTTACTCAACGGAATGGACTGCGAGAAACGCTGCGTTCTTAAAGAACAAAGACGATTTTGTCACGCTACAGACTAAGTTTACTTCAGCTAATCCCGCGGAGTCAGCAACGGCTAGAGAAGCGTTAAATGTGCATTGGGGGATTATGCAACAGGAAATCGCATCCCTGTCAACACTAAAATGGCGACTAAACCAGTGTGAAATAGCACGCGATCATGCGCTAACGCAGCTATCCACCGCTATCAGGAACAATCGTCCGGCGCTGTTGGAGAACGTTTCTGCTTTGATCGGCCAGCGGTTAGCTCGCACCATCGAATTGTGGGACGACAAAAACATGGTGCGGAATGTTGATTGGAACGAAACGACATTGCTCGAAGAAAGCAAACGAAGTTTGTTGCGCAACGAGATGGCGAAGTCGTTGAGTTCAATTCACGCCACGACTTCTCAGATCAGCGAAGTTCCTTACGAGCTTTTATTAAAAGGGAGACTGGATCGCGAAGCAAAAACCATGAACGCGGCGACCGTAGACCTTCAAATTCTTATCAACTCTATATCGGAAGAAAAGGGGGAGACTCCCGATGAAGAGTTGAGTCTTTGTGCAACAGGACACCGCGTCTCAATGAAAAACAATTGGCACCTAGAAATCGCCAAGAAGAAAGTTCGTCGCATCGTTCTATACTGTTACGAGATCGAGTTTGATTCTGATGTCGTGTTTGAATTAGAACCGCAGTGCGAAGTCTTCATCGTATCTCACAGAATGATTGGGGAACCGCCAACGGTGATATTAAAGGACACGACTGCATTCTTCAACTTTTTTGTGACAGACAGGTTCGGTCGCTCGATGCCCTGCCGAACTGCCGGTCCTGGAAGCATAACAGCGCTTGCAGGAGGCAGGGACGGCAGAGCAAGTGGGATTGCGCAAGACGCATGGCGATGGCTTGCGGGTGATCTTCCGCTACTAAAAAATCGGATGACTAAGTATTGGATCGAGGTTTGGGGTTATTATTTAGGAAATGACCTAGGGATAGGCGTGGGCAATTCTGATCGAAGAGTCGTCTATGTTGACTTAGCTGGACTTCCTCGCACATTGTTTCTTGATAACGAGACGGAAACTTCCACGAAGTTAGACGCTTTGCGTAAAGAGCTTTTTGACGGGTCATTAGAATTCGTGTCGGATTCAAAATCAAAAAGGCGAATCCCGGTTTTTATTGACAAGAGCTTCGCAGAAGGCGCAGGCAGAGTTTATCAACTGCCGGATGAAATTGTCGTCCTTCCTCGCGGTGATTTTGGCAACTTCCTCGGCGAATGGCTTCCGACGGATGGAGTCGCGTCAAAACGCACGTTGCATCTCACGATTCACGCGAGAAATAGTGTGTTTGGTTCACAGAGAGCCAAGTCTGTGCTTAAACGTCGATTTGGACCGAACATTGACATCGTGGATATCGAGGACGCTGAAAATCTGAGGATCGTTTTCCTTACAGATGGCGATTCGCCAAAGGTAGACACAAATGGGCACGACGCTACCTTCTCGCCACCAGACAATGACGACGCAAACTTTGCAAGATTTCCGCCGATGAATCAGATTGAACTTATAAAAAATTGGAATTTGTGGACCTCTGGCAGAAAGTCCAGCGTGTCGTTAGTTGTTGAACGCAAGAACGACGGGGACGACTATACTCTCGTTAAAAATTCTTCGTACGTTCTCCCGGTAGACTTCGGGCGTTCAAGTATTGAGCCGAAGATATCCAAGAGTATGTCAGGACGTTCCTTGTTGGTTACAAACCAGTCACCCAACAACATTTTATTAGAATACGCGATAACCGATCCCGATTTTGACTACTACGATTTGCAGAACAGAGCGCTTCCAAAAGGTGTTGAAGACGAGGGTGTCGTAACCGATACGTTGGCAACGGAATTTAAGTTAGCGACAGTGCGTGATTTTTCTTCCGAACGTCCTTTTGATCTTTTTGCCCTAAGGGCGGGATTTGATGGAATCGAGTACTATTCGTTCGATTTGGCAGGACTGCGCGGAGCTAGGTTTCCAAATAAGTCATTGCAACCTGGAAGCGGACCAGCGATTGACCATCACAAATCGACAATCCATTTCCAGAGCAGAAGGAAAGATGAGTCGGATGTGGTGCTTGTTGATCCTAGATTTTTCAGTGGGAAGTGGTCGTCGTTTTTTTCAAGAACGTTGGTGGCTAATGAAAGCGAATATGCATTTGCTGCCGAAACCGATACTACGATCGTTGCTGTGTTCAAATGCGTACCAAGGTTTGGAAGCAGTTTTGTTGAAGCAGACACATCTTTTGAAGTAATTTACGACCTGTCTAAGCCGTTGGATAAACGGCTACTTCAGGATTTGGCCACTGATGAATTTCAGCGTCGATTGACAACAGCGATCGAAAAATCTGGCAAGGAATAGGAAGACTTTACATCAATGGTGCTATTCCACTGTTCTGATATGAAGGACTCCGATGCGTTTTCCACGATAGCCGTGACTGGTCCAATCCTCAAGATCAGGGTACGAGTCGATGAAGTGCTTAATGAGAAGGCTAAAGTCATCCGGCGGAAGAGTCTGACAACCAATAGACGTGCGTGCATTCGCCAAACTGTCATGCACATGAATTGCGGTTGATTGTTTTATCCGTTTGTTGGATTCGTCGACAACCCAGACCTTGCCGTCCTTTTGGACCACTAAACATGGACGCATCGTAGTGCCGCCAGTTTGAAGCTTGACCTTCAAATCGTCGATTGTTGGCTTACGTGCGCCGTCCTCCCGCTTGTGAAAGCCAAGTTGAAGTAGATAAACGCCGTCCTCAATGCGACCGTTGGTTTCGATGTCGCGTGGCTGAGAACGAATTGAACCGTCAAAACTGCCAATAGTTTTCCTGGTCGATCCATCGTATTGCGTCAGGGTGACCGTTGACTCAAAGACCTTTGACAAATTGGACTTGTGATAGTCGAACCGAAGAACGTATCGCGCTGAGCCATTGAACAGTTTTTTCCAGACTTCGGCGTTTATCGAATACGACTCTGGAAGTCCGGCCGGACCTCGGAATTTAGTGTACGCCGCCTCGGATTGCCTACCCCACAACCCATCTACGTCAAGATTGGTGTCGTCATGCTCGTCTAAAATCGACTGCATGAGTCCAACGGCCCACCGATTCTCCGAGTCACGTTGTTCGGCAATTGTTCCGAGTTCGTCGGTTTGGAAATTGGGAAGATCCTGGGCTTTGCTCACGGAACAAAGCGTCGCGAACACAAGCATCGAAGCAAACGTTTGGAACTTGTTCATCAATTAACTCCTTAGACAAGTAGTAATCAGCCAATCAACTTGATTGTACCGTTTCCCGACCCGCGTGACTGCGGTTGCTGTCAAGCAAAGGTCAATCGTTTTTCCGGCGGTTTGGTCCTGCGGTTGGGAGCTAATGGACAGCGATTGCGAAGATCCTGGCGATCCGCCAAGTTCCTCGGGTGCGTTCGACGGTCAAGTCGCGGGGATGACCGCATGATCCACTGCCCCCACCTGACTCCCGACAACCAATGCCAAGTCGCTCAAGCGTTGGCTGGTTGCACCGTAAAGACCACCGCACCCGCTTGCAACGCTTGCCAAAACGAAACCAATCCACGCGCCATTAACGTCGTTACGATCGGCATGGCGATGGTCAACAAGAAACGGCGCAAGCAGGACGACAGTGAACTGCAGTCGCTGTTACGGAATTACCTCCCTGATCGCGACGACGCTCCCGTTACCCTGAAAATCGCCGATTACAGTCCTGGTCCCGGCAACGAACTGAAAAAGATGCTTGCCTGGTTCGCCAAGCCAAGCGAAACGTGCAACTGCGAAACCCGTGTCGACACGATGAACGATTGGGGTGTCGAAGGCTGTAATCAGAACATCGACACGATCACAGATTGGTTACTCGAAGAAGCTCAAGTAAGAGGATTGCCACATGGAAAGTTCACCCGCATCGTCGACAAGTCTCTCGTCCAAACGGCCATCCGGAAGTTTCAGCGCAAATTCCCTGACGGCGCACCCGAGCCTGACGATGAGGATGCAGTTGATGAATAACAAACTCGTCGAACGTTGCTTCCTCATCAACCTCGACCGCCGCGATGATCGGCTCAAAGAGTGGATGCAGCAACTTCCCGAATCGTGGCCCTTTCCCCAACCCGAACGATTTACCGCCATCGACGGTCGCCGTGTCGCAACGCCATCGCAGTGGACCGCCGGCAATGGTGCTTGGGGCTGCTATCGATCGCACGCTTTGATTCTCGAAAAGTGCTTACTTGAAGGCATCGATTCCTATGTTGTTTTTGAAGATGACGCGGGCTTCAGCGATGACTTCGTTAAGCAACTCCAACAATACATTGGCGAGCTGCCAGCCGACTGGGGACTTGCCTATCTCGGCGGGCAGCATCTCTATGCCGGAAAACACCCGCCGCACAAAATCAGCGAACACGTTTACCGGCCATACAACGTGAACCGAACTCATGCGTTCATGGTGCGTGGTCGTGACAATATGAAGACGTTGTATCGACATTTGCACTGGAGCGATTGGCATCACAAACACCATATCGATCATCATCTTGGGCGACTTACGCAGCGTCGATACGAAGCGCTGGTGCAAGGCAAGAACGTCGACAAAGAATCGATCGCCGTGTACACGCCCGATCGATGGCTTGTTGGTCAATTGCCTACGAAGTCCAACATTTGCGGGCGCAAATGGGAGCAAACCCGGTTCTTCAACGACGCCAAGAACGCGGACCATTCCGATTCACCGTTCTTCGCCGTACTGGGACCTCATCGTTCGGGTACATCCTGTGTCGCGATGGTCATGCACCATCTCGGCGTTCACATGGGAAACCAGCTTGGCGGATACGAGTCAACTGGCGGCGGCGAAGCGGTTGGATTGGCGCAGCTTTG
>JBGSMN010000018.1:0-17652 GCA_041740155.1 Rhodopirellula sp.
CACCGCCAGTGCGTTGTTGGCCCATGCGACCCAGTTGAGTCAATTGGTCGGCGGGTTCCGATTGAGTAACGATGCCGAACCGGTACTATCGCGTCAGAAGACCCCGACGAAAGCGATTAAGAAGGGGCGCCCAGTCGCGACGAAGTCCAGACGCAAATCCGAACCGATTATCGCTCCGGTAAACACCTTCGCAGGAAACGCCAACGACATACTGCTCGAATTCTGATCGCCTGACTAACACGAGCGTCTTCGCTTGCTTTAAGCTAAGGCGGACTTTAGGATGTCAGCTTCCGTTCAAATCAACTGCATCGTTTAGGAATTTATATGAAATCCCGTTCGTCGAAGGACATTCCACCAGGTCCGAACGGGAAGTGGATTCCGACGCTGCAGTTGATCCGCAATCCGCGTGAAGCGATGGAAACTTGGGTCGATCAATTTGGAGATCCCTTCCTCCTCAATGCACTCAACGGCCCCGTGGTGGTGACAGGTCGTGAAGATCTGATTCGTACCATTTACGGGCAGTCTCCCGAGATTTACGAACCGTTTGCAACGGCGACCTTGATCCCACTGATGGGCAGTGGCTCGTTGTTCGTCCTCGATGGTGAGGAGCATCGCCGTGAACGCCGACTGGTCATGCCGATGTTCCATGGCGATCGAATGAAAGCCTATGGACAGGCGATGCAGGAGACAGCCATCGAACAATTGACTCGCCGCGATCTGAGCAAGTCGGTACTAACCAGTACGCTGATGGTCGATATCTCGCTTGAGATCATTGTTCGAACCATATTTGGTTCTGATGATCGCCAAACCGCTCAGCGGATGATTGACGCGAGTCATCGCACCGTGGCAGCAGCAAGCCCGTTGATATTCTTTTCTGTCAAGACTCATCGATCGTTTCTCGGACTTACTCCGTGGGATCGTTGGAACAAAGCAAAGGACACGCTTTTTTCACTTTTCGACGAAGCGATTGAGGCTCGGAAAACAACGACCAGCGATCGACAAGACATCCTATCGCTGCTCTGCCAGGCGACATATGAAGATGGGCAATCGATCTCACGAGATCACATTCATGCCGAGCTGATGACATTTCTTTTCGCAGGCCATGAGACAACTGCGTTATCGATGACCTGGGCTATCTATCACTTGCACCGCAACCGAGCCACTTTGGTGAAGTTGCAAGACGAACTTGATTCGCTACCAGACTTGCAGCCGTCTACATTGGCAGCGGCACCCTATTTGAAAGCAGTTGTTCAAGAGACGCTGCGCATTCATCCTATCGTCACCGAGACGCTTCGCAAATTGAAGACGCCGATGGAGTTGGGGGACTACACAATTCCCGCAGGCATGGCAGTTGCTTCGGCGACCGTCTTGGCTCATCGCAACGCACAAACATATCCAGAACCCGATTCTTTTCGGCCCGATCGGTTTCTTGGTCGGAGTTACTCGCCGTTCCAGTACATGCCATTCGGGGGCGGCCATCGCCGCTGCATCGGAGCCGCGTTTGCAGGGTATGAGATGGCAATCGTGCTGGGCACATTGCTGAAGAAATACGAATTCGAGTTATTGGAATCCAAAGAAGTCGTCCCTAAACGACGAAGCGTCACCATGGGCCCTTCGAGCAAAATTCCAGTTGCCGTCAAGGCTCGCGAAGATCTACGCTAACGCGTTGTCGCTGATTTGATGTTCGATGGCGACGTAAATGATACCTTCGGGGCCGAGTCGCAGGGTATAAAGAGCAGTGAAACGCCGTTGATCCTTCTCGGACAAAGTCGCGAAGTTTGCCTGGCTGCGACGTTCCGCTGCCTCATCAAGCTGATGTTGAATTACAAATGCCATCCGTGACATTCTAGAAGAACAGCTAAACCGGTAAGTTGGAAATCAGCGTCTCAAGTCTGTACAATGTTGTCACTTGATATTCACGCGATGCATAACTCACCTTTTTCTCTGATTCTACGAAGAGATAGTCTTGTTTGAAGAAACCCACAAAGGCGAGTGCTTTGGATTGCGGCACTATTTGATTGCACTCGCGCTCATCGCATCGGCGACTTGCGCATCACAGACGCGGGCGGAAAAGTATGCCTTTCTGGTTGTGGGCGACCCGCAATACCTCGCGGAAGAATCAGGTTCGCCAGAGAAGCTCGATCGTTTTTCTGAGGAGGCTGGCGATCGGTCCATCGCGATCCTGCAGAAGATTGCGGGCAGACCGATCCCGGCAGAGCACGGCGGTGGAGAGGTCAGTGATCGCATTCTCGGGCTTGTGAACACCGGTGACTTGATCGACAGTCTTGACAAGGTCGGAGGCGACTATCCGGCAATGCAGCAGTTTGAGTGGGCGCGTTTCAAAGCGGATTATGGCCTGACCGGAACGGATGGCAAGATTCCTTTTCCTGTCTACGAAATGCACGGGAACCATGATGGTCCTCAAGGAGACACCTTTCTGATCGATGAGATTATCCAGCGGAATCGGACTCGCCCAGGTGTTAGCAATATCAGCGATAACGGCTTGCATTATTCCTGGGATTGGGGCCCGCTGCACAACGTAGCATTAGGTATTTTTGTCGGTGAGGGCGAGACCAGGCGAGACGATCATCACTACGCTCCGCGCGCGAGCCTAGAATTCCTGCGAAGGGATCTGGCTGAGAAAGTCGGTGACAGTGGTCGTCCAGTCATTTTGTATTACCATATCCATCCCAACACTGGTGATTACGATTGGCCGCAGGAAGACCTCGCTGCTTTGTGGGAGACCACCGAGCCGTACAACGTGATTGCGATGTTTCATGGGCACACTCACGGCTCCCCACCGAGCCGAATGCAATGGGACGGCGTGAATTTTGCCAACAACCTTGAAAACGGACTCGACATATTCAATCCAGATGATGTTGCTGTGGCGAAGGCGGACCCTCGTGATCCCGAGAAGGGACTAGGTTTTCTGCATGGCTTTCTGTACGTCGAACTTATCGACAACGAAGGCGCCGACAAAGATAGCATGATCGTCCGTAGCTATGCGACACGCGATAACTGGGCAACCCACGACTGGCATACCACATGGACAAGCGCAGTGACGATACCTGCGTATGTCAAGCCAAAGAGTTCGATCCTTAACAAGCGACAGATTCTAGAGTCGCATGATTGGTGGGACAATCGCGATTTCAATTGGTACGAGAGCCAGATGCCGTTTCTTGAAACGCCGAATAAGGAAATAGATACGACATGGTATTACCGCTGGGATTTGCTCACCAAACACTTAACCTACGGAAGTGCCAATACTGGGTATACCTTCACAGAGTTCATTGATCGGCCATTCTGGTCGGGCGCTTATGGTGCGATCAGTTGCCCGGCTGGTCACCAGCTTTATGAAGCCCGTTGGTTGCGTTCCCCTCGCATCGCCAACGATTACTCCCGGTATTGGCTGCGGACTCCCGGTGCTCAACCAAGGAATTATTCCACCTGGCTGGCAGACTCCATTTGGGCAGTTCATCAAACTCATCCTGACGAAGAGTTCCTTGTTGATCTGCTAAATGACCTAGTCAAGAACTACGAAGGTTGGGAGCAACGTCAGTTCGTTCCTGAAGTCGGTCTGTTCTGGCAGACGGGGCATGATGATGGCATGGAATTCAACATCAACAGCCGACAGACACCTGACATCCTGCGTGGTGCCCCGAGCTATCGTCCTTCATTCAATGCTTACATGTGGGCCGACGCACAGGCGATCGTCCGGATCGCCAGACTGGCCAATCGCATCGACATCGCTGACCACTTCACCCAAAAAGCCGACGCGCTCAAAGCCAAGATGCTGGAACTGATGTGGGACGAGCGCCGCCAATTCTTTTTTCCCGTGCTGAAGAATGACGAAGAACGTGACGGCCACCAGATGAAGGCCCTGACACGCACGTACGAGAGCGGGCAACATGCCGGCGATCCACACGGTCGCGAACTGATTGGTTACGTTCCGTGGCAATTCAACTTGCTGTCTGGTTCAACACAGTACGACATCGCGTGGAAAAAGCTGATGGAACGTGACGGGTTCTACGCCGACTTTGGGCCGTCTACCGTTGAACGCAAAGACCCGATGTTCTTATTGAGCAAGTCCTGTTGCTGGTGGAGCGGTCAATCGTGGCCCTACGCGACCACACAGACATTGAAGGCGCTTGCCAATTCGCTGCAAAGCGGCAGCCAGACGCTTACGAATGCTGACTACGTCACGCTGCTGGACATCTACGCTCGATCGCATCGTAAAGATGGAACGCCTTATTTGGCTGAAGCGTTGCACCCCGACACCGGTTCGTTCGAAGGCCACGATGGCTACAACCACTCGGAACACTATTTCCATTCAGGCTACTGCGATCTCGTCATCACCGGGCTTGCCGGATTGATTCCGCGTGACGATGAAACGTTGGAAGTTCGCCCGCTGGCTCCTGCCGATTGGGGCTATTTCGCCTTAGACGCCATACCCTACCGAGACCACTTGATCAGCATCGTGTGGGACAAAAACGGCGACCGATATAAACTTGGAAAAGGCCTGCACCTGCTGGTCGATGGCCAACGAGTCGGAGGCGCAGACACTCTCGAACCGGTTTTGGTGAAACATGCCGTTCCGTTGAAGACCACAGGCAGCCCGAGCGCGGCCGATCGTGAAGCACCTGTGGCCACGAATTTTGTAGTTAACAATGACGGCACCTACTTTCCTCGGATGAGCGCCAGCTATACCGAACAGAATACGTCCGTCTCGAAACTAAACGATGGCAACCATTGGTATCTGCTGCATCCGCCAAATCGCTGGACGTGCCAAAACTCCCCGAGTACGGAAGATTGGATCTCTGTTGATTTCGGCACACCGCGAAAGATTCACACAGTCAAACTTTACATGCTCGATGACAGCAACTTACCGAACAGTCCGATTAGGGTTCCTCAGTCGATTCGGCTAGAGTCGTGGACGGATGACGGGTGGAAAGCAGTCGATGTCAAAGCGGCTTCCGAGAAGATCGTCGGCCACCGACCTCACGTATTGACCTTTGCCGCACTGACGACTCAAAAGCTCCGCGCAACGCTGGTGCATAGTGCGTCTGGTCGGTCCGGTCTGACCGAATTCGAAGCATGGGGCGACGTTCCACTTCCGCTTGACTCGTTGCCTCATCCGCTTGGAAACCTGGCGTACAACGATGGCAGTAGCGAGTTTCCTAAAGCAACGGCCAGCCACCACGACCGATTCGGCGGCGTGCCCCAATCTGCAATTGACGGTAAAACCAACTTTCTACCGACCCCAATCAATCGCTGGACCAGCTATGAATCGCCCCACGATGTCGACTGGCTGCAAATCGACTTCGGCAAAACGGTCGAGTTCAACAAAGTTGAACTCGCCATTTACGACGACCGCGGCGGTGTCCAACGACCCATCCAATACGAATTCGAGATTTGGAGAGACGACAAGTGGCAGCCGATCGCTGAGGTCAAACGCACTCCCGATGAACCCGCTGGCAGCCAATGGAACTCCGCCACCTTTTCGCGAGTCCTGACGAACAGTCTAAGAATCCAGTTCACAAATCGTGACCAAGCTCGCAGTGGAGTCACCGAAGTAATGGTGTGGAACGAGCAGTAGCGAGTGTCTAGTACGATTGCTCATCGTGCTCGTATAAGAATCAATTATTGACTAAGAACGGCGGTCGATCCCCGTTCACCGTCGCGTGCTCTGCAGTGCTTGATAGGCGATTCGGTTTAGCGGTGTGATTTCTTGGGCGGCTCCAAGTGCGATTGCTTCGCGTGGCATACCGAATACGACGCAGGTCGCTTCGTCTTGAGCGATCGTGTTCGCGCCCGCTTGTTTCATAGCCAGCAATCCTTGGGCACCGTCACCTCCCATCCCAGTTAGAAGAACGCCCACTGCGTTACCACCGAGGTATTTCGCGGCGGACTTGAACAGCACATCGACGATCAATACCTTGATTCTTTTAATGAGATTCTTAAAAAAGGATGACTTGCTCTTCGCTCGGGACGATTTGCTTGACTAATGATTCCAAGGCGAGTTGACGTTCGGTCGTTAGAATGGTTCGTTCGGTCGAGACTTCTTTGACGAATGCCTTACCGGTGTGGCATTGAAAGTGAACTCGCAATGCGTTCTCTCCACCGATCTTCTTAGCGACCAGTGGGATGCGTTCGACGTCGAGGAACTGCTGCACGAACTCGATGTTCATTTGTCCGATTGAGGGCGCACCTGGGCCTAGGGAAAGCACAGTCGCTCCGCCAAAGATTTTCGCTTCAAAGCGTCGACGATCGCCACCGAGCTGCATAATCTGGTTGATCAACAACTCCATCGCATGGACTCCATAGCGAGCCGAGGCTTGCGTCCCTTCGTCCTGAGTCGGCAGCATGAAATGATTCATTCCGCCGACCTTGGCCACTGGATCGTACAAGCACGTTGCGATGCACGAACCCAGCACAGTGGAAATCTCAATCAATTCCTTCGATGCATACGTTTCGCCCGCGATCAGTGAATGGCGTTGTGAAAGACGATCGGACGCAGGCGTCGTGGTTCGCCGATGTTTCGATGGTGTCTTGACCGTGGGGGTTGGCAAACGGGATACCGGCGAGGCCGCGGTGTGCGACGATTTGAGCTGGTGAATCGTTCCACCGAGCGCTTCAAATTGGTTGCTGAGCCAGGGAACGTTTTCTGAATGTCCGAGCATCAACCAGCCGTCGGGATTCAATCGATCGGCAAACTGAGGCAACAACTTTCGCTGCGTTGTCTCATCAAAATAGATGATCACGTTGCGACAAAAGATTACGTCGAATCGTTCACGAACCTGAAGTGGTTCGGCCAACAGATTGAGTTGGCGGAAATCGACAAGGCGACGTAGTTCATCGCGAACACGTACCCGATCACGTTGATCTCCCGTGCCCCGCAGAAAGAACTGGCGTTTGTCTTCGTCAGAAAGCATCTCGATCTTGTCAGCAGCGTAGACGCCGTGGCGTGCGGCATCGAGAACTTCCGTGTTGATGTCCGTCGCCAAGATTCGCACGTTCCAACCGTGCAACGATCCGAAGTGTTTCAAGATCGTGATCGCGATCGTGTAGGGTTCATCGCCCATCGAGCACGCCGAACTCCAAATTTTGATTTCTCTGGGACCGCCTTTCTTGGCCCGCTCGCGAATGCTCGGAAAAACGACGTCGCGGAGATAATCGAAATGGTGTGGCTCGCGAAAGAAATCTGTCTTGTTCGTGGTCAAGCAGTTGATCATTCGCTGAAGTTCGGAGCCATCACGGTCATCGCACCGAAGATAGTCGAGATAGTCTGAATGAGTTTCCAGTTCGAGTTCACGAAGCCGCTTGGCAAGCCGTGATTGAACGAGCGATCGTTTGGCATCGGAAAGCGAAATCCCTGCCTCGTCAAAAATCAATTGACGAATCGCATTGAATTCTGGATCGGTCAAGCCATCACGATACGACATGGTCGAAAGTCTCCGGGGAGTCAGGATGCTGGAGTGTCGCATGGGCACGAATGGCACTTTATATGAGGTGGGCGCACGCGAGACATCGTCAACGGGTGAACTTCAGAAATAAGACTTCAGGAACACGACAACGATCGAGCAACGTCGCGGCAACCGTTCTGGCTGCCGCGACGTTTTGATCGATCAACCTCAATATTCTTCGAATCCACCTCGGCTACTTGCACCCGCACTGGCGAGTTCACCTTCGTTCTTATCGTCGAAGTTGAAATCATTGTGCGATGGTTTGGCGACCTTCGGTGTGGCCTGGATTCGCGGGGAGCTAGTTGTCTTCCGTGGGGATACCGCTGATTGGGCAGTTTCGTCTTTTGTTTGCACGTCAACACGGACTGTGAAGTCGCCCAATGCGATCTTCTTCAGCGCGGAGACTGTCTCATGCAGCGGCACCGAGAACAGGCGAGTGATAAACGTTCCAATCGCGAGACCGCAAATCACACCGAAGATCGAAACGCACAGAATCGTGGTTCGAGCCGCTTGGTAAACTTCGTCGCTCGTGGCGTAGGCGGCGGCGATGGATTCTTTCAATCGTGCCAGTTCACTAAGGTCGGAGTCAAGACGATCGGCCGCCCCTGCGGCGGATTGCATGGAGGCCACTGCGGCTGCTTTGTCACCGTTGACGCTCTTGTTCACTGCGTCGCGAGCCCCTTGCAGGTACTCCGGAAAAGTCTCTTCGACTCGCTTCAGTAGCGTGATCCCTTCGGAGGTGGTGAAATTCGAACGAGATTCTTCGATCAACGTGCTGAACTCTTTTGCGAGTACTTCGAGCCGATCGGATGCACGTTGTTTTTCGGCGGCGTCTTCTTGAATCAGAACGTTGCGCATCGTGCTGCGGATGCTGACTAGACGGACATTGGCTTCTTTACATCGAGAAATGCCCAGCAGTTCGTTTTCATACATGCTATTAAGCATGTCATTGACGCGTGCTGTGCGGCTGACTCCGATATAGCCGACGCCGCCCATGATGACGCATACCAAACCAAATCCGGTGATCAGTTTCTTAAATGCAGAGAGATTCTTAAACCAGTTCATGACAATATCTTTTTGTTGTTGTAAATGTTGATTGGAAGGAGGATTGTTCGAGAGAAACAAACGCTAAGCCGCGGCCGCTTCCAGGTTTTGGAATTGGTCAAACACCACCAGTTTGTCAATGTTCAGTAGCAGGACGAACTTGTCGTCCAGCTTTCCCATCCCTGACAAGAATGAGGTGTCGATGTCATCAAGATGAGGAACTTCCTCAATCTGCCGGGCGCTGATGTTCAAAACGTCTGAGAACGAATCGACGACTAAACCAACGATCTTTTGACCGATGTTAACGACGATGATGACGGTGAACATGTTGTACGCAACTTCATCCATTCCGAGTCGGACACGAAGATCAACGATCGGTACAACGACTCCGCGTAGATTCAGAACGCCGCGAACGAATCGCGGTGCCTGTGGGATCGATCTCACCTTCGAGAATCCTCTGATCTCTTTGTCAGCCGCCGTTGCTGCCGGTTGGATGGTCGGTACCTTCACAGTGATTCACAAGCTAATTTCTGCTGGCCTAACTGCATTTCTCGCTGGCGGCATTTTGTTGAACACCTTCAAAGAGGAATTGCCCACCGAACGAGAAAGCCGCTTCAGCGCCTTTGCGATCGGGTGTATCGCGTATGCCGGTCTTTTGCTGCTCGCATAAATGGCACGCTCAGGACCCGACGCAAAAAATGCGGCCTCTGCGTCTGCAATTTAAGTGCCGAACAGCAGAGCTCTTTTTTTGCAAACGCGGTACCACATTTGCTGAGGACACATTTGCAAATGTGCACCAGCTTCCGCCTCAGACAAAGCGGGAACGAATTCTGAATCACAAGTTGCGTCAAATCGTTCACGCAGTTGGTTCTCAAAAAAACGCTACCTGGAGTTCCCGATTTCAAACGATTTACGCAATAACGCGTCGCAAACATCACCTCGTATGGCCCGTTTCAAAAAAAATTCAACATCGGCGCAGCTCATCGTAACTCGACGCGCGAGCATTGAAATTGCACATATCAATAGCCCGGAGAGCGACACAGGTTCGCAAAGTTTGTGTCGTCCTCCGGGCTATGGAAAGTGATCCTACCTTTCCGTCGGCTTACGCCGACGGCAGTTCCTATGTCGCCCTCCGGGCTATTGAAATGAACAAAAATCGCAACTTCAAAACTCATGCGTCGGGTTGCGATGATGCGAAATTCTCTGAACGGGCCAAAAACGATTTCCCCTTACTTTTTATTGAGAACTTAAAATGTCTTCAAACCGCATGTGGCCAGGTCGGCCGTATCCTCTGGGTGCCACTTGGGACGGACGCGGCGTGAACTTTGCTTTGTATAGCGAGAACGCTACGAAGGTCGAGTTGTGTCTGTTTAATAATCCCAGTGACACGTCTGAAATCAGCCGCTTCGTGATGGCTGAACACACTGATATGGTGTGGCACGTCTATCTGCCTGATGCTCGACCGGGACAACTCTATGGCTATCGCGTCTATGGACCGTACCAACCGAGTGCTGGGCATCGTTTCAATGCCAACAAACTCTTGCTTGACCCGTATGCGAAAGCGATCGGGCGTCTGCCAAACTGGACGAATGCGAGTCATGGCTACATCGTCGGTGACGACCACGCTGACGAGTCGTTTAGTCCGATCGACAACGCTGCTGACGCGCCACTGGCCGTAGTGGTCGACGAAGCCTTCACTTGGGGCGACCATCGGTTTCCCAAAATCGCCTCTCATCAGATGATCTTGTACGAGTTGCATGTCAAAGGTTTTACTCGCCTGAACCAGCAGATATATGAACCACATCGAGGAACCTACGCAGGGCTGGGGTCGCACGAAGCAATCAACTATCTGAAAGAGCTTGGGATTAACGCAGTCGAATTGTTGCCGATTCACTTGCACAGTGACGACCGGTATCTGCAAGAACGTGGACTGACGAACTACTGGGGTTACAACACCATGGGTTTTTTCGCACCCGATCCACGTTACGCTGCCGCCAATGAGCCAACCGAAGTGATTCGAGAGTTTAAAACCATGGTGCGAAATCTACACGATGCGGACATCGAGATCATTCTCGACGTGGTCTACAACCATACTTTCGAAGGAAACGAGCTGGGACCGACGACCTCGTTTCGCGGCATCGACAATGCGGCTTACTATCGTCTCTCGCGCGAGAATCCTCGCTACTACACGGACTATACCGGTTGCGGTAACACGTTGAATGTACGTAATCCACGCGTATTGCAGTTCATCATGGATAGCCTGCGTTATTGGGTGACGCAAATGCACGTCGATGGCTTTCGCTTTGACTTGGCGAGCACGCTCGCTCGCGAACTCCATGAAGTCGACAAGCTGGGTGCGTTTTTTGACATCATCCACCAAGACCCCATTTTGTCCCAGGTTAAGTTAATTGCCGAGCCATGGGATCTGGGTGAAGGTGGCTATCAAGTCGGCAACTTTCCTATCGGTTGGTCAGAATGGAACGGACGCTATCGAGACTGCGTGCGACGCTTTTGGAAAGGAGATGGCGGCCTCGCATCGGAGTTTGCGACACGGATCAGCGGTTCGAGTGACTTGTACCAATGGAATGGTCGCCGTCCACATGCCAGCGTCAATTTTGTGACGTGTCACGATGGCTTCACGCTCAACGATCTCGTTTCCTACGATCACAAGCACAATGAGGCAAACGGTGAGGACAATCGCGACGGAGCCGATCACAACGACAGTTGGAATTGTGGTGCTGAAGGTCCAACCGATGATGATTCGGTCAATGCACTACGTGCGAAAAAGAAACGCGCCATTTTGGCTACGTTGCTCTTGTCCCAAGGTGTTCCGATGCTGCTTGCCGGCGACGAACTCAGTCATACTCAACAAGGCAACAACAACACGTACTGTCAGGACAACGAACTGACATGGCTCGATTGGGAACTTGACGACCAGGCTCGAGAACTGCTCGAGTTCACGAAGCTTGTGATTGATCTGCGACGATCACAACCAGTGCTCCAGCGACGAAGATTTTTTCACGGCAGAGCCATTCGCGGGATTGACAGCCAGGATGTGACATGGCTCGAACCCAACGGTAATGAAATGAGTGAGCAAACTTGGAACAATCCCACTGTACGATGTGTCGGCGTTCACTACTGTGGTGGCAAGATCGATGTTGACGAATACGGCGAGACGATCATTGGTGATCACATCTTGATGCTATTCAACGCCGATCATTCAACAACGATTGAGTTCAGTCTACCGAGTCTGGCGAGCGGTCAACCGTGGCAGCGAGTCTTTGACACTGGGCATCCAGAGGCGAACAGTGCTGACATTCTACAGAGCGATTACACATTGGGTCCGTGCAGTGTCGTAGTACTGCGCAGCTTAGTCGAAGAATCGGACGTGGCTGCGACCAAGCTCTCAGGCGAGACGCTCAATCAAAGTCAACGGTAAGAAACAACGCGTGTGGCGTGTCGCCACCATACTATTCGCGTGTGATATTCACGGCAGGTGCCATCACGATGGCTGCGTGACCGGGGATGTGCCAGTTGGAAGTATTCAGCAGTGCGGTTCCGCTGCCACCGTACCGTGGGTCGTCACTTGAGAAGATGATCTTCCACTGCGTATTGGGTACGGGCGCGATCAGTGGCTCCGCTGACGGACGCCAGTGCAGGTCGCGGCCGAGATTGACCAGCAACAGCCGATCATGTAAGGCATCGGCAGTTTCGTTATGCCATCGCAGGATGAAACAGTCTTGATTGACAATTGCTCCTTGAATCATGTGTCTGTCCTGCTGCGAAAAGGTGGGATCGGTTCGTCGCAACTGCAATAGATCACGATGCAGCAGCACATCCGGCGAATCCTCCTGGTAGGCCGACCAGTCAAGCTTACAAGCATTGAAGGTTGTACGATCAGATGGGTCCGGCAATGCGATCAAGTTGCCGACACCTCCTGCGATTCGCGGGAACTGACGGAGTGCTTCCCAGCGGCCCTTGCGAACCAACGTTGCTAGTTCAACATCGTGGTCTGCAAAGTAACGAAAGGGAGTTCGTGTGCTAAACTCTTGCCCCATAAAAAACATGGGTGTCGCTGGTCCAAGCAACCAAAAAGTTGTCAGCGCGCGATACGTCCCGGGTGATGTCAGCTCCGGCAGTCGAGAGCCATGTGCGGAGTTTGAGATTTGGTCGTGATTTTGCAAATAGGTAATAAATCGCCATCCTGGAACATGCCAAGCCGGCGTTCCCCGCCAGCGGTTCATTGCGTTGGAGTATTGCCCTTGAAATAGGTAACCAAATCGAGTGGCAGCAACCATCTCTTGCGCCGAACCAGCAAAGTCTGCGTAGTAAAACTCTGCGTGTCCGGTTGCCGCCACACGACAGGAATGATGAAATTCGTCGTTCCAGAGTCCATCTAGACCGAAGCCGTGGTTATCGACAGTCTCAACATGACGAACGTCCTGTGCGTCATTCTCGGCAATAATGATGATGTTTCGCGCTTCGCCGCTTGCCGTCTTTGCAGCCGACCGAGCGGCCACCGACAAATCGGCGAGGATGTGTCGCGAGGAATCGTCGTAAATGGCTTGAGTCGCATCAAGTCGCAATCCGTCTAAATGAAACTCACTGATCCAATAACGAACATTCTCAGTTACAAAGTCGCGGACACTCTGAGCACCTTCGCCATCGTAGTTGATTGCATCGCCCCATTCGGTCGGATGACGTTTCGAAACGAAATGTGGCGAAAACGCGGCGGTATAGTTTCCGGTGGGGCCAAAGTGGTTGTAGACCACGTCCAGGATAACGGCCAAACCAAGTTGATGTGCGGTATCGACAAAGTGGCGAAAATCGTTTGGCGTTCCGTAATTGCGTGTTGGAGCAAACCATTTAACGCCGTCATAGCCCCAACCGAAGTCGCCATTGAATTCGGACACAGGCATCACTTCCAGTACCGTGATGCCGATATCTTTTAGCATTTGCAGTTTCGATTCTGCGGCTCGCCATGTGCCTTGAGGTGTAAAGCAACCGATGTGCATCTCGTAGATTACTTGCCCAGGCAACTCGACGCCCTGCCAATCCTCGTCGTGCCATTGATACGCAGCGGGATCGACTATCTGTGACTCGGCGTGGACACCGTCGGGCTGGAATCTTGAGGCAGGATCAGGATAAGAGCGATCGTCCTCATCTAAGCGAAAACGATAACGCGTCCCAGCACAAATTCCGTCAGCTTGACCGCTAAAGAATCCATTCTCTTCGGCGATGAGCGGCAATCGATCAGCCACGTCCGCAAACTGGACCCAAACACGCGAGCGTCGAGGAGCCCAGACGCGGAAGTGAACGCTATCACCCATAATCTCTGCCCCAAACTGAAGCTTCCGCTGTGCGGTTTGATTCACTTGATTTCCTCGGATTGAAGCTGCGGCTCTTTGCCGTGAGTTGATTGGTAGACGTGTCGTGAATCCATGCCTGCGGCATCGCTCACGCGACTTTTTCTTTTGCAAACGCGATACCATATTTGCTGAAGAACTCGCTCGAATCGAATGCCGCTCGCCCCCAGCCATTTCCCGAAGGAGGTCGTGCCGTTTTTAAGTCGTTGATTCGATGCAGGTTATCCAGGTGAATTCGACACAGCAATGAAAGCCAAAACTGTGTTCACTGAACACCCGATTTTCGGTGCGGACGTCACAAATGCCCCACACTACGTTGCGCGATTGCAACGCAGCGAGAGTTTCGATGAGAACATGTGCTTATCACTTACATTAACAACTTTCTGAGCGCCGACAATTTGTTCCCGGCCCTGATCCGATCGTTTACATCACCTGGTGACCGACCACTTTATCAATTTAGAATCCTCACATGGACAATCCGTACACAACGCCATCACTTGAAACATTGCTCGATACAGTGGGTGCGGTGCTGATTGCTGAGGGTGCAATCGTTGCCAACTTGTGCTACTTCGCTGGTCCAATCATCGAAACGTACGTACGTTGGCTCGGCTATGACCGCAAATGGGTGCGTTGGTTCCTTTTCGTCGGCGGTACGGTGCTCACAGGCATGCTCGCGATCGCTACCATGGCGTTCATGTTTTTGCCCGATCAAGACAAAACGGGAATGACTCATAATCAAGCGGTAACCTGAAGTCGCCGATCGTACGATTTTTTAAGTCACAGTTTTACAATTCAAGTTCGTCGCTCTATTCTGAACCCGATTGAATTTGGATGGAAACCGAATCAGCATGGCAGCGACTATTCTGTTGATGACAAGACAGGTTGATGATTCATGTAAGGATTTGTTCGGCTAGGCGAGCGTTGAGGTTCTCACACATAACCGGAGGCAAGCGATGAAGACGAATGTAAAACAAGGGCGGCGAGTGACGGCGTGGCTGGGAGTCGTTTTTCTGGGACTGCTGCCGGTGTCGTTCCTGTCGGCACAAGAGCCCAGGCTGCGGGCAACCCTCAATGGGCATACTGGTGCAGTCGTGGCTGTGGCATTCAGCCCAGACGGCAAGACCGTGGCCTCAGCCAGTCATGACGGGACGCTTAAATTGTGGGACACGACCACAGGCAAGGAGCGAGCAACTCTGGGCGAGTACAGGGGTTGCCTCGGCTGTGTTGCGTTCTCTCCTGACGGGCAGACACTGGCCACGGCGGCAATCGGTTCGCCTATTGGCTTCCCCGATCTCGACCACGCCAAGTTGTGGGACGTGGCTACGGGCAAGTTACGAACGACCCTCCAAGTCCATGACAACGATGTCCAGTCCGTCGCATTCAGCCCAGACGGCAAAACCCTGGCGTCGGTGAGCGGCAACGTCACGCTCTGGGATCTGGTCACCAACAAAGAGCGAGCCACACTCCAGGGACATACCACCGAGGATCAAAAGATCAGCGGACCTGTCCACTGTGTCGAGTCCGTGGCGTTCAGCCCGGATGGCAAGACGTTGGCGGCGGCGACCCATGACATGACCGTCAAGGTCTGGGACGTTGCCACCGCCAAGCGGTCCACGCTTCAAGGACATGCCCATGCAGTCTATTGCGTGGCCTTTAGCTCGGATAGCAAGACCCTGGCATCGGCGAGCGGCGACAAGACAGTTAAGCTGTGGGATCTGGCCATCGGCAAAGAGCGAGCCACTCTTCACGGTCATACCGAGTCAGTCATATCCGTAACGTTCTGCTCGGATGGCAAGACCATGGCCTCAGCAAGCAGCGACAAGACCATCAAGCTCTGGGATGTGACCACCGGCAAGGAACAAGCCACCCTCAAAGGGACCGAGGCGGTATGGTCTGTGGCATTCAGCCCAGACGGTACGATGTTGGCGTCTGCTGGTGGCACAATCTCAAACGCGCCGGGTGAGATAAAGGTCTGGGACATTGCCACCGGCAAGTAGGCGGATGGGGCGTATCAACTGCGGGACAGGCATGGTTCAATAGCGGACCGAATGGGTAACGCGTTAACTCAGCGGGGAAGGCACACCGTCCTTCCTATTGTTGGTGATATCATTGCCGAGGTTTGCATTGCTGACCATCGTGGGCCTGCGATCACGCAAAATTGTTTTTTTTCGCTTCTCACGCTTGTCAGCAAGAATCTGCTAAGCACGGTTGCAAATGGGCCGTGGTCTCATCGCGATCTACAAGACGTTTGGAAACAACCGATTCCAATCCGTTACAATAATTGGAATCTTAAGCGTCTGTCGTCGCACGGTAGATACTAGGTCGAGGCATCCAACGGTCTCCAGTGCGAGGTAAATGCTACGAAATTTCACCAAAAGCCCGCCGAAGCCAATAAGTTGATGGGTGGCACCATCTTTCGATCTTTCATTCGTGGCACCATCTTTCATTCACTGTTGATCTTCCACTTGTAAACGGGCGGCCATTTCACTTTCATCGCTTAGTTCTACTAGAAGGACGTTCGGCAAGTATTCGTTCGACTTCTCTGTCGATGCCGTCGACGCTGAATTCACCAGCCGCCAGCAAACGCTCGCGAACTGTTCTTAAGTCAGCGTTCGCCAATTCACGCTCCAGTGCCGCTCCGTCAGCCCATGTGGCAAGCAATAACGGTCTAAATGCTTGGGTGAGCTTTCCATCTGTGAGCAGCTTAGCACCGCAATAAAAGTATATCTCACACTCGTTGTCACGTTTTGTTGACGTGTCATCAACACTGTCGTTTTGATTTTGAAGACATTGCTCAGGTTCCAGGTCACCATCAATCAGTCTCATTTGCATTAGGAAAGTGCCATTCATCCCAAAGCTACGTAATAGCAATTTATTGCCGAGATCTTCCGCCTCGGCCGTACGTCCCAATCGGTGTAACGCCAAAATTGTGACAGGACCAACGGTGGGCAGAAAGTTGGTCGCCAGCGCTGCCTGTCCAGCGGACGCGCAAACGGCGTATTCTCTCTTGATATATGCATTGAGGCAGCTAGTGGCTGGATCGGCCCACGATGGACACGTGGACATCCTAACCGCTCTATTGTGGTTCCGGACAAACCGAATAACAACGTACCAAAACGGTATCATTGCGAGCAGAATAATCCACGGGGTCCACTGTGGTAACGGTTCATTCATAGCATCTATTTCGAGAATTACGCAGAACGCGCCAAAATCACCTGGTTACCGCCAAGAGACTTCGATCTGAGGATACGCCCGATCGCCAACTCGGGGTGAGAAGAACAAAGTCTTTCGAGTTTAGCATACACGATCTTTCCTCCGTTTCCCATTGGTTTCCCGTCGGGTGCCATAGGCCGCGATGCATGCTCAATTGAAAACTTTGAACCCTCCCAGAACCGGACTTGCGCCGTTAACGCATCCGGCTCCCAGCCGCCACCTGACAACCATTTCATGTCAGTTGCCCTCACTCATCGCGATCAAATCGGTTAACTTTCCAGGCATCGCCAAAAGGGGAAAAAACCTAGGGAGGAAAAACCTAGGGACAGAGGAAAAACCTAAGGGAAAACCTAGGGACGGGGAAAACCTAGTGACAGAGGGACGAGGAAAACCTAGGGACAGGAAAACCTAGGAGGGGAAAACCTAGGGACAGAGCATTTTACAGTTGCCCGCCAAACACCCCGATCGTGGCACTTGGTTTTTGCGAGTCTTTTGCCCTGACCTATACAGCGAGCATCGGCCTGAACGACGGCGAATCGAGAATCCCTTTCGCCAAAATTCAGCCG
>JBGSMN010000028.1:0-1950 GCA_041740155.1 Rhodopirellula sp.
AACTCTGCGTCTTCATCCGCTAAGGCCATCTCGTTTTCGCAAGAATGCGAGAACTTTTGTCTGTCGAACGGGGCGTTCGAATGTGGTTCTGGTAAACTTGGCACCAACTATTTCCAGGAGACTCGACTGCAATGTACATCGCTCGCATCCGAATTCAGAACTACCGTTGTTTTCGACATTCTACCGTTGAGTTTCAGCCTGGCCTGAACGTCATTATAGGCGAGAACAACGCTGGAAAGACCACGCTTCTCAAGGCTATTGCGCTGGTTTTCGACCGTCGATCACAGGGGCGCCCAACCGTTCACGATTTCTACTGTTTGCTTGAGCCGCTTGACTCGCCACCTCGGATCACGATCTCTGTCACGCTCCGTTCATCGGTGACGGACACTCCCGCTGATCGCGCACTTGTCGCATCATGGCTAACAAGCCTTGATGCCCAGTGGGAGGCAAAACTCACCTACACGTTTTTCTTGCCTGAGACGGACGAAGCCGCGTTTCGCGATGCCTTGAACGGTACTGCGGATCGTACAACATTCTTTGAGATTATCAACGAATTCCTTCCGAAGTATGTCACCCGCGTTTATGGAGGCAATCCCGACACTGTGGTTACTGCTGACTCAGACACATTGTCCAAGTTCGATTGCCAATTCCTCGATGCCTTGCGCGACGTGGAGAGCGAAATGTTCTCCGGCCGGAATCCGCTTTTGCGATCAATGCTTGAGGAAGTTTTGGATATAGATAAGCCAGACGGCGAGAAACGCCTGTTGCGATCTGCCTTTCGCGAACGATCAAAAGAGCTTCGTAGCGAACTGGTCGCACGACTTGATACTCCACGACTTTTCAAACTCGTTTCGGAAACAGGCGCGGGCGACGGGGGCACCCCAATTCTCGATGGAGGCGTTCAAGAGAGCGACTTCATCGGAGCCTTGAGGCTATTCATTGAACGCGAATCGTTTGCGTTTCCCGCAACCCACCAGGGCTTGGGGTACAACAACCTGATCTATATTTCACTTCTGCTGTCCAGCATGTCGTTTCGGGCATCGGAGAAGCGTCGCGGACAAAATGCCGCTGTGTTCCCAATGCTGCTCGTTGAGGAGCCGGAAGCTCATTTGCATCCCGCACTTCAATACAAGCTACTGGCTCACATAGTCAGTCGTGTCGAGAAGGAACCGCATCTTAATCGTCAAGTCTTTGTGACGACCCACTCCACGCACGTGACATCAGCCGCTCGCCTCGCGTCGATCATCTGCCTTGCTGTCCGAGAGTCTGGCGAAATTGGAATCGCATATCCATCTCGGCTCTTTCCGGACACGCCCGAAGGCAATAAGTCGCGTACATACGTGGAACGATATTTGGATGCCACCCCGTCGGCGATGCTGTTTGCCAAAGCCACTTTGCTCGTCGAGGGAATCGCCGAGCAAATGCTCGTTCCGGCGTTCGCATCCAGGGATGGACGGTCATTCGACGAACATCATGTGGCGGTTGTCAGAGTCGACGGCGTAACGTTCAAGCATTTCTTGCCTCTCTTCGGAGCGGGCGTTGCCCCCAATCTCTTGGAACACGCGCTGCATCGACGGGTGGCTTGCCTCGTTGATGCAGATCCCGGCCGAAAAGAACGTGGTGTCGATAATGCCCGCTGGAAGTCGTGTTTCCCATTCCAACTCAATGGCGATTCCAGCAGCTTTGACTACCGTGCAACGTCAGGCGTGCAACAGGCCCTTATCGCCCTCATTGCCGGACGTACAACTATCGAGGTGTTTTCCGGAAAGAAGACGCTGGAATATGACTTGGCATTAGCCAGTGGAGGAAACCCGCTTCTTGTTTCGGACGCGGTGGCTCACAGTGATGCACTTAAGGAACTGTGTGCAACGCCCGACACGTTGCCGAAGAAGCTGGAGAAGCAGTTCGACGCGGATGAACTTGCCCGCCTGGACGCGATTCAAGACACGG
>JBGSMN010000101.1:0-1808 GCA_041740155.1 Rhodopirellula sp.
GGTCAGATCATTGATTTCAAACGCATCACCGCTTCGCATCGCCACCAGCAACTCACGATCAACCGACCGCAACTCTTCGGGGGGGATGCTTCGTGAAATGGATTTCATGGCGACTTCAACCGAAAACGTGGTTCGATCCTGACTACGACCTCATTGTGGAGTGAGTGCAGATTTATGACAACCATGCTTGTGAAAACGGTGCAAGCATCGGCGGAGTGCCAATTCCCTCTGTTTGGGGCGATTCTAGGACTGCTTTTTGTCGCACAGCGCGACTCTTTGCGCGGCTGTCCTGCTGTGACTAGCCCCATCTCATGTTAGTATCCTGCGCTTTCCCAGATCATCCACGCCCGACTTAGTCCGAGTTCAATTATGAAAGCCGTCGCCGTCACCCCCGGCACGCCTAACAGCGTTCACATGGAAGACATTGCTAAACCCACACTCGATCAGATCGACGGAGGGTTGGGCGTTTTGGTTCGAGTATTGAAAGTTGGCGTCGACGCGACAGACCGAGAAATCAACGAAGCGTTATACGGTGCGGCTCCCGAGGGCGATAAACACCTGGTCATCGGCCACGAATCGTTCGGAATCGTCGAAGCGGTCGGTAAGAACGTCAAGCGAGTCAAGCCGGGCGACTTCGTGACCGCCACGGTGCGTCGTCCTGGTGGTTCGATCTACGACTTGATCGGAACCAATGACATGACGAGCGAAGAAGTTTACTACGAACGCGGCATCAACCTGCGACACGGTTTCTTGACTGAGTACTTCGTCGACGAGGAAGAATACATTGTCCGTGTCCCTGAGGGGCTGAAGCACTTGCACGTCTTGATGGAACCGATGAGCTGCGCCGCCAAGGCGGTTCACCAAGCGTACGAAGCGCAAACGCGGATGAAAGTTTGGAGTCCCAAAGTCGCCTACGTTTTAGGTGCTGGCCAGATCGGTTTGCTGGCGACGTTGGTGCTCAAGCTCAAAGGCTTGCAGGTCTACACCCTCGCTCGCGGTGAGACGCCGAACTTGAAGGCCGAGATCGTCGAAGGACTCGAAGCCACTTATGTCAGTACGGCCCAAACGTCGATGGAGCAGTTGGTTGCCAAGACCGGTAAACCCGACCTTATCATCGAAGCGACTGGCAATAGCGCGATCGCGTTTCAAGCGATGCAGAATCTTGGACACAACGGAGTCGTTGTTTGGGCCAGTATCACCGGTGGTGATAAGGCGATTGAAGTGCCTTCGGACAGCATCAACCTGAACTGGGTACTCGGCAACAAGCTGCTGCTCGGTAGCGTCAACGGCAACCGCAATCACTTTGAAATGGGTATCAAGGACCTGGCACTGGGCGAGATGATGTATCCCGGCGTGCTGCAAAGAATCCTCACGCACCCCGTCGATGGATTGGAAAACTACCAAGAAATGATGCGCCTGCTGGTCGAAGACAAAACCGCGCTGAAGGTCTTTGTGAACGTCGCTGACGAATAAGGGGCTGACTAATTCAGGGGGCTAACGAGTGATCTATCGCTTTCGCAAATTCAATCCGTGAGCGATTGCGATCAGAACGCCACCGACCGGCGTCATCCAGGCTTGGATGAGCGACAACAAGGACAACCCCGCAGGCCCCAACCACGTTGCAATAGCGCTGGCCGACACCAGCGAATGATGCCACTGCACCCCTGCAATCGCTGGCGATGCTTCGGGTCGCTGACAAAGGTCGTCGCAGCACGCTGCGGGTAAGACAAATGCGGATACCAGGATCAGTACCAGTCCAACGGACGCAAAGACTTCGGTTCGCAAGTCATCACACCTTCGCAGTCCCG
>JBGSMN010000102.1:0-4765 GCA_041740155.1 Rhodopirellula sp.
GGAAAATAATCTCCGAGGAGCTTACGAAGAATTATTTCGTGGCACGATCAAAAGAGCGTGGGGGTTTGGGGTTCGTGCTGGCGGAGATCGAAGAAGGGGTATTGAATGGAATGTCGGCGGGTGAAGCGCCAAGACCGCTCAGGGTGACGGGAAACATGCAGAAGCAGATCAGGGAAGACATCGCGGAAGGCAAACGCGCCCCAATCATTTATCGACACGAGACTGACGAATCCGGAAGGGGATTTATTCGGGTTCTAGCGGACTGAAAAGCAGAAAGGCGCTTGTGCTCATGTGGTTTATCGCGAGGCTCGTTGCGCGAAACAGCCGGAGCCATCCTTATCTGGAACGGTTCTACGACAGTTCCAGATGTTATCTTGATAAACAAACACCAAAGGAGCAAGTCAAATGAAGAGTATGATCGGTCTTACAGTTATTTCCGCGGTGCTGGTCTTCAGCAGCGGATGTGGCGGGGGCAGTGGTGGAGGAACCGGCGGCAGCACTGGTGGCGTTCGTGGTGGCACGGCAGTTTGTGGATATAGCGGCGCCAATGATCGACTTGGCTTCGTCATATTCACCGATCAGGGTCGGGGCACGATCGGGACGGCAAGCAGCAGTTGGCGTGGTTCCGTTAAGCTGGTGTCAGGCCCGACGGTCCATTACGACGGCAGTTCCGGCGGAATTGGTATTGACGGAACCAAAATCGATATCAAGGGGACCGAATACAAGTTCGCCAACGGACGGGTTTTTCTGGTTTCGATCGAAGGGGACAAAATATCGGTCAGGCAACTCGACATCCCGATCAGCGATGCCAGGTATGACGCTGAAATAGACAGGATCGCAGAACTTGAAGAAGTGCAAGAGTTTCTGAGCAACTGACCGGCAGATAACCACTGCTTCAAGCGGACGCGGAAGGCCGGGCCGCTTACGCAGGACGTTGGCCACACCCGACAAATCGCTGTTTGGCTCCCAGGTCCACCAGGTTTGGGTCAGCACGCAGAAGCAGCTCTTGATCCTCGACACCAACTCGATGCTGCCACCGCAAATGCGCAAACCAGAAAATTTACGAGTTTACTTACCAACTGATCCGAACGTATCGGCTGCGGATGAGATTCGCTAGCCTCTCGGGTACGCAAGCGACATGAACAGACGAGACGACATTCAGATGTTGATTCCCGAGACTCACCGCGATCTGATCGAGGCGGTTCCGCGGGGATTTCCGAAATCTGCCGTTACCGCCGCACTGCTAATGGGAGCGATGGTTGGGGCTTTGTGGACCTACATCGTGCCACAATGGCTGGCGATCGCCTTATTGGCTGTTCTCTTTGCAGTTTACCTACTCTACAAACGCCGTAGCGACAAGGTTTTCGATGAGCGGCTTGCTGAGCTTGAGACGCGCGGATTGCGTTGGGAGACGAACGAGGAATCATAATAACTCGGAACCTATCGTTTCGATTTCCGCCATTCCAAACCCCAGAAGCCAACCCCGGTAGGTTGCGACTGAAAGAGCGAGAGCAACACCACTTAACCCAGACAGCGCGAGACAGAGAGACGGCCGAGAGATTGGGCCAGAAATGGGGTGTCAAAGTGCCGAGCGTGTGAATACGTGAAGTCGCGCCCGACGTCGAAATAGAGTCTTTCCACGCTCCGCAAACGTCGCAACCCCTTGCGATTCCCGCGGATAAGCGGCTCTATCTCTCCGCCCGCGCAAAACAAAACCCCACGGTCGCGTCATTTCGCTACCGTGGGGTTCAAGTTGAGCAAACCGAACCTCTTTCAAACCGCTCGCGAGATCGCGACTGTTTTGCGACGACTTGCGTAAGTTGTTGCCCATCAGCATGTTGCGGCGAGGTCCGTTAATGCGTCTCCAATCGAAATCACATAACCCCCAAAGTCACTCAGGTCGCTGGGCGCAAAGCACCTTCTGAAAGGGTTATGTGATCGGAGATATTCTATTGGAGATCATCTACAACGAATGCGTGGTCCTTGTAACCGGAGTCCGATACGATGATCCGAGTCAGGGTGAATTTGAGCGCCGACAATTTGAAATTGGATGACTCTGTACATTCGACTTCCGTCATTTAGCTTAGGCTATCAAGCCCGCGTGCAAGAGTCTCAGCGATGCGAGAAAGATCAAGTACACTTGATTCGCCGACTATCAAGCGTTGGCCAACGTCCAGCCTTCTATCTTGCGACCGATCAATGTACTGCTGATCTATAATTCCATCGAGGTGAGACAGAACGTGCCGCTGCTGAAAGTACAACGCGAGTCGTGTGTAGTCCGCTGCATTCAAAATGTCCGTATAACCAGTCCCTGTTGCCCGACGCCAGAGATCATCAGATTCTGTCAAGTTCTGGAACAGGTTGCGACGCACTGTGAATGCACTGGCGTTGGCAAGTCGCATGAAGCAGGCTTCTGCATAACGCTGGAATGATGAAACGATCTTGACCAGACCGTTCTCACAGATGTGTCGGATGGAATCCTCTGCTGCGTTTTCATCCGCTGCCTGTACTAGGGCTCGACGTATTTCAGGAATAGCATTGATCGTCTTTCGGACGGTTGACAATGCATTCGCGAAGGTGTCGAGAACAGAATTGTGCCCGCACGCTGGGCAGAAGAAGGCTGCGCCGATGGAAGTATAGCGACATTGGCATTTCTCGCAGGTAAATTCCTGCGTCATAACGTCTGCGGCTTTCGCTGGAACCGGTACCGGAACAATCCCTGGCTTACAAGACATCGACAGATTGATAAAGCCGTTTTGATTCTGCGAGCGATTAAATCGACTCGCATCTGATTGCATGGCTCGCCCAATTTGTTTTTGAACGTAGGCCTGGGCAGTTTGCTTAATATGCCTCTTTTGAGCGGGTGTGTTCCATTCGGTCGCTTTGGCGTCGTGTCTGCAGAGAGGACAAAACACCTCCTCGTCCCGAACGATGTTGCGCCAATCTTCAAACTTGACCTTGAACAAGGTCCGACACTCACGCGACGGACAAACACGATCGAAGTAGCCGTTTTCGTCTACTTCAAAGCGGATCGGGACTTTGACCCCACGTTCTAATTCACGAACCTTCCGAAGCACCTCGTCGAACATATCACCCTCCTTAGCACATCAGATTTGAACGTCCGTAACGTTTGCTTGCTAGCAAAATGTTCTAACTATTTGTAACACCCTCCGCTTAGCGGTCAAGAAGATTCTGCACATCAGCCAAAGCCAAACTCGCAGTTGGTGGAACTTGTTGTCGAAGATGGATTTCTGGTCGCTTGCAAGACTGGTTATGGGATAGCGTCGAGATCCTATCCACGGCCACCTTCACAGCAAGTTTCGCAAATCCGATGGCATCTGGAGCACTGAAACTTCGCGCGGATCTCAACTAGCGATCCGCCACAGGCCGGACAAGCGGGTTGGCACTGCGTTTCGGCTTTCCTATCTTTCGCTGTCGAAATGGTTTCGCTTCGATCTTCCCGATTCTGGATCTTCATGTGACTTATCTCCTCCTTGCTGATCATTTGATTATTTGAGTGAAAAAACCGCCCATGTTCGCACCTTTGGGAGAATTCTTCGCTTGAAATATACCGTATCGCCACAACCAATTCGGCTGCGGGATATTTTCAAATTCGCCAGGAAACAAACATGAAATCGAAGACAGTGCTGGAACGGGCTGAAACAGTTGTTAGTCGGATATTGACGGAGAACATCTTGTCGTTGTCTCAAGCACGCAACGAACTTGAGAAGGTTACCGGTCACCGACCCGACAAAGCGACTCTATGCCGTTGGATCAAGCGAGGCGTAGGCGGCGTGAAGCTCGAAGCCGTGCGGTTGGGGGGCCGAAGCATTTACACTTCGACAGAGGCTTTGAATCGCTTTATCGTAGCGAGGACAATTGGCCTCCAATAAAGTCCGGATGAAATCAGCCAAGATCAAAAGGTACGAGCAAAAGCACGGTGTCCGCGTGAAGGAGGAAGACGTTGTAGTATTAAAAGTGGGAAGAACTTTAGTGGAGTCGTAACTTACAATCCTTCATCGGAGGGCGGGAACGCTGCCTCGAGGGCTCTGGCCCAGCTGCGGAACTCGCGCTTGATGGCGAGGGCGTAGTCTCGGTTCTCGAGGCAGACCTCGCTGAAGGTGATCGACTGACCAGCCTCTTTGCGATTGCGTATCCACAACAACATGGCGTCGCGGTCAAGGTTCTTGGGCTTGTGTCGCGTGACGTTTGCTAGGTTGATGCCGGCGGCGGTGAGTGCCTCACGCCAGCTACCAAAGTGGCGAATCACGGCGTCGTAAAGAGCGCGATCGCGAGTGCGGTTCACCATGGCCCCTAGGTCGTAGCCAGTCGCACAAAGTCGCCGGAGTCGGAATTTGATCCGCTCTGGTGACAAGTCGCGACACCGCCCAACGTCGTGCGTGCTGACGCCCGCGTACTGGAGCGCCGTCTCCCAGGATCCAAACTCATTTACCGCCGAAGCATGAAGAAGCTCGTCAGACGATTGAACGCTCTCCTCGAGCAAGCTGCGTCCGGCCACGTCGAGCTCCACTATCTTGCGAATGATTGTCTCTCGAATCATTGTGCCTTCCTCGACTTCCTCGCAGGACTCTGTGACTGTGCAACTTCAATGGCTTTGCGAATCGACCCGAAGCGGCGCTCGGCGGCGCAAGTTAGCTTCGAATCGACGCTTCGAATTCGCTCGGTCGGTATCTCGTCGATCAACTGCCGGATTCGCATCAGAACCTTTTCTTCGTCCCACTGTTCTCGCAACACCGCGTCGATA
>JBGSMN010000122.1:0-3983 GCA_041740155.1 Rhodopirellula sp.
CGTCAGAGAGGATCCTCACGCGGGATCAGAGCAACTCAATCGAAGACCTTCAAAAAACCACCAACCGGTGGAACGAAGAATGTACGCAATCACAGAAAATTTTCGCACAGGACTTGAAATCCCCATGGCAGTCACCGGAGCCGGTCAGAGAACTTAGTCTTTTATGCGATGTGTTTCGTAATTGAATCATCTAAGGGCACCTGCTATCAGATAGGCAATGAAGTGCCGGGGGACAAACCTCAAGGCAGCTGAATCGTAACCATCCGATTTGCAGGTACTTGGAAATCAATTTGATTTTGATTTCCGTCATGCTCCCACATCAACCGGCCCTTCTCGCCAGGCTTCCAAGCGGTCATCGTTGCTTTCCCTTCGCTGTCGGTGGTGTAAACGATTTGCTTCCGATTGATGGGGAAATTCAGATACGGGATCGTTGCGTCAGAAGGACGTGTGTGGGGGGTTAATGAAGCACCGACGGCTGGTTTGCCTGTCGCACCGATTACCGTAAAAGTGATCGCCTCGGCGGGCTCGAGCTTCAGGTGGACTGGTGCATCCTGGTCCTCATCATTCATGCCGCGATACTCGCTTACCATCGCATAGCCATCTTTGATGACGGTGACCATGAACTCATGCGTCAGGTTTGCGGGGACGAAGTCATTGAAGGTGAACTCTCCCTTCGCGTCCGTCTCGCCATGTGGGCTGTCCATTTTGAAGCGACCGCCGGGCCAAGTCTTCCTGACAACCAACAATTTGGCATACGGAATCGGGCTACCGGTCGTGTCGGTTACGGTTCCTGTTATCACGACAGCAGCCGCATCTAAGTCGCCCGCCACCGTGACGACTGAAATCGCTTCGCTTCCGATTTTAATCGAAAGGTTTTGCACATCACCTTTGACGTCGATCGTGATCTCGGCTTGGTCGTCTGGCTGGAACGAGTCCAGCTGAACGATCCCGTTGCTATCAGTGATCTGTTCGGAATCAGCAACCTGCATGGCGTACGTCATGTGCTCCTGCCCCGTCGTCGTCTTGCGAGACGACGGAAGCACTCTGACGCCCGCCACCGGATTGCCCTTGGTATCCTTCACTTGAATTTTCGTTGGTTTCGATGCCTGAGCACTCAGCTTTACAGGGGCTTGTTGGCTTCCATCATTCACCAATTCGTAGACGCTCGACATGCTGTGCCCCTTTGGCAACGCGGTCAGCAGGTACGCATACCGCTTGCCGGCGGTTGCGAAGTTGTCGAACTTGAATCGCCCTTTGGCATCCGTCTTCGTTTTCAATGGCTCTTGTTGATAACCGCCAATCCAAGTTTTCCGGACGGCCAGCACGGTTGCATCCGTGAGAGGGTTGTCTTGCGAATCGACAACCTGCCCTTCGACGAAGATCGTTCTATCGCCAGCATTTTGCATCGGCGATCCAGCACCGTTGCCCCACATGATCCAGCTGACAACCGCGATCAAGCCGATACCGGCCAGCGAGGCAAAGGCCTTCCGTGTTGAGCGGACTCGCGGTCGCGACGCCTTCTCGTAGCGGTCTTTCAGTCGCAGAACGCTCCTGGGTTGGGTGCATGACCCCGGATTCTGGGCGTGTGCGAGACACGCACTCAGGTCTGCGGAAAGGTCTGTGGCGGATTGGTATCTGTCGATTGGATTGCGTTGATGTAGGCGAGCAACAATCGCGGCGAGCCAAGTCGGAATGGCAGGGTTCACATCCTCAAGGCGTTCGGGGGATTCATCGCATATCATCCTCACCGTCTGGATCGCGCTTTCGCGTCTGAATGGCGAAGTGCCAGCGCACATCGAATAGATCACACTACCAAGGCTGAATAGATCGCTGCGCGCGTCAAGCGGTTCGGCCTTGATTTGCTCTGGTGACATGAAGGCGGGAGTGCCAGCAATGCATCCTGTCTTCGTGAGCTGGTCTTCGCCATCAATTTGAGCAAGACCAAAGTCCGTGATTTGCACACGCTCTGCACCCTGCGACAGAAAGACGTTCGCGGGCTTGAGGTCGCGATGAACAAGCCCTTGCTTGTGCGCCGCGGCGATACCGTCAGACATTTGCTTCGAAATGCGAAGGATCTCGTCGATATCAAGCGGTCCGCGATTCTTGATTCTGTCGGCAAGAGTCTCTCCACGCAGGTAGGTCATCGAATAATAGGGGATGTCGCCGTCGGTGCCGACGCTGTGGATTTCAACGACGTTCTCATGAACGACCGCGGCCGCCGCACGCGCCTCGCGAGCAAACCGCAATCGAGCGTTCTCGTTGCTCCATTGTTCAGGCGACAGAACTTTGATTGCCACGAATCGCGAAAGCTGAGGTTCGAATGCCTTCAAGACGATGCCCATGCCTCCGGAACCGATGATGCCAGAAACCTCGAAGTGTCCGAGGCGGCCGAGCATTTGCGGATCGTCGGTCGGGCTCAACGAATCAAGTAACCGTTGATAGTCTTGGCTGCCAGGTTTCCAACCTAAGTGATCGGCGTCTGAATCACTCAGCCGATCTAGATCGTTTGGGTCATCTGGAAGATACTTCATGGCTTCCTGCCAAGCTTCGGCGTCGGCGGCTTGCATCTGCAGGGCGTCCCGGCATTCTCTGCAGGACTCGGGATGTGACTCGAGCGTTTCGCATTGCCCTGGGTCAAGATCGCCGACTAAGAACGCGTCAAGCACGGCCGGATCGCACGTCTGTGTTGATTGGTTCATTTTGAATCTCCTGCCTCGAATTCAGTCGTTGGGGAAAGTGAGTGATCTTCTTGTGAAAGCTGCTTCACCATTTCTTGCATGCGTCGAATCACGCGACTGCGGGCCGTATAGACGGAGCCTTCCGAACGAGCCAGCGATTTAGCGGTTTCCGGGACCGACAGCCCTTGGACGGAAGTCATCCAGAACGCCTGCCAGGTCGTTTCTTCGAACTCTTCACGCACGCGGCGAGCGGCCAAACGGAAGAGCTCCCCCGGTATTGTTGTCGCAATTCAACGGTGTCTTCCGCTCGTTCCTGCTCATTCAGCAGGATCTGAACGCTCGTTCCGCCCTGGGCGCGATCAGCCCTTTGTCGTCGAACCATCGTGATTGCTTGATTGGTAGCCACCCGCGCGAGCCAAGTACGGAACTTGGCACGCTCTGCGTCTGGTTCCCAATCGCAAACTTTGTTGGCGACAGCAGTGAATACGGATTGCGTCAGGTCCTGTGCATCCGCCTCCTGCATCCCCCGAACTCTTGCGAATCGATAGATCGCTGGACGATATAAGGCCACAAAATCACTCCACGCTTCGTGATCTCGAAGGTCACGAATACGAGCGATCAAGCTGAGTTGTGTGGTTGGATATTGCAAGACGATTACCCTTTCAGGAGATTACTCGCGCGTGGCTCCCGAATCTGTCAGAGAAATTTCCAGAATACCCAATAAAAGAAGAGAACGTTTGGGACGCGATTCTGCCCACTTTGACTTCATCGTGATGCATTCCTCTCAGCTAAACTTCCCGATGTTTTACCGGGCCCGCTGAAAAAGCTGCCAGTAATCCTGTCACGCTCCCTCCGGAAGGGAGATCCTGAGAATGTCGTGATTTTGCTGTTTAAGCCCGACAGCGTAAGCATCAATGGGAAGTACACGATCAAACCGCGATTGATCATGTTCTCCGGCGAAGTGCGAGGGCTAGATGCGTTCGAGATCGTCGTCAACTCGGGTCTTGTTCCAGTCGATCATTTTCAGCCGGAATCTCGCATTTAGGCAACCGAACTATGATTAGCCGTCCTCCAAAGTGGAAGGATGCTCGCTCCGGTGACTGCCATGGGGATTTCAAGTCCTGTGCGAAAATTTTCTGTGATTGCGTACATTCTTCGTTCCAGCGGTTGGTGGTTTTTTGAAGGTCTTCGATTGAGTTGCTCTGATCCCGCGTGAGGATCCTCTCTGACGTCAATGATCACGTTCTCGCCATACAGGTAATACATAAGAGGAACGACCCCAAACTGCCATATCAGGCGGTGGTG
>JBGSMN010000126.1:0-11702 GCA_041740155.1 Rhodopirellula sp.
TCCACTTCCACACAAACCGGCCCACGATACCCGACATCGGTTAACACCGAGAAAAAACGGCCCCAATCGACGTCGCCCATGCCCGGTAATTTTGGCAGATGATACTCAGGCGGCAAAGCCATGATGCCGTGTTGGTCGAGCAAATGGCGATCGACGCGTACATCTTTCGCATGCACGTGCACCAACCGATCGGCGAACTCACGGAGCGGGGCAATCGCATCCATTTGTTGCCAGATCAAATGTGAGGGATCGTAATTCAAACCAAATTGCAAACTTGGGATGGCATCAAACATCCGACGCCACGTGACTGGATTGATCGCCAAGTTTTTACCGCCGGGCCACTCGTCACTGGAAAATAACATCGGGCAATTCTCAATCCCAATTCGCACATCGTGCGCCTCGGCCGCGGCAACGAGCGGTCGCCAGGTTTCAACAAATCGCGGCCAGTTGTCGTCGATCGACCGCGACGGATCACGTCCGGCGAATGTCGTCACGCGAGGCACACCGAGCATCGCGGCGGCCTCGATCACACGATGCAAATGCTGCACCGCCGTCTCCGCTTCAGCGGCGTCTGCCGACAACGCGTTGGGGTAATAACCCAGAGCACTGATTTCAATCTTATACTGCTCGCACAATCGCCGCACTTCATCGACACTCGCCTCATCTAGTTGCGTAACATCGAGATGCGTGACACCAGCGTAACGTCGCAATGCCTTGCCAACAGGCCAACACATCAGTTCGACACAATCGTAACCGCACTTTGATGCGATCGAGAAAACTTCTTCGAGCGATTGTTCGGGCAGGATCGCGGAAACAAATCCGAGTTTCATCATCAGTAGTGTGCCTCGATTAGATGGACGGAACGGCCACCCAAGTTCGCTCGCGGTGGCTACGCAAGATCGCTTCGCACAGCATGATCTCGCGATGTCCGTCTGAAAAAGATGGGAAGGGTTGAGGTGCCTTGAAATTGCCAGCGGCAATATACCCGTAAAAGCATCGAAAGAGTTGTTTGAAGGTGTCGGGAAAACCTTCATTGTGACCGCCTGGGTACTGGGCGATATCACGTGCGGATTCACCGAGTAACGTGGGATCACAAATCAATGATTCACTAGGACGATCTCGATGGCCAATCCACATCGTGTTGGGAGCTTCGCTGTTCCAGGCTAGTGTTTGCCGCGACCCAGCAATCTCAAAACGCAAGCAGTTCTTACGTCCCGCTGTCGTTTGCGAAACCCACAAACAACCGTTCGCTCCATTGTCAAAACGAATCATCACGCACCCGCAATCCTCGGTGTCGACGGCAAGTGGCTCGGTCGCCGATTCCGGCTCGCCACCGGAATACGTTTTCGATTCACCAATCGGTCGTTGTCGAATCGGATGCACGGTGCGTAAATCCGCCATCACCTCCACGATTCGTTGTCTGGTGACGAATTGAACAAGGTCCAACCAATGCGTGCCGATATCGGCGACCGCACGCAGTTCGCCGCCATCGTGGGCCTGCACTCGCCAGTTGAAATCGGTGTCGTGCAGTAACCAATCTTGAACGTACGATCCTTGGACATGCTCGAACGTTCCGAACGATTCGCTCGACGTCCGCTGGGCAGCCTCGTGACACAGTGGATAGAAGCGAATGTTGTAAGCAACGCCTGCAACACAGCCACTGCGATCGGCAAGCTCGACCAGTTCGGCAGATTGCACCGAATCCATCGCCAAAGGTTTTTCACAGAGCACGTGACGACCGGAGTTCAAGACCGCTCTGACTTGTTCAAAATGAAGACGATTCGGCGTGGCAATGTGTACCGCGTGAACTGAGTCATCGCTCAGCACTTCATCAAGCGAAGCGTAGCCGCGAGCTAAGCCCAATTCATTCGCGGCAAGTTTGGATTTCTCGGGCGACGACCCAACGATGCCCGTCACGCGGACACCTGCGCGGATCAATCCTTCTACGTGGACTGGGCCAATAAATCCGGTGCCGACCACCGCGACACCGATGCTCGATAAAGATGTTTTGTTGTGCATCCGTGTAACTTATGAAAGTTACGCGGCTCGGTACAGGTGCTCGCGGGTTGGCGGCATTCCCGACAATCCCTTTTTGGCCCGTTTCGTCGCGACGACTTGATAGAGTTTGATCGAGCCCGCAGTGAATCCAGCGGACGCGCCGGCCAAATAAGCGACCCACAAATTGTATTTCTCACGACCAACCAACTCTATCGCACGCTCGCGGTTGGCCGACAAATTTTGGCACCAGAAACGTGTGGTGTGAGCATAGTGTTCACGCCACGATTCGATGTCATGAACTTCAAACCCCATCCGTTCCAAACACTCTGTCGTCTCGCCAACAGGCGTAAGTTCCGAACCAGGGAAAATGTATTTTAGAATGAATTGTCGCTCGGGACGAATTCGACTCGCCTCCTTCTTGCTCGTTTTGGCCCGCCGCGCGATCGCGTGGTTGAGCATGATGCCACGGTCACGCAGCATCGAGTTGATCTTCGTGAAGTATCGCGGGTAGTTGGCGACACCGATGTGCTCGGACATCCCGATGCTGCTGATTTTGTCGTATGTGCCTTGGTGATCGGCATAATCGCAAATCTCCACGCTCACGCGATCTTCTAGCCCAAGTCGCTGGATCTTCGCTTTGGCAAAATCATGCTGTTCTTTCGACAACGTCACGCCGTGAGCGGTAACGCCGAAGTGTTGGGCCGCATGACAGATCAAACCGCCCCAACCGCAACCGATATCTAACATTCGCTCGCCGCTCTCCAATCGCAGTTTGCGGCAAATCATATCGAGCTTGTCATGTTGGGCTTGATCGAGAGAGTTCGACCAATCGGTAAAGTAGGCACAGGTGTACTGCATCTCTTTACCCAAGAACAACTGGTAGAACTCGTTGCCGACGTCGTAGTGGAACTGGATATAGTCTTTGTTGTTTCTCGCGGACTCTTTGCGGCCAACCATGTCGTCACGATATCCGTGAGCGAGATCCTCGGTGTTGGTTCTCGCAAACAGGAACGGCAGCGTGCGGCGGACCAACATCGCTTTGCTAATTTTTTTCAGTTCCGCTCGATTGGATCGTTCTGTTCGTAGGGCAGCGGTGAATTCGATCAAATCACCGCCTTCGAATTCAATATGTCCGGTCGCGTAGAGGCGAACGAGGGTTTCCAGCGTGGGCCGACGCATCAGCGACCCGATCACGCCAGGTCCTGAGAGCGCGATCGTCAATCGCCCGTCGGCATTGTTGCCCAACGGCACGACAGTCCCGTCCCAGAGTCGAATGGAGACGTTCATATCAAGCGGACCGGCGACTTGACGGAGCACCTCGGTGATCGAGGCCAGTTGGGTGGTGCTGGAGAAAGGCGTGTGCATGTGTGAAACTCAGGTCAAAAGCGAAACAGCGAGGTCGGAAATCAAGCAGACCCTGTGGTTGGGTTGGGCATACCAGAGTTTCGCTTGGCAGCGAAAGACCGGATATCGAATTCTTAAGACAGCTTCGCCGCAAAAAGTAGCGGAAGTCGTCAAGACTATCGGACCGCGTCGCCATGCTGAACGAACCTCTTAACGAGTTCCGCAACCCCGTCCGCCACGAAACTCGCTCAAAAATTCAATCTGGCGACGGTTGGTCGCTGCAACTACTCTGGCGGTAACGGGTTATCCCAACGGACGAATTATGAATTGTTGATGCAGATTAGGTTATCGACAGATTTTCCACCAGTTAGCAAAGTCAGATTGCCGACTGAAGAAAAGTTGACGCAGGGGCCGTTGGCACCAATCACTCGGTTTTTTCCGCCCCCCTGCCGATCACCTCGGAGCTGTCGGCAGTGGTCTGAAAAAACTTGAGTCAAACGGTTTGACTTGTATGCTAGCAAACCTAGAATCTGCCTCACTCAACGCACGCAGGAGAGCCACGGGGCGAAGTCGGCGGCAGAGTTACTATTCGAATCCGTTAGGGTTTCCAAACATTCGCTGTTGACAAACTGCGCACGCTCCGTGCGTGAAGTCAGCGAGTTTTGAAATCACCGACAGAGTCTTTTCGATTCTAGGTGGCGAGACATTTGATCTGGCCACTGCCGTCATTCATCATCCAAGAGGGAGTTGTCGCTACCGGTATGTCGTCGACGCAAGGCAGCATCGAGACGCAGGAGGCCATCGCGAGATTCGCCGATGCCTTGCGACAACGCATCGGAACCGATCGGTTCCGGTTGTGGTTCACTCACGGTATCACCTTCGAGGTGGAGTCGGCGGAAGAAGACATTGACCAACTGCCCACGCTCGTCGTTCGTGTCAGTGGTCCGTTTGCAGCCGAGCGAATCGCTAAAAATTTCACGGCGGATCTGCGTGCTTCATCAATCATGGCACTCGGCGATCAAGGCCAGTTTCGGTTGATCACCGATCAAGCGACCCAACAGCCTACGTTGATCGAAGGCGCGGACGATTCACAAACGAAAACGCCTCGACGCGGACGAGCAGCCACAGCGAAAACAAACGCAACATCGGATCGTTCATCGAGCAAGCGTGCTGAAGGCTCGCGATCCAAACGAGGCTCTAGCAGTCCTGGCAAACTATCCAGTCTGCTGGCCGATTCCAAGCTGACGCGTTCACGTGAAGAGATCGCAGCGGACAAACAACGGGCTGCTGAAGCGGCATCTAACGGTGCGCGAAAAACGCAGTCGAGAAATGATCGGGAATCCGACGCCGCGATCGACTCGGCGCTGCCTGAATCATTTCCCACGGGCAGCCGCACGCTTGATAGCTTCATCACTGGCGCGTGCAATGAATTCGCGTTTTCCGCCTCCACGATGGCGATGGCCAATCCCGATGTTGCCTCACCTTTGTTCTTGCACGGACCAACCGGCACTGGCAAGTCGCACTTGCTCGCCGCGATCGCCGAAGAGTTTCGCAGACGTCGTCGGATGCGGCGTGTGATCGTGTTGACGGCGGAGCAATTCACCAACGATTTCGTCAGCTCCGTCAACTCCACAGGCTTGGTCAGTTTTCGTCACAAGTATCGTGAGGTCGACGCGTTGTTGATCGACGACGTGCATTTTTTGGCCAGTAAAACCGCGACGCTCCGCGAAGCCCTCTACACGCTCGAAACATTGACCGCCGCTGGCAAACCGATGGTGTTCACTGCGAATTTGCCGCCGGCGGATATTCGCGGTTTAACCGGTGAGTTGTCGGGCCGGATGTCATCGGGTTTGGTGTGTCCGCTGTTGCCCTTAGACGCAAAAACGCGATTGAATTTACTCATCCGCTTGGTCAAGACGCGCTGTGTGCTGGATTGTGACGAAGAATTGTTGGCCGAGGTGAGTGAAGCGGTCGGTGGTGACGCGCGGGCGGTGACGGGTTTGGCGAATTTAATTGGCATGTTGCAGCGGATGTATCGCCGCGAGCCGACGATGGACGAACTTCGTCAACACGGCGGCGATTTGCTGAGAAATACCCGCACGGCCCCCTCGCTGCGGACGATCGAGCGAGCGGTTTGTGAAGCATTTGGGCTTGAAACCGACGGGCTGCGCGGCAAAGCTCAGACGCGGCGGGTCAGCGAACCGCGAACCCTCGCGATGTATCTGGCACGTCAACACACCGGCAGCGCGTTTACCGAAATCGCCCAACATTTCGGTCGACGCAGCCACACCGGGGCGATCGCGGCCCAACAAAAAGTCAAAGAGTGGCTGAGCAATGGTAAACTGATCGGTGGCGGAGACGCTGCGATGGCGGCTGCCGATGCGATCGCTCGTGTCGAAGCTCGCTTGCGGGCGTAATCTGAATTTCAACCTCTCAACGGACTGGCACACGGATGATCAAAGACGAAAAATTTGGCGGGCTGGGATTCCGCGACAAAAAGAAAAAAGAAATCTCCACTAGCGAGATTCTGCAGCGGCAGCAGCCCTACGAACTCGAAGCCGAGATGGGCGTGATCGGCAGCATCTTGATCATGCCCGATATCTGTGACGAGATTGCCTCGCTCCGCGCCGACGATTTCTACGATGATGCCAATCGAATCATCTACGGTCATCTGCGGGACATGTACGACTCCGGAGAAAAGATCGACATCACGCTACTCGTCTCGCGGATGCGAATGTCGGGCGAGTTTGAAAAAGCCGGCGGAGCGGCTTATCTCGCGCGGCTTTCGGGCAGCGTTGCCAACGCGGCGCACGCGGTGTTCTATGCCGAGATCGTGACCGAGAAAGCTGTCTATCGCCGGCTGATTTCATCGAGCACCGAAATCCTCCGCGATGCCTACGAACAATCCGGATCGGCGAAAGAATTGTGCGCCCAAGCCGAACAGAAAGTCTTCGCGATCATGGACGGTCGGGGCAGTAACTCGGTACACGCGATTAGCGATGTCTTGCATCAAGCGATGGACCGGATGGAAGCCCGGATGCGCGACGACTATGTCGAAGGCGGTGCCGAAACGGGTCTATCCGACTTCGATCAAATGACTGGCGGTTTGCACTCGGGTGAGTTAATCATTCTGGCCGCTCGTCCTTCGATGGGCAAAACGGCATTGGCCATGAACATGGCCGAACACGTTGCCGTGATACAGCGTGCCCCGGTGCTGTTCGTTAGTTTGGAAATGTCCGCGATCGAGTTGGCCGATCGTTTGTTGTGTTCGATGGCGCGAGTCAACGGGCATCGCTTGCGCAACGGCACAATCTCATCAGACGACCGTGACCGCTTGGTTGCGAAAGCCAACATGGTCAGCCAAGCACCGTTGTTCGTGGACGATTCGCCCAGCCGCACGGTGAGCGAAATCGCGGCGGCGGCGCGGCGCATCAAACGTCGCGAAGAAGGTTTGGGGATGATCGTGATTGATTATTTGCAGCTTATCGAACCTGACAATTCGCGCGACCCACGGCAAGAACAAGTGGCCAAGATCGCGCGGCGGCTCAAGGGCATGGCGCGGGAATTGGAAGTGCCGTTGTTGTGTCTATCACAGCTCAATCGGCAAGCCGAGGAAGGCAAAGATCACCGTCCGAAACTCAGTCACTTGCGCGAGTCAGGAGCCATCGAGCAGGATGCCGACGTGGTGATGTTCGTCCACCGGGAAGAGTATTATCACCGTGGTGATGAGAAAGCGCAGTACGCTGGCCAAGCGGAAATCATTATCGCGAAACAACGTAACGGCCCCGTCGGCGATGTCGAACTAACCTGGGAAGCCGACTTCACCCGCTTCTCCAACCGGGCCGCTGAACACCACAGCGAGTTCGACGATTACCGCGAGTTCACCTCGCCCGGTGGGTTTTGAACGTGAGGCTGTAGCGGAAGTCGTCAAGACTTTCGGACCGCGACCATTTACCGAACGAAACTCTTGATGAGTTCCGCAACGACGAAGGCTCGCTTTGAATGCTGCGGGTTATGATCAATTCGGGTTAGTCGTCAGCCGACTATTTCGAAACTGGATTCGCATCAGCAACGGCGCGGCTCATCACTTCGATCGCAGCATCCGTATAACGTAGATAATCGTTGAAAAAGTGATTCATCGCGGCTTCATCGGCAAAGAAGAACATGCGTTGATGCACTGGGTCTCGCATGCCGAAGCGACGCTTGCCTTGCACAACTTGCCGTTCTTCAAAAAATCGCACGACGTCGATTTCATTGAGCACAGGTGTGTACGGCTCGGGATCCTTCAAAAAGGTTTGCATCTTTGCAGCCGAACTAAACAGATACAACTTACCCAGATGGATCACTCCAAACTTCGGATTGCCTTCGACCCATTTGTCTTCGTCGATCACCGTGACGGCGCAGTAGCCTTCCATGGCGAGTTTCGGCGTCGATTGCGAACCCGCTGCTGTTTCAGAAGCTTCGTTCGCCGGCTCATCATTCGCCGGTGCGGTCATTTCAGGCGTCTCATTCATCAATTGACCGGGCATCCCCAATGACATGCCGTCGGTACGGACACCTGCTAGACTCGCGGTCGCTCCACCAGGCATCATCATGCCAGAATTCCGAGCGGTCTGCGGAGCAGTAACGTGTGGATTGAACATACCCGCACCACCTTGTGGCATGGACTGAGCCATGGGGCCACCTTGAGGTAGCATCATTCCAGGAACTTGTTGCATCCCAAACGAGCCAGCGGAATTAACCGGCATTTGTGGTGATGCCGAAGGTTGCGGTCCGAGCGTCGCCGACGCCAGTTTAGTTTGTACGCCACCGAGATTCCCCGCACCTGGCTGGCCCATCGGTGGCATGCCGGGAGCAGCGGAGGGAGTTGCGACGGATTGCGATTGGGCTTGGCCCAACATCGCGATGTAGCGACTGGGGTCCTGCGGACTGACCGAATGAGCCAACGTTTGACCGCCAGCCGTCACGACCACGTCGGTCGGGAATTTGGTCACGTTGAACATTTTGGCCAATTCGGGCGACTTGCCAGCGTGAATTTTCACTGGCACGAAACCTTGAGCAACTGCCGCTCCCAGTTCCGGTGATTGAAACGCGCCCGCGTCGAGCCGATCACACCACACGCAATTGTCGCTGTAAAAGTGAAGTAGCAGCGGTTTGTTTTGAGCCTTGGCTTCCGCGTGAGCCGTGGTTAATTGTTCTCGCCAAGCGATTTCCGCCGATGCTGGGTTCAGGCACAGCGAGCTACCCGCGATGACGACGCCGGTGAAGACCACGCCCGTGCGGACGAAGCTGCGAGTTTTGAGTTGTGTTAGCCATGCCAGTCGCATTGGACAAAATCCTTCTTGTCGGGATGCAAAATTGCGTGTGGCAGGATTGCTCGCTGCCGATTGGTACAGCCCCCGCGATAGCGGAGGACCGTCCTATCAGGGGATCGGTTGTGCCGATTAGATAACTTGAATGGAATCTACGGAATTTTCAGTTTTCGCCGCCAGGGCATAAAATTCGTAGTCCACAGTGGGGGTGGACTGAAGGTCGTTTACCGTAGCGGAAGTCGTCACGACTTTCGTTTTTCAACATTCATGCAACAATGCCATTGCCAATCCTGGGAAGCATTCCATAATTTGCGATTGTGGTAACGAGTGTCTGTCGATTGAACAGACAGCATTGCCCCTGTAGAGCTTTCCGAAATGGCGTCTAGCCAACATTCCCACCGAACTTCTTTTTTGAGATCGCATCTCGAGGGTGGGCATTTCTTTTTCGGAAGCGGCATGAAGTGTGCATCGCACGGACAACTGATCGTAACGACACTCATTCTCTTAGTCGCGCTAATCCAGTTTGCTCCGTTTGGAATCGGGGCACTTGCGGGCACTTACGATGCGGGGAAAGCAAACGGCGGGGTCGCCACCGAACTGACGGCGGCCACACATGCGATCGAGTCTCATATCGCTTCGCCAACGGTGATCGCGCGGGTTGGTTGCATTGACTCGCGGGCTTGGGAAACCAATCCGATCGTTTCTGGGTTGCAAGTCGCTGAGCGCAGCACGCCGCACAACATCCGCTGGTGCGACGACCTTGCCTCATCCGCCGGCACACCCGACGGCCGTCTCACTCTCGTGAATTTGAACGTGCGATTGCAGATCTAAGAACGCCTCGCGTTTCCATTTGATCTTCAATCTCAACCGTTCTCAATTATTTACGAAAGTTCTTTCCAATGTCTCATGACACCAATAAAAATACGCGCCCACAATCCATCAAAACAGTTGGCGTTGGCGGGCAAACCACCGAAAACCCGACGTTACAAAAAGCGTGGAGCCTGATCCAAAAGAATGATTACGCATCCGCCGTCAGTCTGTTGATGTCGGCGGGACGCGATGTTCCTGTTCGCAATGCTTTGGGCGTGTGTTTGATGCGCATGGGCAAGGTCGATCAAGCCGTTGACGTGTTCCGTTCGTTCGTGCTGATGTCCGGTTCGCTGATTGAGCGTCCTGAAATCAGCAATGCGTGCAAACGTAATTTTGCCACCGCGTTATTGATGAAAGGATTCCCCAGCGGCGCACTGTCGGTCTTGTCCGAAACTCGCGATCGCGAGCATCCGATGGCTGTTCGCTTGTATGCGGCGATCAAACAGTGGGAAAAAACACTACCGTTCTTTCGACGCTGGGACTGGAAACTCAATGGCTGTGAACCGTCGGTCTGCCATATTCCGATTGAGTTCAAGCCAGGTGAGTTTGATTTCGAGGTCGAGCAATCGCGTCCAGTTCCTCCGATCAAGCCTAACAAAGCGTCATCGACGCTAGCCACGTAAACGCCACAACGTGCGGCATGCACGTCTGGTGAGTGATTCGGTTTATTAGCCGTTTGGGCGATAGCGGGCTGTTGATGTAGTCGTTTAACAGTTAGCCGCAGGCGTACTTTCCGACGTAGAAGTACGCCTCTGGCTGACAGTTAAACAAAAGAGAAGTAGGATCCAACTAAATCAACAGCCCGAAAGCCACGGATCCCACTTAAACGGGGCTATCGCCCAAACGGCTAATTCAGTTAAGCGGGAAGACTTCACCGGTCATGCTTTGCGGACGTCACCTAAGCACCGCTGCGTAAGGGCAACTCGTGGCGTCCGCCGGAACAAGCCCGATGGAAATCCGCTGACCACCTATCATGAAATGAAGAACCAGCCACAGCGTTCAACCGATCATCGTGGGTCGGTAACGAGCGCCGCCCATGCGTTGCCCGATCGACGAACTGTCCGCCGTAACCGAAAAATCTGTTCCTGAAAACGGCGAAGTTGATACATCGCGAGTGAAAATCAAACGGCCAACCCCGCCATCATTAGTTGGGCCGCTCGAATAGAGAATTGCCATCGTTGAAGTATCGAGCGAATGGACCAACTGGCGGCGTGGGTTTGCAGTCAGGGAGCAGTTGCGGGTGAGTCGTCGATGGGGCGTTGTTCGCGCACCCAGACTTGTCCGTCTTCGATCTTGACATCAAAGCAATCGATTTTGGTTCGTGGGTTGTCCTCCCAGGTTCCGTCGACAATGCAAAACCGCCACGCATGCCACGGGCACGACACCGAATTGCCTTCGACGTATCCTTCTGCTAGCGACGCGCCCATGTGAGGACACATATCATCGATTGCGTACCACGACTCGCCTTTGCGAAACACTGCCACCATTCGATCTTTGACCGTGACGGCTCGTCCGACGTTCTCTTGGAAATCGTCGATGTTGCCGACGCATTCGTATTCGTTCATGGTTGTCTATGGGGTGGATGTGTTGCGTTGAAACGCATGACGAGTTTCGCTGCAGGGTTTTCGCTGCTGGTGTTCCGCTACGAGAGCGGGGATTGCGGGTTGCATTGGAGCGGTGGTTGCGGTCACACTGGCGGTCCGCGGGCCGTTTCATACTCATAACCTAACGATTTGCCATGATCAATCAATCGCTCAAACGCAAACTCGAGTCCGTGGTTTTGCCGTATGTGCAAATGCCCGCTCAATATGTCGGCGGTGAACGTAACATCGTGGTCAAAAACCATGCGGAAATACGTGGCAAATTGGCGATCGGATTCCCCGACGCGTACACGATTGGGATGAGTCATCATGGATTGCAAGTACTCTATTCATTGATCAATCGACGCGACGATTGGTGTGCCGAGCGCGTCTTCACGCCGTGGCCCGATATGGAAGCCAAGCTGCGAGAGCACGGTTTGCCGCTGTACACGCTCGAGACCTTCACGCCGCTGCATCAATTCGACGTGATCGGTTTGTCACTGCAATATGAAATCAGTTCGCCCAATGTGCTGACCATGATCGATTTGGGTGGTATCCCGCTGGAAGCGACCGATCGCACGATGGCCGATCCGCTGCT
>JBGSMN010000170.1:0-20829 GCA_041740155.1 Rhodopirellula sp.
CACTATCAATCTCAGCATCGCTTCGACTGTAGTCCCATCGCACAAGTGGAGCTTAACTTGGAATGCCGCGACGAAATCGTTCCGATCCTGGCCGGTCTTCAGTTCCTTTATACCAACAACCCACTTCGACACAAAGCTGTCAAGCTAGTCGCAGCCGATCTCAATGAGGATTCTCGCCGAAACGTCGGCAGGCCTGGAATGGATGATTGGCACGTCGTTGTCCTGGTTGCTATGCGGTTGGGATGCAACATCGATTACGACAAACTGCAAGACCAAGTCGAGAATCATCGCTCGCTCAGAGGCATCATGGGCATTGGCGATTGGCAAGACGCTGACAACTTCACGTTTAGACGCATTTGCGACACGCTGTGCAAACTCAAGCCCGCAACACTCGAGAAGCTCAACGAAGTCGTCGTCAAAGCTGGACACGAGATCGTACCCGAGGCAGCCACATCTGTTCGTGCCGATTCATTCGTCATTGAAGCCAACATTCATCATCCCACCGAAAGCAGTTTGATCTTCGATGGCGTACGCAAGTTTGTTCCGCTATGTGCTGACCTCGCTGCCACGCTTGACATCGAAGGCTGGCGCCATGCCGATCACTTGACCAGGAAGATCAAGAAGCTCAAACAGAACATTGGACGCATCGCCGCGAGCAAGAGTCTGACCAAAAAAGATGTGTTAGAATCGCTCTACGGTGACCTGCTCACGCGAGCCGATGAGCTGGTAAAAAACGCTAAATCGGAGTTGTCATCACCGGCGAGTGTCTCGCAAATCGCTGCAATCGAGCGATGGATCAAACTGACCCGGCAGGTTGCAGGCACCGCACACCGGCGCGTGCTTCTTGGGGAAAGTGTTCCCAATAGCGAGAAGCTGTTCAGTCTCTTTGAAACTCATACACAGTTGTATCGTCGCGGCAAAGCTGGGCAACCGAATCAGTATGGACGTTTGGTGTTGGTCTACGAAGATGGTGCAGGATTCATCAGTCATCATCACGTGATGGACAGCAATTCCAAAGACCAAGACGTGGTCGTCGAGCAGACACGAATAGCTCAACGCAAGCATTCTGGCGAGATTGAAACCGCCTCGTTTGATCGAGGCTTTCACAGCGATGGTCTGCGCGCGCTGTGAAAACTATCCACCAATTACGAATTTCTGCACCTCGAAGCCGACCAACACCAAGATCTTCAGCACACTCGGTGAGGGCAGAATCCGCTAAATTCGCAACCTCGTGCAATTTCCGGACGGACACTAACTACCCCAGCGTTCGCGTTTGCCGTGCTCTGAAAGACGCACGAGGACGCTGGAGGTGTTGGCCAGAAGGAGGGAAGAAGGAGATAGCAAAAACCATTTGCTTGGCTCGGGTAGAGAAACCGCCTTGACGTGGATGCTTTCGAGGCGGAAGTGAGTTTAAGTTTAAGTTTAGGTTTAAAAAAAAAGGGAAGTCTGGATCAGCCAGACTTCCCTATTTCTCGTTACTGAAGCGTCATGAAATGATCAGCCGTTACATATTAATCTCGTAACCTTTGCGGCTTTCGCGGCTTAGGAACGCATTGGCTTCATCGTCGCCGATGATCTGACGGGCGTCGGCGTCCCAGTTCAGTTCGCGTCCCAAACGGATGGCGATGTTCGCCAGGTGACAAGTCTCGAGCATCCGGTTGTGCGACCACACGTCCGAGATTGGTTGCGTACGAGAACGCATGGCCTCGATCCAGTTCGCGGTATGGTTTTCGCTGACGGGGCCTCCATAAACTTCTTCCACCGCACCTTCAGGCAACGGATTGGTTTCTAATTCCTCGACCGGTTTGCCGGTTAATTTGCCGCGATTGACAAAGAAGCGTCCCTTCGTGCCCTCGAACAAAATACCGTTGTCACCATCACTCTTAATAATCAATGGAATGTCACCAGGCATGTTTGCCAGGATTTCAAACCTTGTCGGCGAATTGTATTGGTCGCTGACCGTTGGATAGCCTTTCTCGTATGCTACCGGTAACGAATAACTCACCGGCGTGATCTTGTTCGGTCCAGTCTCGGTCGCACCGAGCGCCCAGGTGGCGATGTCAACGTGGTGGGCACCCCAGTCGTTCATTTGGCCGCCCGAATACTCGTACCAATTCCGCCACGCATAATGACAATTGGTATAGAGCGGCACGCCTCCGCCATAACCTTCACGCATTTGTGGCAAGGCGCGATAGGGCACCTTCGGGGCAGGGCCGAGCCAAAAATCCCAATCGAGTCCTTCGGGAACATCAATCGCAGGGATGACGGGCGATCCAGTGGCACCGCCGATTCCACAGGTGACCTTGGTGATCTCGCCAATCCGACCGTCGCGGATCAAAGCGATCGCTTTGAGAAAACGGTGATCACTTTCCGTCCGCTGCATCGTGCCCACTTGGAACACTCGTCCGGTTTGCTTAACAATTTTCTCGATCAGTTTGCCTTCGTCGATCGTCAGTGTCAGCGGTTTCTCGCAGTACACATCCTTGCCCGCCAACATCGCTTCCACAGAAATTTTGGTGTGCCAATGATCGGGTGCGGCAATCATCACCGCATCGATATCATCGCGATCGAGAACTTTGCGGTAGTCCGCATAGCCGTCCGCTTTCTTTTTGGTTTGCTGCTCAAGCTTTTCAAGATTAGCGCCCAACACTGTCGCATCGACATCGGCAAAGGCAGCGAAATCGGCAAACTTTGTCGATTTCGTCGTGATGGTCCAGCCTTGATTCCGCAACCCGATCGTAGCGAAAACGGGGCGTTCGTTGGGCGAGTCCGCTGCGAAAACGCGACCCGAGGAGCACATCATCACGCCAGCGGTTCCGGCGGCGATGCTGCCTAGAAATTGACGACGAGAAGAATTTAATCGAGTGGACATGTGGCAATCTCTCTGTGTAATGGAACGATATGCGGGATAGGCTTTCAACCGACCCCGTGGGGATAGGCAAGGCGTTGTCGCCATGCGGTGAGGCCATATAGTTTAATCGAAGTCCGAGGTCCGCGTGAATCCGGCACGGCGTGAGGTGAGATGTCGCTACATCTTCCGAATGACCACCAGCCAGTCTTCATTCGCATCGGCAGGCGGATTGCCTAATGAAACAGTTTTTCCACTATCAACCGCTTCAACGCTGCCCCGTGTCAGCTCGCCGCCAGCGCGTGGATTGAACCACTGAATTTGGAACTTGCCGCTCGCATCGCTCAGGTCCAGAGAATGGTTACCGCCATCAGGTAGATATAAAAGATAAATCTCATTGCGTTTGGCAAAACAATATCGCGAAACATCGTGCTTCGGATTGCCAATCAACTCATCAGCGTTGTGCATCTCCCAAAATGGAATCTTTTCATCGTGAAAGAAACCGATGGCGATGCGGCAATAATCCCAACTTTGATCGCGACTTCGCCAATCTTCGCAAACGATATCATTCTCATCGAACTGATAGCCGAAGTAGTACTCGCATCCTGCGCCGCCGCCCATTAACGTTCCCCACAAGGTTTGCTTCCGCACCTTGTGCTGGTTGTACGCCATCTTGCCGGTGCGGTCGTGACCATCGAATCCACGATAGCCAAGATCTGGACACTGTGCGTGAGCGGCTGACCCCGATTCGTCGAATGCGACCACCCATGGTTTACCTGCGGCAGCCGACGCGGTGACCCATTTGACGGTTTGTGCGTGGGTCGTCTCCAGTGAACTGTTTTGCAATGACGTCCCCGTCAACTGTGACTTATTGCCAAGCAACGGTTCGTAGACACGGTCTTGTTGATCAGGAAACGTGTGCACAACAATTGGATGGTCATAGGTATCGAGCGCAGCGATGTAGTTGATCATGTCGATTTGTTGTTGTGTCGATTGCGTGTTCTCTTCACCCAGGTTCCAGTTCAACGCGAGGTTATGACTGAAACGCGCGATCAATTCACGACAATACAACTTGCGTTGCACACCCAGGTCGCCGCCATCGAGACTCGCGCGGACGCCATCACCTTTGCCGCGATTGTCGTCGTTCTCAGTTTCTTGCATCTTGAAGTGCAAGTGCATTCCTTGGGTAGTACCGTGATCAAAAACGACTGCCCACTGATCGAGTTTACTGCAGTCGTAGTGCAGTTTGTCGCCTCGGTCGATGAACGGCCACACGTTGTCACCATCGCCGCCCGCGTTGTACGTTAAGAACGAGAACGCATTGCAGCCTTTGCCAGACAAATAATTGATCGCACCAATCAATCCCTTGCCTTTACCATCCGCCCAGGTCGGATCTCCGGTCTGCCAATCCTGTAAGTGCGGCGACCAAGATTTCAGTGGTGCTTTCTTTGGATTGCCAGCAGTCGTGTTGTCAAAATCTTCATACGCCAACAGCGTTTCCGGAGCGTCGGCACCCGCTTTCAAGAAGTATTTTCCCGAGTCAGCGAATTGCAAATAATGTTTGCCAACGTAATTCAATCGACCTTGAGCACGCAGGTCACGTCCGCTCTTGTCCGATTTGGAAATCTCAAACGAGCCACTTTTCATGTTGTATGGAGCGAAGGCGATTGCCGTGGCATCTGCATCCAGAGCGGCATGTTGACCACGACTGAAACGGATCACGTAGTGCCACGTGCCTGGCTTATCCGGTGCAAAATGGGCTCGCCAGGTCGTTCCTGATTCTGCCGACGTATCACCTGCCTTGCCATCAGCGGCGAAATAGCCTGGAACGCTGTACTGGGTTCCATCGGTGTGTTTGAACTCAACGTTCATTCGGTAGTCAGTGAAAGGATTGGGCGCGTTGTCTTGCTCGTGCGCAAACGGTCCATCGAGGTCAAACGTGACCTTGTGCCAAGTCTTCGATTCACCGGAGATAGTGACGTTGCCGTTGCCGTTCTCGCCGCGAGGCATGATCAACGCTGCGCGTTTTCCCAATGTTGGTTGATCGGCTATACGTGTAACCGGAGCGATTTTACGAAACGCCAATGGCAAGGTGCCTTGCGTTAAACGGGAGGTTGGCCCAGCGTCATTCGGTCGCGCGAATTCACGCTGCGTTGTGAGGAGAAATTTGTCAAACTCAAAACCATCCTCGCGCATCGAGAACTGAACCACGTGCTCACCCGGCTGATCCACATCGAGATAAATCTTGTATGGTTCGCCGCAATGTTCTTTCTCGGTTCGTTGTTTGCTCTCCCAACGCCATGCGTTCTTGCCTTCGCACCACTGCAATCGCTGACCACTCTCAGGCCACTGTCCATCTAAACCGACGTGCAAACCATTGTCTTCGGGGCCAGCCGAGTAGGCACGAACCCAAACGTAATAGCGGCCTGGAGTGGTGAAGTTTATCTTGTACGAGAGCACTGCCAACTTGCCAGGCTGAGGCGAAAAGTTTTCTTCCGCGATGAGTTTGTCAGCATGAGTCCGTCGCGTGTCGGGCAGAATTTCGAGATACGCTCCGCCGCTCGCACCGGCTACATGGCTTGGATCACCATCAGGCCGCACAGTCGGTTCGGCATCTGCATGCGTGAGGTAAAACGCACGCACGTCGGTTTCTGATTGTGTGAAAAAGTGTTCGGCTTCGATTGCGACGATGCCATCCTGTTCGGCGAAAACAAGCGAAGCGTCAGCGATTGGTTGCTGAGAAAACGCGCGAATGTTCAATACAAATAGAGACAGAAAAGCAAACAGGTACACTTGAAACTGCATGTCAGTGATTCTTGTTGGAGGATTGGATGGAGCAGGGATTATAACCCTAAATCAGCTCGTGAAAGTCTGGGCCTTTTATTGAAAAAGCAGCATCGGATCGGTCGACGCTTCACTGAATTATTAGCTAAATTGCTACTTTTCAGAAATCCATCCATGGTACATCAGGGCGTAACAGTAAGTGAAACAGCAAATGCGATGTCAATTCGAAGGACCACGATGGTTCGTGCAGCTCATCATGCTGGTTGTGCTATCAACTGCAGTTTCGGGCCAGGAGTTACCAGGAGTGCCGGTCAAATTGGTTCCGAAAGCCGGCGAATCGGTTGAGGTGAAGGTTTCAGGAAAATGGTATCCCGGTACCGTCTTGGGTGCCGACAAAAACGAAGTTGACGTCGACTACACTTACTCCGATCGCTCCAACAAAAAGACTTTTGCGATCAAGGATGTGCGATATCGTTGGCAGCCGCTCGCGATCAGTCCCGTTTACATTTGGAAGGACGCGACCGGCGAGCATTCTGTTCAAGCAGCTGTTGAAACCTTCGATGAAGAAGCTGAAACCGTCACTTTGCTTCGACGCGAAGACGGAAAGAAAATCACGCTCCCGATCAACAGCCTGGGGCCTGACGAACAACGCCGAATCCGTATCTTGATTCGGACTGCGCCGCCAAGGGTCGCGCAAGCCCCGCCACTGGAGGCGTTCGCTGAGTCGCAACAGTTGGTGGGCACTGGTCTCGGGGCACCGTCATCGCTCGCTGGACTGACCCCCGATCCGCCCGCCATCCGGGTCGCTGTCCCGATGGGCGGTGCCGCGTTTGAGCGAGCTTACAAAGACGAATCATTGATCGGCATACTCCCCATCGGCTCGGCCCGCGGTTGGATGCTCGGAGCAACGCTACCGAAACGACATTCCTCAAACACCGACGTGCCATCCCGATTGATTTGGGCCACCCTTGATGACGGCAAAGTCGCGATGGAACATCGGATCGCAGCTAAAGAGAGAACGATCGCGGTCGAAGCCGGCTCGCAACAAATCAAGAGCCTCGGTGAGTCAACCAACCGCGTCGCAACGCTGACAATTTGGAAATCCAGCCCCAAGCTCAAAGAGGCGGAACCTGTCATACGATGGGCCAGCGGCAAACATGATACATTCGACACCGCGAACCGCTGGGGGCAATTCATCAATGGGCGTACCGTCTTGCATCGTGTCAACAAAGGCGAGTATGCGGCTTACGATTTCATCGAGAAGAAAACGCTCTATAAATTTGGACAGGACTCACGAAACAGCCCCGAGCCTGTGCTGTCACCGGGACGCCGATACTTAGCCATCCCGGCTGGCAGCACCGTCCGCATCGTTGTTCCGACGACCGGTGAAGTGCTCGCGAGTTTACCCGTCGATGAAGGCTCGGTGTCGTCGGCCGCCTTCGGTGCGTCGGGTCAACGACTCGCCGTGCTCAGTTCCAACGAAATGGCAGTTTGGACTCTGGGTTCATCAGAGCCACCACACCGGGTCCGCGCCGACTTGCTCAGTGCCGCGTCCCGTTTGGCCTGGGTGGACGCGAACTATCTGCTCGTCGGCGGCAGTGTCTTGTTCAGTCTCGATCAAGCCGCTCCGGTTTGGCGCTATCAAACTCAAGGGGATGTGGTCCAAGATCGAGATGAACCCAATGACGTGGCGATTGCATCGAGCCGATTGTGTTATGGCGTTCAATTCAGCAAAGGATACCAAGACATCGGTGGTCTCGTGATCGGTGCTGTTGAACTGCCTGGTTCAGCCGTTCACGATACCGTCGCTGGAATGAACAGAGACGAGTTATATGTTTTAGAACCTGGTATCTCGATCAGTTTAGACGTTAACTGTGGCCAACATAACGATAGTGTACGAGCCGACTTGATGCGGCACATCGATACCAATCAATGGCAATACGATCCGCAGGCAACGATCAAGATGTTAGCCGTCATGAATCGGGACGATCCCGAGGAAATGCTGTACATCAAAAGCTCATCGCAGTTCGGATTCGGTGGTATGTCCGTGTTCGGCCCCACCCGCGAACAGCTCGCTAACGCCGAACGTGTGACTCGGCAATCCTACCGCTCCAATCTTCAGATCAATCGTGGAGAAGAACGTCTCTGGAGTGGAGGAGCGATCGGCGCTCTGCCGAGTTCGCTCAGCCTCAAGGAAGGTCAAAGTGTCGAGTCTTTGAGGAATCAGTATGAAAAACTTGTGCCAGAGTTTTACACCAATGTGACGATTCCAGCGAAACTCTATGATCCCCGCTATCGTAGTGGTTTCGGAACTTCGTATTTCGGTAAAACTGGACTCGAACCGAAACCGCAAGATAATCTGCCGAAACGGAAATAAGCATGCTCACAAACAAGAACCTTGCCGAGATGTCTGACCGTCGATGGAGGTCGAGCGTTGTTGTCGCTGCATTGTTATTGCTCTTGGCGATACCAGCTTCTGTGTTGGCCGATTACACCGTCTATCAACTGCCTGGCACAAAATTGAAACTAGTGCTCGAAGGCTCCGTCACGCACCATGCTGGCGGCAATGCCACGCATCGGCATCCTCGCGGCTCGCTGTTCTTCAGTTCGCGTGATATTCATGTCATCAAAAGCCCAACCCCCGAATCCGTCTATGGTAAACGGCTGAGGGAAGCGACCGATTCGGGCGATGTCGACAAGGTGCTCGAACTTTCTCAGTGGGCGTTACAAAATGGGATGCTGGAACAATCTAAATCGCTACTGAGCACGGCGTGGAAGATCGACTCGACTCATCCGCGATTGAATAAGCTTGCCGGTTTGATGAAGTATCTCAATAGTCCAGTACCCGATGATGCTGCGGTTGAGGAGCATGCGCGAAAATATGTCGGCGGCGATAGAATGAACGCCAGCCGGAGCAAACATTTTCTATTGTTACACGACGCGGACTCGGAAATTGACGAGGTCACCAAGAAGACGCGTGCTCAAATGCGGCTCGACCTTCTAGAAAAAGTCTACGAATCTTATTTCCTCACCTTCGCGTTCCGTGGCGTTTTTCTCCGACCGCCCACCAAGCCGTTGGAAGTCGTGTTGTTCAGTCGCCAAGCGGACTTTATGCAAATGGAGCGACGTTTGGGTGGCAGTTTGAAACAAACGGCTGGCTTCTATCTGCCTGCCGAGAACATCTCGATGTTCTACGATTCAGGCACGTCGGAGCAGTTTCAAGTTTTGATGGAACTCGACAAGGGTCTCGTGCAGCTTCGTGAAGATGCCAAGAAAAACCGAGTCGCCGGTGCTGGCGAATTAATTCGATTTGCCAAAACAATTGAGTTATTGATCGACATCACCCGCGAGAGTGAAGACGTTTCAACGGTCTCTCACGAAGCGATCCATCATCTCGCCGCCAACACTGGCGTCTTTCCTCGCGAAGCAGCTTTCGTTCGCTGGGTCCATGAAGGCATGGCGTCCTATTTCGAGTCCGCTAAACTCGCCAAGTGGAGCGGTGTGGGCGTCGTCGATGAAAGCCGGATCAGCTACTATCGCGTGCTTGAACGCGACCCTGATCGTGGCAGTCTTGAATTCATCGTTTCCGACTTTGGCTTTCTGCTCGAAGCCGCACTCGGCGACCAGTTGCCTGCCTACGGGCAAGCCTGGGCGCTGACACACTTCCTGTTTGAAGAACGATTCACCGAACTAATGCAATTCTATCGAAAGGTCGGACAGATCAAGAAAGAGGAAGGTGATCCGACGATCGAATTGTTGAAAGCGAGAGGCGACGAGTTGTTGAAGCTCTTTGACGAATGCTTTGGCGATCGGGAAGCACTCAAGCTGCAATGGCGGCGGTACATGCGCGGACTACGCACCGACATGGAAAGATTGCAAGATGACATCTCATGATCTGTCGTGCCGAAGTTTCAATCCTGTTAACCTACTAAACTATCCATTTCCTATTAGCCTTCACGACACCCATGACACCGCTTGAATTCCTCGAAACCGCCATCCTCACGCCCAGTCCTTCGGGTTACGAAGAGCCGATTCAGAAACTGATCTCTGAGTATCTCAGCCAGCACACCGACGACGTTTCCATCGACGTGCATGGAAACCTCACTGCGTGCGTTGGCGAATCGAAGGCGCCTCGATTGATGTTGGCAGGTCACTGTGACCAGATCGGGATGTTGATTTCATACATCGATGAACAAGGATTTTTATACGCACAAACGATTGGCGGATGGGATCCGCAACAATTGATCGGTCAAGCGATGACTATCTGGACAGTGAACGGCCCAGTCGCAGGCGTGATCAGCCGCAAACCAATCCATTTGCTGTCGGCGAAAGAGCGAGAAGAAGTTGTCAAGCTCGAAGAAATGTGGCTGGACATCGGAGCGACCAGCCGCGATGAAGCAGTGAGTGTTGTGCGCATTGGCGACCCAGTGACGTTGAATTTGCAGTTCCGCCGCTTGCTCGGTGACTACGTCAGTGGCCCCGGGATGGACAATAAAACTGGCATGTGGACGGTGATGGAAACCATCCGCCGCTGTGCTGCAGAAATCTCGGCAAAACCACTTCGTTGCCAGGTCCATGGGGTGGCCACGGTTCAAGAGGAGATCGGGTTGCGTGGTGCGACCACGGCCGCCGCGCGGATCCGTCCCGATGTTGCGATCGCTGTCGACGTGACCCACGCGTCGGATTGTCCGACGATCAATAAACAACAACAAGGTGAAATCCGCTTGGGCGGCGGCCCCGTGATTGTCCGGGGACCGAACGTGAATGCGAAAGTCGCAGCGAGATTGATCGAACTAGCTGACTCAAATCAAATCCCATATCAACTCGCTGCACTGGGACGGGCTGCTCCCAATGATTCAAACGTGCTGCAGATCTCCGGTGCAGGCGTTGCCACTGGCTTGGTCGCGATCCCCAATCGCTACATGCACTCCGCTGTGGAAACGATTTCGCTAGCAGATATCGAAGCGATTGCGAAACTACTCACGTTGTTCGCTCAAAGTCTCACGAAAGAGTGCTCGTTCGTGCCAGGGTAATTTCGTTTCAATCATGCAATATCTTGGTGGGCCGACACCGATGCGTTGCATGGCCACATTGAAAAATGGCAATTGAAAAAGAAAGCGGCGACGAGTCGCCGCACTCCAAAAGACTCAGTCCTACCGAGCGACAACTTCGATCAGTACGCCCGTACCAGGATGATGAAATCGTATTTTCACGGCTCTTAAGGCGATGCCCTCGTGCGCGAACATTCCGCCGTTTGGCAGGTTTTTAAGTGCAGTATCACCGTACAGTGAATCGCCGACGATCGAGTGGTCACGCGCAGCGGTTTGCAATCGCAGTTGGTGCATTCGTCCGGTTATAGGCGAGAGTTCTAACAAGCTCACGTCCGCCGCTTCGTCGTAGCGAAGCACGCGGACATCGGTCTCAGCAAGTTTTGCCCCAGGCGAATCGGCTTCACAGACTTCTCCACGAGCCACGTCTTCAATCTTGCGGACGTAATCAAACCAACGCTCGCTGGATGACTCCGGTGCAGTCACGTGCAAATGCCCATGCACCCAAGCGTGATATGTTTTCGCAACTCGTCGAGCCGCGAATTGTTCTGACAGCAGATGGGCTGCTTTTTTGGACAACGCCAGCAACACGATTCCGCTGACATCGCGGTCGAGACGATGCACCGCCCACAGAAAGGCTCCATTGCGTTGGAGTTGATCTCGCATCCGTGCCTCGAGCGAATCCGTGCCGAGTGGTGATGTTGTGCTCAGCCCTGCAGGTTTGTCAACGGCCACGGCACTGCCGCATTGCCACAGAATGGGGATCAATGTCTCAGGTTCAGTGAACCGCCCCATCCGAGTTTTTCACGCAACGTTCGATAGTCGTTTTGCCCTGGAACGCGCAACATCCGGAACGACACCGGAGCACGCTGGATGCGCACGCGATCGCCCGCCGTTAACGCACTGAGCACGCGACCATCGACGAGAATGCTCGTTGTCGGCTGTGGTTCAGTCACGGTCAATTCAATCAGCGTATCAGCCGACTCGACGACCGGACGATAGGTCAACGTGTGTGGGCTGATCGGGGAAATGATCATCGCCTGCAATTGTCGGCGAACGATCGGGCCGCCTGCTGAGAGACTGTGTGCGGTCGATCCAACCGGCGTCGCAATGATCAATCCATCGCAGCGATACTCGGTGGCCAGCTCACCATCGGCATAGTAATCAATGTCGAGAATATGGAACGGTGGTCCCGATAAGATCGCGGCTTCGTTAAGTGCGAGTTGCTCGGCGACGACATGGTCACCGCGAACGATTTGCACGCGTAGCATCAAGTGATCAATGATTCGAAAATCACCATCGCAGACTCGTGGCCAGGCGTCCAAAAAATCTTCGGGCGAGAGGGCAGCGAGGAAACCAAGCCGACCACAATTGATGCCCAGCACAGGAACCGAGTGCGGTCCCATTTGTCGGGCCGCTTGCAAGATCGATCCGTCACCCCCGAGGACGACAACTATGTCCGCGTCATCGCCTCTGAATGAATACGCGAACGAGAAATCTTCTACGACAATCTCAGCGTTGCTGGCAATTACCGGTCGCAGTCGTCGCCATGCTGCTTGGACGCGCTGACGCTCGGGTGTCCCGATCACGATCACGCGAGGCGGCGTCCCGCGTTCGCACCACGATGCTGATGATCCGCTCGTGTCGTTCATCCCACGCTCACGCCGGTGGCCGCTCGACGACAGGTTTCCACGATCCCCGCAGCTGACAAAGATGCATCGGCAAGTAAATCGCCACGGTCACCATGCTCGACAAACACGTCTGGTAGAGCGAGGCGATGAATCGCGCGGGTGTCGAGACGTTGATCGGCAGCACTCTCCAAGAATGCGGATCCGAAACCGCCAACGATCGTGCCTTCTTCGAGTGTGACGACGAACCGATGGTCCGCGAGCGAGCGGGCTACCATTTGATGATCGATCGGTTTTACAAAACGAGCGTTGACGACGCCGATACTCAATTCACCTGCGAGCGAATCTGCTGCCGCGATGGCTTGTTCGAGCATCGCACCGTACGCCACAATCGTGCCGTCCTCACCCTCGCGAATCCATTCCGCTTTCCCAATCTCAATCGATGCGGGTGTGTGGTAGAGATCCAGCGCGGACGCTTTCGGATAGCGAATACCAGTCGGATGATCATGCGCCAAACAGGCATCGAGCATCAACGACATCTCAGCGGCGTAACCCGGTGCCATCAGTACCAAGTTCGGGAACACACGCATGTAGCCAATATCATAAACGCCGTGGTGTGTCGGTCCATCCGGCCCCGTCAAACCGGCTCGGTCCATCATGAACACAACAGGTAAATCTTGCAGCACGACCTCTTGAAAAATTTGATCGTAGCTCCGCTGCAGGAACGTGCTATAGATATCTACGATCGGACGCATGCCGGTTTTGCACTGGCCCGCAGCAAAGGCGACGGCGTGTGATTCACAGATCCCAACATCGAAGAAACGCGTGGGAAAACGTTCTCGAACAGGCTCCAATTTGTTGCCTTGGCACATTGCTGCGGTGATCACGGTCACTCGTTCATCACGCTGCATCGCAGCCCCGATCGCATCGCGGGCATACGTCGTGTACGGTGCACGACCTTCACTGCCGCGCGTGACCGGAGTGCCGCCACGATCTTCAAACGCGGGCGGTGTGTGAAAGAAAACGGGGTCTGCGGCGGCGGGTTGATAACCGTGCCCTTTTTCGGTGACAACATGCAAGAGCACCGGTCCAGCGGTCTCTTTGCAAAGTTTTAAGTACTTCCGCATCAACGGAATGTTGTGTCCGTCGATGGGGCCGATGTAGCGAATGTCGAGCTCTTCAAACAACATTCCACCTAGCAAACCGGCTTTGACTCCTTCTTTCATTTGCGCCAGCAATCGTTCGGCTGGGTCACCGAACATCGGCACGTGATCGAGTAACCGAATGACTTCGTGTTTGAGTCCTGTGTAGAACGGATTATTACGCAGGCGATCGAGATAACTCGCGAGGGCACCTGTGCGATGACAAATCGACATCTTGTTATCGTTCAAGATAATCGTCATGTCTTGCTTGGACGCGCCCGCATTGTTGAGAGCTTCGAACACAATGCCACTGGGGAACGCCCCGTCACCGATCACCGCGACTGTCCGCCGGTCGGATTGTCCGGCCAAGATATCGCCGCTGCGCAGTCCCACGGCGGTACTGACGCTGCTGCCCGCATGACCGGTCATGAACAAGTCATAATCGCTCTCCGCTGGGTTAGGATATCCCATCAATCCGCCACGGGTGCGGATCGTTTCAAAATCGTGATAACGACCCGTGATCAGTTTGTGCGGATAAATCTGGTGTCCAGTATCCCAGATCAACCGATCTTTCAGAAAATCAAATTCTGCGTGCAAGGCCAAACACAACTCGACGACCCCGAGATTCGATGCAAAGTGAGCGGTTCGAGTCGCCAACAAATTGCAGAGCACATCGCGAATTTCCACGGCGGTGCGCTCGAGTTGCTCGGTCGACATTTTTGCTAACCCACGCGAGTCTTGCAAACTGGCTAAGATCGGATGGCGCGGTTGCGAATCAGTCATCGATGGTGCCGTGTTTTTCTTCATGTCGTTCGCTCTAAAATATAGTCCGCCAATGCACCTAACCGTGAAGCTGGTTCACCGAATAACTCCAATGCTCGATGAGCGTCAGCAATTAAATCCGCAGCTTGCCGTTGGGCACGTTCGATGCCAACGTTGATCTCGGTCGATAGTCCACTCGCACTGGGGACAACCGACACATTTAATTCTACTCGCTCACCGGTTTGTCGTTGAAACTCGGTTCCAGTTGTCTCGGTCGAAGTCAATTTGCTCGCGACGGATTCCATGGCCATCAGGTGGGGGAACGTCCATTTGCCTCGATCGCTGTCTTTGCCCGTGCGTTTTCCAAGTTGATCGGCACTCGCAGTGAAATCAAGTACATCATCGGTGATCTGGAACGCCAGACCGAAGGCGGCTGCAAATTGGCCCAGAGCCTCGACTTGAGCCTCCGATCCGTCTGCCGCGATGCCGCCCATTCGCGCACAAGCGACAAACAACGCGCCGGTTTTTCGCCGATGAATGGATTCCACATGCAAACGAGCGTCTCGTGGCGAACCAAAATTGAACACGTCGATTTTCTCAGCCATCAAATCGTCCGCTTGACCACCCACCAAACCACTGGCTCCAGATGCCATGGCAAGCTCCCCCATGAGGCGAGCGGCGAGCGATCGATCGGCGACGTGTGTGTAAATGTGAGCGAACGCTTCGGCTTGCAACGCATCGCCAGCCAAGATCGCCGTGGCCTCGTCGTAGGCAATGTGAGTGGTCGGACGGCCCCGCCGCAGATCGTCGTCATCCATCGCTGGCAAGTCGTCGTGAATCAACGAGTAGGCGTGAATCATTTCGACGGCGACTGCGGCAGGCAGCACCGCGTCGATGGCACCTCCCACTGCTTCGGCTGCCATCATCACGAGTGCGGGTCGCAATCGTTTGCCGGGGGCAAGCAGCGCGTACGCGATCGCCTCGCTGAGTCTCGGTGGGCAGCCGGCAGAAAATTCGCAGGCGGCAGCCAGTGCGAGTTCGATTCGGGTTCGATAGGGTTGTAACAGTTCTTCGGCGCTGGGCATGTTCAATTGTCAAACCCCGTATCGTCGTGCCCCGCATCGTCGCGCGAGCGCATACCGCGTCGCTCTCCGCGATTCTTTTGTTTTTCGAGCAGAGTTTCCGCGTCGTTGTCTTGGCCATCTCCAGCGTCTTCGAGCGGTTGAGTGACTGGATTACCATCGGCATCGAAGCCCGCCAGCACACTCACGCGGCGCTCGGCGACTTCCAGCAATCGATAACAAACCCGCATTTTTCCCACCGCGACTTCGTATTGGTGCAGTGAATTGTCGAGTGACAGCTCGCCACTTTCCAACTTTCGGACGATCGTTTCGATCTCCGAGAGCGTAGCCTCGAAATCCGGCAGTTCAGCGTTGAGTTCCATTGACGATGAATCACCGGGTGACGAGGGATTCGCAGCAAATTTCTTATTGGCCAAGTAGTGTTTCTCGATTAAATCGTACGCATTTCGAGGTGTGATTTGCGAATTGGTATTTTGTGACCTACGTTCCTAGTAGGCCAAATTGCCGTTGCAGTCGCCAAGGCGAAAAATTGTAGCACATTGGCCAGATCGTCGCCACGGTCGTTGATCGAGGCAATCAGCCCCGGTTGCGACGACCCTCACTTTACCTTTGCACCTCAGACGCACGGTCATGTCACGCTCGAGTCGAAAACGGAGTCGTATCAATACGTCAGCACCGGCACAACCGGTCGCTTCGCCCGTGATCGAGCCTGTGCTTGAGCCAATTTCAGAGCCAATTTCAGAGCCATCAGCGGTTGCCGCAAGCATCGACGAACCTTCCATCGCCACCTCGATTCCTGCCGATGAGATTCTCGATTCGCTACAACTGTTGTTACATCGATTCGATCAACTCGATGGACGTTTGAATGACTGGTCGATGCGACCGTTCACTGAACCTTGTGACGAGCCGACTTCGCACGAGCAGATCTCGCAAGAGGATCTGTTGCACTTGCAATCGACACTCGACGAAGCATGGCGTGCCAACGAAGAACTCCGACACCAAAACGAACAACTCGCCGCGCAGCTAGCACAATCCAACGTTAAAAAGACTGTCCGTTCTGCCTCTGGCGGGACCGACGAGTCGTTGTCGTGGGAAGAACGTAAAGCGCTGATGATGCGTCAGATGGAAGACGATACCTTCGACGCGGACGACTTCGTCAGTGCATTGACCAAGGTTGCTGATACGCAGGATGAAGAGTTCAACGAACCACCGACGCCAATTGAGTTTGTGGAAATGTTGATTCACCGCATTGAACTGGCCGAGCAAACGATCCGCAATCGTGATGATGAAATTGGCGAGTTACGGATGCTGCTGGAAAATCAATCGGCCACGCGCAGCAACGGCACCGCCATCGGTGCCGCCGCGATCGCCAGCATGATCGATTCGGACGAACTCGTGATGGAAGAGCGCGCGAGATTGCAACAACTTAAGAACGATTGGGAAGACAAGTTCCGACAAACGGAAATCGAAGCGTCACTCGAACGCGCGAAACTTTCGCGTGAGCGACAAGCGATTGCTAAACGACAACAAGAACTTGAAGACCAATTGGCTGACCTTCAACGCGAAAAACGTGCCACTGCCACCCCTGCAAAAACCGGTCGCCGCTGGCTCACTGAGTTGGGTTTGGGTAACGCCGACGCGACGTGAGCGTTTCGTGAGTTGACAAGCTAAAAGCCGATCCCAAGTATCGTCCGCATGGTGCTTACCAGAGATACGTTGCCGAGAGGATTCGGTCGCGTGTGACGGCGTCATCATTGCTGACCAGTTTATCCGCATCTTTGTTTTCTGCGAGCGGTGCGATCACGGTTGGTTCAGCGAAAGCTTGCGCAGCGATCGGTTCGCCAGCAGCTTGCGAACTGTTATCTACCGATGGAGTTGTGGTCTCTGATTGGCTGGTTGCTGCGGCGATCACTGAGGCTGTCGAGAGTGTTGTCGCAGGTGCGATCGCAGCAACTGTTGAGGCTGCGGCGATGGCGTCAATATTGATCTTCTGAATCGTGTTGATCCAGGCTGCTGAGGCAACCGGGCGGACGAGCGTGGTATGCAAACGGTTGTAGATATACTGCGGGCGTAAACCAAGTTCGCGGAAGTTTTGATCAACGATTGATTGACCTGTGACAACGTTGACAGAGAGTTCATTGACGGCGCCATCGAGATATGCGATCGGTTGCGATTGCACGACTCGATAGGTCCCCGCAGGCAACTCGCTGAACTCATAGCGACCTTGGTCGTTGGTTGTTGCTGTGCGAACTTGGCCGGTCGCGGTATTAGTTAGCGTGATCACGACACCAGGGATACGTTCGCCGGCTTCGGCAGTGTTGTTGTTGTTCGTATCGGCATAAACGAAGCCTGCGATTGTGTCGTCGCCATTGCCCCCGTTGCCCACTCCGATGGTAATCAACCCGTCGGTCGAGTCGGTCCCGGTACCGGGAGCGGGTGTGACATTGATTTGACCTTCATTGAGTGTCACGGAGGTCAAATCGAGTACCGCAGTACTGCCGGTTGCCGCAGTCCCGGCAATCCGAAACGGCAGCACAACGAGACTGCCGCTGGACGTAGGCAAGTTAGCAGACGCAGATACAAAAATAACGACCGTGCCAGCGGCGTCGTCAACGTTGGCAGTGACTTGCGTGTCGTTGCCCGTCCAAACGGAGCCTGCGGTGATGTCGTCTGCATCGAGATCCAACAGGGTGGTGTTGTAGCTTAGCCGTATCTCGGCCCCCCGAACTGCGTTAGCGTTGTCGATGTTGACGGGCACCGAAACAATTGCCGATGCAGCACCCGTCAAATCGTCCGGGATATCCACTGCGGCGAGCAGTCGACGAGATTCGAGTGGTTGGATAGAAAGGCGGCGAGGTCGTTTATTCATGATGTTCGTTGGACAACGCGAGTGTGAAACTGGTTTCCTGAAATTCTGATTCCTAAGTGTCTTTTTTCAATCGACATGCCAAATCCATCGAAGCGATTCCCTGAGACAAGGCATCGTAGTCGGCAATTATCGTTACAAACCGTCTAGTCCAAAAAGTTTCCGCGACCTGGGAACTTACCGCTACTAGATTGTTTCTAACCGACGTATCTAGAATGCGTCGGAAACTAGAAACCTCCCGTCACCGAGACTGCAATTGATACGGTTGATGGTGGCGTTGCCGATCGGTGGAAGTCAGCCACCCGACGGACAGAAAATAGAATTCCCCATCGCTACGTGCGTCAATGATGACAGTTCGCTTCTGCAGGCGTTGATTCTCTCCTTGATGCGACTACGTCAACTCGTGGTCTTGCTTAAAAAATCTCAGGCTCTTCTCCTATGAAAAATTTCTTACGTTCGCTTCGGTCTTCGGTCAGCAAACGCCGCCGCAAAGCAACTCGTCGCTTGTCGATTCAGTCACTGGAAAACCGGCGCGTGCTCGCGGCCACCGTCACTGCGTTCAGTTCCTCGGCGAGTGGGTTCACCGCTGAGTTGAGCGAGCAGGTCAATACGAACAACTTGAATTTGTACGATACCCAAGGCCAAGTCGCTGGTGCCGCCGACGTGACGCTGAGAGGTGCGACGACCGGTGACGTCCGTGGTTCGCTGATTGTCGAAGGCACGCGTGTTTCGTTCATCGCCAGCGGTGGACCGTTAGCACCGGATACTTACACGGCCACGTTACGAAGTGCGGCCAATGCGTTCACTGATTTAGCCGATGGCGAATTGCTCGACGGCGATAGTAACGGCACGGCCGGTGGTAACTATGTAGGCACGTTTACCGTTGCCGCTTCGACCGCGATTACCGTCGGGTTACCGGATATCGTTCGTGGTCCTGGCCAAGCGTTGCAATCACCAGCTACCGGCAGTGGAGTGGCGTTGCAAGATGGACTGCCAGTTCGAGTCAGCAATTCGGCGGGCTTGACATCATTGACGATGACCATCCAGTACGATCCAACGTTGCTAAACATCAGCGCAGTTCAGTTGGGCAGTGACGCACCGACGGGCAGCCAAGTTGAGTCGAATCTGACTACTCCAGGTACTGTGACGATTTCATTCTTCTCACTCGCTCCGCTGACCGCCAATCAAACCAACATCATCAAGATTTTGGGAACGGTTCCTGAGAACGCGACCTACGGAAAAGCACACGTCCTAAGGATCTCAAATATCGAAGCCAATGCAGGCACGATGGACGTTATCGCCAACAATGCTGTGCACGTAATCGCCTATCCAGGCGACGTCAATGCCAACCGACGTTACGATGCCGAGGACGCTCGCTTGATCGCTCGCGTCGGAGTGGGAACGGATTCGGGGTTCGTCTTCTCCGAGCCAACGAGTACGACCGCGACGACACGATTGTTTCCGAGCATTGATCCGGTTCTTATCGGCGATGTGACAGGCGTCGATGGCATCAGCCCACTCGATGCGAGTGATCTACTACGCCGCATGGTCGGACTGCCAACACCCAACCTTCCCACTATCCCTGTTCTGGAAGGCATGACCGCTCCCACCAACGTGACCTTGTCGAGCACCTCGTTAGCCGAGAACTTGCCATCGGGAACCGTCGTAGGAACTCTCGCAACAGTCGACCCTGATGCGAATCAAACACACACCTATGCGTTCGTGTCTGGATCAGGCAGTACAGACAATGCTTCGTTCACCATCGTTGGCAACGAACTTCGCACCACCTCAGTGTTCAATGCGAATACAAAAAACTCTTACAACATTCGCGTGCAAACGACGGACCCCACAGGCCTGTCGTTTCAGCGATCGTTCGTGATCAGTGTGACCTCGTCGAATGTGACCCCGACTGCGATTGCCCTGTCCAATAGCTCCGTTGCAGAAAACGTGGTATCGGGAACGGTCATCGGAAACTTGACCACAACCGATAGCAATGCAGGCGACACGCACACTTATAGCATCGTGTCTGTTGACTCCGTCAATGGCAGTGGTCCATTCGCGATCTCCGGCAACACGTTGACGGTGACAGGTGCGTTGAACTTTGAAACGAAGTCCAGCTATTCGATCTCCATTCGTAGCACCGATCAAGGCGGATTGTCGTTCACCCGAACATTCACGATTTCAGTGACGAACGTCAACGAAACGCCTCAGTCGCTGGCGCTGAGTAATACCACGGTCTTCGAATCGGCAGCGATCGGCACTGTTGTCGGTGCCTTAAGCACAACGGATGTCGATGCTGGCAACACGCATACGTACACGCTGGTTAGCGGTACTGGCAGTACCGACAATGGCTCGTTCACAATCGCGAACGGTAACTTGAGAACCAACACGGCGTTGGACTTTAGCACGAAGCCTTCGTACACCGTTCGCGTTCGCAGCACCGATGCCGGTGGACTTTTCACTGAGAAAGCTTTCACGATAACCGTGACCGATGTCGTTAACACAGCACCAACGAACATCACACTCAGCGCCAGTTCGATCGCTGAGTCGGCGGCAATCGGCAGTGTCGTCGGTAATCTGAGTTCAACGGATGCCAACACCAGCGACACGCATACGTACACATTCGTTACCGGTACGGGCAGTACCGACAACGGCTCGTTCACGATCAC
>JBGSMN010000237.1:0-6720 GCA_041740155.1 Rhodopirellula sp.
CGAGTTCGTAAGCACTTGCACTTGCACGTTCGTCAGGTCGGGAACCGCGTCGAGCGGGATCGTTGCGGCGGCGAGAAAGCCCATCCCCAGGATCGCCAACGACGTCAGGATGACGATGAAGCGGTTGTTGAGAGAAAAATCAATTAGAAAGTTGACCATGTTATTCCTCTCCCAACAAATCGGCGAGCAGTTGTGACTTCAAAATAAACCCGCCTGTGGTCACGATGGATTCGCCTTTCTTCAGCCCTAAACGAACGACGATCGAATTCCCACTTGTGAGTCCTACGAGAATGTCCCGACGCTGGAATTGATCGTTTCCCAGATGCACAAAGACGAACTGTTTTCCTTCGTGCTGCTGCACCGCTGCCGACGGGATCACGACTGATTCGGCTTGTCGGATCGGTAATTCGATGTTGACGAACATGCCAGGCTTGAGCCGGTGATCAGGATTGTCCGCGATCGCTCGCAATGAGATCGTGCGAGTCGCTTCATCCATGATCTCCCCCGTATAAAAAACCTTGGCCTTGAAAACATGATCAGGCAACGCGTCGTTGCGAAGTGTGATCGTCTGGTCCTTGAACGAATCTAAAAAGGGTAGGTGTTCTTCGTATACATTTGCGGTGACCCAAACGGTGGATAAATCAGCAATGCTGAATAACATCACATCGGATCGCACTTGCTCTCGCAGCACGACGTCTTTCGACAAGACCGTTCCGTCGAAAGGGGCACGGATGGCGTAATGCGAGAGTGTTTCCCCCTGTTTCGCTGGATCAATTTCCGCGATGTCCTTTGCGTCGACATTGAGAATTTGGAGGTTGGTTGCAGCGACCAATACCATCGCTTCGGTTTCCTTGACAGCTTGGCTCGCCATTAAGGTCGTAGTCCGCAATTCGTGATGAATTTGTTCAATGCGTGCCTGAAAGGTGGCTTGGTCGGCATTGCGATTGGCGGTCGCAGCGAGCAGCGTCTTTCCGGAAACGGCACCCGATTGGGAAACCCCTTCAAGACGCTCGACGTCCGCAGCAGACTTTAAGAATGCGGCGTAAGATGCCAAAGCTCGTTCGCGAAAATCGCCCATCGGACGGTCGCGGAATTGGGTTTCAATTTCTTGGATATCGACGTTGGCCCTTAATGCTTTTAGCAACTCAGTCGCGTTCGCTGCGATCGAGGTTTGCAGTTCGTTTTTGGCGCGAGCCAACTCGAGTTGCAGCCGTGCTTGATATAGGGTCAGCTTGGCCGCGCCCACTTCACGACTGTGTATTAAAGCCAATGGATCGCGGGACTTGACGGTCTGCCCGAGACGCACGGAAACATCGTCGACGGTTCCCTCGACCATCGAATAGATGTGAGCGACGCGATCTTGGTTGAGCGATATTTTTCCGGTCAGCCGCAATATTTTATCGAGTGGCTCTTCACGCGCGGGCTCGATTCGAATTCCGGATGCCTGCCACTGCTCTTGTGGCAGGCTGATGTGGGCAGCAGCGTTGGCGACAGCGTCAGCAGTGAGGGCAAGGTCGACCGAAGTGTCGTGTTCCTGAGCCGACGCAACGCTTAAGGTCCAGCTCAGCATAAATGCGAGCGATACGGACAGCACCCAACGGCCGAGCCGGAAATGCCAGTTACAAGGCAGAAGGTGGATTCGATTCATGATATGGATTTCGGCTGTGATCTTTTTAATGGACTGGCAGGGCAGGGTTATAGCAATTTCATGCTTCAATTTTTCACTCAAGTGCCCAGTGAAGAATTGTCGCAAATGGCGTTGGCGGGTCAGCAGGACCACTCTACCATCACACGAAAGCAGGACTGCAGAGACAGCGCTGCCTTAGCAATCATGGGTGCGGTAGAGCGGAACCAGAGGCGATCAGAGGATTCGTTGAGTTAACAACGAATGACGCCCAAGAGTTCGGGAAGAGAGTGGCGACTTGCCAACAAGCCAATCGTCATGAAAGAGTGACGACGGTTCATGGGGACCGATGGCGAGATGATGGTGTTTTTCCAAACCCAAGCGTCTAGCCTTGATCCGCATGGATGCACACAGGCATCGCGGTTCGTGATGTCCACCAATCGATCGCATTGCGTCCTGGAACTACTATCATTCGCCCCAGTGATGGTGTCCACCTGATAGACCCAATGCCAATGCCAATCCGATGGCCAATTGTCAGCATTGGTAAATCCGCCATGAAATGTTTGCAAATGGACAGCCAACTGCTGCTCTGACCAGCCGAGCCCCTCGTCACTGTGGCAGTGTCCAACTGGTACGGGCGCAGGCCACAACAAAACCACGAGCAATGTGAGCTCGGTGAATGTGGTAAAGATGTGATTCGGCAACCTTGGTGGCATCAGTTATCTTGAAGGCAAAGCAGCAAAGAAATTGCGGAAACGGTGCGGAGCCTACAGGGTAGTCGCGAGTTTTTCATCGGTCAATCGGCGAGTCAGCCCTTTACCGCATTGGACACGAGGGCAATCGAATCAAAGTTTGGTGCCCAACGCACAGGTTTCAAATATCTTTGCGACTCACACGGCGAGCGATGTTCTCTGTATGGCGTGAAAAACCTGTACTTCAGCAACGTCCTCACTTTCATGACGAAGATTGCGTGGCATCGTTGATCTTCTTTGAGCAGATGAAGTACACAGAATCTCAATAGAGCCGCCCAAGCGGTCAACAGAAAATGGGCTGCCCCTTATTTTGCTTACTTCTTGTGGCCCCTTATTATCGTGTGATTGGATTATGATGGGGATCGAGAGTGATTGCTTTGATCCACCTACCTGACTCTGAAAACTCAACTTACCAAGAACATCACTCACCGCATTTAGCTTGGCAGACTCTTTGTCTCGACTTCGAACGCCATCTACTAATGGTCTCGGCCAGAAATACCCCCAAGTCGACTTTGCGGAATAACCACCCTACCCCATTGCTATCGGTAAAAAATTCCTTTTGATGTCTTACCCAACCTATCGACTCAGCCATCATTTCTCTTTGACCACATTCAAAACGATCCAGCTCAATTGGTTGATGTTACTTGCCATCTCATTGATTGTGGGAAGCTCGAACCCTACGACCCTCTGGGCTCAAAGTGACATTGCCCATGACACCCAGCAGCAAATCGCCAATCTGCCATTGCTGCCTTCGGCGAGCCCCCATGACTGGCTGGTAGAGCCAACGGCTCGCACGTCGGGATTGTATCGAACCCAACAACCTGACCAAATTGTGCTGGACAACGGATTACTGAGGCGATCGTTTTTAGTCTCGCCAAACTTAGCTTGCGTCGGTCTTCGCCAATTGTCTAGCGATCAAGCGTTGCTTCGCAGCATACGTCCAGAATGCCAAATCACGCTTGGCCAGCAAACATTCAACGTAGGTGGTCTATTGGGTCAGCCCGTCGACAATTTTTTGCGATCAGATGTGTTTGAACAACTCAAGAACGATCCAGCGGCGTTTCAATTTACGGGCTTCTCAACTCGCCCCATTCAGGCCCGCTTCCCTTGGAAACGTCGCCCTTCATGGATCTCAACACCGGCGGATTGGCCACCCAAAGGTATCGAAGTTCAATTCGCTTTTTCACCTCCACAAAGCCTTGAGGTGACTCCGAGCTATTCCACCCGCTGGGAAGACACATTCGAAGCACTCGATCGCCATTGGACAATATCTGAAAGCCCACGCCATGAACGAACCTCATTTCAAAACGAAGGCAAAGTCGGCGAGATCTTTGCCTTAGAAAACACATTTGCTTTTGCGCAGCGAGATTGGCTTGAAGGTGCCACCGGAGTCGAATTGGAACTGGACCCCGGCACCGATCAATCGGCCAGTTGGGGTCCAGGACTGACCCTCGTTGGTTCCCAAGGCGTGGTCCGCCTAAACCTTCGCCCCGGAAAAAATGAATTCGGCATTTTGGCAGAAGGACGCGAGCAAACCATCGCCGGACTCACCCCCAAAACGTCCGTTCGTTTACGAATGGCACTGTCCGACGACAAGTCGAAACTGTTGCTGTCCGCCAAAACGAAACAGGCACCTTGGCAAGCCATCGGCGAAACATCGGTGCCGGGCAACCTACAATCGGTTCGAATCGGCAAAATGTCCAGATCTGCGGATGCGACGGACTTCTCGGACCAACCCACGGAACCTCAACGCTGCCGCCTGACTCACTTTCGCTTCCTGGGCCCTGCAGAAGAAACAGCGACGTCACCCAAGCAATCACCATTAGCGGGCGTGAAGGTTGTCGTCCATTATGAAATGTACGACGGCATTCCCTTGATGGCCAAGTGGTTCACGCTGGAGAATCGCAGCGGCGAAACCGTTCATGTTTCAAAATTTACCAGCGAAATCTTGGCCTGCGTCGAGGCATCAAGCCAAGTGGAAGATGTGGCCGCACCTTTGTTTCCCAACCTACACGTTGAAACCGATTACACCACTTGTGCCATGCACGGCGCCAGCGCCCAAGTCGATTCGGTACACTGGGAAACGGACCCCACTTACAAAACACAAGTCAATTATCGATTGCAATCCCGGTGCCTCCTGCAATGTCGCCCCTCGCGGGGCCCTGACGTGGATGTGGTTGACGGCGAAACGTTTGAATCGTTCCGAACTTGGATCTTAGCCTTTGAAGATCGCGACGAAACCCGACAAATGTTGGCGATCACTCAAATGTATCGCACCATCGCGCCGTGGGTTCTAGAAAATCCAATGATCCATCATGTCCGCAGCGCCCATCCGGACGCTGTCCGAAAAGCCATTGACGAAGCGGCTGAAGTTGGATTCGAAATGGTGATCATGACGTTCGGCAGTGGATTCAATATCGAGAACGATTCCCCAGAATACTTGGACCAAATTCGCCAGCTAACCGACTATGCCCACCAAAAGCAGGTCGCACTGGGCGGCTACTCACTGTTGGCGAGTCGATCGGTCAGCCCAGCCGATGATGTGATTAATCCACAGACCGGCAAACCAGGAGGCTTCGCACGTTTCGGAAATAGTCCCTGTTTAGAAAGCACTTGGGGACAAAACTACTTTCAAAAACTCTATGCGTTTTACCGGACAACAGGGAGCGACATTTTGGAACACGATGGTTCCTATCCTGGCGATTGCTGCGCGTCCCAAGAACATCCTGGACACCGTGGCTACGACGATTCTCGCTGGCGACAATGGCGCAAGATCACTGAATTTTATAAATGGTGTCGCAGCGAAGGCATCTACCTAAACGTGCCCGACTGGTACTTCCTGAATGGATCAAACAAAACCGGCATGGGCTACCGTGAGACCAACTGGTCATTGCCTCGCGAGTTCCAAGAGATCATCGAACGGCAGAATATTCACGATGGTACTCGGTATAAATTGCCAACCATGGGTTGGATGTTTGTGCCGCTGACGGAATACCACGGCGGAGGTCCAGCGGCAACGATCGAACCGCTGAACGAACACTTGGACCACTACCGCCAACGATTACAGAATCTCTTTGGCGCTGGAGTTCAAGCCTGCTTTCGTGGCCCCCGCTTGTTCGATTCATCCGAAACCAAGGCCGTGGTGCAAAAATGGGTCAACTTCTATAAGCAACACCGTGCGATCTTGGACAGCAGCTTAATTTCGCTTCGCCGTGCAGATGGTCAAGATTGGGATGGATGGTTGCACGTGAACCCTACCTTGAACACCCCTGCACTGGCGTTGATCTACAACCCGTTGAGCCAGCCAATCACTCGCCAAATTGCCATCCCACTTTACTATTCCGGCCTCAGCGGAAAAGCCACTTATCGAATCGACAGTGGCCCGCCACTGGCCGTCCACCTCAATCGCAAAGAACAGGCAACGATTGAAGTTACCGTTCCTGCCAAGAACGCAGTAAGCATCGAATTCCAATCCAATGTAAAGCCCATCGTTGGTGGATAACAAACCCAACGGAAACTTGCCCAGAGATTCTTAGCACGAAGTTGTGCAAGTCGTTCAACGCCAATGAAAATTAGTTTTTGCTTAGGTTGACGAGTTGTAGACGACATAAAAACCTCGCTGAGGTACACTTGGTCTGTGAATTTGCCGAATTTGCTTGTCATAAAGAGTGAGTGCGTTTTTGTGGAATGTCTGAGTCCTGAATGTCACGCCTGATAATCGTTGAAGATCAACTTTCGCTGCTTAGAAGCCTCAAAAAAGGGCTCGAGGAAGAAGGTTTTGAGGTGCTGACTGCCGCGAGCGGAAGCGATGGTTACCGGCTGATACAGCAAGAGCCAGTGGATGCGGTATTGCTCGATTTGATGCTCCCCGATGGTGATGGGATCAGCTTGCTCCAGCGTGTCCGCGAGGAAGACTTTCAGAAACCAGTCCTGGTGATTACAGCACGTGACTCGATCGAAGATCGTGTGATTGGACTCAACAGCGGAGCGGATGACTACTTGATCAAGCCGTTTGCGTTCAATGAGTTGCTTGCTCGATTGCGAGCTATTTTGCGGCGATCTCCATCGAGTAACTTTGATACTCGTTTAGTTTACGAAGACCTAATCGTGGATTCCTTGTCGCGAGTGGCAAAGCGAGAAGGGCGCGAACTGCAACTGACCCAACGTCAGTTCGAACTACTCGAATACTTGATCAAAAACAAAAACCGTATCGTTTCTCGCGACGCATTAGCGCGTGACGTTTGGAAAGCTTCTACGGCGACGTGGACGAACGTAATTGAAGTCCAAATCAATCAGCTTCGTAAAAAGTTGGCTGGAGTCGGGTCACTCCCGATTTTGCACACC
>JBGSMN010000264.1:0-2831 GCA_041740155.1 Rhodopirellula sp.
CGAGTTCGCCCCTGACCTTCAAGCTGGCGGTCGATGCAACCGCCGCGAGTTGGGTGACTGATATTCCGAGCCGGCTAATGGCCAAATTCGCACCCTCGGGTCTTGCGACACCACCAACCGTTCCGATCGTGCCTGGTGATCTGGCGGCGTCCGGCGCAGGAACTGAAACTGGTTCGGGTGGCCTTCGACCGCTACCCACCAGAGCGGTCGTTTGATGGCAGTAAGGTCAGCTCAAATCAATCCGAGGTTTGGTGCGATGCGATTAGTGGCGTGTGTGCTGTAACTGGTTTGCACACTCAGGACACACTGTGTAACGCAATTCGGGAACGGTTTGCGCTTCGTACAATCGTAGCTTTAGCGAAATATTCTCCATTTCCAACCAACCCGCTGGCTCGATCAATGATCGCTTGCAAAAACTGCACATGGTAAGAAAGGCGTTGGACCGTTTCTGATTGGCGTCCAATACTGCTTGGCGAGGCTGAGCCAATGCGCGAATTAAGCTGCTTTCGTACAACAGTTGGCCATCGGCGTGTTGTCCGATCGACAATTGCATGTAGCGCTGCAGTGTCGGTGAATCACAACGAAATGGCACTGTGATTGGGTTCCCGGACGAACGTACGTGATGGTTGATTTCCTTGTACAACATTCGCGTGGGTTCGTCGGCGATGAATTCCCAGATCACCTTTCCAACTACCGCGGTTTCGTTTAGTCCGGCGGCGTTGTTTTCTTGGGCGAAAGCGAGCCACCAGCTGTCGACGCAGACGACGACATCCGCCTCGTCCAAGCAATATCGATAAATGGGTTCGAATTGGGTGGCCATGGTCTCGCGATTCAAAAATGCACCGAACGTGCTACCACATAGATACATTGATCGTAACACCTGCAAGACCACCGGAGCTGATTTCGACGCAGATTTTTTGGCAGTTTTCCTTTCCCTTGTTTAACAGCGTCGGTAGGAACGTTCTTGCGACAACTCGACTCGACCTCGATACTGTCGCTCTTGAGTGTTCCCGTTCGCACCGTGTCGGCGACCGCGATGGATAGGGGAACTGCTCGATAGTCGTCGCCCTCGCTTTTCAATCGCCGATCGACGACTAGCTGAGAGCTATCTTGGCTAAGAAACCAAGATTACCCAACGCAAGTGGCCCGATGATCCCCACAATCAACATGCCTTTTCCAACGAATTCAGGTTCGCCCGCTCTCTTCCCGATTTGACCACCCGACCAAACGAGGATCAGAAAGCAAAACGACGCCGCGAAAATGCCCAGGTTGCCGCCAAGATAGATTCCGAACGGCTTGCCTCCCTGCCACAGCATCCACGTCAGACCCTGCATGCCAAATACTCCGAGCAGTGAAATCCCAGCTCTCTTCCATGTCGTATCGCAGAACGCGACAGCGCGCTTGTTCTCGGACCGCGAAAAAAGCGTGAGCGAGGCGAACAATCCGACGACGAGGATCACTGCGGAAATCAAATCCCCCGATCGCAGTTGGATCATCCGCGACTGAATAGCGAGGGATAACGCAATCGCGTGCAGCACAGTCGCGATCGACACTGCCGTCGTGAGCGGCGCTTCTATTCTTCCACTTTGCTTTCCACCTTCTGCAATGGGGACTTCCGAGTCGATTCTTTCTTCCGCCAATAGTTTGTTGACGCCGAAGTCACGCCACCGAATCGAGGACAGCCAGGGTACACAACTGACGAAACAGGACAAGAGCACGAACTGGATGGCAAAGATCCACCAAACGTAGGACGGGATGACGGCAGACTGAAAGAACTCTGACCCTTCCGTCCGCCATGGAGGTAGGGCGTGAACCCCGACGAACAGTCCAAACTGAACGACGACGAAAACTCTTAACCGCCATGGCAGAAACGGTACGGCTATGAACTGCAACCAATAAAAGACTTCGACTGCCCCCGGAATGCTCGGGTATGGACCGAACACGTCACGCCCCTGGGGCCAGCCAGCCGACATGTAGAACAGAAACACGAGGAATTGAAAAACCAAATACGAAAGTACACATCCTGCCCAAAAAGCAGCCGATTTCAGAACACGTTGGGATCCCATGTTGGACTCTTTCACTGTTTGCGTTCGGACAGGTTCTTCACCCAGCGAGTTGTTGACCAGACACACAGGTATCGCACGTCTACTTTTCGTAGAGAAACGCTTTGTAGACTTTCCGTCCATGCGGCCATAGCGTGACTAGAACCCGTGAAACGACGCGCACAGCGCGCACAAGCATTGTTTGATGGGCGATAAAAAATGACAAGGCTCGTGAAACGCCATCAATAATGCCGGAATGAAAACCATTCGATAAATCTGATACTGTCTGATTTCGACGCAGAGGTTGGACAAACCGCTAGCTCGGAGACGTTCGGCAAAATTCCGTCGGTGCGTCACACCGAAGCGACTTTTCACGATTCTGTTCGGTGCTCCGGCGGCCGACACCGGGTGATCGCGGGTGGTAGTTCAATGGATTTAAGCACTGGGCGCACACTAGTTCAGCAACGCAATCGCCGATTCTTGGTTGTTCGTAGCCTGCTTGTAGGGTCGACGATGCGTCATTTGCGATCGCTGTGACCAACATTGTACGGTCACTAAGTAAGTCATCGCCGAGTACTTCGTCCGCACCGAAGGCCGCGGTCGGACCGTCGACGAGTGGAAAGCCCGCCCCGAACAACCCGACAACCACTGGCTCGACTGCCTAGTCGGTTCCGCCGTCGCCGCGTCGATGCAGGGAGCATTGTTGTTTGGTACGGATCGAACATTAGCACCAAAGCGAGAACGGGTTAGTTTTAAAGATTTGCAACGCCGGAAGTAAAGTTAATCGCA
>JBGSMN010000269.1:0-16833 GCA_041740155.1 Rhodopirellula sp.
GATCGAAGAGTTCCAGCTCGGTGTACAACGCCTCGCCAAACTCGATGCCGACCCAGTTCGCGACGGAGTCAGTTCTTTGGCTGGACAACGCGAATCCGTTCGCAGCGAACTCGTCAAACTGATCGCCCCCACGCTCGATTCGCTTGACAAACTGTGGGATAATTACGAAACCTCACAAAACAAACTCGCCACCGACGAACAGATTGCAGTGCGTCCACCGTACAAGTTAATGCGCCCTCGTTTGGCGATGATGGACACCAGCGTGATTGACGTGATGTTGCCATACTTCGATATGGCGATGGGTTGGTGTTTGATTCTCGGACTGTTCACGCCTGTGGCCTCACTCGCGGTCGGCGTGTTCTTGTTCTCCGTGTTCCTCAGCCAATACCCACCGACGACTGGCCCTGGCTCGTCGAACTACCAATTGATCGAAAGCATGGCCTGTTTCGTATTAGCCGCGACAGGTGCGGGACGCTTTGCTGGACTCGACTTTTTCCTACATTTGTTGGTGCGAAAAACCTACGGGCCAGACGAGGCGATCTAACGGACACGCATTCGACGCAGCACATCACTACTCAGACCAAACCCCGACTCAAAAAACTCTTCCGACCGGAAATTCTCAGCGATGGTTGACAAACTCTCCAAAGACCAACGTGACGTTGGCGAACACAATTACTACAACGCCGTTGGCAGCTACTACGACGTCAACCGTCGTGACTTCCTTCGTGGTGTGGTCTCTGCTGGTGCTGTCGGTGGTGCAGGCGTAGGTGCAGCGTACTTCGGCTACAGCAAAGTCAAAGACCCCGTGCGAATTGCCGTGATCGGTACCGGTGATGAAGGCAGTGTGCTGATCGGCGGTTGCAACCCTGATTATGTCGACGTCAAAGCGATCTGTGACATTCGTCCGTACAGCCAACACCGCGCGTTCCATGGCGACTGGTCGAGTACTTCAACGCTTCAGCGTCGCCCCGGCTTGATTACCAAGCAAGGGTACAAGGACGAAGCCGAGGCCCGTCGCAATGTCAAAGTATATGACGGTTCGACAACTGGCGGCATCATGGAATGCCTCGATCATCCCGATCTCGAAGGCGTGATCATCGCGTTGCCGTTATGGTTGCATGCTTCCGTCGCCGCCTTGGCGATGGAGCGTGGGCTGCACGTGCTGACCGAGAAACTGATGGCACATAACGTGGCCCAGTGCAAAGTCATGTCGCGGTTGGCGGCAGAACTCAAAGATAAAGAAGGTAATCCAATTCACTTGGCCACCGGCCATCAACGGCATTACAACGTCAAATACGAAAACGCCGTTAACTTAATTCGTTGGGGATTGCTCGGCCAAATTCACCATATTCGTGCCCAGTGGCACCGTAGCAATTTGCCCGGTGGCGATAGCTGGTCGATGCCGATTCCAGGCGGTGAGAAGACTGCCAAAGAAGGTATGTTTGACCGGATTATGAGCGATCTGAACTATCGCAAGAAGGCGTTGGCTGAAACGAGAGATCCCGATGAGATGGTGCGATTGCAGCAAGAAGTCGCGCTGTGGGAAGCCTGGGACGCCGACAAAAACGTCGACCCCACCAAGTTCGGATACGAGAATTTCTCGGTGGGCGATGATATGTTCACCGCCATGGAAGAACTGCACCGTTGGCGTTTGTTTGAACGCACCGGTGCGGGACTGATGGCTGAACTCGGTTCGCACCAACTCGATGCGGTCAGTATCTTCTTGAGCTCGTTGCGAGACGACGGCACGAAGGTACATCCACTCACCGTTCACGCAGTCGGCGGACGGCACATTATGCCGGTCGATCGCGAAGTCGGTGACCACGTGTATTGCATGTACGAATTCCCTGGCCCTGAGTACGCACCCTCGTTCGATGTTGGTTACTACGACAAAGTCGAGAACTATCCAGGATCGAAGAAAGTCGACAAGAAGTACGTCCAAGTCGACCCGGTACTCGGTTACGACAAAGACCCGAACAAGAAAGTTGTGGTGACTTACTCATCGATCAACGGCAACGGCTTCGGCGGTTGGGGCGAAGTTGTGATGGGTACCAAGGGCACCTTGGTGATGGACAAAGAGACCGATGTGTACTTGTATCGCGACAGCGACACGAGCAGCAAAGCGGGCGTCTCCAAGACAACCGGCGGCTACGCCTTGGACACTTCCGCTTCGGGTGACTATTCGGCACCTGTGGCTCAAGCCGCTGCGTCAGGTCCAGTCAGTCGTGGTTATCAAGAAGAAATCGAGCATTGGGCCTACTGCATCCGCAACCCCGATCCAGAAAACCGCCCACGTTGTTATCCCGCTGTGGCGATGGGCGATGCTGTGATCGCATTGGGCACTAACGTGGCGCTGAAGCGTGCCGAACGCGGCGAGAGCGGTTACATGAAGTTTGAAGAGGAATGGTTCGACGTCGATAGCGATGCCACACCTGACGGCAGTGATATCGCGACTGAAACCGAATTCATGAAGAAACCAGTCGCCTAGCTGTGAGTTGTCCACAGGCGCGCTGCGCGACCTGTGGCTAAAGACTGAGATCCCTTCGGAACGGCCGTTGATGCGGTTCGGTGTTGACAATGATTCTCATGTCTTCACGCCGAAGGCGTTGACAGCGATTAGCAAGTGGTCGAGCGAAGCGAATACCACCGGAGAGCGAGTTTTAACATGTCCTCCGACCCCGATTGGGGTCGGAGCGCGTTCGCTCCGGTTGCTGCAACCCCATTCGGGGCCAGAGTTTTCCTAAGTACAGAGCATTTTTTTGGGGGGACCGATCGGTTTGGGCGTGAAATCACGATGCCTTCGGACGGCACGTTGCGAGTCGCGACCCGCCCCGCTCCATCCGATCATCTCAAATGGTCAGCCATGGAGTCCAGAAACCTTTTGTTCTTCATCGGGAGAGAATTGAAACACAGAGGCACGGAGTTCACGGAGGACACACTCTCGCGGTCGACTCTTTGCTCTCTGTGACTCTGTGTGTTTTTGTTCCCAAGCACCGCTTCATTCGGTGTTGTCGCGACTTCAATCGTGGATATCAAGACGAAATCGAGCCCTGGGCCTACTGCATCCGCAACCCCGATCCAGAAAACCGCCCACGTTGCTATCCCGCCGAAGCGTTGAAGCGTGCCAAACGCGGTTACATGAAGCGATGCCCGTGGCCTTACGGCCATCGGCTCACGGAAATTTGACAGCTCAATTGCTCAACCGCGTGCGTTCTAAGTGCGTTTGCAAGAACGAGCGGAGTTGTTTGCTGCGGGCGTGTTCGACGTGTGTTAAACGCAATGTCAACGTCACGTAGTCGGAATCGCTGAGCACTACGGTTCCAGCAGCGTCTTGCGATTGAACCAGATCGAGTTTGAGTAACTGGTCAAGGTCGATTGCTGATTTTGGGCCGCTGAGTTTCAGCCGCACACCGTCAGTTTGTTTCGTCTCCAGTTCCGCCCATAGCGGCAACCCATCACTACCTCGGCCTGTCTCCAATTTCACTCCGACGCGATCGGGCGCGGGGAAATCGAGCGCCCGTTCACCCGCCACTTTCGCCAGCAAATCTAACGCCATGTCGACCAGTTCGAGCGGCCATTGTGGGCCGGAATCGTCGGGAAAACCTTTGGGAAGCGTATGCCAACGGCGCCCTAGTACTTTCCACGGTTGCAACTCCACCGACGTGACGGCCAGCTCCTTCGCCTCGGTATGTGCGACCACAGGCTGCGGTTGCGAAGCGATCGGTACAGGCGGCGGAGTTGGCCTCAATGTTAGTGGCGGAGCAGGCTGCGGTGCGACACTCGTTCGCGCAGTCCGCGAGCCTGCGAGCGCGTTGGCCAGGAACGGTGCTGTGACCGAGACGATACCAGTCTCTTGTTTCGCCGTTGCCGCGAGTGCCTCTGGTGTGCCCTCGAATACGATACTGCCGCCATGCACACCGGCACCCGGTCCCATATCGATCACCCAATCAGCGCATTTGATCACGTCGAGGTTGTGCTCGATCACGATCAACGTGTTGCCCATCTCAATCAGTTTTTGCATCACCTGCATTAGTTTTTCTATGTCACTGAAATGCAATCCAGTGGTTGGTTCGTCGAGCAGATACAACGTATGTCCCGTCGCTGGGCGAGCCAACTCGGCTGCGAGCTTGACCCGCTGAGCCTCACCGCCCGAGAGCGTTGGCGCGGATTGACCGAGTGTGACATATTCCAGTCCCACGTCGCAGAGCGTTTGAATCACGTGCGCTATTCGCGGTTGTTCGACAAACAAATCGACCGCCTCCCCGCACGGCATCTCCAACACGTCGGCAATACTCCGGCCATGCAGTTTGACTTCCAACACATCTTCGTTGTAACGTCGCGATTGACACTCTTCGCAGGGAATCCAAACGTCTGGCAAAAAGTGCATTTCAATTTTGCGTTGGCCACTGCCCTCGCATGTTTCGCAACGACCACCGGCGACATTGAAACTAAACGTGCGCGGTGTGAATCGGCGTTCGCGAGCTTCGGGCAAGGATGCAAACTCACCGCGAATCAAGTCGAACACGCCCGTGAAGGTGGCCGGGTTACTCGATGGCGAATTGCCCAGCGGCGATTGGTCGACGCGGATGACTTTGTTGATGTAACGCAGACCGCCGACCTCGTCGTGTCGACCGGCTTTGATTCGCGCACGATGCAATCGACGCGCTAGCACCGGATAAACGATCCCGTTGATCAACGAACTCTTGCCGCTACCACTCGGTCCGGTCACGGCCGTCATCACGCCCAAGGGTATGTCGACGTCGACGTTGTTCAGATTGTTTTCGCGAGCACCACGGACTGTCAAGAAATCGACCATCGGTTTGCCAGCGGGCGAATAGACCGGTCGTCGCGAGGCGGGCAGTTCGATTTGTTTTTCACGCGACAGGTACGGTTCCGTGACCGACATCGCTCGCGGTTCGATCTTCGTCGGTGGACCTTCCGCGACGATGTTGCCACCATGACGACCTGCTCGTGGACCGAAATCGCACAAGTAATCACTGCCTGCGATCACATCATGATCATGTTCGACGACGAGCAACGTGTTGCCTTGGTCGCGCAACCGATGCAGCGCCGACAACAATCGTAAGTTATCACGCGGGTGCAATCCGATCGTGGGTTCATCGAGAACATACAACACGCCACACAATCCACTGCCGAGTTGCGCGGCTAGTCGAATTCGTTGAGCTTCGCCGCCCGACAACGTTGAGGCTCCCCGGTGCAGCGTCAGGTAATCCAACCCCACGTCACGCAGGAAACTCACGCGTGACTGGACCTCGCGAATCAATTCACCCGCAATCTTTTGCTCGCGAGTGTCGAGTTGCCATGAGTTGACTTCGCCATCGAGTCGATCCAGCGGCATATGAACCAGATCGCCGATTGTGTGCGTACGAAAACGCACGGCTGCAGAATCATCTCGCAACCGCGATCCATTGCATACGCTGCAATCGATCTCAGCGACAAATGATTCCAGCTTCGCTCGCAATCCTGGCGTCAATTTGGCCGCTTCTTCCAAAGCCGGATAAAAACCTTTGAACTGATATCGGAACAGGATATCGCCTGGATGCCCTTTGGAACCATCGGCCTGGCAATCGCTCCGCCGGACTTCAATCCAGCGCGGGCCGAGACCATGAAACAGCATGCGTTTTTGCGAGAGCGTTAACAGTTCGATCGAACGATCAATTGGAATGCCTGTTGAACGTGATAACGCGGCCAACATCCAGCGGCTGACGGCTTGGTCGACGCTCGGCCACAGCAACGCACCACCATCGGCCAGCGTTTGCTGGGGCGTGCCCATCAGTGCCGCAGGATTTGTGCCTGTTTGCGTCCCGATGCCTTGGCAACCGGGACACCAACCGACCGTGGAGTTGAATGAAAAGTGATGCGGAGTGAGTTGATTGAACGAGCGACCGCAACCACCACAGACGAGGTGTTGGCTGTGCCGAATCGTTTCCCACTCGGGTTCGGGGATGTCGGAATTCGCCAAAGCGATTTCAATCACACCGACACCGAGCGATAGCGCTTGCTCCACACTATCGCTGATCCGCGAGCGTTCGTCAGCCTTAACCGTGATCCGGTCAACGACCACGGCGACGGATTGCACGCGGCGTGAATCCAGCGGTTTGGCGCTATCGAGTTCAACGGTCTCGCCATCAATACGAACTCGCGCATAACCACTGGCTCGCAGCGTTTGCCATGTTTCCACAGAGGCCTCGCCAGCGGCGACTTCGATCGGTGCGAGCACAAGTGCTTTCGTACCTTTGGGCAGCTCCAGCACTTTGTCGATAATCTGATCAGGCGTTTGTGTTCCAATTGGCAACTCGCAATCGGGACAGTGCATCGTGCCAAGTTTAGCAAACAGAATCCGCAGGTAGTCGTAAACTTCCGTGACTGTGCCCACGGTACTTCGCGGAGAATGGCCGAGATTCTTTTGTTCGAGCGCGACGGCAGGTGATAAACCTTCGATCCGTTCCGCTTTCGGCTTTTGAACTTGGCCGATAAATTGTCTTGCGTAACTCGACAATGACTCAACATAACGCCGTTGTCCTTCGGCATAAATCGTGTCCATCGCGAGTGAACTCTTGCCGCTACCGCTCGGCCCACAAAACACCGTCATCGCATCGCGGGGGACGGACACATTGACGTGCCGCAGATTATGCTCACACGCACCTTCGACGACCACGTGCGTGCGGGCCATCGCGGGCGGTGCCACCACATCGCGAATCGCTTTAGCCGCAGGTTTGCGTTTCGCACGCTTGATGCCGAGCACACCAGCGAGTGCTTCTCCGGTGTAACTTCTGGCAACTTTGGCCACGGCGGCTGGTCGGCCTTCGGCGATCAACTCACCACCACCTCGTCCGCCTTCGACACCCATGTCGATGACCCAGTCGGCGACTTTGATCACGTCCAGATTGTGCTCGACGATCACGACTGAGTTACCACGATCGGCAAGTTGATTGATCACTCCGAGCAACAATTCAATGTCTGCAAAGTGCAATCCCGTGGTCGGTTCGTCGAGTACGTACAACGTATTGCCAGTATCACGGCGGCTGAGTTCTCGCGATAGTTTGATCCGTTGAGCTTCGCCACCCGAGAGCGTCGGCGAGGGTTGACCGAGTTTGAGATACTCCAATCCCACGTCGACGAGGGTTTGTAACTTCTCAGCAATCTTTGGCACGTTTTCAAATAACGTCAACGCTTCGGAGATATCCATATCAAGCACATCGGCGATGGATTTCCCCTTAAATTTGACAGCTAACGTTTCGCGATTGTATCGCTCGCCGTTACATACCGGGCACGTCACCCAAATATCGGCGAGAAAATCCATTTCGAGTTTATTGGCACCGTTTCCATCGCAAGCACTGCACCGTCCACCATCGACGTTGAAACTGAATCGACCGACCACGTAGCCGCGAGTTTTCGCTTCGGGCAATCTCGCAAACAGATTACGAATCTCATCAAAGACTTTGACGTAGGTCGCTGGGTTAGAACGCGGTGTGCGACAGATTGGCGATTGATCAATGGCGATCGTTTTGTCGAGATGTTCGATCCCGGTGATCGAATCATGCTCACCCGGTTCGCACTCAGCACGATTCAGATCGCGGCGCAACGCTGGTTCGAGGATGCCACTGATCAGCGAGCTTTTCCCACTGCCCGAGACGCCGGTGACGCAGACCACACAGCCCAACGGGATCGTGACGTCGACGTTTTTTAAATTGTGAAAGCGGGCACCTCGGATCGTCAGTGATTTCTTTTTGTCGATCGGACGCGGCGTTTCGGACGGTGCGATTGAGCGGCGTCCTGACAGGAACGCTCCCGTGACACTGTCGGGCGACGCACATATCTCATCAATGGTGCCCATCGCTACGACATGACCGCCCTTGACCCCAGGGCCCGGCCCAAAGTCGACGATCATGTCGGAGGCACGCATCGTGTCTTCATCATGTTCGACGACGATCAGCGTGTTGCCCGCATCGCGAAGCCGCACGAGTGTTTCGATCAATCGGTCGTTATCACGTGAATGCAATCCGATCGACGGTTCGTCGAGGATGTACAGCACCCCGGCCAGCCCCGAGCCGATCTGGCCCGCCAATCGAATCCGTTGCGATTCGCCACCGGAAAGTGTTGGTGCGGTACGACCGAGTGTGAGGTAATCGAGACCGACACCTAACAGGAAACCGATCCGGCCGCGAATCTCTTTGAGTGCTTCCGTGGCGATCGCCGCGTCCGTCCGAGATAGCTGCACGTCGCGAAAGAAATCAGCGAGTTGTTCGATGGAAAGTTCACAGATTTGTGGCAACGTTTTCGATGCTTCACCGTCGAACGATTTATCTGTCGTTGTGATCCGCACCGCCGAGGCTTGCGCGTTCAGTCGCCGCCCGTGACAATCGGGGCAGTCAATCGTGCTCATGAGTTTTTCGAACTGTCGCAATTGCAGTTTATTGCGATTGGTTCGATAGCGGTCGAGCAATTCGGGAATCAAACCATCGAATTCATGAATGTGCTTTTTTGTTTTCGTGCTGGCGACGTTGGAAACATCGAACGCCTCATCAGCGCCCCACAACCACACCCGTTGAGCCGCTTTGGGTAGATCATCCCAGCTCGCGTCGAGCATCGTACCGGGTTCCAGTTCCATTGCCTCGTCGATCGCTTCGGCAAACCCCATGTAGATGTGCCGCCGATAGCGACCGACGTCGCCCCATTTGCCCATCACTCCGATGGCACCTTTGCGGATGGATTTTGAAGGTTCCGAGATCAACAACTCGGGCACGAACGTGTACAGCCGACCGATGCCGTCGCAGGACTGACACATGCCTTGCGGGCTATTGAAGCTAAACAACTGCGGCGTCGGTGCTCGAAAACTCGCGCCACATTGCGGGCAGGCATAGCGTGAGGAAAACAGATGATCATGCTTCGGCTCGGCGACCTCATCGAGATCAGGATGCTTGACCGAGGCAATCAACGTGCTGTCCCCGAGTTTCAATGCCAACGCCACAGCTTCGTTGATTCGGGTACGGTCGAGTGATGCGTTCGGTTTGCGAGGTAACACGATGTGGTCGATCACGACTTCGACATCGTGCCGCACGGCGCGATCGAGTTGCGGCGATTCATCCAACCGAATGGTATTACCATCGACACGCGCGCGGTTGAAACCTTGCTTGCGAAGGTCTTCAAACAGATCCTTGAATTCGCCTTTTTGACCGCGAGCCAACGGTGCGAGAATCCATAACGCTGCGTCATCACTCTCCGTTTCCAACTCCGCGTCAGCCACACACCCCAACACTCGGCTGACGATGGCATCGCTCGTTTGAGCCTGAATCACGACATTGCAGTGCGGGCAGTATCCCGTGCCAACGCGCGCAAACAACACACGCAAAAAGTCGTGAATCTCTGTGATCGTGCCGACGGTGCTGCGTGGATTATTGCCCGTTGATTTTTGGCTGATTGATATCGACGGACTCAGGCCCGTGACTAAGTCCACGTCAGGCTTGGGCATTTGGCCCATGAATTGCCGAGCCGAGTTACTTAGACTTTCGACGTAACGCCGCTGTCCCTCGGCGTATAACGTGTCAAACGCGAGCGAACTCTTGCCGCTGCCCGAAACGCCAGAGAAACAAATCAGTTTTCCGCGCGGCAGTGATAGATTGATGTCGCGAAGGTTGTGTTCACGCGCGCCTTTGACCGTGATCTCGCGCGCTGAGGCGTTGAGAGTCGAGGATGGGCGTGTCGGTTGGTCACGGGGCGTCGAAATAAGTCGATCCTTCGGTGGTGGGATGGTCGGCAGCGATGTGTCGTTTCACTCAGTTCAATTCTTCCGCCGACGGTCCGTTGTTGCGCAAGTGTTTTTGCAAATAGTTCGCTCGCTCAACATGCCGATCGCTGGTTGATAGAATCCGTCCGTGCAACTTCTGCAAGTGCGCGGGTTGCGTGTGAATGAACAGTTTATTGATCGTGGCCACTTCGACGTCGTCAATCAAACCCAAGTTCACACCCATGCGAACCTTGGACAGATAGTGCATCGTCTCGTCGCTGCTGATTTTTCTAGCCGTGCTCAGAATTCCTAACGCGCGGCTGACGTCGTCCAACAAATCCTGTTCGCCTTTCTCCATCAAAAAATCACGTGCCTTGCGTTCATAATCAATGATCCGTGGCACAACTTCTTGACCGACCATCGTTAGCAACTCACGCTCCGTGTGTCCCAGCGTGACTTGATTGCTGACCTGATAGAAATCGCCAGTGTACTGAGATCCTTCACCGTACAAACCACGCACCGTGACGTTGATCCGCTGCATACTGCGGAAGACTTTTTCGATCTGCTGCGTGATGACCAAACCGGGCAGATGCAACATCACACTGACCCGCAGTCCCGTACCGACGTTCGTCGGGCAAGCCGTTAAGTAACCGTACCTGGGATGAAACGCGTATAGCAACTCGCTCTCGATCGTATCATCGAGCTTGTCGATCTGGTCCCACGCGCTGAGCAAATCCAGTCCGCTGTGCATGACTTGAATCCGCAAATGATCCTCTTCGTTGATCATCACCGAGTACTGCTCGCAGGGGTCGATCGCGACCGCCCGGCTGCCCTCGGCTTCGGCGATTTCGCGGCTGATCAATTGCCGCTCGACGAGGAATTGCCGATCGACTTCGGATAGTTTGTCGATATGAACGTATTGGATTTCGTCCCAGCTCGGAAGGGTTTCAAAACGCGTACGAACTTGCCGCTCGATTTTGCGTCGATCGTCCTCGCTGCATTTTTTAATGAACGGGAACCCCGCCAAGTTGCGGGCGAGGCGAATCCGACTACTGATCACGATGTCGGATTCGGGGCCAGTCCCTTTGAGCCATTCGCCGCTGTTGTTGACCAGGACAGAGAGGTCGGAGGCTTGTTTCATACCGAGCCTCCGTCGCTGCAATCATCGTTCGCGTCCGTCGCTTCAATTGCCTCGTCACTCGCTGGGGCGACAAACCCGGGGTGTTTCGGATCGCCTTGGATTTCGTTGATTTTGTCACGAATTTGGGATGCTTTCTCGTAATCCTCGTTCAGGACGGCGGCCTCCATCTCTTTTCGCAAACTGATCAATTCGGCTTGCGCGTCCACGTTGGCAGCAGCCCGCGTCGGTCGCTTGCCCGTGTGTTCGAGCGAATCGTGGATATTAACCAGCAAAGGGGTGAGGTCCGATTCAAAATGGGAGTAGTCCATCGGGCAACCCAGCCGCCCCGAATTGCGAAACTCAAAAAAGGTGATGCCGCACGAGGGACATGCTTTCTTGTCGAGTTTCCGCAATTCTTCCTTGGTTTGGCCCAGTTGCAATTGTTTGGCGAGCGCGCCCGTGATCGTCTGCATGGGGCTGGGTTCGTCTTTTTGAAGCACGGTGCGGGCGTGGTGCTCACACAGGTGCAGGATTTGCGGTCCGCCCGGTTGGGTCAGTTCGGTGATGTGGAAAGTCGCGGGTTTGTCGCAATACTGACATTTCATGGGAATCTCGCGTCGGATGGGGTGTCGGTATTACGTTTCAGAGCCGAAGGAGTGTTCAAATCAAAAGCTGGCATCTGGGATATGGATTCTATCGCTGCCCCTAGGGGTGTCAACGTCGCGACCGAACTGCAGGAACCTAGATAAATACACCTACAGGCGTCGAATGTCAGTGCCGGTGGATTATTAGAGCGACTGACTGAACAACCCGTCCTCATTTTCCCGCTGCGACTGAGCGTTGATAACCGGCGAAAACAAGTTTCTCGGCGGCATCGAGGTCAATTACCGCCTCATGACGAACGGTGCCCGTCTCGCGGGCTGCAACGCGAGAATCGTCTTCTCGCTGGCGACGTCGCGGTCGTCGATTTCCAAGGCTGAGAGGAACAGAGATTGTTCGCTGTTGGGCAAAAATCACGAGACGGCGTGTGACGTTTATCGGCGTCGGTTTCTTAACGCTTGCTCTCGCTTGCGTTTCTCCGACGCTTTGCGTCGTTCGTCGTATGCCTTTGCTTGAGCCAACTGTTCGTCGTTCCGCTCATCTTTAGAAACCGCCTTCGCCACCCATGAAACGGGAGCAAGCACCAGATGCGATCCAAATGAACGTGAGGGGACAATCAGCACATGGAAATCACGAGAACGCGCGATCGATTCGTATGTCTGATCGAGCGCCAAGGTTACGGGGATGTCTAAACCGAAAAATGAATCCGCGCGCGGCACACAAAGTTGGGCTTTACTTAAGAAAACGGCCTCGGCGACTGATTTCAAACTGACATCCATGCGTTCATAGTGGTTCGGACGTGTGAATTCTAACTTTGGCTTTGGTTTGGCTTTCTCATTCTTGAACCAATTGGCATTGTCGTCGTACGGCTCTTTTTCAAAGATCACCTGTTTGTCGAACAGACCAGTCGACGCATACACAGCGACGCTGCACTGCTTCACGTCCATCCAAGAACTACTTGCGTGAAGTGGTACATACAACGTGTCCCCCGGCTCCACGATCGGCACGAGAATCATAGTAGCTTCAGGAGTTGCGTGCATCATTTGAGCCGTTCGCATGTTTCGATCCGCATCGTTCACTCGCTGTGTATTGGAATCGAACATGCTATTGAGCAGTGTGATTCCGTTGACAGTTTGCTCTGAATCGTCGCTGGTAGAATGCTTTTCAGTTCTGGCAATGACGACGACATCATGCAATGCCTGATTGCCGTGATTACTTACTCGTACCATCTCCGCACCGAGGGGAAGTTTCATGCCGACGTAACCGGGCGGTCGCGAGCGAATCTCGTCACTACACTTGTCAACGAACAAGGGAAGTTTCGACGAAATCCCAGCTTTCTGTAGTCGTTCACGATAATCCTGTTCCACTTCGTCAGCGACAGCGATCTGAATCAGCCGCAAGAAAATCGTTTGCAGGTAACCCGACGTAATGTTCTCGCGAAATTTATCAATAACCGAAACGATGCCACCTGGGACATCTTGATCGGCGAGTTCTCGCAAGTGCGGCTGGCGACCAACAAGTGCGTTGACAACGGCACCTGCTTTTGACAGGTTCCATGCCGCAGGAATCGCTTTCTGTATGTTCTGATTTTCCTGTTGATTCTGGATCCAGCGATTCATGATGACCGTTTGAGCGATCGTCAGTGAAGCGATCTCGGCAGCGTGAGGTTGAGCTTTCGATTGTGCAAGACGATCGATCAAAGCTGTAATGGCTGGTTCCGGTTCCGCAGGCGGAATGATTACCTGGCGATTGCGATAATACTTGTTCGATACTGCGGCTTGCCAGAGCCGTTGATCTTCAGCGGCAATTTTCAGTTGATCTGTGGGAGTAAATTGGGTTAGTTCGCCAATTATTGGTTTGGATGCCACTGGTGGTGTTTTGGAAGGCCAGCGTTTGAGTTGCAAGTTTTTCCATGACACGTCGCCTCCTTTGACGTTTTCCCGCGTCACCTCCAACACAATCGGACCTTCACGGAATATGTCTTCGGCGTAGACCTGATTCGTTTGGAAGTCGGCAACGGTCTGACCATTTACCTTGGTTTGAATCCGACCTTCAATCGCGACAATCCGACATTGATTCCAGTCGTCATCGAGGAAATGCCGGTGCGGAGTTGCTGGATTTGTAGGCTCGAGCCAGTTGCCTGCTGGACGATTGCAATCGACCGATCCAGAGTGAGAACCCTCGCGCGAGTTGCGTTCCAGGCGAAAACGCGGCCCGCCTCGAAAGATCACTCCCGCCTGAGCGCCCGGCGATAATTTTACCTCAAACTCCAGCTCGAAGTTCTCGTAGACCGATTCGGTCTTCAAAAATACAGGTTGGTTTGCTTCTTTCGACGTGCTGACGATGCTGCCTTCGCGAACCACAAATGACATGTCGCCGTCACTGCATGTCCAACCGTCCAGGCTAGTACCATCGAACAATCGCTCCCTGTCCTGATCCGCTCCATGGGTGACTGAACTGATCATCACGAACCAAATGCATGTCGCCCAGTAAAATTTCTTAGCCATCGATCACTCCTAGGGTGGTGCTTTTCCTACGTGGATTGTTTTTTTGAGAACGCGTAGTCTCAGCCGAGAAGATGCAACCGACATTCTCGTCGAGTAGCATTCAGTGCGTCAACGAACGAGACATCACGCCAAATTGCTTCTCAAATTTTTCCGATCATCACCCATTCAAGAAGTGACTTCTTTGAAATTAACGAGTGCAATCGCGACCAGCGACGGTTTGCCAGCAGACCTTCCACAAGCAGCCGAACTCGTTCAACTTCGTTATTTTGCAGGGCTGTCGATTCCGAATATAGCTTCCGCCACCGAGGTCGGTGCCTGCTACTTTAGATCCACGACCAAAGCTAGACTGTCTTGTCCTGCAAAAACCTCAACCTTCGACTCTATCCCAACCTGAACATGCACCATCCGTCTGCCGACGAATTCGCGAGACTTGCCCGCCAGAACGACTTTGTGCCGGTGTTTCGGCGTTTGCTGTCCGATGCTCTCACGCCAGTCACCGCGTTCATGTTGCTCGACGATGGCGGATCCGCGTTCTTGATCGAAAGTGTCATCGGTGGCGAGAAAGTCGGACGGTACAGTTTCCTCGGTGCCAATCCGCTCGCTCGATTCACCGCCAAAGGCAAAATCGTCCGGCGAACGGACACAGCCACGGGCGAAACAACCGAAACCGTCTGCCACGATCCACTCGACGAATTTCGCCAACATTTCCGCGATCGCACCGCGACTCTCGATGCCCTACCTCCGTTCATCGGCGGTGCGATCGGCTACGCGGGCTATGACGTGGTGCGGTATGTCGAAGATCTGCCCGATGCGACAGTCGACGATCGAAATCTGCCCGATTTGGATTTCGCGTTCTATCACACGTTATGCGTATTCGATCACGTTGACAAAACGATCACGGTGGTTTCACTCGCAGATTGCCGTGGCATCACAGCAGACTCAGGCGACCCTGCCGCAGCCTTTGACATCGCGGCAGGCGAAGTGGATCGGACGATCGAACAACTCAATCAACCATTAGCCCATCAATGCGAAGAAATCCTCGACGCGGACCGCCGTCATTCGCTGCCTGTCGAATCGAATTTCACACGTGAGTCCTTCTGTGACGCCGTGCGAACGTGCGTCGAATACATCCGCGCGGGGGATATTTTCCAAGTCGTCCCGAGTCAACGCTTCACCGTCCACAGCGACGTGGATCCGTTCGCAGTGTATCGTTCGCTCCGCGTCGTCAATCCATCGCCATTCATGTTCTTCGTCCGCAGTCCTGACTGTGTGCTGGTCGGATGTAGCCCCGAGATCATGTGTCGTGTGAAAGAAGGCGTCGTCACCGTCCGCCCGCTCGCCGGCACGCGACCACGGGGCGACACGGAAGCGGAAGACATCGCGTTGGAACGCGAGTTGTTGGCTGACCCCAAAGAGCGAGCCGAGCATGTGATGTTGGTCGATCTCGGTCGCAACGACATCGGACGCGTGGCCCGCTTCGGCAGCGTTGAGTTGACTGAGATCATGGTGATTGAACGGTATTCACACGTGATGCATATCAGCAGCGAAGTTCGCGGTCGACTTCGCGAGGGGCTCGATGCGTTCGATGCCCTCAAAGCCTGCTTGCCCGCCGGCACGGTTTCGGGAGCACCCAAGGTTCGAGCGATGGAAGTCATCGACGAGATTGAACCGCACCGCCGTGGCCCCTATGGAGGCGCGGTGGGCTATGTGGATTATCGCGGCAACATGGACACTTGTTTGGCATTGCGAACGATCGTTTTTCAAAACGACACGTACCATGTGCAAGCAGGTTGCGGCGTGGTCGCGGACAGCGATCCTGATAAAGAATACGAAGAAACACAAAACAAAGCCCGCGCGTTGATCGCAGCGATCGAGTGGACGATCGCGCGTGCAGACAACAAAAATGTCGTTTAACAGTTAGCCGCAGGCGTACTGTCCGACATCAATGTACGCCTCTGGCTAACTGTTAAGCAAACTTAAACTTAAACTCGGCCTTCGGTGAATTATAGAAAGTTTAAGTTTAAGTAGCCTTTCCTACTTCACAGATACCTGCATCGGCGACTGTAAGTACCCAATCAGGTTCGCGATCTCATCATCACTGAGCGGTTGCAACAAACCACTGGGCATCGGCGATATCTCCGTCGCCAGCTCTTCTTCAATATCGTCCAGTGAAATCGTTTCCGTCCTCGCGGCTGAAGCGATCGTCAGTGTGCGGCGGTTTCGCGAGGTCACCAGACCGACCAGCAACCGTCCATCATCGGTCAGTATTTTCGTGGCCCGATAATCCGCGCCCACCACTGCGTCTGGATCGACTATGTTACCAAGCAAGTATTCCAGACTGCCACGTTGCGCCCCCGTCAAATCAGGACCGACGGTCTCACCATTGCCGAACATTCTATGACAGGCCGCACAAGATCGATCAAACAACGCACGTCCCGCGTGTACATCAGCATCACGCAATCGAGCGGGCGTCAACATCGATTTCAATCGAGCGATCTCATCACGACGTTCGCCGGGCGTCTCACGCACCCGGCCCCATACCGCTTCGAGCCGCCTTGTTAAGTCTTCATTGCCCAACGACACAATGCTGCGAACATGCGACGCATTGATCGCGGCTTTGTCAAACTTGCCTTGCTCCAACCGCTCGATCAGCGCCGTTGCAAACGTCTCGCGAGCACACAACAGCGACACCACGCTGGCCCGCAGCGGCCAACGAAATCGTCCGTGATTGTCAATCAAAACACGCGCGACATCGGCATGTTCGATCGTCGCGAGCGACTCCGCCGCGGCAAGATTGACCCGAGCATCACCGATCAGCGGGCGAGCCGCAGCGGCCAGCCGCGCAGCGACAGCGGCGG
>JBGSMN010000291.1:0-5183 GCA_041740155.1 Rhodopirellula sp.
TTCTTGGCGTTTACAATACAGCGTCTCGACATCGTCATAGCCGATGAACTTCAGCCCATCGCGGACGTCTTCGGGAAGGTCGATGATCTGTTCGGTTCGTGGCAAGTGTTCAGGGAACTTGCGATCATTGCGGCGAGGTCGGAGAAGAGTTTGGTGTCAGGTACGGAATTGGCAGGCGGCCTGTGTTTGATCATCGACAGGTTACAGTGGAGATGGCAGTGTCGCGACCGCACTGCTAGCCGCACGCGACTCAAGGAACTTGCGTCGGTCGACAGACCGCCGGTTAAGCCTTGCGTCATTCACTTCGCCACCGACTTACTAACCCACTGGTCGATCAACCCTTCCAGCATCTGAACCTTCTCCGGCTGCTGAGAAGACAAATCCGTTCGATCATCGGGGTCGGACTTCAGGTTGTATAGTTCGTTGCCATCTGAACGGGCAATCAACTTATCCCAGCCGTCGATCACGACTCGAGCCTTCAATCCGTTGTCCAGATCCGCGAGTTGATCAAGGTCGCTGTCGTGTGCGTAGACATCGACAAAGACTCGGTTTCGCATCTGCAACGCATCACGCTGGCGGAGGTCAAGTCCTGGCATCGTTGCCGGTCGCTCGATGCCGCATGCTTTCAGGATCGTCGTGGCGATGTCGATGTTTGGTGTCTGAACATGGGCATGCCCCATGAAACCGTAATCGTTCCAGCCTTGATCGTCGCTCAACAGAAAGACGACGTTGGGCCGATCAGCATGGGCAATCGTGGAGGTTGCAACCACCAGCAGTAGTGACAATAGTCTTGAGGTCATCATGGTATGAATGGTTAAACCTACGGTAGTCGTGGAAGTCATTGTTATTGTAAAAACTACTTTTTAGTTTTCTTTCGTACGACCCAAGTCTCCGGCGCACCGAGCATCAACGGTTCGTGAAACACTGTGAGTTGGTCGCCCTGGTCGCGAATCCACTGCTTCAATTCCGACTTCAGTTCCGCTCGTAAGTGGGCGAGATCCGTGCGGTCGGCAAGGTTGTTCAGTTCGTGAGGATCTTCTTTCAGATCAAACAATTCATATTCGGGTCGGCCATGATGACGGTTGAGGATTTTGGCCGCGTGTTCATCTGTCTTTGCCGCCGTTATCCATTCTTTGAAATAGTCACCCGACGTCTCGCGTAACAACAGATCGATGTGCGTTGTGAATGCGAAATCCGGGTGCGGGTTCCAAATCAATTTATATCGATCGGTCCGCACGCTTCGACTGAGGTAGACGTTCATCATTTGGTCGCCGCTGTGCGTCGTGAGAATACGCGTCCGGTGCGAGTTGGCCTTGCCATGAAGCACTGGCGCAAACGAGTGACCGTCAAGATTTTCTGGAACTTCCCCGCCCGCGATATCAATCATCGTCGGAAACACATCGATCCAACTGATCATGGCGTCGGTTCGCGTCCCCGCTTCGATCTTATCCTTGCAAGCGATGATCAACGGGACACGAATCCCTTCGTCGTACAGTGTCCATTTGCCGAACGGGAACTGCGCTCCGTGGTCGCTGGAAAACACAAAGAGATGATCATCCGATAGATACCGGTTCGTCAAAACACGAAGTTCACCCAAGTAAGCATCCAGGTCTATGACCTCCTGTAAATACCGCGAACGCTGCACGCGCGTTCGTGGCGTGTCCAACAGTTTGGCTGGAAGCGTCATCGACTGTGGGTCAATCGTGGAATCTGAAGGCCAAGGCACGTGCGGATTGGAAACCCCCACGAACAACGCCAGTGGCCGAAGATCGACACGGTTTTCAAGAAAGCTCTTAACGCTTCTCCGGACGTCAGGAATGTCAGACTTCAGGTTAAATGTTTCGAACTCAAAGTCCTTTGCACTTCGCGCATGTGCCACCTTGCCGAACGCCGCCGTTTGATATCCAAGCTGCTTGAGAACTCGCGGTAGCGGTAGTGTTCCCTCACGAGGATAAGTGTGATTCTCTTCGGCTCCGTTACGAGCCGGCATGAGTCCAGTCAGCAATGCCGCGCGACTGGGAGCACAAGCGGGACTCGCCACAAACGCTCGATCAAACGTCATACCATTTGCCGCCAACACATCGATGGCTGGCGTCGCGATGTTCTCACCGCCATAGATTGGTAGGTCACGAGCAGAGAGATCATCTGCCAGATAAACCACCATGTCCGGTAGACGCGGCTTCTCGGCAGACAATGGCAAGCACGAAAGACTACAAGCGATGAATACGATGAATCGATACATCGTTGGTTACTTCACTTCCAATCTGGGGGATCCACTGAACTCTTGATCGATAACCCAGCGATCGCCCTGTCGAGTCGCAGTCACTGATTGTCCGTCAACAAACACACCCGAAGAATTTGCCGACGCCGGTAAATCGAGTCGCGCCGACATGCCAGGCGGCAATTGCAGCGACAGAGTAAACGTTTCGCCTTGAGACCATTGCACTTCAATCGGCCCCTTGGTCGTGGGCACCCTGCCTTTGGCAAAGGTTAGGTTGCCTGGGCATGGCCGGATCGTTGCCGTCGTCCAGCCTGGTGTCGCCGCTTGAACGCCCAGCACGAATCGCGGGAATAGGTTGGCTGGCGCGGCGCCCCAGGCGTGATTCCAATCTTGGTTGGGTTTGTATTTCAAGTCCCACGCTTCCCAACTGATTGTCGTGCCACTGTCGACCATGTGTTTCCAACTGCGGTCACCATCTGCAGTGATCAAGTCCAGCGCCTTGTCGTCCGATTCGTTTTGGAACAGCGCCTCCATGAAATACTGGGCCGCGTACGGGCTGCACGCCATGTTCTTTTGGTTCAACCAAGCCAGCACACCTTCGATCTTGTCGTCGGGAACCAAGTCGAACGCGAGCGGAAAAAAGTTCGCATGGATGCTGCTGTGATCGGTGCCGATGCCATCGCGATAGATGCCAGCGGATTCATCAAACAACGTTTTTTGGAAAGACGCTTTGGCGAGTTTGACTCGAGCATCAAACGCATCCGCTTCGTCACCCTTTCCAATTGCTCGCGCCATCACCGCCATTCGCTTCAAAGCTTCGATGTGAAACGCATTGACGACCGTGTTGATTTCCGTAAACACAAAGCCATCGCGTTCTTTTTGTGGCCAATCGACGATGTCGTGCTTTTGCTGATCTTGCTTACCACTTCGAACCAAACCATCCTCGCCGCTGCGATGGAACAGCGTTTTGGCTTTCAGAGATTCGTAGCGATGTTTCATCCAATCGTTGTCGCCCGAGTACATCCACTCGGCGTGCGCCATGAACACCATGTGCGGTGCCCATTCGCTTGGCCAAGTGCCATTTTCCATCAGCCAATCAAACGTCCGCGCGGCCATCTTCACATCATCATCAGTTGTGTAGTGGCTCAATTGATTCAGATACGCATCCGCCTCGTAGGGAATCCGTTCGCGATCACCATCGATATACACACCCGCGAACGTAGTCGCTTTGATGCTGTATTTGCAGAGGTCCCAGATGCGATTGAGCGTTTCGTCCGAGCACTCAAATGAGCTCGCGTCGTCATTCCAAGTCTTTGAAAAAGCTGTGCGTCTGCGAATCAACTCATACGGAAAATCTTTGCCAACGCCTTCGATTTCGACCCAGCGAAACGGCATGACCGCTTGCCACTGGGGCGGAGTTAAGACGGCGGGCGGGTTCGACGTCGTCAATCCCGCTTGCTGGATGTTGCGAGGATCAATCGGTGTCGGCACGATCCAGTTTCCAAACTCTTGACCAAGTCGAATCGGAGTCGCACCGTAGCGAACTGTTCCCGGTGGCATCTGATCGATGCGGTCCCCTTTCAATTTCTCACCAAAATGCGCCATTGCATTACCGTTGCCTGGTGGAGCAGGTATGACAATGTTTCCAACCGCGACTTTGCCAAAGTCGACCAGGGTAACTTTGTCACTAATCTGTTTAATCGAGACCGGCTCTTGCTCGGTTAGCGAGACATGTTGTTCGGCAGGAATTTGAGGCAATTCTTTGACGAACAGATTGCGAAAGCGATACGTTTGCCCCTTCTCGCCGTGATGCTGGATCCCAATGAATCCGCTCGTATCGGTGGCGTCACGAAAGCGAACAGTTTGAACTCCGTTGAGTTCGATGGTAATGAGGTCATGGATGCAGGTGATTTCAAATCGGTTCCAGCCATTTCGATTTAGAGCACTTGCGATCGTTGGTTCAGCAAAGGCGGCTTTGGATTCGGCTTCATGCTTCAGAAACCGATCTTCTGAGCGTCCTTTCGTACTCGGCCAGATCCAGCCTCGCCGCGACTCATCGTACAGCCCACCTGACCATTTACGATCTGACCCATCACACTCAGCTTGGTAGCCGTAGACTTTCTTGTCGGCATCCTCATCGACGTGACAACGAAACATCACCCCCGAATTGGCTGGCCCCTCAGGCAAATGGATTTCCACACTGACGCGAAAGTTGGAAAAATTCTTTTCGGTCACCAAAAAGAATTTCTTGTCCCCTTTCAGATGGATCTCTCCGTCAACAACTTTGGCTTCGCCGTGTGGATAGGGATTTCTCCAGCCGGTTAAATCCTTGCCGCTGAACAAAGGATCATACCCACGGTCGCGCATCCAATCGCCGATATCATTACCCTGGCTTTCGATGTTGGGGTGTTCGATCGAAACCGAGGGAAGGCTTTGCGCTACGGCTATCACCGAAGACACAACCAAGATGCAACACAAGAAGTAGAAACGTAGCACGATGCCAACTACCGAGAACGAGGAAAGAGCAGACGCATTGGTCAGAAGAATCTCGCCTGCTCGCCGAACCCGCTCCCGCACACGGGAGCGTTCCACTTGCAAGACGGCCAGCTCAAGCCAGGCCAGTCGAGATCTAGCACGTGAATGTATCGTTGCTACTTGATTTCCTCAACCTTCTCTCCATCGCCACCAATGTATGGAAGTGGGTTCTCCTCTGCGTATTTGGCAAGCTCATCCTTGTCGAACCCAGAGGTTGCTTCGTGATAGCCGCAACCGATCAAAGGCATCGAACTGCACATCAACGAAAAAGCGAGTGAAAAACGTAACATCAAAGACAGACCTAATAAATGCACGATAGTAAAAACCAGAAAAAGGTGCCCTGACTGGGCCTTAGGTTTACCCACATTTTTTTGATTTTCTCATCGCTTCGACTCCCGCAACCATCGCCTGCAGATCGGTCCAACCC
>JBGSMN010000301.1:0-12404 GCA_041740155.1 Rhodopirellula sp.
CAAACCCGACGTCGTCGTGATTGATCTTAGTCTGCCAGATATTTCAGGAATGGAATGTTTCAAACGACTGCATCAGCTTGACTCGCGCGTGCCAGTCATCTTCATCACCGGCCACGGCACCGTCGAATCAGCGATCGAAGCGACCAAGCTGGGGGCGTACGACTATTTGTTCAAACCGCTCGAACTCGACGAGATCCGGACGCTGCTCGATAAAGCGTTCAATCTCAGCCGGATGGTTCGCGTTCAACCGGTGCTGGCGGACGAAGAAGATACCGTCGCCGACGCCATTGTCGGCCGCTGCAACGCGATGAAGGAAGTCTATAAAGCCATCGGACGCGTCGCTTCCCAAAACCTGACGGTGTTGTTGCAAGGCGAAAGTGGCACCGGCAAAGAGGTCGTCGCCCAAGCGATCTACCATCATAGTGCACGATCGACCGGCCCCTTTCAAGCGATCAACTGCGCCGCGATTCCCGACGCGCTACTCGAAAGCGAAATCTTCGGACACGAGAAAGGAGCATTCACCGACGCATATCGCCAACGGATCGGGAAACTCGAACAAGCAGACAAAGGCACGTTGTTTCTCGACGAAGTCGGCGACATGTCACCAATGACACAGGCCAAGGTTTTGCGAGTTTTGCAGGACCAAACGTTCGAGCGAGTTGGCGGCGAAACACCGATCAAGGTAGACGCGCGTATTATCGCGGCGACCAACCACGATTTGAAACAACTCGTCAGCGAAGGCTTGTTTCGATCCGATTTGTATTTTCGTCTGAGTGTCGTCACTATCCAGTTGCCACCGCTGCGTGAACGCGAGGACGACCTGCGAGTTCTGTCGGAATACTTCCTCCGCAAATACAGCACCGAGTTTGGCAAAGACATCCGTTCGCTCGCCCCCGAGACCCTGGAACTGCTCCAGCAGTATCACTGGCCTGGCAATGTTCGCGAACTTGAAAGCGTGATGAAGCAATCGTTGCTAACCGCCCGTGGCAACATTCTTTTGCCTGAGTTCCTGCCTCCGCTCGCTGATCATCCTAACCTAGCTACTCGCAAGAACGATGGTGAATACCTGACAGAATCTTTTATCGCCAATCGACTGAAATCCGGTACCGACAGTCTGCATGCTGAGGTAATCGCGAAAGCCGAAACGCAACTCTTCCGCCAAGTGCTCGCGCACACCGGGGGTAACCAACTCAAAGCCGCCACGCTCCTGGGCATCTCCCGCGTCACGTTGCGCAGCAAACTCAAATCCCTCGGCATCGACCCCAGCGATTTCAATTCCCTGACATGACGCCCTTGGCAGAGCAAGCGGGCACGCTGGATGGCGTTTCGTAACTCGCAAACATTCCCGATCCATGAATCTGGGGCAAATGAGAATCGCCCACACCATGCTATCGGTGACGTACGACTGGACCTTTTGGAAGGGAAAGTGGATCTCAAACATATTGTCACCGGAAGGCGTACATACGGTAAACGGTTACTTGAAGTTCGCTCTTTCGACAAGCATGCTGATTCGCTAACTTCCAGAAAAGCGATAGTGATCGCTTGATAAGCGTTAATGGAATGTGTGGACTGATGGGGTGCGAATCGCAAAAATGAACATGCAAACGATTGCAATTCCTCAGAAAGCGCGTTGTCTATTGTTTTCCACATTGCTGTTGGTGGGTTGCCGAACGACACCAAAATCGATTGACGGAATCGTTCCTGATGCAACGACCCCACCGGTCGTGACCGCATCCCCAAGCTCGACCCGATTCACCGACCAGCCTGAACTTCAAGTCGGAACGGGGCCGGTTGATTCGGACGCGCCTGCGGAATTCACCAAGACGGAGTCGGGATTAGGATATCGCGTCTTGCGGAAAAGCGACGGCAAAAAGCCGAAGGCGGACAATACCGTCACCGTCCACTACCGCGGCTGGCTCAACAACGGCAAGGTCTTTGATAGTTCCTATGAGCGTGGCGAGCCGACGACGTTTCCACTTCGCAACGTCGTCGCTGGCTGGACCGAAGGGATGCAATTGGTTGGAGAAGGGGGCATGATCGAATTATGGGTCCCCTCCCGGCTCGGTTACGGGGAACGCGGATCACCAGGCTCGATTCCACCGCACTCGACGCTTCACTTCATCGTCGAGTTGGTTCGGGTGCAATAGGGTGATGGCTTCGCCATGGGTCAGAATTGGGTTTCGGGTTTGGTGAAAAGCTGAATCCCAAAACCCAAGTCAGCGCCCACGCGAAGCGTTTCCTATCTTCATTGCCTTGAACGCGACGATTGGCAAGTAGGGACATACCTTGCTTCGTTCATTCCCAGTGCAGTCGCATGGCGATCGGTGGGCAACGCAAGAACTGGAGATGCTCGTGCATCAATAGTCACCCGATGATTTGTGGGTACGGTCTGTCGGGTCGTTTCAGGTGCTTGCCATGAAGCGACATGGCCATGGCATGAATCGACGGCTGATTCTCGGTCCTCCACTTGGTTACAATCGCGGCTTCAATGCTTCATTTCCAGTTTTCGACAAACCATGAATCCAGCCCGAGACATTGACCGTATCTGTGACGAATTCGAAGCCGCGTGGTTGGACGGGCAAGTGCCGAAGGTCGAGGAGTTTGTTGCCAAGATCGACGAAGAGCATCGGCCAGCGCTGCTTGCTGCGTTGATGCCGCTGGATTTGACGTATCGCGGCAAGCTGGGTGAGACGATTGATTCGGGGGCGACCGGACCGGGGAAAGCGGACAGTGGCTTTGAGGTCACGCTCGATAGTGATGAGGCTGGACCGGAACTCTTGGCGAGTCCCACTACGAGAGCTGGGAAACGAGTCAAGTACTTCGGCGAGTACGAACTGATCAGCGAGATCGCTCGCGGTGGGATGGGGGTGGTTTACAAGGCTCGGCAGGTGAAGCTGAACCGGATCGTGGCTTTGAAGATGATCTTGTCGGGTGAGTTCGCGGGTAGCGAAGCGGTTCAGCGATTCCATAGCGAAGCCGAGTCGGCGGCGAACTTGTATCACCCCGGCATCGTCCCGATTTATGAGATTGGCGAGCATGAAGGCCAGCACTACTTTTCGATGGGCTTCATCGACGGCCCCAGTCTGCAAGGCAAACTCGCTGCCGGACCGATGCCTGCGAAGGAAGCGGCCAAACTCTGCCGCAAGATCGCCGAAGCGGTCGCGTACGCACATTCCAAGAACGTCATCCACCGCGACCTCAAACCGGCCAACGTGCTAATCGACGGCAACGGCGAACCGAAGGTCACCGACTTTGGACTAGCGAAAAAAGTCGAAGGCGACAGCGGCCTAACACGCACCGGCGCCGTGATGGGCACGCCCAGCTACATGCCACCCGAACAAGCCCTCGGCCAAACCGACAAAATCGGCCCCTCCGCCGACGTCTACTCGCTCGGCGCGATCCTCTACTGCATGCTCACCGGCCGCCCACCATTCCAAGCCGCCAACGTCGTCGACACCCTCAAACAAGTCGTTGATAACGAACCGGTTACACCAAGAACCCTCGACAGCAAGATTCCAGGCGATCTCGAGACGATCTGTTTGAAGTGCCTCGAAAAGAGTCCCGCTAGTCGTTACGCCTCCGCCCAAGAGTTCGTCGACGAACTGAATCGCTTCGAAAATGGCGAGCCCATCAAAGCCCGCCGCATCAACCGCACTGCAAGGACCGTGCGCTGGTGTAAACGCAACCCCGTTGTTACCAGCTTTCTTGCACTAACGAGTGTGCTACTGATTGTTTCAGCCATTCTATCGATGCGAGAGTATCAGCAGAGGAAACTTGCCGAAGAACAAACGATCCTTGCTGATAACGCGGCAAAGAAGGCGAAAGATGCTGAGAGTAAAGAACGGCTGGCACGCACGGACGTTGAAACGGAACGTGATCGTGCGATGCTGGCTGAAGAGTCCGCATTGATGGCTCAGAAAGAAGCTGAGAAATCACTCGCACACGCGAATTACATGATTGCTACTACACGTTGGGATCAAAACCGTATTGGCGAAGCAAAGAGATTTCTTGATAGCGTGCCGGTAGAACATCGACGACTCGAATGGCGACTCACGAAACGAAAGTTTGAAGGAAACGAGTTGACTGGCTACGGCCACACCGCTGGAGTTTTCGGAATTGACTATCGGTTTGATGGCGGACAAATTGCGACCGCGAGCTGGGATAACACGATCCGTATTTGGGACGCAAAAACATGCACAGTCGTTCGCGAGATTGAGACTCCCGGGTTGGAGGGATCTCGTATAGGTGTAAGGCGTTCGCCGTTGAGGTTCAGCCCAGATGGAAAACGAGTGTCCATTGCCGTGTCAAAGGCGGCCTATTCGAAGCCGCTTGAATCTTCGTCAACGTCGCGTCGCTCTGACACCACCCGTTTCAATTGAGGCAAACGTTTTTCAAAGAACTCTTCAAAACCAACGGCTGACCGCATTTCCAGTAGCGGGATTGAATCCCAGAGGTCAATCCCACGCTCGAAAACGCTGATGCCATCAGGAGTGACCATCATGGCTGCAATTCGCTCGATTGCTCTAAATACATCTCGTGGCAGAGACAATTGATCCTGGAGCCAAACGTTGACGACATGAATCATGAGTCGAACATGCTTTTCATCTTGTCGATCCATTTGTTGAAGTGATCGCAGACATGCGATTTTGGATTCTAACAACAACATAGGATGAATGACTTGGACGGGGCAATCATCCGAAAGCGACCATCGGATCGCTGTACGAGTGAGCTCCGAGGCACTCACACCAAACACCGAGGTCAAAATGTCGACCACGATAAACTGGCCCGATCCAATCTCAATCTTGAACACGCCCGCATTCGGACTCGGATTAGTTCCATCGTTAATCTTTCCTAAAGCATTGAAAATCAACATTGCCCGCTTTGCTTCTCGCGGGCCTCCGTGAAAATCGAGATCACGGCTAGTCCAGGGACGTAGAGACGTGAAAACAGGCGAACGTTCAGCATAGTGGTTGACATAAAGATTGACCGCCTGCCCACCGATCAAAATACCTGCCCATTTTTCGTTGTGCAGCTTTCGGAAAATGAACTGCAAATCCTCGATAGCGAACGGATTCACGAAGGATTCATCCACTGCGGGTCTTCGGCATCGTCAGCAAGATCTCCCGGCCAAATCATATTGCCCGGAATTGGAGTTGAATCACCGATTAAAATGGCATTGACTTCGTTTTGAGCGATTTCGGGATCGAGTGTCAACAATCGCTTGCGATCGATGGCTTTCATTCGTTGAGAATATTCGAGCAAAGACTCGCTCTCTCGACTGGGGTTGACGGATTTTTTTGGCATCATTGGCTTGCAACCAGAAACAACAGTGGAACAATCACATTCTACACGGTGAGCGGAAAAGGGGAAACACACCGAATTTGTGCGTCGGGTAAAACAGTCGGACTGCCATGCAATCGATACCACAATCTGCTGATCGTAATAGTGGCTACAATCTCGACCATACAGCCACGACCCCTGACGCTTTTCGTTGAATATGAGCACTGCCCGAGACATTGACCGCATTTGTGACGAATTCGAAGCCGCATGGCAGGCGGGCGAAGTGCCAAAGGTGGAGGAGTTTTTGCAGCGGATCGACGCGGAACATCGACCGGCGCTGCTGGAGGCGCTGATGCCGCTGGATTTGACGTATCGCGGTAAGCTGGGCGAGACGCTTGATTCGGGGGAAGCGGCTGATTCTGGGAAACCTGCCAGCGGGTTTGAGGTCACGCTTGATAGCGATTCGGATGGACCGGAAATCTTGGCGAGTTCCGCTACGAGAGCTTCGAAGCGAGTCAAGTACTTTGGCGAGTATGAACTGCTCAGTGAGATTGCTCGGGGCGGCATGGGGGTGGTTTACAAGGCTCGGCAAGTGAAGCTGAACCGCGTCGTGGCTTTGAAGATGATCCTGTCGGGCGAGTTCTCCGGCAGTGAAGCGGTTCAGCGATTCCACAGCGAAGCCGAATCGGCGGCGAACTTGGACCACCCTGGCATCGTGCCGATCTATGAGATCGGCGAGCATGAAGGCCAGCACTATTTCTCGATGGGCTTCATCGACGGTCCAAGTCTGCAAGGCAAACTCGCCGCCGGCCCGATGCCCGCGAAGGAAGCCGCAAGGCTCTGCCGCAAGATCGCCGAAGCGGTCGCGTACGCACATTCCAAGAACGTCATTCATCGCGACCTCAAGCCTGCCAACGTTTTGATCGATGGCAACGGCGAACCCAAGGTCACCGACTTCGGCTTAGCCAAGAAAGTCGAAGGCGACAGCGGCCTGACGCGCACTGGTGCCGTGATGGGCACACCCAGCTACATGCCGCCCGAGCAAGCCCTCGGTCAAACCGACAAAATCGGCCCCGCCGCCGACATTTACTCTCTCGGCGCGATCCTGTACTGCATGCTCACCGGTCGACCGCCGTTTCAAGCCGCCAACGTCGTCGACACGCTGAAACAAGTTGTTGACAGCGAACCGGTTACACCAAGAACCCTCGATAGCAAGATCCCACTGGACCTTGAAACGATTTGTTTGAAATGTCTCGAAAAGAATCCCGCCAATCGCTACGCATCCACCCAAGACCTGATCGCTGAGATGACGCGTCTTTTAGACGGAGTGCCGATTCTTGCTCGGCCCAGTGGTCGCGTGGAACGAGCTTGGCGTTGGTGCAAGCGAAAGCCAATGGCGGCAACTTCAATAATGCTCTCGGTGTCGGTCCTACTGCTACTGGGATTGGGCGGACCAATGGTTGCCTTTCAGCAGATGAAGAACACACGCGAGCAGACAAAATTGCGTGGCCAAGCTGATGATCAAGCCCGCCGAGCGGATCGCGAGTCCGGGATCGCCAAAACGAATGCTCACGCAGCATTGGTCGCTAAAGAGGCTGCAGAATCCACTCTAGCACGTTCCAATTACTTTTTGGCGATTGCGAGATGGGATGCCAATCGTGCGGGTGACGCACTTGAACTTTTGCATCGGATTCCGGAAAAGCACCGACACTTTGAGTGGTATCTAGCGCAACGTGAATTTCAGGGCAGCGACGATGTAACGTGCTACGGACACACAGATGGCGTAGCGACCGTATGTTTTAGCCCAGATGGAGATCGAATAGCTTCGGCAGCGGAGAAACTTAGGATTTGGAATTCGGTGACCGGGGAAGAAATTGGGGCTTTTGATCGTAACTCAAATGAACAAGTTGTTGCGTTTACTCCCGATGGAAATCGGCTTTTAACGAGTAGCCCCAACGCTATTTATTTCTTGGATACTCAATCGGGCCACGTTCATTTAGAACTTCAACGACCACTATCCAGACTCGCGTCAAACGTCAGCCTGAGCCCCGATGGAACACGTGTAGCGTCAGCACGGGACGACCAGTCAATTGTCGTGTGGGATGCCCTGTCTGGCGAAGAGCTCGTGACTCTCGCTGACACGCGTGATGTGACGAGTGTGTGTTTTAGTCCAAACGGACTGGCGATCGCCTCAACTGGGTTGCATGATCGCTCGATAAAAGTTTGGGATTCTCGGAGCGGCAAAGAACTTCGGACAATGAGCGATATCGGCAATCTGCGTGAGGACCGGTTGGAAGGGGAATGGGGAGTTTGCTATAGCCCGACGGGAACACACATTGCCACCTGTGCCAATGATGGAGCAATCAAGCTCTGGGAATTTTCCTCGGGTGAGGTTGTACAAAAGACTAAGGTCGAGGCTGACATAACGAGTTTACGCTTTAGCCCTGATGGTACGCTTCTCGTTTCTGGAGGCAGCGACTCCGTTATCAGAATTTGGGAGTCTGCAACGGGACGCGAGTTGCAGACGATTAAAGGACACACTGGGGAGGTGGCAGACATTTGCTTCAGCCCCGATGGCACACGCGTTGCCAGTGTGTCCGGAAACATAATTAAGGTAAGGGACATCACTACTCGTAAGAGTCAATTAGAGCAAGGAGAACTGCAGGGCCTGCTATTTTTGAGCCCAGACGGATCGTCCTATGCGACGGTAGGGCTCGACGGAAGAGTCAAAATAAAGAACACCGATTCAGGCGAGGAAATACTAACGCTGGAGGGAGAAACTGGTTTGCCCTCTTTTATTTGCTTTAGTCCGCAAGGTTCACACATTGCAGGTGTTGCGTTAGGGGGCGGTATGAAGCCCGACCCTGGGTCACAAAATGTCACGGTCTGGGATTTAAACACAGGAAGAATTGTCCGTCGACTCAGTGCCCAAGGAGATGTGAGCTTTGATGCAAAAGCAAGTAGAATCGCCGTTCCGTACTTCGACGGGACAGTGAAAGTCTTGAACTTTCTATCGGGAGCGGTCGAAAAAAACTTCAATGCGAGCGCGGAGACGGCCTGTTTTAGCCCTGATGGAGTATGGCTAGCAACTGGAGGCGACAAGCTGACACTTTGGAACGTCGAAACCGGAGAAGAGGTTCGAACATTCGGTGGGGTTGGTCAAATTCTCAGGAAAAATGTCTTTTGCTTTAGCCCCGATAGTAGCGGACTTCTCGCACTCCGTGACCATTCTACGTGTGTTTTATACGACGTTGCGACAGGTGAATTGATTCAAGAGATCAGGACGTCGGGCAATGGGCTAATTGGTGGCGTTGCTTTCAGTTTGGATGGTGGTCGTATCGCGACCGGATTCGGTAAAAATATAAAGATATGGGATGCGAGATCAGGTGAGGAACTCAGAACGTTAACTGGGCACTCCAGTGGAATTACGACGATTCGCTTTCGAGCGAGCGATACACATCTTGTATCAGGTAGCATGGACGACCAAATCAGAGTTTGGAATGCGACACCGTCCGAGCAATATCGAACATTTGGGAGTCACCAGGCATCTGTCTTGTGTACCTACATTAGCCCCGATGGGACTCTTCTGGCATCAGGTAGCCGCGATTCCACTGTCAAGCTCTGGAACGTGAAGACTGGCCAATTACTCCAGTCCCTTGAACATTCCAATCCCGTTACAAGGCTGTGCTTAAGCGACGATAAAAAACTAGTCGCGGCCGGAAATCTGGAAGGGACAGTTAAAGTTTGGGATGCCGCCGCAGGACGAATAGTTGCAACCTTAGATAGATACGAGAATCGGCGAGGATTTCCAGTCGATAGCCTGCACTTCAATACATTTGGCACAGAGATATTCGCCACACATAGTTACGGTCAATTTGCGTTCGATATTAAATCTGGAAAAAAGTTGTTCGATTCGAAAGAGACGCAAAAGCCATTTCCAGATCGATCGGAAACCAATCGATCTCGCGATGGGCGATGGCTGGCCGTGCCGGACGGTAATGCGGTTCGGTTGGTTGACTTTCGTTATCGTGAGGCACCCGACCTGCGGCAATCGCGTGAAGTTGTCACGGCATCAAAATGGAATTGGCATGAAAAACACGCCAAATTGGCTGAGCAACAGAAGGATTGGTATGCCGCTCTCTTTCACTTAGGCCAGTTACTCAAGTTGCGACCAACCGATGAAGTTCGTCTCGCAACGTTGCACGCGGCCTACGAAAAATACGCTAATTCAAGTCAAATTCACACCCAATCAATTCCCTACGACGTGCGGAACGTCTTGCGTCTTGATGCTACTGACACTCCTCTTTCGGGTGAAGAGCCAGTGAAGTCGACCGACAGCGTTGCTTCTAGTGAAAGTCCCTATGTACGGGTTCCCGAAACAGAAACCGATTTACTCGCCTTAACTGACCCGGCCAAATGTTGGCACCGTGGCGACTGGACCAAAGGCCGCAACGTCATCACAAGCACGGACCTTCATGGCCATTCAAAGTTGCAAATTCCTTACAAGATTCCGGCAGAATACCGACTAAGCATTGTCGTCGAACCAATCGATTCGCCGGACACCTTGAACCTCTGTCTGTGTTCGAGTAAGCGAAGATTCTTAGCGATGTTAAACTTTCGGTCGCTCGATGGGAGAGTGAGGCCAGAAGGGACATTGAGCGCAATTCACGCTCTAAACGGGAAGGCAGTGGAAGCATTTAACGGTGATTTGTTCTCGAAAAACAAATTATCCGTGATAGTGGTAACCGTTCGTACGGACGGCGTGAAATTGACAGTAGATGATCAGCCGATTTTTGACTGGCTAGGAGATCCCGTGCAACTCGCAGCACCTCCAGGGTATGACCTGTCACCCAATAACGATTCAATTACGCTTGAGTGCATCGGTTGCCGGTACCGATTTAATCGATTGTCGATCGAATCGCTACGTGGAACCGGCAAAGTACCATCACCTGAACCCGTAGAAGATGTAGTTGAAGAATCAATGCCGAAGTGAAGGGAAACTTCTAGCGATTTATTCCGGCTGTGAATGACGGTTCTTTATTTATCGTAGAACCGGAACGCACTTTCCATGCAATTCTGTTCGCTGCGATTGATTCCCAATCGACCGGCAACGTTTTGCCACTGGCTCACCGAGGCTCGCACCTGGTAGACGATCGTGCTGGCAACATCGGTATCGACGCGAAAATTCGGTGCCACCTCGCGGGCTAAGTCGAGGGAGAGTGCATTGTCGATCTCGGAAATATTCAGCGACAGTCCCATGCCTTGCGGATCAGGGTTGAGGTCATAAGCTGGGGATAAACGCCAACCGCGATCGGTAAGGAGGAAGCCGTGGTTGCGGAGGTGGTCGTCGGTGTTGCTGACACAGATCGAAAATACAATCCGACGCCAAAGTTGCTCTAGGTCTTCGTCGGTTTCGAGTTGGTTCTGGATGATCCACTCGGCAATTCCCAAATAACTCGCCCCAGACTGATGGTTGTCGCCGTCGCGGTAGCCGAGCATCGTCATCGCTGATGCAAAATGCTGGCGTTGCCGTACGTGCCCAGACGTCATGCGATCGAATCGCTTCGTCAAGAATGTGTGATAGGGGCGTCCAAACGTCTGGACAATCGAATCCGAAATCGTGACTCCCGCAACCCGCGTTGACTCGGATGTCAACTGTTCCCACGCGCCGATATCACGATCATCATTGCGACCGGGAAACTTGGCGATCCACAGTTGCCCCTGATCGTCGAGAACGCCTGCTTTGAACCGCAGGGGCTTCGCCGGGGGTCAGCGACGGTCTTACTTTTGGTCAATGCAGATTCGGAAAAAGATTTCCGAATTCCATTTTGAAAAGCCCAGCGTACTTGGGGGCCTGCCCCCAAACCCCCGAGATTTTTTAAGGCATAACGAGTGGTGTTCGATGTGACTTTGTGTAGCACAAAGCTGCTTGGTGAAACGGAGGGCGGCTCTGGTGAGAACCAACCGTCCAAGGGATAGCCGAGTCGATGGTGCGTCGATGATGACAAACCGTGGCGGAGCTTCATGAGTGCATTCGTTGTGTTCATGCTGCACCGCCTTGCTTGACATCTTTCCAGAGCGAGTCAGTTCGTACCATCGTATTGATGATGCTCAGAAGCTTTCGCATGCAGGCTACGATCGCAACTTTCGACTCTTTGCCTTTGCTCTTTAAGTTCGTGTAGTACGCTTTCAGGACCGCGTTGTGGCGGATACCTACCACCGCCGCCATGTAGAGCACTCGGCGAACGTTGCCGCGTCCTCCCCCGATGAAACGTTTGCCTGACTTGCTGCCTGAATCTCGATTGATCGGGGCGATACCGACCAGCTTGGCGATCTGCTCGCGGTTGAGCTTGCCGAGTTCCGGTAGCGATGTGATCAGCGTCGAAATGAGGACGGGACCGACACACTTGATGGAGCCGAGGATCTCGATCATGCGTTTGTTTTCTTGATCGACCTTAAGCATCTTCGCCAGATCGGAATCAATCTGTTTTAGCTGCTTTTTCAAGCATTCCAGCACGACACGGATGCTTTCTTTAGCGTCCTCGTCCCAGGTTTGCTTCAGACGGTTTTTCTCTTGATTAATCAACCCGAGCAACTGGTTGCGACGGTCCACCAGCGCACGGTGTTTCTTCTCGTGATCTGACTTGCAGGCAACCGGAGTCGGCTGAACGACCTCACCGTAGCGGGAGATCACTGCAGCGTCGATTGGATCCGTATTGGCATCGATGCCAATACCTTTGGCAAAGTCTCGCACCCGACGAGGGTTGACCACAGCGGCCTGGATCCCGGACTGCTCGAGTTGATGCAGAAGCATCTTTTCGTAGCCGCCGGTCGCTTCCATGACGACGATCGTCCGTTGACGTTTGCGTTTAAGCGTTTTGCTGAACTCGTGGGTGTCCTCCTCGGTGTTGTTTAGCTGGATGAATGCTTTGGTGTCGGGGCGATAGACATCGAGTTTGTCCTTCGATATGCCGACGCCGACGAAACAGGTTTCGTTTTTCTTACTCATCAAAATCCCATCCTAGTAAATTCGAACTTGCAGGTCGTGCAGTTCATGCGACGGTTCGGGCTGATAGATGAACGACTTGCGATCCTGCTGACCCACGGCATCAAAGTGCCAAGAC
>JBGSMN010000303.1:0-18043 GCA_041740155.1 Rhodopirellula sp.
GCACTCCGAGCACGCGACAACGACTCGCCCGATCCGCTCGTCGTGACAGCCTACATCGGTGCAGCAATCCAGCGTGTGCCCTCGGTCGACCGCTTGACGCGAGCCACACGGCGACTGAGTGTCGGCGATGAAGTCGACCCAGAAGAAATTCGCCGCTGGCTCGCAGAAGCCGGTTTCGCGGCCACGACGGCGGTGCATTTGCCAGGCGAGTTTGCTTCCCGCGGCGGTTTGCTCGATATCCATTCCCCTGATCAAACCATGCCGATCCGGATCGAATGGTTTGGCGATGAGATTGAATCGATCCGTCGTTTTGATGTCGCTACCCAGCGTAGTAATGAAACATTGACCAGCGTTGAACTGGCGGCGATCGGTGCCGATGGGGTTGCGAGCGGTACGATTTTAGAAAATCTCGTCGGCAATGAATTCGACGAAGATGCCGAGGTTGAAGAACCCGAGCGAACTGGTAGTGATGACGAGTTCGCGTTTCCTGAAAGCGATACCGTCGGCGCGGAGGCAACCATTGTCGATTACTTGCCATCGGATACCGTCGTGCTGCTCGTCGATGCGCCCGAATGTCAAGCCACGAGTGAGGCTTTGCTTGCACGAGTGGCACGAACGGATCGGTTCGTCACCATGTCCGAACTGCTCGCCGAATTGCGCGGCCATCGTGTCGTCACCGGCAGTCAAATAACTGACGCGGCAGAAGACGATCATGTTGATTTGCATACCGCAGGTGCCGATAGTTTCGCAGCCTCGCTCGATGAAACCAAAGCACGCGTTGATAGCGTCGCGGCGGGGCACGAAGTCATCGTTGTTGGTGACACGCCAGCCGATGGGCAGCGTTTGACCGAACTGCTCGGCGACACCGACGCAGCGACTTCCGGTCGCTTGCACATGACCGTTGCGGCCCTCAGCGGCGGGTTCCGGCTGTCGGGGGCTGAAGTGCTCGTCTTGACCGGTGCGGAGTTGTTTCACCGTAGCCCCGTGCGACGTGTCAGTTCACGGGTGCGTGGAAAACCGCTCGATAGCTTCTTGCAATTGACGCCAGGCGATTTGGTGATTCACTTGTCTCACGGAATCGGTTTGTATCGTGGCATGAACACGATCGAAAAGAATGGTCTACACCAAGAGCACCTCACGATTGAATTCGATGGCGGCACCAAAATCCACGTGCCAACGACGCGGATACAATTGGTTCAACGTTACGTCGGCGGCACAAAGACACGTCCGCGATTGGCCAAGATCGGTGGCATCTCATGGAGTAATCAACGCAAGGCAGCGGAGTCCGCAGTCACCGACATGGCCGACGAGTTGCTCGAATTGCAAGCCCGACGGGCAACGCGTCGAGGCATCGCCTTCGACGCCGACAACGAATGGCAACGCCAATTCGATGCGAGTTTTCCATACCTCGAAACGCCGGATCAGTTGACGGCAATCGAAGCAGTCAAGACGGACATGGAATCGCATCAACCGATGGACCGATTGATCTGCGGCGATGTTGGATTTGGAAAAACCGAAGTCGCGATGCGGGCCGCGTTTAAGGCGGTCACGTCAGGTTATCAAGTCGCCGTGTTGGTGCCGACGACCGTGCTCGCCGAGCAACACTACCACTCATTCTGTGATCGGATGGCGGAGTTTCCCGTCGAAATTCGTAAACTATCGCGGTTTTGCACACCCGCCGAACAACGTCAAAGCGTGAAGGATATCAAGAAAGGCAAAGTCGATATCGTCGTTGGCACACACCGCATCGCCAGCAAGGACATGGATTTCCACAATCTCGGTTTAGTGGTGATCGACGAAGAGCAACGGTTCGGTGTGGCGGTGAAGGAACGTTTGAAAACACGTCACACCAACGTCGACGTGTTGACGCTATCGGCGACGCCGATTCCACGAACACTGCACATGGCACTCGTCGGTGCTCGCGATATCAGTAATCTTGAAACGCCACCTGCCGAACGAAGACCAGTTGAAACAAAGGTCACACGGTGGGATCCGAAGATGATGCGTTCGGCGATCGTCCGCGAACTGAACCGGGGCGGACAAATGTATTTTGTTCACAATCGCATTGGCGACATGCACGAACTGGCGGCAAAGATCAACGAAGTTGTGCCTGAAATTCGTATTGGCATCGGACATGGCCAGATGGGCGAAGGCGAACTGGAACAGGTCATGATTGATTTCATTGATCACAAGTTCGACATGCTATTGGCGACAACGATCATCGAAAGCGGATTGGATATCCCGAATGCGAACACGATGTTCATCGACGAAGGCAACCGGTATGGCCTCAGTGATTTGCACCAATTGCGCGGTCGTGTGGGGCGATACAAGCATCAAGCTTACTGTTATCTATTGGTCTCGCCCACGAAGCACTTGACGCCCGAGGCGAGTAAGCGATTGCGGGCGATCGAGGAGTACTCGCAGATGGGTGCGGGGTTTGCGATCTCAATGCGAGATTTGGAGATTCGCGGTGCAGGCAATTTGTTAGGCAGTCAACAGAGCGGACATATTGCGGCGGTGGGATATGAGCTGTATTGCCAGTTGCTCGAAGATGCGGTGCGGCAAGCCAAGAAACTGCCGCCGAAATTGTCGGCTGATGTCGATATTGATTTGCCGATCGAAGCGTATTTGCCAGACGATTATGTTCCAGATTTGCGGCACAAGATTGACTTGTATCGGCGGATGACGCGCATCAATCACGCGCCGGAGGTTGAACAATTCCAAGAAGAATTGCTGGATCGTTTCGGCCCGCTACCAGACGCAGCCGTGCGGATGATTCAGCTTTGCGAGCTGCGATTGGATGCCGCCGCGTGGAGCATTCAGTCGTTAACGAACAATGATCGCTTCATCGTGATTCAGTACGCCGACCGACGACGGATCGAACAGCTCGTCGAGAACGCATCGGTGCCAGTACGAATTGTTGATTCGCGGAAAGCGTACATCCCGACCAAGAATTTTGACATGAGCAATCCGACCGGAGAAGCCTGGTTAAGCCTGGCTCGCGCGGCGTTATGGATCGGTTAGGATCGCCGCAACATTTACTGGCGCAGCGGAACTCATCGCGACTTTTGTTCTTCTCGAGAAACGAAAGTCTTGACGACTCCCGCTGCGTCCTGCATAAACGACACCGCCCCAGAGAAAGAGACTGAGTATGTTTTTTGAAGGTAAGAAGGGACTCATTTTTGGAATCGCCAATGATCGTTCGATCGCCGCTGCAATCGCGAAAGAATTGCACGAACAAGGTGCTCAGATGGGATTCACTCACCTACCCGATGCGGACCCCGAGCGGCCCAAGATGGCAAACCGATTGAAGAAAGTCGTGGGCGATTGGAACCCCGCCTTCATGCTGCCGTGCGACGTTCAGAACCCCGCCGACTTAGACGCGATCTTTGCCGAAGCGGAATCGAAGTTTGGCAAGATCGACTTTCTGTTGCATTCGATCGCCTACGCTCCGCTGGACGAACTGAAACGGCCAACTCACGAGGTCACTGCCAAGGGGTTCGGTCTCTCGATGGAGATTTCAGCCTACAGTTTCATCGACTTGGCCAATCGCTCCCAAGCGATCATGAACCCGGGTGGTTCGATGTTAACAATGACGTATTACGGCGGTGAAATGGCGGTGCCGGGATACAACGTGATGGGTGTCTGCAAAGCAGCGCTGGAAAGTGCTGTTAAATATCTTGCCAACGATTTGGGACCGAAGGGATTTCGTGTCAACGCGTTGTCGGCGGGTTATCTTAAAACATTGGCTTCGTCGGCCGTGGGCGAGTCCGAAAAGATGAAGTTGCTATACGAGAATTTCTCGCCGCTGCGCCGAGCAGTCGACATCAACGAAGTAGGCAAGGCGGGCATGTTCCTGTTGTCGGATTTAGCATCGGGAATCACTGGCGAGAACTTACATGTCGATTGCGGTTATCACATCATGGGCGCTCCACCTGTTGAGTTGCAGTGAGACTCTTCTCGCAAATCTTCGTTGAACGGTTCGCGATCCGTTGGTTGCGACCAGCCGGTCGATGCCAAGGTGTGTGGCGAGTGGCGTTCTTACTGATCTTTGCTTGTTTGCCATGCTCCTGGGCGTTTACCGCTGAAGGCACGTTGACGATCACGGCGACGGACGAGTCCAGCGGCGAGCCGACGTTGGCTCGGATCGAACTGACGCGTCCTACAGTGACGCGTCCAGGTGCTCGCGCGGTTTCGCGTGTTCAGCGAGTGCGGAAGGTGAAGCCATTGACGCTGGGAACGTCCGTTGAGACGGGGTTTGGGTTTGTCATTGACGGTTCGGCAAAGCTCGATTTGCACGAAGCCGCGTACGAATTCCGCGTTTCACGAGGGCCAGAGTATCGCGTGATCTCGGGCAATTTTTCGATTGAGAAAACGAGTGAAGACGAGCACGGCTTCGCCTTGCCAAGAATTCTTGACATGCGCTCCAAAGGTTGGACAAGTGGCGATTGTCTGGTGCCTGTCTCCCGTGAGAGTTTGCCGATTCGCATGACTGCGGAAGATTTGCATGTAGTCATGACGGCGTCGGATCAAGCGATAACCGATGACGAACTGGCAGACTTGCGGGCCACACGTGAGCGGCGTGAGCTACCGGCATTGATAGATCCGATGTGGATCATCCCGCGGGCTGAATCTGTCGGTGGATTGACGTTTTATCAGCCAGCGGCGAGTGATAGTCCTGCAACGACGGATTTGGAGTTAACCACGCTCCAGCGACTCGCTCAACTTGCAAGTACTCGCAACTCGGAGTCACCAGAATCTGCACCGGAGAATCGCGGCGCTGCGATAGCAGAGATGCGAGTTGCGATTGAAAATCCGTTCACGTGGCCGTTACCCGTGTATCTGGCCAGCGATCAGGTTGACGGATATTTTGTGCTGGGTGATTGGTTGCGGCTTGATCGATCACTAATGCAAATGAAGGATGGACGACCATTTTCCGATCGCAAGGATCGGCTGGCCACAACCCTCGGACGAGAGGCCGAACAGATTTATTGGCACCTGCTCAACGCCGGGTTCCGCATCGTGCCGCTGGCTGGCAGCGGAGACGAAGCGGACTTGCATCCCGTCGGCTACAACCGGTTGTATGTTGCTGGCGATGCGGAACCGATTGGTGAGAGCAAGCCCGTCGAGAATGCAACGCAGTGGTGGGCGGGTGCGTGGGCGGGACGTAGTTTTGCGACGAATGGGCCGTTGCTAATCGCGAGCCTCGATGGCCACCCGCCTGGACATGTTTTTGAAACCACCTCCGCGAATTCATTCGAACTCACCCCTGAGTTATCGCTCACCGTTCGCGATCCGGTCGACTATTTAGAAGTGATCCATAACGGTGAGGTGCATTATTCAGCGAAACTCGATGAATATGCCAAAGCGAAAGGCAAGATCCCACCGATCATAGTGACCGAGTCTGGCTGGGCAGTAATCCGAGTGGTCACGCTTCTTGAGGACCATTTCCGTGCCGCAACGACGGCACCGTGGTATTTCCAGTTCAATGGTCGGCAGCGGGTGTCGAAGCGAAGCGTGGACGTTTTTCAGGAATGGCTGGCAGATTACGAAGAGCATTTGAGATCGACGTCCGGGAAAGATCTCGCTGCCTACGCACCGTTCATCCGTGGAGCACGCGGATTCTGGCAATCGCGTCGCGAGGCGATAAACGCTCGCTAGGTTCACCCTAACTGCACTCCGCCTTCCCAAGCTGCATTTGGAAGCCGTTTGGTTGACCTCTGCCAACGAAAAGGTCGAGCAGGGCCGTTCAGGCCTTTGCGAGGGAGTGGGGCTACGCGTTGGTTGATTTCACTCGCCATTTCGCTCAATACCCAGCCCCTCCATCGCGATGGAAGCACGCGAGGCGTCACAGCCAATGATACGACGGGATCGTAACAAAATACTGTGAGTCGGTTAAGGAATTGCGGATTGATCGTGCTTTGAACTTTGTCGCCACACAGGATTGGGATTGGTGAACAAAACAAAACGTGACTTTGCCACTCCCACCCTGAAAAATGCTGCTGCATTTCACGGGTTGCCAAAAACCCTGTTCAAAGACCATACTTCGGGACCAATTACTCAAATTCATCTCTCCCCTCTCTACCCGCGCCCGCATTTCGATGGCAAAAAGCAAGAAAAAAGCCGAGACCGTGTTCTTGGTTTGTGAAGAAACTGGACATTACAACTACACCATTCGCCGGAAACCGGGCGGTGAGAAGCTGCGTTTGCGAAAATACAACCCGCACGTTCGCAAGCACACCTGGCACCTCGAAAAGAAAAAATAGGCCCTCACGGATGATCCGACAGTGGCGAATCACACCCCACGACGCACCGTTGGTCGAGCAGTTGATTCGCACTTCGGGACTGGCTCCCGTGGTCGCTCAATTGTTGGTCAGTCGCGGTGTGTATTCGTCCGACGATGCCACTGCGTTTTTGGAAACGAAACTCACCAACCTACGTGATCCCCGAGAATTGCCAGGCGTGCCTCGGGCGACGGAACTGTTGCTCGCTGCCGTCGAGGCCAAAACGCCAATTGTGATCTACGGTGATTATGACGCCGATGGCATGACCGCCTCGGCGATCATGGTCAACACGCTGCGGTTGTTAGGTGCGGACGTTGCCTACCACGTGCCCAATCGGCTCGAAGAAGGCTACGGCCTGAACCCGGAGGCGATCCGCACGCTTGTAACTCGTGGCAAGAAGCTGATTGTTTCGGTCGACTGTGGAATTGCAAGCGTCGATTGTGCACGGTTGTGCCGAGAACTCGGTGTGACGCTGATCATTACCGATCACCACCAGATCGGCGGCGAATTGCCTGACGCCGAAGTCATCGTGCATCCCCGGTTGCCGAGTACGGCTTACCCGTTTGGTGAATTGTGTGGTGCGGGGGTCGCGTTCAAACTCGCATGGTCGCTATGTCAAGCAAAATGTGGGCAGAAGAAAGTCACGCCATCAATGAGACGGTTGTTGATGCAGTCGCTTGCTTTAGCGGCGATTGGCACCATCGCCGACGTCGTGCCACTGATTGATGAAAACCGCATTCTTGTCAATCACGGCTTGAAAACGCTCAAAAGCGATCCCTTGCCGGGGCTGGCCGCATTGATGAGGCGCACCAAGCTCGATGAGGTTGCCGAACTGACGACTGAGAGTGTTTCGTTCACGCTCGCGCCTCGGCTGAATGCTGCCGGACGTCTCGGCCAAGCCCAACTCGGCATCGAGTTGATGACGATTGAAGCTGGAGAGCGGGCGGGGATGTTGGCGGAGTACATCGATGGACTCAACGCCACGCGAGACACTTTGCAGCGCAGCGTGCAGCTCGCCGCTCAGAAACAAATCAAAGACCAGTTCGACGCCGAAACCGATGCAGCGCTCGTGCTGCACGGTATCGGTTGGCATGCCGGCGTGATTGGCGTGGTCGCCGGTCGATTAGCCGAACAGTATGCTAAGCCGGTGATCGTGTTGTCGTTGGACCAAGCCGGCAAAAACGATGCGACTGGCTCGGGACGTGTCGGTGGGACAGGCATCAATCTGTTCGAAGCCTTGCAAGAATGCGAGAATCGGTTGGTTCGTTTTGGAGGTCACCCGGCTGCCGGTGGACTGACGATTCGTGAGTCCGAGATCGAAGCGTTTCGGGGCGATTTTTGTGAGGCAGTGGCGCGTCAGTGGGCTGAGAATGAAATCACGCCCGCGATTCAAATTGACGCTGAAGCACCACTGGGTCAATTGAATTTGCACATCATGAGTCAAATTGAAACGATGGCTCCGTTCGGTGCGGGCAACCCTCGGCCGGTGTTGATGGGCCGTGACATCGAGTTGGCTGAACCAGCGAAAAAAATGGGTAGCAGCGAGCGGCATCTCAGCGTGCGGCTGAAACAGGGCGATAAAGTCATTCGTGGTGTTGCCTTCGGTGCCGCCGATTGGTGCGATCCACTGAATGAATGTGACGGTCCGATCGAGATCGCATACCGCCCCGTGATCAACGAGTATCGCGGTTACAAGAGCGTGGAAATCCACCTGGTGGATTGGCGCAAACAAACCGCCAGTGCGCCTGCGAGCGTTTAGCCACGTCGACACACCGCACGTCGACGCACCGCACGTCGAACACGTGCAGATCCACTGATTGCCAAGACGACAGCCCAGGCCATCGTTGCAATCAAGATGGTCGGTCGATGCCACCATGGATCATAATAGAAATCGATCCGCCACTGGCCTGCGGGGCAAAGTACGCCTTGCGCCAAGAAATCAACGGGAAATACCTTCGAATGGATTGTTGGCCCCTTTCCGTCTCGCGGAGTCAATGCCGCCCACCAATTGCCATCTTGGTATACCCGTCGTGACACCAGGATGCGTTGATCGCTCGGGTTTTGTGTCGTTTTCCAGTTCGCATGATTCTTGCGAGACACGAACGCGGGCGGCCGAGCTTGCTCGATGTACGCCAGCAAAACTTGTCGCCACGCTACGGCGCGATCATCATCCAAGGCGGTAACATGCTGATGCACGGTAAGTTTGTTGTTGACATGTTGATCAAATTGCTCGTAGGTCACGACTGGTAGCCTCAGTTGTGACGAAAGTGACGCAGCGTTCTCGCTTCCGCCGCCGCACCGCAGATAACCATCCACTCCGAGCAAATCACACCAACGTCGCCAACTACGCGCGTGAGGCAGTTTCTCGGCATGCGATAGTTGCCGCGAGTAATACCAGAACTCAGCAAGTTCACGTGTGCCGATCGAAACCATCGGATTGACGACCGCTTGATCGTGTTCGAGATGCCAGCGACCGAAGCGAGCATGACGTAGGCCAGCCTCAACGGTCAGCATGCGATTGGTATCGGACGTTGTGGCCCACTGCGTGGGAAAGCCACTGTCTTGATTCACTCGCAACCAACGCAATCGCGAACTATCCGGTTCATCGCTTGGCGAACCACTTTCCATTGTATCGAAAGAACTTAGGATTCGCGACTCCGCCTGCCGGCTCACGTGTGGGACGAGACCCAAGTGAGCTACGAGCAATTCCAATGCAACGACCACGACAAACCAACGTGTCTTTCGCAAGAGCATGAGCAGGCCAGCAGCGACGATCAAATGCGCGATCGAGACAAGAAAGCTATGGTAAGCAATTGCGGGTTGATACGGTCCCCAAAATGGGTCGCTTGTCACGCCACGCAGACGCGGGATACCGATCAGCGCGGATGCAGCGCAGGCGAGCGTTGCAGTCACGACGATGGCACTCACCGTGAAACGCGGCCAGTCTCGTGGCTGGACTGCATACGGGAAGCGAATACGGAAGCGATACTGGACTTGTTGTCGTTGCACCGTGATAGCCGACAACAGCGCGAAAGCGATCGCAGCAAAGGGCAACCATTTCGAGGGATAACGTAGCGAATCGTATCCGGGGACAGACTCGTGAAGTAGACCAAACGTGGGTCCGTAGACGCCCATCGAAGTCACGATTCCGATGACAAAAATAGCCAACCACATGATGCTAGAAAAACGTCGTGACCGAGAGCACGGCAGACCGCCGATAACGAGCAACACGGGCAAACACAGTCCGCTGTAGAGCGTCGGTGTCCACAACGCTGTCTCGGGGCGCACCTGACCACCATCAAACCACAACCGATCCCAACGCGTGTTAATTGACCAAGGGGTGCCGTACAAATTGGGAGTGCAGAATTCAGCTAGTCGTGAGGGTGCGACTGAGTACGCGAATGCTTGGGAGCGGATTTTGAAAATGTCGGTTTGGGTGTTCGTATCGGAATGCTGCACGCGGTCACTGCAGACGGACCAAGCAAGTGAAGCGGCGATCTGAGGCGCGGAGAGTGCCGCTGCGATGAACACCACCGCTGTCAGTTGCCCGCCTACTTGGCATGCATTCTTGATCACGCGTGTGGGGCGAAACCAAATGTCCGACGCCGATTGGAATGAATGAATCAAGGCCGCGACAATCAAGGCGTGCAGCGCCGTGGGTGGATCGCCGCCTAAGATCGTCAGCGACATCGCGATCGCGGCCGGGGCAATGCTCCTTACACAGATCTTTAGCAGTGAGGTCAGCAAAAGTGGCAACCATGCCGCACCTACTAAGAAGGGCGGGTTGGTTGCCAAGAACAAAACCATTCCCGAAAGAGGATAGACAACGCCCGCGATCGACGCAGACCAACGATCACACCGAAAACTTCTCGCAGCATAGTACGCTGTTAGCGATGCAATGATCAAATGCAGTACGACATAAACTGCCATGGCCGTCTCAGCCGACCATGACGGAGCGTACACCAGCATCCGCAACGGGTAGAACACCGCCGTGGTTGTCTCGCCTGCAAGTGGCATCCCGGTTTGATCGTGTTCGTTCCAAATTGCGGTACCGAGTGGTCCGTATGTTTGTCGTTCGCACTGCGTGTCGACGAATTGATAGAGCGGCGTGTAAAAATAACTGACGTCACGAAACGCTAATCGGTCACGCCCGACCAAGACACTAGCAAAGATGATGACGATACAGATTGAACCGATCCACGGTGCAAGCCTGTGAAGAGTGCGATCGGTTATCAAATTCGAAAGAGGCTGCATCAATCCGTCAAATCATAGAAACGCAGTCGTTGATCGTTATGTTGAGCGGCCTCAGTCTATTCTAAACACATCATGTTGGCCTCCGAATACGAAAAAAGCCCGGTCTTCCCCCCGAAAGACCGAGCTTGATCTGCTGCGTGGCGAGCGTTGCCGCTCACGCTGCTTATTCATCGAACACTTCAGGCCCCCCGACCCTGTCTGTCTGCAATCATTTCAAATCACCGGCTCCCGATGATCGCGACAAACGAAGTGTTCGTGAAATTTCATCGCATCACAAAATGCAGAGCTTGTAGCTCAAGAACGGCACCAACGCGAAATTGTTCTGTGGAATCACGGAGGGCGACGTGCCTCCGAGCGTGACCAAGATCGTGTCACCGGAGTCCGCTGGTGTTGCTGAAGCTCCGTCCTGCTCTTTACCGTCCAAGAAGAACTGTGGCATATCGAGTCGACGGACTTGGTAATCACCCGCGATCAAACCGGTGAACGAGTAAGCACCCGTGGCACTGGTGGTCGTGCGTCGTCCGGCGGCATCGAGGCCACCACCCGTCAACAGAATCTCGACGCCAGCGAGAGGACTATCCATGCCATTTTGAATTCCATCATCATTAAAGTCGCGGAATAGAACCCCAGACAATTCATTGATGGCTTGGTCGATCGTCGTTGTTACCGAGGCGGTGTTGATCGCATGACCAGTTGGTTCGGCCGTGGTTGTTGAGACAACCACGTTGTTGACTTGGTCGGCCGTCACTCCAGCGTTGATCGAAGCGATGATCGTGAACTGGAACGATGCTCCCGAGGCAAGCGGGGCGTTGCTGAGCGGTGTGACCGTCACGGCTTGACCGACTGCCGACAATGCGCCATTGGGGCCAGTGCCACTAACAAACGTCACGCCCGCAGGCAACGTGTCCACTACTGAAACACCTGCAGCCGGCGATGGGCCATCATTAAATACATTGACGGTGTAGGTCAATTGACTACCAGCCTGAGCACGCGTCGCACTGACGGTCTTGGTGACCCGCACATCGGCTTGGGGCACGATCGTGACTGGTGCCGAGGCAGAGTCATTGTTAGTTTGGGTTTGACCAGCGGCCGTGACCAGTGAGACGTTATTTGTCAGGACACCGGCGGCAGCGCTGTCATCAACCGATGCGGTCACGGTGAGTGTTCGTATCACGCCGGGAGCCAAGTCAAAGGTTGGGAAGACAATGTTGCCATTGGTTGTGCTCGTCGGTGTCACGGCGGCTCCCCCGGCAGTCGCGGACAAGAACGTCAGACCAGTCGGCAATACATCCGTGACGACAATCCCACGCGCCAATGAAGGACTCAGGCCGTTGTCGGTTTCCGTACCATCATCGTTGGTGTCATGCGAAACCACGATTGTGAAGGTGACATTGTCGAGTGGCCCGACTGAACCCGTGCCGTTGACCGTTTTAGTTAGCGTGACGTCGAACTCAGGAGTTAACGTGACGGTGACCGTGTCGGTGTTGTTGTTCAGATCCAATTCTGTCACACCCGGAACCGTGACACTCGCGGTGTTGACGAGGTTGGCGGTGGCATCGTTATTGATATTCGCGGTGACGGTGAAGGTACGCGTGGTACCGACCGGGATCGATGCGTACTCAACCAACAAGGCCCGTGTGGTGGTGTTGAACGACGGGGTACCTGTTGAACCCGGAGCATCGATCAGCACACCAGTTAAACCAACAGGCAAAACGTCTGTCACGTCGACATTGATCGCATCTGAAATGCTGTCAACGTCATGGCTGACCAGGAATGTGTAGATGATCTGGTCGCGACCGGGAACGGCGGTAGTGACATTGACTTGCTTATCAAGAATCAAGTCGACGCGAGGAGTCGGCGTGACTTGCACGCTGGAAGTGTTGACGGCGTGTCCGGTGGGCTCGGTATCGGTCGTAGCGATGACCACGGAATTAGTCATAGCGGTAAACTGATCGCTCCCCACGGCGGCTTCAAAAGTAAACGTGCGAGATTCACCAGGTGCCAAGTTGGGGACAGTGAAGTTCAGTGTTTGACCATTGGGTGTGAGGATCGCACCGCTCGTCAACGCATTGAAACTGTTCGGTACAAGTGTCAAGCCTGCAGCAAGCGTATCGACGACCGTTACGCCACGTGCCTCCGACGGACCAGCGTTGGTGGCGACAATTTGATAGGTGACAAAACCACCTGCGAATACGTTGAACGGTGCGGTGCTGTCGATGATATCATCCGCCGTCGTGCCGTCCGTGCGATCGTCAGGGGTGCGAGTTGAGACCACCGTTTTCGCAACTGTCACATCGACTTCCCGAGCAACTGGTGTTTGATCGGTGTCGGTTACTGATGGCGCGTTGTTGGCTCCAACGGTGATGGAATTGTTCAGTGGTGAGTCGGCGTCGAGGAACGCTGGGTTGACGGTCACAGCGAACGTCACGACTTCGGTCTCACCCGCAGGCATGTTGCCGAAATCAATCCTGACTTTGCCATCATCGGCACCGCCGCTGACGAGCGCGACGGTGCCTGTGCCAGTTGTAAATGTGCCCGAATTAGCCACAAAGGTGACACCGACAGGCAATGTGTCGAGAGCGATGACATTGGTTGCCGTATCCGTACTCGTGTTTTGCACGGTGATGGTATAGGTCAACTGATTGCCAGCAGTGGTGGTTGCAGGAGAGTCGATGTTGTCGGTCTTACTGATCGTGAGCGTGGCCAGCGGTACGTCGACGAGTTCAAACGCGGTATTGTTTTCGGGAGTTCCAATCACAGGGGTGGTGCCGGGCACACGGTCAGCGGCAACGGTATCGGCCAAGGTTTCGACTTGGAAACCACTCACGCTGATTTCATTTGTGGGATCAGCCGTGAGCGTGGCGTCGATTGTGGTGTTGATCCGATACGTGACGGTGGCACCAGCTGCCAAAGTACCAGGAACAGAGAACGTGCGTGTCGTCGTTCCGGTTGTGGCGACGTTCGCGCCGCCACTGTCTTGCACGCTAACGAAGGTCAAGCCAGTAGGAATGATGTCGGAGACTGTGACGTTCGTCGCTGCTGTGGAACCAAGGTTGCGAATGGTGACATCAAAGATCGCGGTGCCACCTGTGACGACGTTGCTAGTGCCGTTGAGTGTCTTGTCGATCCGCAAATCGGTCGTCGGTAGGACACCAAAATCGACGGTCGTGTTTTCATTGCCACCACCCGCGGGTTCATCACCGATTGAAAGAGTGATCGCCCCGCTGACGAAACCGATGCCAGCGACAAACACACCGTCATTGTCATTGTCGGCGTTGTCGTTCGTGATGCCGGCAGGAGTGTCGATCTGGCTGCCAATATGTCCGAACAGCGGCTGTCCGGTACCGAACTCACTAGCTGGAATCACTACGAAGTAAGTGCCTGGTCCGAGAGGTGCGCCGCCCGTCAGGGTGCTGAACTCATAGCTGCCGATCGTGCCTCCACTGCCCAGTGGATTGACGGTCGTGGTAGCGATGGGGGCGGGGGAACCGACGGTGGGGTCGGTATCGTATAAGTTAACTTGGATGGCGTTGAGCGCGGGAGCTTGAAATAGTCCTTCACCTGCATCGCGAATACCGTTGTTTTGATTTACCTTCGTTGTTTCGCCACCATTGTCGAGGAATACTTCACCACCGAGGATCAACGGGACGGTGGCAGGGGCGACGGTTGGAAAAGGATTGGATTTTCGCGATTCGACAACCGAAACGAACAAATCCCAGCCTGGCGCCCCGGTACCATCAGCAAACGCTTCAATCGCACCGACGTTAGTGAAGACCGCACCAGTGCCACCAGCGTCCGCTACAAAATCAGTAAACGGAATAAAGAAATCCTGGGTTGTGCCCGCCACAAAGTTATCTGGAACATCAACGGTCGCCGTTGAGAAATTTGTGGTGCTGGTGTAGACACGGATTTCAATACCATCGGTGACCGCGGTGTCGCTTCGCACTCTGACCAACAGCGCCGCAACGCTATCACCGTCCGTGAGATCCATTCCGCCGAGTCCGGTGGGGTTAAGAATCAGTCCTGCGCCATCGCCATCGATACCGTCGTATTGCAGCAGCAAGGTGGCTTCGACATCACCACCGTTACTAAACACCATTTGGCCGGTGCCAGCATTGACTTCAAATTGACTATTGCCGCTTGTCGCTGCAACGATCGAAATAGCAACATCGCGTTCGTCGCCAATCACTGCACCTGCTGAGGTTAACGCCCCACTGCTGCTCGTGGTCGTTTGCCCAACAACGGTTTCAGTGATCGGTTGAGAGGGCTGAATGATACCAAAGTCATCAATCGTCACGGCGGTCACGCCGGTATCATCAGTGACTGTGACAGGGACGTCATCTGATAGCGTTACGCCTGTCAGCACGGCGCTAGTAGCTCCATTCTGAATCCCGCCCGTATTGGCGGTGAACTGCAAGACATACAGCCCCGTGTCTGTAGCAAAGGGCGGGTTGGGTGGTACATCCCCGACATCGTTACCGTCCAAGCCGCTGAATTGATAGGTGCCGTCCGCGCCCGTGATGAACTCTCCAACGAATGTATCCCCCGCATCTTGCTGACCAACGGTCGTGCCGTTGTCAAGAAACAATTCGACCTTCACGTTCTGCAAGCGAATCTCACCGACGTCGGCGGTGTTGTCGCCATCAGCGTCAATGAACGCGATCCCGTTGATCTGGGCCAAGTCACCGGCCATTAGTTCACGCTTTTGCAGAGATTCCAAACGCAGGCGGCGGGCATTCTTGCCACGGCGAGTGGACGAGCGTTCGCTACGGCGACTGTTGGTTTGACCCGTCAAACGGTCGATCAGGCGTTGAATAATCATTGGTGGACTACCTTTGAACGTTCAGTATGTTTGTTTTTTGGGGGAGAGAATGCCAGCGATGCGGTGGTGTCCGGTGGTCGTACTCTCGGGGTGGGTGCAGCAAAGCGAGTCTCGCGGTCTGCTCTTTGGATGCGGATGGGTGTGAATTGGTTTCACAACCCATCCATTCGGTTCAATCGGTCGTTTCAGTACCGTCGCGATAGTCGTTAAACCTTCAGACGACGGACTCCACCTGATCGTTATCTTTTACCAGCGATAATCCAGTCCGAAGCTCAGGCCCTGTGCCCAATAATCGGTGTTATCAAACGCGAAGCGTGGGAAGACTCGGTCGGTTGGTGTAGTAGTGTTCCCGTTGGGCACTTGAGCTTGATCGATGATCCGTTCGATCTGATCGCCGGGGCGAACCACATTCGACCAGTACAAGAACGTGTATCCGAACGTGGCCCGCAATTGATCGGTGAGTTGGTATCCAAGTTTCATGTTGAATTCCGGCAACACCGAGAATTCGTCGCGGTCGTAGGTGCCGATGTTCGAGTTCAGAGCTAGCAACCCGCCGTCTTCTAGTGAGCTACCACTATTGGTGGTGATCAGCGTATTGCCAGCAATTCGAACTCGTTGACGCGTGTTCCCCACACCTATACGCAGTCCAATGTCGAAGTTCCAATAGTCGATGTTTCGTGTGTGCCACCAGCCAAAGTCGATGCCGTTGAACTGGTTGCGAGTGCGAAACGATTCATCCAGTGCGAACGACAAATCGTTGCCGGGACTCAGCGCGCCGGCGATCAGCACGTTGCTGTCGATCTCGATGCCTTCGTCAAGTTCAACCTGCCGAAATCCAAAGCGATGTTCTGAGCGTGAGCACCACCGTGTCGGGCACCCGCATGGCCCCGAGCAAGTGCAACCTTGTTCAGCGCAGCGGAGGTGTCGCAGGTAGATATCCCAGCCACTGAGTTGACTATCGACGTCAATATTCAAAGTGCCACTGTGCCCAAGGGCAGGAGCGTTGATCAACGCCACGGCTTCAGTTAATTCGTCGAGATTTGGAGCTGGGTTGTCTAGCACAGTAATGATTGGTCGGACCAATGGATTGTTTTGGGCACCACCCGAGAAGCTGTCAGTCCGACGATCCAACCCGAACGCTCCTGCTCCGATGCCCCAAGTGTGGCAGTTGTCGAACCAGAAGCCAAAGTCGAATCGCATGCCGTCGAAGTTATCGGTGAGCACTTCGTCGTCACCGTACAAAACAGTACCGTTTGGCAGGGGTGTGCGTCCGGAGAGACGCCCAGTCGAGGCCAACGGTGGAAGGTCGATGCCATCTTGCCACCACATTAAATACTCAGCCGAAAACCAACCGTCTTGTGGCCAGCAGAGTGTGATGCAGGGTCGCAGCGAATCGCAATCGCGATACTCGCCACACATCGGATCGCCGTTGCAGCATTGACCGCCGGAGCAACCCATCCCGTCGCAACCGCCCATCGACATCCCGCAGGCACCATCGCATCCCAGGTCGCCACAGCCGCAACCGCTCATCGGGTACGAATCGCAGCCGCCGTCATAGTTCGCTTCAAACACGACTTGGTCATCCATCGGCACGATGGCCGGAGCCAACGTGGGATGAGAAACCATCCGGCTCGATGCTGGCCGCATGTTGGTCGTGTTCGCCCGCGGCGGACGAGCAGCGGGTGCTGTCGTGCGAGTTTCATGATCAACCAAACGGACCTCGGTCGCCGTAGCTCGCCGCGTGCTGCTGCCTTGCGACAGATCGCGGACGGGTTGCCACGCGGCGCGGGCGGCTTGCTCGGTTCCACCCGAACTGCGTGCGTTCGCTGGTGATTGAGCATGTACGGGTGAAATCAAGCAAACAATTGCCAAAGCAATCATCACTGCGAGCGGAATTCGGGTTGTTTTGTTCAGACGTTGCGACACTTTCGTCACCCATCAAATTGGAAATCGGGGGCAAAGGATGAGGCCCGAAACGTCCGCTCGTCCTTAGAAAAAAGACGCTCGTCGGTCGAGAATCACCGGCTCACCAGCGATATCGTCGAAATAGTTGGCAACAGTTAAGACAAAACCCGCAAAATCGGCAGAATCGTCAAAGACAGGGTAATTAGAAAGTTCCACGCGATGCAAAAAGGCCACCGGATCGGCATGCCCTACCCAATCGGCAAAGATTGCCAAACCTGGGTTTGCGAGCCGTCGCTTGCAGCGACCGGGCGCCACTCGGCCGAGATTGCAAATTGCAAAATGAATTGTGCAGACAATTGTAGGCAAGTTGCATTTCGAAATTTTCACTTTCCAATCTCGGCTTTTGTTCTTGACTGAGGTCGCCGCTCTTGTATCATTGAGTTAATACAAGGAAACAAGATGCTACTGCACATCACAACTGATGGGCCGCCGATCTATCAGCAACTCGTGGAGCAAATTCGCTTTCGGATTGTTTCGGGGCAGCTCAAAGTGGGTGACGAATTACCAACGATTCGCGGCCTCGCTGAAACCACGCGGGTCAACCCGAACACGGTCGCTCGTGCCTATCGGGAGCTAGAGAACGAAGGCTTGGTGGAAAAGCGGCGTACGGTAGGCACGTTCGTCGCCGCTTCGGACATGAAACTGACCACCACTCAACGTCGGCGCATGATGGCCCCGCATGTTGATCGCGTATTGTTCCAAGCCAAACAGCTCGGTA
>JBGSMN010000313.1:0-26425 GCA_041740155.1 Rhodopirellula sp.
GATTCCAGGGCCAAATCAATTGCGGCACCGCTTTGAGGGCATCCTGTTCGGGCGTTTGTAGATTTAGGTCCCAGCGGGCGTAACCGCTCAGTCCGCTGATGCAACGGATTCCCTGTTCGCCCAGTTCGATGATGTCGACACTGCCCGTCCCCGCATTGTCGTCCATTCGCGAAGCCAACCGAAAACCGCCTGAGACGTCGACGTCCTTCCACAGCAGCGGCGAATCAAGATTTAGTTCGTGATCGATCTCACTTCCTGGTTGCAAGCTCATGCCAATCGTTTGGCTTAAGCGACCATGACCAGCGACCCGCACTTGATAGTCGCCGGCCTCGATCTCCAATCGCTGTTGCGTTGGCACCGTGATCAATGGCACTGCACGCGTATCGCCGTCCAGCAATTCGGCAACCAGAGGCGGATGTTTTGTACGGAGCATCACGCTTGCCAAATGCGATCGCTGCCACGCGTAGCTGACTCCCACAACCAGTAAGATCAGTAACAATGTCGCCGCTACCGCACCGCCAGCCAATGCAACGCTTCGGCGTTGCCGCCGAACCCAACGCGAAGTTCGTTCGACGACGCCGGCTCGCCGCGCCGCGATCGGACGTCCTTCTTGAAACGCTCGCAGATCGCTTGCCAAGTCATTTGAGGAGTGATAACGCTGCGACGCTTCTTTCGACAAGCATTTTACCAGAATCGTGTCGAGATCGCGTGGCAACGAAGGACGATGCACGTGTGGCGCGATCGGCTCGCTGGTAATGATTTGACTGATCACATCGTGCGGCGAGGTCCCGACGAAAACTGGCTGACCTGTCGCCAGTTCGTACAACGTCGCGCCGAGTGAATAAATATCGGTCCGATGATCGAGCTTGTGATGCGCCGCTGCGGCTTGCTCGGGACTCATGTAACGCGGCGTCCCCAGCAGCGCTCCTGTCATGCTGAGCGTCACATCATCGAGTCGTTTGGCCAAACCAAAATCAGTCAGCCAGACGCGTCCTTCGTCATCATCAATGAGAAGGTTCGACGGTTTCACATCACGATGGATGACGCCGCGAGCGTGCGCGTGGGCAAGCGCTTCGGCAGCCTGCAATCCCCACCCCGCGACCGTGTCGGGCGCAATCGCCACCTTTCGCTCAACATGTTCACGGAGCACTTGATCCAAGCCGCGACCTTCGATGAACTGCATCGCGAAGTAGTTGACGCCATGTTCACTACCGACGGCAAAGATGGGCACGATGTTCGTATGATGCAAACTGGCTACCGTTTGCGCCTCGCGCTGAAATCGCTGTACTGCTTCGGGATCGCTGACGCCACCAAACCGCAGAATCTTCAGCGCCACACGCCGCCCGAGCGAAATCTGCCGGGCTTCATAAACCGCGCCCATCCCACCGCGACCGACTTCCCGGAGAATCTGGAAATCGCCAAGCCGCCGCTGCGAGTGGTCCATATCGCTCGTTGAATGGATAAACTCCAGACCCGCTAGACAAGCTTCAAGCTGGCTGGCCAGTTCAGGATGCTCGGCCAACAACTTTGCTCGATCCGGTGTTTCTCCGGCTTTCAATTTCGCCAGATACTCGTCCAGCACCTCGACCACCCGCATCGCCTGCGACTCGCCAGGGACATCGGCGCGGATAATCGCCTCCGTTTCGGCCGGTTCGAGGTTCGATTTGTCAGGGAATTCGTTAGGCATATCGTAACTCCGCAAATCGCTATCCGTTCATGATACTGGTCTCTACTGACTCAGTACCGGGAACAAGTGACGTGTCACGCGAAAAACTCGAACTTTCGTCAACATCGACGAAATTTTATCAGTTACTTTTTCCCCGCTTTGCTTCTGTTCTTGTTAGCGACGACAATACCAGTCTACCAGGAACCGACTCATGAGCAGCGAATCCCAACAACCCAAGCAACTGCAACGCTGTCCGCAGTGTGGCAGTCGCTTACCATATACTTCGCCTGAGCGAACGCCCTGTCCCGTCTGTTTGATGAAGCTGGGGCTGGAAAGCTATGGCGACTCAGCCAGTGATTCCGCAGCCGATGAAGGTCCGGCCGAGACAATCGCAAGCAATGGTGGCTTTGAAGCTCCCGAAATCGACCAACTGCAACCTCACTTCCCGCAGTTCCAGTTCATCCGGCTGCTCGGCAAAGGTGGTATGGGAGCAGTCTATGAAGCGAAGCAAACAACGCTTGATCGCACGGTCGCCGTAAAAATCATTCATCCTGCTGCCGCCGCCGATAAGAACTTCGCCGAACGGTTTCAGCGTGAAGCTCGTTCACTCGCCAAGCTTAGCCATCCGAACATCGTTACCGTCCATGACTTCGGCGAGGTGAGCATCCAAGGCGAAAGTGGCGAGACGAGAACCCTGTACTTCATCGTGATGGAACACGTCGATGGTGCCAACTTGCGTGAGCTGATGCGGTCGAATGAGTTGACCCCTGCGGAAGCCCTGCGAATCGTTCCCGCAGTTTGTGACGCATTGCAATACGCTCACGACAGCGACATCGTGCATCGGGATATCAAACCTGAAAACATCTTGGTGGACCGGACGGGGCGTGTGAAGATCGCCGATTTTGGTTTGGCAAAACTTGTCGGTGGTCTTCAAAAAGACCGCACCTTGACCGGCGAATTCCAAGCGATGGGCACGATGCACTACATGGCCCCCGAGCAATTTGAAAAACCACTTGAGGTGGATCATCGCGCTGATATTTATTCGCTAGGCGTGACGCTGTACGAATTGCTCACCGGCGAGTTGCCGCTGGGCCGCTTCTTGCCGCCATCTCAACGAGTTCAAGTCGACGTACGACTCGATGAGATTGTACTCAAGTCAATGGATCGCGAGCCCGGTCGACGGTATCAACATGCCAGCGATGTTAAAACGGATGTCGAACACGTTTCAGCGACTCCCGTTGCAAAAACTGTGGACGACAAACCATCGTTCACGCCACTGGCAGTTGCCTTGACGGTTGCCTCATACGTGGTTGCCGGACTCGGGATGCGTTACGTGAATTTTAGTCCGCTAATCGGCTGGCTAATACTGGCGTCACTTTTTGTGGTAACTGCTATAGTCGCATGGAGATTTCGCGGTTCATGGCGCGGCAACTGGGCGCTCACTGGCTGCGTGTTATTTGGGCTGATTATTGTGGTGCCTGTACTGAGCGACCCGCTTCCAATACTAGAACCAGTTTATAAGCTGGCGGGGATTGCACCGGGCGAACACGATGCCCAATTCTTTCACGCAATACTTGTGGCGATTATGCTGGGGATATTGGCGATGCTCATCAGCTTGCTGCGGTCACTTCGCAGCAAACGCAGGTTCGACGTGCAAGTGGAGAATCAGAATGATCCAACAACAAATCAACGCACATCCTATTCAAGCTCGTTTGCTGCAACTTGGGTTAGGCTGCCTGATTTCTTGCGGCTTATCGGCCACCTTATGCTCGGCTTCGGCATTCTCTTCTGCTTGATGCAATTCCTCGGTTTCCAACTTGATCCGTCAAACGGTGAAGTTCATTTCCGCTTCGGTGGACCTCAACCGTGGATGACGATTGACATGACGCCAACCAGCAGTTCCGTTCACTGGCATTTGACAGCGTCCGCATTGGTGGGGCTGGTTGCGTATGGATTATTCAGGTTGGATAACTGGCTTACTAGTATTGAAGGTAAATCCTATCCCTCCGAGTTCTGGCTCGGATTCGGTATCGGCTTATATTACTTTTGGTTCCTTGGCATTTGTTCAATAGGACTAGGAAATAACGCCTTGTTGGCTCCCGAAGGTTCGCCGCTATCGAGGCTCCACCTCGGTGCTCAAAGTATGGCACGCTTAACTTCGGCAATTGGTTTTTTTATCATGATAGGTTGCATTGTCCGAATTTCCAGGGAGGCAAAACAAAAAGCGATCGCTCAAGATGGAGAAGCGAACGCGTCAAAATTGTTTCATTCCAAAGAAGGCGTTATCGCAATAGGAATTGCGGTCGCCTCGTCGCTGGCGTTAATCGCGTTTGTAGTTGTCAACATGCGCGCCATCCCAGCGATTGAACGTATTAGAGCTGACCGCGAAACGATGCTCCTCGGCGACTGGACCGCGACGAACGATACCGATCGTGGGCCAGTGCATACGTTTCGGTTTCTGGAAAGCGGTGAGTTTCAGGAAACAGCACGGATGGAAATTTCGCTGGGAGATAGTCCGAAGGTTGCAGTCACCAAAGACTTAGACGGTGATGGCGTTGAAGACTTCGTACCGGTACGGTTTTCGGGCTGGTGGAAACTGAAAGGCGAACAGCTCGAGACACAAGTCACTAGCAGCACGGTTCATGCCTTCAACGAAGAATCACCGGGCGGACGGCGTTTGTTCGACATCAAAGAGCTGACGCCTCACAAGTTATCCCTGGCAATGATCGACGACGATACACTAGAAATCGAACGCTGGACTTTCTTTCGGCCCAAAGACCGTGAGGCAGATTGATACGCATGAACGATAAAGGCGACTCGCATAACACGTTTCACACGACGCGTTGGAGCATGGTGCGTGGAGCGGCTGTGCGGTCAGGTTCCGACGAATCGAAACGTGCCTTGGCCGAATTATGTGAGACTTACTGGCCGCCTTTGTACGCCTACCTGCGTCGCAGCGGACTATCGCCCGTCGATAGTGAGGACACCGTACAAGGTTTCTTTGCGTATTTAATCCAGCGAGACGACCTTGTCGGCTTATCTCCAAATCATGGAAGATTTCGAGCGTTCTTGCTCGTTTCGCTAAAACATTATCTGAGTAATCAACGCAACTTTGCAAGAACGATTAAGCGTGGCGGTGGATGGCCCATCGCTTCGCTCGATGGCCCGAACGCGGAAAGCTATGTAGCAGCGGAACTGGCGCATACGCAGACCGCAGAGCGCGCTTATGAACGGCAATGGGCACTGACGTTGCTCGATCGAGTGAAAGATCAATTGATCGAGGACCAGCCTGAATCGCGGCGACAACTCTATCGGACGCTGATGGCGTACCTGTCCTTTGATCCGAATTTGCCATCCTATGCGGACGTAGCCGAGCAGTTTGGTCTGACGGAAGGGGCCATCAAGATGACCGTCAGTCGCATGCGAAAACAGTATCGCGACACTCTGCGCTCAGAAATCGCCCAAACGGTCGCCTCGCCGCAAGAAGTCGAAGAAGAAATCCAGCACTTGATCTCCGTATTACATTGCTGAGCAACCGGAGGAAGAAACGACGTTCGGGGTGATCTTATTCGAAAGGATCGACACTCTTGCCCGTCCTAAGGTGAATGGTACGCCTTTTCTTGCAGCTCGTCTAAACATCGCCATCACTTACTTTTCACTCGATGCTTCGGGCGAGCGGGTGCCGCTCCGTGATGCTGCTCGATTTTGTACAAATTCACGCAAAGCTGTGGCTAGTTCGCCAGCGGTTTGATAGCGATTCTGCGGATCGGCGGCGAGACATTTGGCCAAAATTTCGTCCAGTTCGGGATTGAACTTATCGCTGATTTGGCGTGCACGTCGGGCAGGTGTGGCGGCGATCGTTTGAATGGTTTCTTCACGGCCCATCGAACCCACACCATGGGGATGCTCACGCAGTAGAAACAAGAACAACATCGTGGCCACCGCATACAAATCGCTACGATGATCAACTTGGTCGGCTTCGCCGCGTGCTTGTTCTGGAGACATGAACAGCGGCGTACCGAGTACCGAGCCAGCGGATGTTTCGTTGGTAGGTCGCTCGCGCTGAGGTCGAAACATCGACTTGCTCAACCCAAAGTCGACAAGTTTTGGGTTCCCATCGACACCGACCATCACGTTGGATGGTTTCACGTCGCGATGAATGATGCCGCGCGAATGGGCATGTTGTAGCGCATCGCAAATTTGAGCCATCATCTCAATGATCCGTGTTGCTTTTGGTTTCTGCGAAGCGACATAGTGACCGAGCGTTTGGCCATCGATCAGTTCCATCACGTAATATGCAAAGTCGCGTTCCAAGTGACTCGCGTAGATCGCCGCGATACCGGGGTGGTCCATGCTCCGCATGACTTCGATCTCGCGCGAGAAACGTTCAAATACCAGATCCGTCGCCAAATCGGCGCGAATAATTTTGATTGCCGCTGCGCGTCCGGTCGCTAACTCGCGAGCTCGCCACACTGTAGCAAAGGCTCCTTTGCCGATCAGTCGATCCACGTCAAAACCGTCCACTTGTGGTTTCGTCCACTGGACAGGTGGCACTGCTTCAATGATCCGCCGGGCCGCCGCCAAACGGCTTTTCAATAACGCCGCCACGATCGGTTTGGTCAGGTAGTCATCGGCTCCGGCGTCGAGACCCTCGATCATGTCCTCTTCGCGATCACGACTCGTCAGCAGGATCACATACGTGAATGGATGCTCAGGGTCCTGCTTGATTCGTCGGCATACTTCGACGCCTTCGATGTCCGGCATCAACCAATCGAGCAACGCCAAGCGTGGCGGATCCTCGGACTGCAACGCCGCCAGTGCTTCGCGTCCGTTCTCGGCGATGATCACGCGATAACCCCACGGGGCAACGGCGGCTTGCATCAGTTTTCGCCAAACTGGGTTGTCGTCTGCGATCAGCAATTTCATGTTTGACGGCCGTGTGGTTGAGAATCACTCGACGGCGGAGATCCGCTGTGATGAGCGAGTCGTTCCAATTCGATGGCGACTGATTCTCCTCCACGCCGAAGTGTTTTGCTAGCCGTCTTCCAGTTCTCGATCGGCAACTCTTGATCGTCACGACGCTCGGTTTCCTGCCACTGCCTCGCTTCGGTTTCGAGTGCTCCTGCCGCTCGCTGCAATCCGGTCGCACCGAGCGCGGCGGCAGATCCCTTGAGCTGATGGGCACAATCGGCGACCCGGCGTGCATCACGTTCTGCAATCGCAGCGGACAAATCCGCGACCTGGGTGGGCCATTGTTCCGCAAACGTCTTCGACATGAGCTGCAAAATCTCAGGGTCGTCGCCGAGCGTTTGCCACAGCACAACTGTATCGACATCATCAATGTCCGCTTCACTGATCGAGGTGATCGAGTCGGAGCGATTCGTTGCCTCACCCTGAAAACCATCGAGCGTTTCAGCTAAGTTGGCAAGAGGCGTTGGTGCGGGCAATTTGTTGCTCGGGAGGCCCAGGTCATCGTCGCTGCTGTCTAACTTGGACGGCTTCGTGACGATGGATTCCACGGCGGCGAACAGTTGCTCGGGCGTGTAGGGTTTCGAAACATAATCGTTCATGCCTGCGTCTAGGCAGCGCAGTCGATCGCCACTCATCGCGTGTGCCGTCATGGCAATGATCGGAGTACTGCAAGCCGGTTCAGGAAGCGTTTGCCGAATCCGTCGAGTCGTTTCAAAACCATCGAGGTCAGGCATTTGGACATCCATCAAAACAACATCAAACACCTCATCGCGAATCCGCTCGATCGCTTCGCGTCCGCTGGGCACACTGACGACATGATGCCCGCGTGAACTCAACATATTCTCAGCGACCACGCGATTGATCACGCCATCTTCTACCAACAGCACTCGCCGAGTTTGCACGCATCGTCCAAATGAATCGTGTGGTGCGGGGGCCATCAGCGACGCTTGCGAATCGCCTTGCCAACCCGCATCTCCGCTTGTCTCCACATCGCCGATCGCATCCGCGACGAGATTCATCAAATCGTTCGGCGAAATCGGTTTGGTTAGGCAGCGAAAAATACCAAGTTGCTCGATCCAACGATGTTCAATCTCTGCGCCCATCGAGGACAGCCACGCGATCGGTGTTTGACCCACATCAGCATCATCGCGGATTTGCTGAGCGACTTCCCGACCATCCAGTTTCGGCATCATGTAATCCAACAACACCAATTGATACGGCCGTCCCGTGCTCAGCGCCGTGCGCAAGGTCTCGACGACCGACGCACCCTCACTCAAACACTTCACGTGACAACCCGCATCAGTGAGCAGTTCGTTTAAGATAACTCGATTGATCGGATGATCGTCAACGACTAACAACCGTGCTCCAGCCACTCGCCCCGATGCCATCAGATCGGAGTCTCGATCCGATTCGCTCTGAATCCGCAGCGGCACGTCAAATTCAAACCGGCTGCCTTGCGATGGCGTGCTCTCCACGCTCAATCGACCGCCCATTCGCTCGACCAATCGCACGCTGATCGCTAGCCCCAATCCAGTCCCGCCGTATTGCCGTGTGGTCGAAGTGTCGGCTTGCGAGAAGGCTTCAAAGATTCTCGCTTTCTGCTCTTTGCTCATTCCGATTCCGGTATCCGTCACCGAGATGAGCATCCGTACGCGAGATTGCGATAAACTTTCGTCGGTCGGTGCCTGTTGATCAAATAGTGTTTCTGGAAATGATTCGTTTTGACAAACACGCGCCTCCACAATCACTTCGCCGCGCGATGTAAACTTTAGCGCATTGCCGACGAGGTTGACGAGCACTTGTCGCAATCGAGTCGGATCGCCAATTAAGCGACTCGGGGTTCCCGGCGCGATCCGTACTGCTAGCTCCACCTCGCTAAGCACCGACACATCACCTTCATCGATCGTATGATGAAGCAACCGCCGTCCACCTGCCACTGCTTGCACCGTGCCATTGATCAATTCGTGCAGATCGAACGGTACCTCTTCCAGTTCAATCCGTCCCGCCTCGATCTTTGAAAAATCCAACACATCGTTGAGCACAGCTAACAAACCATCCGCTGAGGTCTTGATCATGCGGAGGAAACGTTGCTGCTGAAGTCCCATTGGGCTGCGCAGCAACAGTTCGGTCATGCCGAGAATCCCGTTCATGGGCGTGCGAATTTCGTGGCTCATGTTTGCCAAGAATTCACTCTTGGCTTGCGTTGCCCGGCGTGCTTCGCCTGCCGCTTGAGTGGCCAGGTCACGTTGTATGCGGAGCAGTTTTCGATTGAGCGATTGTTGCGCGAGACCACCTTTGAGTATCCCGATGATCATGATCGTAGATAAGTACAGCGAAACGAGGGTTGCCAAAATCGCGATCAAACTCAACCGCGTCCACACGATCGACGCAATGAATCGCATCGCCGAAAAATCAACGCCGACGAGCGCTTCGACGTTACCATTGACGTCGTGAATGGGCGCGTGAGCGGACACCCAGTAACCCCATCGATCCCGGTGCGGGTTGCCCGCAAATACGACCTCGCCCGCAAACGCCTTCTGAATCTCTTTCGTATTGACATCTGTATAAATCTCACCGATCGGCGTCCTCGATTCGAGCTGATTGGTGTAGGCGCCGTCTGCGTCGTAGTCGGTCTCCGCATCGACGATTAGTTGATATTGATGCGGAACGATGCCCGGTTTCAGTGGCGACGCTGAATCGTCTGCCGAACGTTGCGGGATTCGAAAGGTATAGATATCTGCGACATGCGGGTTGACCGCTTGCCATCGCTTTTGAGCTTCGATCATCCGCAGATAACGCGGATCATCGGGCAGTGTATTCAGAGTGATCGAAGCATGCCCCATCTGTTGCAATTCGATCGCGTAAGTGGGCGCGATGCCGATGAGTTGTTCTCGCAAGATTTCTCGCTCAAGCCCATCGACCCATTCAACTAGCACACATCCCATGATGAGTGTCATGACAAGTAAGAACAAGGAAAGGCGAGCACGAAACGGTGGCAGTCGAGTTTCGATCGCGAGCATCGGATCGTGTTGGGCATCGCTGGGAGACGACGCGTCGGCGGCCTGATTGCTAATCAAGGCGCGAGGCGTGGCTCGATCGACTCGCCGCAACACCCACACGAATCCCAGTAGCACGAGGACGCAAAACAAAACATAGTCGAGTCGATATTCGTACCAATACTGCCAAAACATTCGTCACCATTCCCACAGTACTCGTCAAGAGTTTCGTCGTAGCACGGCGTTACCCTCTGAAAAGGGTTTAAGTTTAAGTTTAAGTTCCCGGACGGGGTGGAATGAAAGTCTTGATGACTTCCGCTATGTTTTTGCGGCGAAGCCGTCTTGAGATAGAGTCTAACGTGTTGACGAGAGAGTAGAGCAATATTCCTTCTCACACTCAGTTTTCAACCTCTGTCTCCTGTCATCTATTCTCCATCATCTCAAACACACTTTGATAGGCGTTCTGGTCTTCAAAATACTTGAGCACCTCCGCGTAGAACTCGTGAACGCACAGCGTGGCACTATCACCAACGATGATCAGTTTGCGTTTGGCTCGCGTCATCGCCACGTTACTGCGACGACGATCGGCGAGGAAACCGATGATGCCTTCTGGGTTGCTGCGGACCATCGTTAGCAACACCACTTCTTTCTCACGCCCTTGAAAACCGTCGACGGTATCAATTTCCAAACCTTCCAGATCCAGCCGACTGCGGAGCAACCGGACCTGCGCCGCATACGGTGCGATGATCGCAATCTCTTCGCCTTCAATCCCCGCCTCGGTCAGTTGTCGCACCATATCCACGATCACATTGGCCTCGCCCGAATTCAGCTTGCTCTGGCCATCCGGTTCGAGTTGTTCCTCGTAGCCCGCCCCGGCCGTGTCGATCCATAGCAGTGGCGTTTGTGTCAGCGGCGTGTGATCGACATCAGGAATATCCGATAGTAAATGAGAACGCACCGAAGCATCGGCAACCAATGATCCTTCATAAAAATGTTCGCTGCTAAATCGCATGATCGCTTCGTGCATCCGGTACTGCACCGTCAGCCTTCGGTAGACCGGTTCACCGAACCGTAGCACGAGTCGTTGCATCAGCGAATCACGCATCCCAATCCGGGCGGCCTCGTCACTCAACACCGTCGGTGGTAATTGACAATGATCACCTGCGATCACCAATCGGTCGGCGCGCAAGATCGCTTGCCACATCCCACCCTCGGTGCTCTGGCAAGCTTCATCAATCACGATCAGATCAAACCGCTCGTCACCGAGCAACTCCTCATCGATCGTCGTGGTCGTGCAAATCACATCAGCCCGATCGAGCACGCCGCGAATAATCGATTTTTCCAACGAGCGAATCTGTCCGCGCAAACGGCCTGCTTGGGCAAACCATTCGCCACGAGCTCGCCCACCGCCACGAGATTCACGCTGGGCCATTCGCAAACATTGTTCCAGTTCACGTCGCAGATCTTTGACCACGCCACTCGATGGATCCTTTTCGACTTGTCCGTCCAATGTGTAATCACGCAAATGTTCAAACACACGTGCCGGATGTCCGACGCGAACAACGTAGGGAACCAAGTGTTCAAGTCGTTCGAGCAGATTGTCGACCGCCGTGTTACTGGCCGCACACGCCAACACCCGCTCACCTCGATCGACCGCTTGGGCAATGACCTCCGCGAGCGTAGTCGTTTTTCCCGTACCCGGCGGACCGTGAATGATCGCGAAATCATCGGCGAGTAGAGCAAACGCCACCGCATCTTTTTGTGGCGGATTTAGTTCCGTGCGAAAGCGAATGTCAGCGAGTTCCTCCGAGATTGCTTCATCGGATAGCGGTCCAGCACTGAGTTTCTTGCCATTAAAACGTGGTGAGTCGATCCCCAACAAGACATCGCGCAACCGACCTCCCCGCCCCCGTTCACCACGCGCTTTCGCCATTGCGATGAGTTGACGCTTGCGGGTTGTTTCATCCGGTGACAAATCCAACCGATAGCGAATTTCACCGATCGAGGCTTGTTTATGTTTACTCGCTTTGCCTTGCTTACCGTGCATCGCATCGGGGTCAGGAAAAATCTCGGTAGCGATCTGAATTTGATAATTCTTTCGCATGCTGATGACGCCCGGAATGCCTTCATCGGACGGGTCCGCATCATTGGACAAGACGACTGGCGAGCCGACTTTCAAGCGATTCATCGGCAGCTCTTTGCCAGCCGGTTTGGCGAGATCCAGCAGATAGCGACCAGCCAAGCCTGTGTGATAATCGACAAGGTCCAAGCCCACGATTGCTTGGCCGGTGCTTTCGACATCGCGTTCGTTTCGGATTTGTCGAAGTTTTGCTAGCCGCGCCCGTTCCGCCTCGGCTTCGAGATCTAGCCAGATCGCGAGCTGATCGAAATAATCGTTCACGTCCAGCGGTCGATCCGTCGGCAAACCGTGCGGATACGGGACCTGGCGAACCATGGCTTCGCCCGCTTCAGCTAGTTTGGCGGGTTTGGATGCTTGATCGGATCGACCTTTACGAGAGCGCGTCGACATGCGATGAGTCCGGTGATAAGACTGTAACAAATATAAAATGGACAATGGACTCGGTGCCCATGCAATATCTACCTATCATCGCCACAGAAATGATTCTCGCCAGTGCAGTTGCTGTCGTTTTCTATTGGTGGGACAAACGAAATGCGAAAAAGAACCAAAACGCGAGTCCGCCTTTAACCGATTCGCCGAACACACCATCGCCAGGGCAGCGAAAATCGTCTACCCGTTATCGACGTGTCCCCGAGCAAACCCTCTTGTTCGTCTCGCTAATCGGTGGTTGGCCGGGGGCTTGGTGGGCGTCGCAGCGGTTTCGGCATAAAACGAAGAAACGCTCATTTCGCATTCAATTCTGGATCGCGGTCGTTCTGAACGTTGCTGCGATCGGATGGATCGTGACGCGGTAAGTCCATCCGAAAAATACGCGAATCACGAAACTCTTGACGCGACCCGCTACAGCAAAAGCCATCTCCCCTGGTCCGATCGCTATCATGGACTGAACCGCACGCGACATCACCTCCAATCGATTCGTCTAAGAAAACACCGCACATGTCCTACCGCCCGATCGGCGGCGTGATTCACGCCTACCAGAAGTACGACCCCGTCGCGTTCCCGCCTCCGACCGCGCCGCCGCCCGACCTCGTCACGCCCGCCTTTGAACAAGCGTTGATGTACGGTAGTTTTCGTGAACTCACTGATGAACAACTCGCAAACGCCATTCGACTGGACCCTTCCCAGATCGCTGGTCTCGGTCCCAGCATTGATTTCCTACGTGCGTTACTTGAAGAACGCAAACGCAAGATCCTCGAAACCTACGAAGCCCGCACGGTTCAAAAGAAGGCTCGCAAGGCATTCCAAAAATCGGTCTCGCGTGTTCGCGTTCCTGCGAAAATGGAACGACTCTTTCAAATGGCTGTCAATCAAGAACAACCTTTCTTGATCGAACGATTGTGGTATCAAGCCGAAGATGACAACAGCGACTTGGCCCGCAACCTGCTCGCTACCGGTTCAGCAATGGCGGACAAACACAACATCGAGGAACTCGCCACCAAGTACGAATTCACTGGGCGAGAGTCGATGACGGTCCCGCAAGCCTTGGAGATTAAAGAGGAACTCGAAAAAATCGATGAGCTACTCGATCAACTCGACAAAGCGGAAAAGACCGCTCAGATTGGCATCATCGATATGGAGATGCTCGCTGAGTTTGCTCAACCCGGCGATATGCAGCAACTCGAAGAGATGCGGATGCAAGTTGAAAACATGCTACGAGAGCAAGCCGAACGCCAGGGTCTCGAACGTCGAGCTGATGGCAAAGGATTTAACCTCACGCCGCAAGCCTACAAGATTTTCCAAGGCCGATTGCTCAAACGAATCTTCAGCGAATTGGCACCTTCGCGGAGCGGTCGACACGAAGGTGATATTGTCGGCGAGGGTGCCGTTGAATTGCAACAAACGAAACCCTATGAGTTCGGTGACAGCGTCGCAAATCTGGACTTGCCGCAAACTGTCATCAACGCCCTGATCCGGCAACGCGATGGGTTGCCGCTGCGATTGCACAGTGACGATATTGTCGTTCACAAAACGCGAAATCATCCCAAGTGTGCGACCGCGGTGATCATGGACATGAGTGGTTCGATGCGCTACGACGGCCAGTACATCAACGTCAAACGCATGGCGCTAGCGTTGCAGGGTTTGATCAATAGCGAGTACCCCGGCGACTTTCTCCGGTTCATCGAAATGTACACGTTCGCCAAGATGCGATCACCCGGTGAGATCATCGAGTGCATGCCGAAACAGGTCACGATCCACGATCCTTGGGTGCGACTGAAATGCGATATGAGCAACCCCGACATCAGCGAGCAACAGATCCATCCGCACTTCACCAATATTCAGCACGCGTTGCAGTTGGCTCGGCAAAACCTCGTTAATTGTGACACACCGAACCGGCAAATTGTGCTGATTACCGACGGCTTGCCAACGGCCCACTTTGAAGGCGAAACGCTGTACATGCTCTATCCGCCCCACCCACAAACCGAAGCGGCGACGATGCGTGAAGCTGCCCTGTGTCACAAGGAAGGTATCACGATCAACATCTTTCTCGTTCCGAGTTGGTCACAGAGCGAGGAAGATATTCGGTTTGCATATCGAATGGCACAGTCGACCCGTGGCCGCGTGTTTTTCACCAGCGGCAAAGACCTCGACCGCTTCGTGCTATGGGACTACGTGCAAAACCGACGTGAAGTGATCTCGTAGCGGAAGTCGTCAAGACTTTTGGACCGCACCGCCTTGCTCAACGAAACTCTTGACGAGTTCCGCTACGCTAGACCACACGCAACATCACATAGATCGCGGCGGCGATCAAGTCCGCAGAGGTTCCGGGGTTCAAACGATTTCCATCGATGCGAAGTGCCGCGTCGAGTTGTTGAATACGAAGGATTGACCCTGCGTTGCACGGGAACTGGATCTCAGACAAACAGTTCTTGGCAAGATTGGCAACTCGCGTAGATTCCGCTGCGCCACGTTTTCTCGCGATCAGGCTATCGCCGCTCTCTGCGATCAATGTGATGTGCGCCAGCACGATGCCGCTGAGTAAATCACCGCTGCGATCGACGGCATCGCGAAGTTTCGGGACGACGTTTTCAAACAAATCGCGAAACCCAGCGGCATATTGACTGGCGATGCGATCACGTTTCGCGGCCAATCGCATCGCAGCGATTAAATCATAAGACGCTGACGGCGGACCGGTCACGTCCAGCGGATGATCACTGCCGAGTGATTCGTCGGGCAATCCGCCAGCTCCTGAAGCAGAGATTGCCGCCGCTATCTTCGCCCCTTGCTCGTGCGTTAAATTCCTCAGCAACAGCTCAACGCCGGATTGCCATCTGCAGATCTTTTGCTCGAACGTTTGCGCTTCATCAACGCTCCAGCTCGGTTCGGCAGCCACGAGTGGTGCGAGCAATAAAACGATCCCGAGATTCACGTTCGTCCCGGTTGCCGCGACAGACGTCGATACGGCTGCGGCGATCACGGAATCGACATTTGCGACACAATCGAGCTGTCCCAGAGCATCGGCGGTCGCATCCGCCGCCAAAATAAAATCGGTGTAGGTCAAATCAGCGAACCGCGCAGCCGGATGCACGTTGCCGACTTTCGGTGCGGTCGCTTCCAACACGCAGGCCATGCGAATCGCATCGCGGCGGTCATCCGTGATGGCGGCAATCAATCGCCAAAGATTGGATGCACGTTCGGCTCGCTGAGTGTTGCTCACATCGCTTCCTGCGGTGGCATGCCCAGCGGTTTCAAGAAGGTTTCTATGATTGCGAGGGTTTCATCTGGCGAATCTTCCATCACGTAATGCCCCGTTGTCGATAGCTCTCGCGTGCTCGCATGCGGCCAAACCTGTTGAAACCTCCGCAGGCACTCGGGGCGGAAACACCAATCCTGCATGCCCCAAATTAATTGAATTGGCACGTTCGCAAAATCAGGCAAACCGGCTTCGAGTGTTTTCAACGTTGCCAGCGTCGGATGACTCCGGTGCAGCGGAATGTCATGGACAAACCGGTCGATGGCAACGCGGTTTGTCCAGCTATCGTAGGGAGCGAGCAAACCGCGTGCGGTGTCCGCAGGCATTCTTGTTCGCGACATAGCCATCGTGATCGCCGCCCGCGCAAACAGGTTCAATCCACGGACTGCAGGCGTGCCGACGATCGGCCAACGACACGCGGCAATTCGGCGCGGCATGTAAGGCGGCGGGAACGCAGCGGTATTGAGCAAGACAATGCCCGCGAGTCGATCGCGACGTTCATGAACCGCTGACAAGCCGATCGCTCCGCCCCAATCATGAGCCAACAGCACGATGTTTTGCAAAACGAGTTGGTCGATCACGTGCAGGAGATTGTCGCGGTGCGCCGCCATCGTGTAGGCAAACTCACTCGTCGCTGGTTTGTCACTGCGGCCACAACCGAGATGATCCACCGCTACGACGCGGCAACGAGGTGAAAAACGCTCGATCACCCGGCGATAGTAAAAACTCCACGTCGGATTGCCATGGACACACAACACGGTTGGGCGGTTGTCGCTGCTGGACTGCGGTGATTCGTCGATATAACGCAGAGTGTGCTTACCCACCGTCAGCTCATGCGAACGGTACGGGAACAAATCGCTTGCGATCGACATCATGTCAGACTGGTTTGATTCCGTGTTCAAAGGTTTGCCAAACAAGAGTGATGGTTGCGACGGATGCCAGCGGCGAGGGCCGTTGGCTCACGAGAGATGAGCGAGAGTGTACGTTATTCGTCGGATTTGAAAAACGCGGGTCTGATTTCCGCCGTCGGATCACCGTTTTCCGCCCGATGACGGCCTGCCGTGAGTTTGCTACGCTTGCAGCAACTTTCTCAATCGCCTCCACACCAAATTTTGCAGCTTTCCGAATGCTTTTTGCCGTTGGCCAACTCCTTGCCGGTTCCATTTTGCTGCTCATCGGTGGTGAAGGTGTGGTGCGGGGCGCTTCTCGATTGGCGATCTTGGCGCGGCTCAGTCCGTTGTTCATCGGTTTGACAGTTGTTTCGCTGGGCACGAGCGCTCCCGAGATGGCAGTCAGCATCGCCACGGCATTGCAGGGTAAAGCTGACATCACGATCGGGAATGTCGTCGGCAGCAATCTGTTCAACATGCTGATGATTGTCGGTGTGAGTGCCATTTTTGCGGCTCTCACTGTCGATCGTCAGATTACGTCCTTCGATGTGCCCGTGATGATCGCTACCTGCATCGCGATGGGCGTCGTGGGTTACAACGGCAACATTGATCGGCTCGATGGCATCTTGCTGTTGATCGCGATGCTGGCCTATTTTGCAATCTCCTATAAACTTGGCAAACAGCAAGCGACTCCGGAGATGGAAGAATTTGTCGAAGATGTCGCGGGAGAACCGATACCGAATGCGTCATTTGCTAAAAAAGCGGCAGCGGTCGGATTGCAATTACTGATCTTGTCGTTGGGTATTGGCGGTTTGATCTTGGGATGTGACTGGTTTGTCGCCGGTGCGGTCACGTTCGCTAGACAGTTTGGTTTATCCGAAGCCGTGATCGGACTAACCATTATTTCTATTGGCACTTCATTACCCGAACTAGTGACTTCGGTGGCAGCAACTCTCAAAGGCGAACGTGGGATCGCGATTGGCAACGCCGTCGGCAGCACCACGTTGAATATCCTCGCGGTGCTCGGCGTGTCAGCGGTGGTCTCGCCCGTGGGCATCAACGTGCTGCGGAGCATCGAGACGATTGATATCCCCATCATGATTGCAGCCGCGATGATCAGTTGGGTGTTTTTTAGAACACACCACATCGTCTCTCGGCTTGAAGGTGTGGTGATGATGCTGTTGTATGTTGGTTATGTGGCATACTTGCTGATGAACGCATGAGAACTGAGCCTCTGCGTTACTCCCGACGAACATTGATCGAAATGATGTTCGGAACAGCCGCTGCGGCTGGGTTGTTGACAACAAGCCCTGGTTGCGGCCAACTCAATAAGCTTCGCTCCGGTGCATTGCCAGCCAACGGTCAACTGCTATCGCCGAATCACCACGCCGGCCATCGCTTGCGAGACGCTTCCGTCGTACTAACGTCTCTATCGCCAAAAACTGAGCCAAAGCCGACCGCGCGTCATCGCTGTGTGATTGTGGGTGCAGGTGTCGCTGGTTTATCGGCGGCCTGGCATCTGCTGCCAACAACCGCTGACGTGCTTGTTTTAGAATTAGAAACAACAGCAGGCGGAACATCACAGAGCGGCGCGCACGGCGAATTTCAATTTCCTTGGGGAGCACACTATTTGCCTGTCCCCCAAGCTGACAACGAGCCGTTGGTCAAGTTTCTGACTCAGTGCAGTGTATTGGAAGTGAGCGGCATACCGCCCACTATTCAGCCTGCTGAACAATACCTCTGCCGGGACCCTGAAGAACGTGTCTTCGCCGCTGGACAATGGCACGATGGCTTGTTTCCTGAAACGCTGGCCACGGCCGATGATCGGCAGCAGCTCGATCGGTTTCGCGATCAAATGCGGCGGCTATCACTGCAGCGAGATGACGAAGGACGGCGACTTTTTGCTTTGCCGACCAAGCTGAGTTCGACCGGCCCCGAAGCCCGTCAGTTGGATTCAATTTCAATGTCCCAGTGGATGGACGAGCACAAATTCGATTCGCCACTGCTGCGTTGGCTCGTCGATTACTCCTGTCGCGATGACTACGGATTGCACGCCGAACAAACCAGCGCCTGGGCCGGACTCTTTTACTTTGCCGCGCGCATGACAGGTGATCACGATGAGTCTCAGTCCGTGTTGACTTGGCCAGAGGGCAACGGTTTCCTCGTCAATAAACTCATCGAACCGTTGGGCGAGCGTTTAAAACTCGGCCACGCCGTGATGCGCATCGCACCGCGAGATTTGACGGACAGCAATTCGACGTTCTTGCTCGATGTCCTCGACACAGCGAACGACACCTGGTCAACCATCGAAGCCGAGCATGTGATTGTAGCGGTACCGCAGTTCATCGCCTCGCGCATCTTAGACCGACTGTGGCTCGACTCAATTGAAACACCGCGTCTTCTTCCCCACGATGTCTTCACCTACGGCTCGTGGTTAGTCGCGAATGTGCATTTGAGCGATCGACCCGCCGAAGCCGGATTTCCGATGAGCTGGGACAACGTCGCGATGTCGTCAGGCTCGTTGGGGTATGTCAATGCGACTCATCAAATGGGACTTGACCACGGTGCCACCGTACTAACGTGGTATCAAGCATTACCAGATGATGCTCCGCCGATCGTTCGCGAGCGGCTGATGAACTTGACTTGGGCGGAGGCTGCTGAGACGGTAATTTTGGATTTGGAAATATCGCACCCAGACATTCGGTCTCTTATCACACGCTTGGACGTGATGCGTTGGGGGCACGCGATGCCGCAACCTCGTGTCGGAGCAATCTTTCATCCGGCCCGAACCGCCGCTCGTCAATCCATCGGCAATGTGCATTTCGCGTGTACCGATCTCAGCGGGATCGCGTTGTTTGAAGAAGCGTTCGAACATGGTCGAGTTGCGGCGTCGCAGGTGAATTCGGTTGTGCGATAGCTTCATATTGCGATGTCTGTAGGCCCGCCTCACATGAACGTGTTCCATGGAAGTGAGAACAGTCGGACAGAGTTTGATTTGGGATCCACTGCGTTCCCACAACACAACGCTCCAGCAATGTTCGTTACACTAAGAGCCCTCACCCCCGCAACGATTCCCCATCGGAGCCAGATTTCCGTGATCTCTACGAACCACAATCGCCGCCACTTTCTCACCTCATCGGCCGCGACCGCTGCCGCCATCGGTTTCCACGCTAACACGTTTTCAACAGCCGCCGAAGCTTCCAAACCAGTCGCGAAGGTCGAACGCATCGGGATCGGTGCGATCGGGATGCGCTATCAAGGAACCGTCATCGCCGAAAAAGCGGCGGCGTATGGTGATATTGTCGCAATCGCTGACGTGGACCGACATGTGCGCGAACAATCCCGCGAAGGCTTCGGCAGCACACCCAGGATTTTTGAAGATTACCGCGAGTTGTTGGCACGCGATGATGTCGACGTGGTCACGATCGGTAGCCCTGATCATTGGCATGTGAAAATGGCGATTGATGCGTGCCGCGCCGGCAAAGACGTCTACGTCGAGAAGCCCGTCTCTCTGACGATCGACGAAGGCAAACTGCTGCGGCGAGTCGTGGCCGAAACCGGACGTGTGTTGCAAGTTGGTTCGTGGCAACGCAGTGACCAACGATTTCGTTTGGCCGTTGAAATGATACATGCTGGGCGGGTTGGTGAGCTACAACGCGTCGACATTGTCTTAGGGACTAACCTTGTCGGTGGACCATTTGAAGTTTGCCGACCACCGAGCCATCTGAATTGGAATCTATGGCAGGGACAAGCGATCGAAGCTCCGTACACCGAAGAACGCTGCCATTACACTTTCCGAGGTTGGTACGAGTACGCTGGTGGTCAAGTTACCGATTGGGGCTCGCATCACATGGACATTGCCCAGTGGGCGATCAACGAGTATCCGATCGAAGTCATCTCAAAAGGCAAAATGCCGACGGCGGAAAACGGCTATAACGTCCCCATCGACTTTCATTTAACCTACAAGTATTCCGGCGGTGTGGAGATGACGGTCGCGGATCGAGGTCGCAATGGGATCATGTTTACTGGCACCACTGGTCGATTGTTCGTCAACCGTGGCTCGATCGAAGGCCAACCCGTCCAAGACCTTCAAAAAGATCCGCTCGTTCGAGAAGATTTCAAACTCTATGAACACGATAACTTGGATCGCCCCGAACGAGTTGGCAAACTTGATGCCATCGTCAATCACATGGGCAACTTTTTTGACTGTGTTGACAAACGAACCACGCCCATGTCGGACATCGAAAGCCAGCATCGCTCGGCAACCACTTGCCACCTTGGGAATCTGTCACTTCGCTTGGGACGCGATTTGAAATGGAATCCAGATACCGAGTCGTTTATCGACGATGACCAGGCCAATGCGATGATGACACGTCAGCAACGCGCAGGATTTGAGGTGGTGTGATGGATGATCAACTACGCACCAAACGGCACGCACTCAACCGACGTCGCTTCGTCGCCGCCGCAACCTCAACGATGATAACGAGCGGATTCAATCAGAGCTTAGCGGTGGCTGACGATGTCAATCACTTCCAGCTCAACTACATGCTCGCGTCGAGCTTGTACGGACACATTTACTTAGGCGATATTCTACCGGAGGTTATTAAAACCGGTGCAACCGCGATCGACTTGTGGCCACGCACTCACGGCAGTCAGCGTGAACAACTCGATGCGATCGGTATCCGCAAGTATCAAGAAATGACTGCTGAACATGGAGTGACAACGGGCTGCTTGACCCGCTACGATATTGGTAGATCCGATCGGCAAGACCAGTTGAACGAGGAAATCGAACTGGCCGGACGTTTGGGGTGTAACTGCGTCGTCACGTCTGCGTTTGGCCCCCGCGACTTGCAGGGTGCCGAGCTCAAGATTGCCGTTGAAAAGTTTGTCGCGCAGCTCAGGCCCACGATCGACATCGCAGAAGAGCATGGCGTTCGATTGTCGATTGAAAACCATGCCAAGAATTTAATTGAGTCGCCTGATTCACTCAAATGGCTAGCCGAGTTCGCACCTTCGCCAAACTTAGCGATCGCTTTTGCGCCGTATCATTTGGAGCAAGATGCGACGAAACTGGGCGAGTTGATTGAATCACTCGGTCCAGCCATCGCCCTGCTCTATGCTTGGCAGCACGGCCAAGGCTGCATGACGAAACTGCCCAAAGAAGAAGAGTTACAGCAGTTGCCCGGTCGTGGTTCACTGGACTTCAAACCACTGTTATCGGCACTGAAGAAAACAGGTTTCAACGGTTGGACTGAAATCTTCATGCACCCCGTGCCGCGCGGAATCCCAATCTTAGAGACCGAGACGCTAGTCACCGCAGAGATCAATCACGCCAGAGATTATCTGGAAGGATTGATTGCTGATTTATAAGAACAATGAACCGGCAACTCACAAATCTCATTCTATCCAATTCCCATTTCTCACAATCAAATCAATGAAACCAAAAGTTCTGGTCATTATCGGCGATGCCGCTGAAACACTCGACACACTGTATCCCTACTACCGCTTGATCGAAGGTGGATTCCAACCCGTCGTCGCAGGGCCTGAGGTACATCGTTATCAAATGGTGATGCACGAAGTGAAGCCGGGCTGGACGATCACGAAAGAATGGGAGGGATACACGATCCAGTCCGACATTGCGTTTCGCGATATTGATCCCGACGATTACATCGGCATCTTTTTCAGTGGTGGACGGGCACCGGAATACATCCGCGACGATGAAGACTTAATTCGGGTGACCAAGCACTTCTTTGCTGCGGGTAAACCGATCGCCAGCGTCTGCCATGGAGTAGAAATCCCCGCTCGTGCTGAATGTGTCGCAGGCCGACGCATGGCAACGGTGGCCAAGTGCAAATTCGACTTAGAAGTCTGTGGTGGGATCTACGTCAACGAACCCTGCGTGATTGACGGCAATCTGATTTCAGGACGAACCTATCACGACAACGGCCATTACATCGGCCCCTGGATCAAACTACTCGAACGTGTCGTTTCCGATTGAAATCATGACTCGACGAAACAACGCCAGACAAGTTCGAGACTTTGCCAATGGCCATGACTTTCTGGAAAAGACCGACAAGATCGACGCCGCGATGATTCGCAAGTTTGGCGAGGACATAGTTCGCAACAACGAAACGTGGCGGGTGGCGGATCTGAGCTTATCGAAATAAGAGAGGCGACCAGATTACCGTCGCTAAAGGGAACCTGATCGCCTCACGTGCTCGATGTATCATGGATGCATTGGCGAATGAGCAATTTTTCGAGCGATTGCACCTCTGCAGAGTCGCGGTGTGTTTCACCCAGCGAGTTCAAGTTTAACGCTGCGCGTCGTTCTTGTAAAATTATTGAACACCGGCGTCATGTTTCAAAAAACCTCGGCGGCTTGGGGGCAGGCCCCCAAGTACGCTGGGCTTTTCAAAATGGGATTCGGAAATCTTTTTCCGAATCCGTATTGACCAAAAGTAAGACCGTCGCTGACCCCACGCGAAGCGTTTCCCAATCCAAGATGCATCGGTCTGTTTGGCTAACAGAATCCGCTATTGAGAGAGCGATTTCGCCTTTTGAAACAACCTCTGAAGTATTTGCTCGTTTTCTTGTGTCGCTTGACGGTGGAACGCTGCTTTCTGCTTGTTTCCGAGGACTTCATGGATGACTTGCAAAGCGGCATGTGCCGATTGCTGAGTGGGATCAATTTTGATTGACATCTCAAGAGCCTCTATTGCCTTGGCTGAATCGCCATTGTTCTGCTCACTCAACCCAAGAAAGTAAGCATCTTTTGGGTCTCGTTCTAGAAGCGTGAGTTCCTTGTATAGGCGTACGGCTTCTTCTGCATCTTGGCGCTCAAAAGCTAATTCTGCCAACACTCGCTTTGCTGTTATCTGACTATGCGAAATCACTTTCTCATCAGAGATTGCTTCCTTTGCCAACAACTGAGCAATTTGTTTTTGTCCCTGGCTCTTTGCCAGCCAAGCTAACGCCGCATTGATCTCTGCGTCGGCCTTACCATTATTCTTGAGTTCAATCAGTGATTCTGTCGCCTCGGGTGCAAATTTAGCCAATTCGGGGTTAATCGTGTCGTGAAGGAGAATGGACACCTTCGCCAGCGCCAAACAACGCTGCTTCTCGGATTCTGTCAGCCCGTCGATACTCAATACGGGATGAATGGCAACGCTTTTGTCGTCATTGATTGGTTCCAGTGAATCATGAACTCCAATTTGATGATTTCGAAATGCCGCGTGAACGACGTTGGTCGGAGCTTGCGGCATGTGGCAATGCGAGCAATCGTTTCCCGCCAGTTTTATTCTATCCGACTGTGGTTTTCCACAAGACGTATCCTCGTGACACGTCAAACAGATCGAACGATAATGCTCAATCTTATTCTGCGGAACAGCATGATGTGGATCGTGACAAGTAATGCAAGTAAGCGACTCCGTCTGCTTGAAGCATTCGCTCTGGTGCAACTGTTCGACATGCCCGACAATTTTCATAGCCCCTTCGGGATTATGAAATTGGTAATCAATTCGGTAATCGGTTAAAGGCAAACTCGGGCGATAGTCCCAGATATCACGACCAGATACCGTCGCCTCTGTCACGCCCTGCAAATGACATTGTTGGCAGATCGCCTCGGATAAACTTCGCGATAGTTTTCTCGGATTCACGATGGTGGTATCGTCACCAGCAAACTGTGGCGTCGTTCGGCCTTGGACTGTTTTATGCCGAGCAACATGCAGCTCACCGGGTCCATGACAACGTTCGCACCCAATTGTCGCCTCGACCACTTCGAAGTGGAACGGCCCCTGGGTGCTCTTGTCTAGGCGACCGACGTGACAAAAGAAACACGAGTCGTCCAGTTTTCGCGAAAAGTGCTGATGGATGGGGTTTTCGAAACCTGGTGACGGTCCCCATTTTCCAGTCTCTTTATACCAGGACAAAGGAGACATTGCCCAAAACTCTCTTGCTAGGTAAGCGTAGCTTTTGCCATGAGTTCCAGAGCCAATCGAGAAAACGATCGCAGCCTCCGTCTGGCTGATTTCGCGACCATCAAAACCATACCGAACTTCGCGGTGGATAAGTTCGCCATCACGCTTGACGGATTGATAAAAGTCGTTCGTCTGCGGGTGACGAAATATACCATCGGCAGGTTCCTCGCTGATGTCCGTTTCCCTCGCGGTCTGACTATGAGTCGTCTCCAAATAACTCTTGTACTCTGGCTTATGGCAGTCGATACACGCATCAGTACCGACATACTTCACATCGGATCGCGTGTTTTGGCTTTCCGTCGCAGACTTCCGTTCCTCAGGTGCAGCCACTAGACGAGCGTTCGCATGGCTAGCCGCATTGCGCAAAGCAGTCTCCCTGGCGGATTCGGAACGAAAATGCGCCAAGGATATGCAAAAAAAATAGAGTCCGGCTGCAAATAGAAAACCTCGTCCCAACTTGGTTAGGACGAGGTCATGCAAATTTTCAGAGAAAATTTTTAGGTTCATATTAAATTAAGACACGATGAACTTTCTATTCCTGCCCAGGTTGACGCTCATGTGCCCGTGGATCGTCTTCAGGATACTGCTGGTCAGGTATCGGCGCGGTGTTAACGGTAGGCTCAGAGCCGGCCCCGCACCCCAAAGTCACAGGGACCAGTAGGCTACTGCAAAACAAAAGGGCCATCAATCTCATCATAGTTGTTTGTCCTTGAACAGAAGGCATATCGTCACACTAAAAATCCGTCTTAATCGCAAGGCTTTGCCTTACAGATTAACACATCCAAAACAGTAAAACGCACTGCGTTCCTAAAGCGGTTATCTAGATCGACTGATCGATTGTTTCAAATCCGTTCTTCGAGCCAAGCTTGCCCCACAGCCCGTAGGGACTCGCCATTCCGACGTCGCCGGTCGCCCCACCGCAGCCGGGTGCTGTGCGGTTCTGATCACCGGACTCAATTGAATCGGTGATAAACTTCACCGCACCGTCACCCATCAGCACATGGCACCCACCTTGATGGCGACTCGCAGCAGTATGGAAACCTTCGGCTTTATGCCAGTCCGACGAAACGCTGTAGCTATTCGGCGGGCGGATGGTGTGCATGTTAGTTAGGCCATTGTTTCCGCACTGGTAAGCACGCCCCGTTGTTTTGTTCAGATTGCCGTCAATCACTGCGGTGCTTGCGTAAAAATTGGGACGAGCCGCATCGATGAGGGTAGGGGTGTTGTAACTTTCAGGCGCCAAGCATGCTCCCGATGTAATTCGGGCGAAAACACCTCTAACCTCTTTTCGTCCTGAATCTACTACAAGTTCCCCGCAGGCCACGGTGTTTGACAGACCGTCTAGCACTTGGGCAAAATTGGTTTGAAAGTGAGTTCGGAAAAACCCACGAGCCCACCGTTCCTCGTTCAGGCCAGTGCCACCACCTTGGTCGTTGATTCCATTCTCATGTTGCTGATAATGCGAATCTCCCAGACATGCACCATAGTTCGTGAAACCGTACGAGCCGGAGGTTGCGATGGTTGGGTCGCTCGGGCATCGAAACCCTGGGACTTGCGTGCGATAGGGAATGTACTGACCCTGCTCCCAGTAAGGCCCCATTGCAGCCCACGGAGGATTCTGGACCGTGCCGTCAACTCTCGCAGTACTAGGATTGCTGTATTGTTCCCACAATGCCTGCTGTTCAATGAATGGCAATAAACCAACCAGGAAGCTAAGTTGGTTCCAGTTCGAGAGGACTTGGTTGCCCGTCTTGTCGACCGTTCCACCCATTTGCTTCGGTAGCGAATTGTAAGCTGAGTGGTAGTTATGGAGTCCTAAGCCCATTTGCTTAAAGTTGTTGCTACAACTCATTCGCCGCGCAGCTTCGCGTGCTGCCTGGACGGCGGGCAATAGAAGCCCAACAAGAACTCCGATAATGGCGATAACCACCAATAATTCGACTAGGGTAAAACCACTAGACCTTAAACAAGCGACCGCTTAATCAAAGAATCTTAGAAAACTCGAAAACCCTCGGCGTTTTACGCGTGTATTGGATGTTACTCATCAGTCCATTCACGCACGCAAACGAGGGTTTCGAGTGAACGCTAAACTACG
>JBGSMN010000326.1:0-2429 GCA_041740155.1 Rhodopirellula sp.
CGCACTGCAAACCATCGCCAGTCAGACGGCCAGTCCGAGCAGGCGCCTTGTGCTTCGTGAACAAGCGCAGCGGATCGCGGAACTGGCCGGACGCACCATTGACTCCCCGCACGACCGGGAAAGATTTGAGAGCAGCCTGGCTAGCGCGCTCGCCGCACTCGACGCCGAGCCATGCCTATCAACAACCATCCATCCAACAAAGCCATGAAACATGAAATCAATACCAAGGATTTCCGGGTGTCGCCCGGCAATAAGGTCGATCTGAAGAAGTGGCCGACCAAGATCGAGTCACTATATGGATCAAAGAAGCAGTATCATAAACGGCTGAATGACCATGTTGAAGAGTTGAGCGAAACGCAGCGAATGCACTACGCGTCCGACCGCCAGGCGGTGTTGATTATTTTTCAAGCGATGGACGCGGCTGGTAAGGACGGGGCCATTCGGCATGTCATGTCGGGCGTCAATCCACAAGGTTGCCAGGTTTTCAGTTTCCAACAGCCAAGCGCCGAAGAACTCGATCATGACTTTCTTTGGCGCACGACACGCAGGCTGCCGGAACGCGGCCGGATCGGCATTTTCAATCGATCCTACTATGAAGAGGTGCTCATCGTCCGCGTCCATCCTGAGCTTCTGCAAAACCAGAAGTTGCCCGCCGAGACGATCGCCAGGCAGCCGATTTGGGAGGAGCGCTATCGTTCCATCGTGGACCTGGAGGCGCATCTTCACCGCAACGGCACCCGGATCATCAAATTTTTCCTTCACCTCTCGAAGGACGAACAACGGGAACGCTTCATCGACCGCATTGACGAGCCGGACAAGAACTGGAAGTTCAGCCTCGCGGACGTGAGTGAGAGAAAGCGCTGGGACGATTACATGAAAGCCTACGAAGCATGCCTGACCGCGACCAGCACCGAGGACGCGCCGTGGCATGTCGTCCCCGCTGATAGCAAGAAGAACGCGCGGTTGATCGTTTCCCACATCATTCTCGAAACCATGAAGGAACTCGGGTTGAGCTATCCGGAAGTGAGCAAGGCGCGCGTCAAGGAATTGAAGGAAATTCGCGATGAACTTTGACGCCGAATGCCACTTATGGCAGTTTGAGTAATGAGTAGAGTCAGACGCCTTTGGAGTAATTTGCGGACGAGCTTTTGGTTTGTAACTTCACTGATTATTGCCGTGAGCATTCTCCTGGCTGTAGCGTTGATCGAAGTGGATTCCAGCGGGAATAATCGATTTTTGGCTCGCTGGCCGCGCATTTTCGGAGTCGGTGCGGAAGGCGCACGCGGAATTCTATCGACGATTGCAGGTTCGATGATGACGGTCGTGGGAGTCACATTTTCCATGACTCTGGTGACGCTGACTTTGGCCTCGAGCCAATACACTTCGCGGATTCTGCGGAACTTCATGGGGGACCGTGTCATGCAGGTCGTTCTCGGAATTTTCTCTGGCATTTTCACCTACTGCTTGATCGTCTTGCGCACCATCCGTAGCGGAGACGATGGCGAGTTTGTTCCAAGCTTGGCCGTTTCGTTCGCCGTGGTGTTGGCGATCAGTGGTATCGTTGCACTGATTTTTTTCATTCATCACGTCGCCTCGTCGATCCAAGCATCGAGCATTATTGCCTCGGTGGCCGCTGAGACCATGACGGCTGTTGATCGACTCTTCCCAGAGAAGCTTGGAGAAGGTCCGTCGGGCGACACCGAAAATAAAGACCTGTCCATTCTGCCGGAACGAAAATGGCAAGTCCTTCCAGTTCCATGTAATGGCTACATTCAGAGCCTCGACAACGCCACACTCCTGCGTGTTGCGAAGGAGCAGAGCGCAATCGTGCGGATGGAACGCGGCATTGGGGAGTTTGTGGTTGAGGGCACACCACTCCTTTCGGTTGCTCAAAATAAACCGCTGGCCGATGATATCATCGCCGATCTGCGGAATGCGTACGGCATCGACCGGCACCGCACGGTTGAGCAGGACGCCGGGTTTGGTATCAGGCAGTTGGTGGACATGGCGCTGAGGGCACTCTCGCCTGGAATCAATGACACCACCACGGCCGTGATGTGCGTCGAATACCTGACCGCGATCCTTTCACGGCTGGCGACGAGGGACATCCCGTCCTCATGCCGGCATGAAGACGGGGAATTGAGATTGATTGCCATCGGACCTACATTTGACAGCCTCGTTTCGGAGTCCTTTGACCAGATTCGCGGCAGTGCGGAGGGCAACCTCTCCATCATGCTGGAAATGCTCGGGGCGCTTCATACGATCGGAAGTTTGACAAACAGCGTGTCCCGCAAACAGATTCTCATCCAGCACGCTCAATGCATCGCTGAAACGGCGAAGCAGTCCCTCAAATTCCGGCGTGACCGCGAGCGCTTTGATGAACGCCATGCGTGGGTGATTGAATCTCTCCAGGCATCGTCAGCCGTGGA
>JBGSMN010000332.1:0-4632 GCA_041740155.1 Rhodopirellula sp.
CAGGCGGAATCAATCGAGGAGTTATGCGATCTGTTCGATTTTGACCAACTCGCTGAAGATGTCATCGTTCAGTCGGGAGTCAATTTCCCAGTGGCGATGCAGCAGCAAATCGCGGCCTTGATGCGGCAACAATTCATTGCTCAGTCCGAAGTTCTCGACATCGGTTGGACTCGGCACCGGATCATGCGGATCGAGTTTTCCGACGACCGCTCTGTAGTCGACGCTTACGTGCGAAGCTGGTCCAACGACGTCAGTACAACGCGTGAACTGTTCGTACTCAAACAAATCGACGGCGAGTGGCGGATTTGCGACTTCACCGAACTGTCGCTGGGTGTCTCGACCGTCTCGATGACTGCCATGGGACTGCGTGAATCCACCGAGAGCAGCAACTCGAATGAAATGTTGCACGGTCTGCAAAGTTTGACCCGCTGTGCGATGGCGTGTCGGCAAGGCGAAGCCTACGAAGCGGTTCAGGCAGTCAACGGAATCTTGGGTTATGTCATTCCTGAGAGCATGCAAGCGCTGCGTTGGCAACTTGCCGCAGCCGCTCACAGCGACATAGATCCAGCCACAACAATCGAAATGCTCGACAAAGCTGCGGCGTATGACAGTTCAGCTCCGCTGGCCGATTACTTGTATGGCAATGCTTACTTAGAACTCGGTCGTTATCAGCAAGCCGTCAAACATTATCATGCTTACCTCAATCGGTTCGGTGCCGACGCCGATGCCTATTACGGAATGGGGCTGGCGTACGAAGAACTCGAACAAGTCGATGAGGCGATTGCCGCATACAAAGACGCGCTCATGGATACACCGGAGTCGACTGTGAACCTGCAAGCTCTCGCGTTGATTTTGCCGGAATCCCGCAAGCAAGAAATCGCAGCGTATTTTCGTGCTTTGCCCGATCCCGCTGCGGCACTCGAAGAGATTGGCGATGCGTGTTTGTACGCAGAAGACCCGGCGGGACTCGATGCGATCGTTCAGACCGCTGCTGAGGTCGATCCGAACACGCCATTGCTGGCGTATTATCGCGCGTTAGTCGAACATTTGCTTGGTAATCATGAGACCGCGTTTGAGCAATTGGCGACGATGATCAAAGACAAGCCGGATGAGGTCGAAATCTACGATTGGCAAGAAGAGTCGATGTGCGACGTCGCTCGGCATTGTAATAAAATCGTCGAAGCTTACGAACTCTGTTCAAGCAAAGACAACGCGATCGCTAACCTGATCATTCGCAACGATCCCGATGGTCAACCGCTCGACGGTGCGGCTTCCGAGGAAACGATCAAAACGCTCGTTGCTCGGTACTTAGAAGAACACGAGAATAGCCATGATGCGTTGTATAACGTCGGGACGTCGTATCTGTACAACACGCAGCAATATGAACTGGCGAGGGAGTATCTCTTTAAAGCGATCGACGCTGCACAAGACAGCGGTCAACGCGCTAGTGCGGTGTCGGCGTGTGTGCAGTGTTACGTCAACATGAAACGACCGCTCGATGCCTACGCGGAATTGTCACCGAAAGAGCAAGTCATGGATGAATTGCAATACGCCATCGATGATGAATCGATGTTGGCTGATCTATTCAAGCGGCATCGCGAAACTCATCCAGACTCACCTCGTTTTCTGTGGGAGGATCTGCCGAAATACTTGGCCAACAAAGAATACCAAGCCGGACTGGATCGGCTCACGGCGGTTGATGCTGCGATGGCCAACGCGAACCAGGACGCTGGCAAAAATGCTGCCGATGATACCGACGATGACTTTGAAGAGCAATGGCGAAATGTCTACCGAGCTCGCTTTTTGATCGGTTTGAACCAATACGACGAGGCATTGATTTCTGCGCACACCGCCGACGAGAATTCACGTGAATTTTTGCGAGCGTTATTGTATGCGGCCAAAGGCAATCGCACGCAGTTCCAGGCCGCTTATTCGCGATGCTTGGCGAGCGAGGGTTATTACGATCCATCGAGTTTCCAGGATGCTCCCGAAGTCCCCGCAGATTGGTTGCCAGAGTCTTCACCGGAGAGTGGCGAGGAACTGCGGCAGGTATACGAGTCGTGGGACCAAGTCCGGCGAGTGGTGTTTTTGCTGTCACAGCCTCAGCGTGTCGATGTGCAGCGTGTGATCAACGCTTCGCAGGTGATCGGGGAGCCGTTGTTCGCGATTGACCGCGATCAGATGACGGCGGAGGAGGATGATTATGTGTTCCAAGCGAACGAGCACTGTGTGATGATCTCGACGCAGAAATGCCGTTACTTTGTGCATTGGGGCGAGGGCGCGTTTTTACATGATGCCGAATCGCTAGCGAGTGAATGTGTCGCGGACGAGGCGGTTGCTGAAACGATCAAACAGCACAAAGGTTGGATCGCGATCGAGATTTTCCAATGGCCACAAGATCCGGAGCAAGACGAGACGCGGGCGATCCCCGTGTCGGCGTCCCAGCGGATGGCGGAATTTGCCAGGCAACTCGTGGGCGATTTGGCGACGGTGGCGTTGAACTCGGACAGCGAAGTTGCCGTGGCCGTGGACGAGGCTTTTTTCACGATTTTGGCGGGCGATTCGCCGATTGAGGCATTCCAGGCTGTTTCCGACTAGCCCCAGGTCGTAGAAACTGATTAAGTCCGTATAATTTCCCGTTACCTCGTTGCGGCGAGTTTTCGCAATCGCGTCGGGAACAGAAACACATCACCTCTCTGAGATTATTCATGTCTGCAACCAATGACACCCCACGCCCCGTCGGCAGCGACGGTCCTGAAAAAACGATCATCATCGGCAGCGGACCGGCAGGCTGGTCGGCAGCAATCTATGCGGCTCGCGCGAACCTAGATCCGGTGCTCTATGAAGGCACGTTCAAAGCTGACATGATGCCGCTGGGACAACTCGCCTACACCACCGAAGTCGAAAACTATGCGGGTTTTCCGGCTGGCAATGTGCGCGCGTTCGTCGAGTCGGCAGTCGACAAAAGTCGGCACTACAACTTGCCAATGGTGCCCGCCGGACACACCAAAGACGACCAACCGCATTACGCGGTCCAGGGCACGGAATTGATGGAGCTGATGAAACAGCAAGCCCTGAACTTTGGCACGCGGGTGATCAGCGATGACATCGAACGTGTTGATTTATCGGGACCACCGCACACGCTCTATCCTGCCACTGGCGAACCAGTCCAAGCTCATACTGTGATCATCGCCACGGGCGCTCGTGCCAACTATTTGGGATTGCCCAGCGAAGAGGTTTACAAAAACAAAGGCGTCAGTGCGTGTGCGGTTTGTGACGGTGCGCTGCCGATTTTTCGCGGCAAGCCGTTGGCTGTCGTCGGTGGTGGTGACTCAGCGGTCGAAGAAGCAACGTACCTGGCGAACCTCAAAGGGGCTGACCGCATTTATTTGATCGTCCGCCGTGATGAGATGCGAGCGAGCAAAGTGATGCAGGATCGGGCGCTAAACCATCCCAAGATTGAAATGATGTGGAACAGTGTCGTAGACGAAGTGCTTGGTGACAAGAAAATCGTGACCGGATTGCGACTGAAAAACACGGTCGACGGAACGTTCAACGAACTGAACGTGGGCGGGATGTTCGTGGCGATTGGCCACACCCCCAATACCGCGTTCCTCGATGGTGCCGTGACCATGAATTCAGAGGGATATATCCAGTGGACGCGTCCGTTCCGCACGCACACCAATGTCGATGGTGTGTTCGCGGCGGGCGATGTGGCTGATGACTACTACCGGCAAGCGATCACGTCGGCCGGTACGGGCTGCATGGCCGCCCTCGACGCAGAACGTTTCCTGGTCGATCAAGAATCGATCGTTGGTGCTTCGTCAGCACGCTGAAGACAGTTCTCCAACGTCGCTGCTCAATAGTAGCAGGCACAGTCCTCTGTGCCGTAAGCCCCCAGCCGATAAAATCGCTTCGATTTTGAGGCGTGAGGGCTGTGGATACTCGCCGCCGATCGCAGCGATCGAGCGGCAGAGGCGAACGGCACAAGGGATTGTGCCTGCTACTTTGACTGCTCGATAGTAGCAGGCACAGTCCTCTGTGCCGTACGCCCCCGCCGATAAATTCGCTTCGATTTTGAGGCGTGCGGGTGCTGTGACGATTCGTCAGGGGTTGCTTTTTCACAAGTAGCGCTTGGCGAAAGCCGATTTGGCTGCCATACTATGGCCCCGCCTCGCGGCCTATTGCCCGCGAATGTCACCCCTCTCTGTCCCTCAATATCGTTTGGAGACCCCTCTCGGTGGCCAAAATTCTGCTTTTCCCACTTCGTTTGGCCGTCGGTTACGGACTCTCACCACGAATTTTGGGTTATATCGCGATCACCATGCTCGTGATCCTGCGAATCACGATCGGTTATCACTTCCTCAGCGAAGGCACCGAGAAATATCGCGAAGGCAACTGGACCGCCAAACCCTTTTTCGCAAATGCCAAAGGCCCGCTGGCCGGAAAATTTCGCGAAATGGTGTGGGATCACGACGGAGCGTTGCGGTTAGACAAGAAACAAACCCAGATCATTTGGGCCACGTATCGTAACAATATCGCTGTTCACTACGGGTTCGATGACAAACAAAAAGCTGCCGCCCAAGCCAACTATGGCAAAGCGGTTGAGCAATACGAACAGATTATGGAACT
>JBGSMN010000362.1:0-2660 GCA_041740155.1 Rhodopirellula sp.
GACTCGGGCGGCAATACCGCATTGATGGCTGCATTTCAGGGACGTCGCCCGAAGCCTGATACGGTACGATTACTTCTTGAGGCTGGCGCGGATCCTTCCCTGACAGACAAAAATGGTCTGAATGCCCGTGACTTTGCCGATTCATTCAATGATCCTGCCATATTAGCCCTTCTGCCATGAACCGCCTTCTACCATGGTTCGTAATCCAGTTCCTCCTCGGACTTGCCGTGTCGGTGGCGTCCGCGCAACCAAGGGTGCGACTGGATCCAAATCTCGCGAAACATTCCCTTGACCGTGCTTTGATCTGCATGGCCACTTACGACCGAGATGGAGCAGCAGAGGTGGTGGGATGGAAAGGACCTTTCTACCAATTCGCCGACTACAATCTCAGTGACGCACCTTCTGGCCTCCATTCAGGGGTTTATGAACGCACGGGCGATGACCGTAAGCGCGAGGCGGTGCTTTCCTACAGGGGCACCGAGCCGGATCAGATCAACGACTGGCTCATGAATTACGCGAACTTTGCAGGTCTGGTGCCCGAAGCCTATTCCGAGGGGGCTAAGGCAGCACAGATTGTGCACATCGTGACAAAAAAGAATGGCGTGGATTCAGTTTCGCTAACTGGCCATTCCCTAGGCGGTGGAATCGCAAGTTACAGTGCACTCATGCTCGAACTCAAAGCGACGTGTTTTGGCAGCGCTGCGCTCGGGGAGGGGCTCCAGAAGGTCTTATGGCAAGAGGCGAGTCCAAGGACAAGGCTTGCCGAGAGGTCGGTGCTACATGTCTTCAAGAGGGACGATATCGTGCCTAAAGTCACAGCGGCAACCGGGCGACACTTTGGCGTATTAGCCGATCCTGCCCTGAGCAGTCCGCCTGATTATTCGGGCATTCGATCCCCCGAAGAAAAGCTCGCATACCTGGTAGTGTCCGGCATGATTTCAGAAAGATGGCTTAAGTCCGTAGGTACAGTTGCTATGACCCATATCATGGAAGGTCACGGAATAGATCAATACATTGCAGGTCTAACTTACCTGATTTCGCCACCAGGACAATTTAGTCCAGCCGGCGAATGGACCTCTAAGGGCTCTTTCTTCGACATTACATCCAATGAAAGCAGATTCAGGTTTTGTCGTAATGGCCGGTTCACAGTCATTAATGACTTCAAATTTATGGAACTTGTGAGGCAACAGACAAACGACAGTGGAGAATGGAACTTCCAGCACCCAAACCTTCGGATGAGAATCCCGGGTGTGGCTAAAATGACCTATATGCTTGAAAAAGGAGACGGTATGAAAGCGTTGGTTTGGCGCCGATCCGAGATGAGGCCCGACCCACTGGAGTTTGATAGCCAGAAAACCAACATTGAAAAGGATTCAGCTATGCTCACTGCCGGATTAATGGGGGCCATATTCAAAAACATGGAAGGAAAGACCGTCAATTGGTCGAAATCGCAACCAAGACTTTATCCAGATAACACCACTCCACCACCACGATGAAAATGTACCTCCCATGCCGCCGCACACGATCCATAGGACCGATTCTTGGCGCTATCTTGCTTGTGACTTCCATGCCTGCTCTGAAAGCCGGTGAATTCGATGACCTGAAAGCATCTATCCAGTTCAGGATGCCAAAGCTCAGTGAACTCAAGGAAGCCGGCTTTATTTCAGAAGGCCCCAACGGTTTCCTGATTGCATCTTCCAATTCGCCGGTGGAGGCACGGTCCATTGCCGACACCGAAAATTCCGAACGTCTCCGCATGTTTGGTCTTGTCGCTAGCCGGTCAGGTCTATCTGTCGATCAAGTTGCCAAGCGTTATGTTGAGATGGCCCAAATCCCGATCACCCGACCACTTTCTGGCTCCCCTTCGTCCCCGCCTGTGACGCGTGATGCGAACTTTGTGCCCGTCGCCGCGGGCAGTAGTCTCCCACTGAAAGTCCTGACAAGACCCAAGTCACCGATGCATGAAGAACCATCGGAGGCTTCAAAAATCGTTGATGGCGAAGTCTCCCCTTTTTCAGCATGGATCGTTGTCGCGAAGGAAAACAACTGGTATAAGTTGTCGGAGGCAGTTGGCCGGAAAACTTCCGGCTGGATGAGAGCATCAGACTTGATGGAATGGAGGCACCACATGGTTGTGTCATTCACCCATCCGGGCAACAGAAGCCGAAACCTCGTGTTCAGGGAGAAGCAGCCCATTTTGGACATGTTGGAAATGCCGATGAGCCTCCGTAGAGAGACGTGGAATGGTTATCTTAAAGACGCCCAGAATGGAATTGGTAAGAATACTGTCGGAATCGAACCCGATGGTTGGGTCAGGGAGAAAAACCAATTTTATATTTTGCCGATCCTAGAGCAGCAGGAAGTTCAAAATGCCGGTCAAGAACTGACGCTTGTGAAGGTTGCAGCCGCAACCCGCGAAAGGGGAGCCGGGCGCGAGCCTGATCCTACGAAAGATGCTCCCCCTATGCTGGATATCGTTTTCGTGATGGACCTTACCCGAAGCATGGGACCGTTCGTCGAAACCACACTTCAAATGCTTGGAAACATCGCAAACGGATTCGACGAGGAGGCTGTCGGTGGAAGTTCTGTGCGGTTTGGGTTCTGGGGTTATAGGGATGACCCCGCGTTGTGTGAAGGCATTGAATTCAATAGTCGGAACT
>JBGSMN010000093.1:0-47325 GCA_041740155.1 Rhodopirellula sp.
GCACGGTCGGACGTTTCTGTAATCGCATCGAACTCGGCAAGTTCACTATCGATGGCACCGAGTACCAACTCGCCACGAACGCGGGCAAGCATCACTTGCATGGTGGTAAACTCGGGTTCGCTCACCAATGGTTTTCGCACGAAACGTACAAGCACGACGACGCGGTAGGCGTTAGGTTCACGTACACGAGCCCCGACGGTGAAGAAAACTATCCTGGAACTGTCACCGTGACGGTTGACTATCGCTGGAACAACGCCGATGAGTTGACGATCTCGTTCGAGGCCACGACCGACGCCGCAACCCATCTCAACTTGACCAACCACAGCTATTGGAACCTCGGTGGTGTGGATTCAGGGACGGTACTCGATCACGAAGCAATCATCCATGCCGATAAGATCCTCGAGGTCGACGCCGATTTGATTCCGACAGGCAAAATTCTCAGTGTCGATAACACGCCGTTTGATTTTCGTACGTCGACTCCGTTGGCACAACGCATTGCCGCCCTGTCGGCGACGAAGGGATACGATCATTGTTACGTGCTCCAGGGCAAACCAGGCGAATTGCGCCTGGCTGCGCGCGTGACGGATCCCCAATCCGGTCGCGTCTTGGAAGTCGAGACGACGCAGCCTGGCATGCAGCTCTACACCGGCAATCATCTCAAGGGCACCGACGCGACAGGCGGTTACGGGCCACATGATGCGTTCTGTTTGGAAACGCAACACTACCTCGACGCTCCAAACCATCCGCATTTCCCCACGACACTGCTGCGACCGGATGAAACGTTTCGCGAAACAACCGTGTATCGATTCACACGCTAGGCTCACACGACAAGCGGAAATAGCTTAAAACTACACGGCGTTGCGAATCGCGAGCAGCCACCCCTTCCCCACACCTCCGTCACTTTCCATCCATCCATGAATATTCTCGAAGTCGTCCTGTTTCTCGGGTCCGTGATCGGTGTGATCGCGCTAGGCATTTGGATGGCGAGTGAACCGGATGATGGGGATCCAAGCAATGACGCCTCCGATTACTTCCTCGCCGGTCGCGGTTTGACTTGGTGGTTGGTCGGTTTCTCGCTGATCGCAGCGAACATCTCGACTGAACAATTCGTCGGCATGTCCGGTTCCGCCGCCAACTGGCTAGGCATGGCGATCGCCTCCTACGAATGGATGGCCGCTGTCACGCTGGTCATCGTTGGTTTTCTATTCTTGCCACGGTTCCTCAAAGCTGGCTTGTACACGATCCCTGAATTTCTCGAATACCGCTTCGGCCCCATCGCCCGCTTGGTGATGGCGATCCCCGCCGTCGTCACGCTGGTCTTCGTCGCTACGTCATCGGTGATTTTCTCTGGCGCTAAATTCATTTCGGAGTATTACAACACTGTCCCCATACTGAACAACCTGACGGCGATGTGTTGGTTGATCGCATTATTCGCGGCGGCCTACGTGTTCGTGGGTGGTTTAAAAGCATGCGCGTGGACGGATTTGGTTTGGGGTTCCGCATTGATTGTCGGTGGGGCCATCGTGATGGTGATGGCGTTCGTGGAGCTCAATGATCGACCCGCCGATGAACTGATCAAAACCAAAGTGGCTAATTCCAACGCCACGGCTGCGGACCTGGAGAACGCCGGTTTTTGGGGCAGGTTCATGCTGCTCAACGATGGCGTCGATGGGGAAGCGGTCGCGAACAACGGCGAAGTCCTCGACAAAGAAAGCGGCGAGATGGTACCGGGCAGCGGCGTCAATGGCAGTGGTGGCAAAGCCCACATGGTCCGCCCCAAAGAAGACTCAGAGCTGCCCTGGACTGCATTGATTGTCGGGCTATGGATTCCCAACTTTTTCTATTGGGGTTTGAATCAATACATCGTCCAGCGAACACTCGGATCGAAATCGCTCGCCGAAGGACAAAAGGGCATCGTATTCGCCGCCGTGATGAAACTGATGATCCCATTTTTGGTCGTGATCCCGGGGATACTCGCTTATAACTTGTTCGCCCCCGATCTATTCAACGAGGCTAGTGGCAAGTACGACTACGACCGTGCGTTCCCAGTCTTGGTTCGCAACCTGATCAAGCCCTACCCGATGGTTTCCTGGTTTATCTTGGCCGCACTTTCAGGCGCAGTGATCAGCTCGTTGGCTTCGATGCTCAATTCCGCATCGACAGTTGCGACGATGGATTTGTATGCCAAAGTCACCGGTGAAAAAAACCCACATCGTTTGGTCTCGGTTGGACGCGCGTTCGTGGTCTTGTTCGTGCTGTTGTCAGCGACTGTTGCTCCGTACCTCGATAACTTCACCAGCATCTTCACGTTCATCCAAGAGTTCCAGGGGTTCATCTCGCCAGGGCTGCTGGCGGTATTCTTGCTGGGGTTCTTTTCGCCGCGTACGCCGCGTTACTTCGGAACGCTTGGAATTCTCGTGAACGTGTTTGCCTACGCCGCCTTCAAATGGGTGCTCGGTGACATCATCGTTAATAATGGCTGGTGGTATTCCAACCAAATTGCCTTCCTTGATCGCATGGCCTTGTGTTTCTTCACTGTGCTATTGATTGGTTTGGTCGTGACACTGATTCATCCGCTGAAAACGCCAGTGACGATGCCAGTCAATGAAAAGATGGACATGCAGTCTTCCCAAGGCGCTAAGTTCGCTGGTATTGGTGTGATTCTCGCTACGCTCAGTTTGTACTACTACTTCTGGTAACCTCCATGGATTGGATCTCGATTGACGCTGCCCGGCGCAGCACCACGCTCCCGATGGCGACTGAAATTCGCGGCTGGGTTCGCACTCGCCGCGATAGTAAAGGCGGTTTCAGTTTCCTCGAAATCAACGACGGTACCTGCTTGGGCAACCTGCAGGTCGTCGCGCCTGCGGAACTGGACAACTACGCATCGGAAATTCAAAAACTGACGGCCGGATGCAGCGTCGTGATCACCGGTCAATTGGTCGAGTCGCCTGCCCAAGGGCAAGATACGGAACTGCACGCGGGAGCCGTTCGCGTCACCGGATGGTGTGACGGTGAAACCTATCCGCTGCAAAAGAAACGACACTCGTTCGAGAAACTGCGTGAATGGTCACACCTCCGCGCCCGCACCAACACGCTCGGTGCGGTGATGCGGGTTCGCAATCGGTTGAGCCAGTCGATTCATCGATTCTTTGACGAAGCGGGTTTCTATTACCTGCACACGCCCATCGTGACGGCTAGTGATTGCGAAGGCGCGGGCGAGATGTTTCGCGTCACCACGCTGAACCTGGAAAAACTCGCTGGCTCGAATCGACCACTCGATCCCTCACAAGACTTCTTCGGCAAACCCACGCACCTGACCGTCAGCGGCCAACTCGAAGGCGAAACATACGCTTGTGCGTTGTCGAAAATATACACGTTTGGTCCCACGTTTCGTGCCGAGAACAGCAACACGTCGCGGCACCTCGCTGAATTCTGGATGGTCGAACCCGAAGCAGCGTTCTATGACCTGCATGACAACATGCGATTGGCCGAGTCATTCCTCAAACGCATCTTTGCCGATTGTTTAGAACACTGCGCCGAAGACATGGAGTTCTTTGACTCGATGATCGAGAAAAGGCAAGCTGCAACAACTGCGTGACGTTGTCGATAAACCGTTCGAGCACATGACGTACACCGAAGCGGTCGAGCGATTGACGTCATGCGATGAGAAATTCGACTACCCTGTGAAATGGGGCATCGACTTGCAAGCCGAACATGAAAAGTATTTGACCCAGTTCGTCGGCGGACCTTTGATCTTGACGGATTATCCGTCGACGATCAAACCGTTTTACATGCGTGTCAGCGACGATGGCAAAACAGTCGCGGCGATGGATGTGCTCGTGCCTGGCGTGGGCGAAATCATCGGTGGCAGTCAACGCGAAGAGCGACTCGACGTGTTGTTAGAGCGCATGCAGGCTGCGGGTCTCGATGAAAAAGATTACTGGTGGTACATCGACTTGCGACGTTACGGCACTGTCCCGCATGCCGGTTTCGGCTTGGGATTGGAGCGGGCCGTGCAGTATGCGACTGGGATGACGAACATTCGCGATGTAATCCCGTTCCCACGCACGCCCGGCAATGCTGAGTTTTGATTGACTCACTTTTTTGAGCGCCGCCCGTTTTGAGTGACACCATGCTTCCCGTTTGTCGATTGGCACCTTCCCCCACTGGTGCTCAACATCTCGGCAACGCCCGCACCTATTTGATTGCGTACTGGAGTGCCCGAGCGATCGGTGCGGAGTTGATCCTCCGCATCGAGGACATTGATTCGCCGCGAGTCAAACCGTGGGCGTCGGCCCAAGCGATCGAAGATTTGACGTGGTTGGGCATCGAATACGATGGCTCGCCGATCATTCAAACCCAGCGTTCGTCGGTGTATCAATCGATGTTAGAACGGATGCTGGCGGACGATCGGGTTTATCCTTGCACATGTTCACGTCGAGATATCGAAGAGGCATCGTCGGCACCGCACGAACAAGCATCGTGGCCGCTGCCACAGCCAGATTCCTCGCTCGATTCCGCCGACCAAACCGTGTCTGCCGAAGCGACGATTTACTCTGGCACGTGCCGCGACTGGCGATTCGGTGATGCGTTGCCCGAGCCAGGCAGTTACTCTTTGCGATTTCGCGTCACCAGCGAGGAGATGGCATTTGACGATTTCGTGGCCGGGCATGTGTGCTGTGATCCGCTGACCGCGATCGGTGATTTTCCCGTCACACGCAAAGAAGGAACGGCGGCGTATCAATTAGCCGTCGTCGTCGATGACTTGGAATCTGGCGTGACGGAAGTCGTGCGGGGTGATGATTTATTGCTGAGCACGTTTCGGCAACTGCAAATCTACAACTACCTCGGTGCTACCCCGCCACTGTTCGCACACGTGCCGCTGGTCGTCGGCACGGACGGTCGGCGATTAGCCAAACGGCATGGTGACACTCGATTGTCACTATACCGCGAACAAGGTATGCGACCTGAAACGATCGTTGCCTGGGCTGCTCGCTCGGCGATTCAAAACAGCAATGCCTTACCCGATGAAGCAGAGACTCAGCATTGGGATCTGAAACGTTGGCACGCCGAGATGATCGACCGCTGGGACTGGTCATCGGTCTCTCGCGAGAAAATTTCAGAGTTGCCTTCATTGTCGCTGTGAGTCAGCGGTGACAATTATGGATGTAGTGGAAATTGTCAAAACATTCGTTTGACTAAGGCGAGCGGCGTGAATAAATCTAGCTGCCGCAAGGCAGCAGAGGCTTAATAGTAATAATACCGTGTTTTCGTAGCGATTCGAAACGTTTGATGCAAATATTGAGTTCTCTCATGTCGTCCTCTCGGCACATCGGGTGAAGACTTTCCGTGAAATGAGCCGACGGCGCTAGCGTGCTGTTGATTTAGTTGAATTCCAATCCTCCTTTGTTTAACAGTTAGCCAAGGGCGTACTCTCACGTCGGAAAGTACGCCTGCGGCTAACGGTTAAACGGAATGCGGAGCGATGAAAAATGTGCTAATCCTGTGAAACTGCGCACATTCTACGGATTTTTCCTAACAAAATCGTGCGGTGCGCGTCTACTTTCTAGCGATACTCGCTCGCGCAAACAAATGATTCTTGGACACCATTCGACAGGACTATAACGATGGACAGCTTTTCGAAACGCTCCTTGGGTTGGCTGCTAACGGGTGTGCTGCTAGCGATCGGAATCGTCATTCCCGCTTCGGCACAGGAAATTGATATGCTTGAACAATTCGCACTTGCCAAGGATCGAGCCGCAGTGCTCGCCAAACTCATCCCTGGCACCGAGGAATACTTCTACTATCACACGCTGCACTATCAGAACACCGATCGTTTGGCCGATGCCGAGAAGACGCTGAAGGACTGGATCGGTCGACACAACCTAACACAACTCGCTCGTCAAATGATGATGCGACAAATGTTGCTGGCCTATAACGCCCATCCCAACGAGACGCTCGCGTACTTCATTCGTGAACTTGGCGTTCAGCTCAATCACGAACTGCCCGCGACCGTTCGCCAGCGTCAATTGCCATCGACGTTTGACCAACAACGTATCGATGAGTCGGCGCTCATTAAACAAGCGATCGCCAATAGCGGCAACCTCGGTCAACTCACGCACGTCGGACTGCTACAAGTCAATGCGAACGAACTGCCAATACATCAATTACGTGAATTGCTAACTCGATATGATGTCATCGCTCAACCACAACTCGTCGCTTGGATTGCAAAAGAACTTTCAGATCAGCACTCGCAAGGCTTCGGCGCGATCGCCATCCATCATCGCTTGACGCTTGACCAATTGAAAGAGTTGCAAAAGTTAAAGCCCGATCTGATCGGCAATCAGCAATATGTGAACGAAGTGATGCAACGTCTGCGTCCCGCCGCTGGAGTTATCATCGACGCATCCCCGGAAGTCGAAATCGAATACCGGCAACGTCTGGTCGAGTTCACTCGAACGTTGCCGTCGCAGTTTATTTCGCTGAGAGTCGCCACACTTTATCATTTGCTCGATGCGTTGCGAAAACAAGGTCGTTATGATGCCGATCTGTTTCTTGAGTATGTAAAATTGCCACGCGAAGTGCCGTATCTTCTGCCGCAATTCAAACAGGAAGTTCGTGGCCAACTCGCTCAACTCAATGAAGATTTCTCGGCGTTGATTGCTCTGCCTCCGATTCTCAATGATGAACCGTTGGTCCGAGATTACCTGCAACAACTGCTTCGAGATGCGAACTCGCCAGACAAATTCGCACCATATTTGGAAACTCGCTATCTGCAGAAAGTTTTCGTGGAAACGAAGATCTTGTTCGGAATTGGTGAATCGCTCAGTTGGTTCAATCAGTTGAACGCTGCCGAGCAAAAAGAATTGCGAGAACGTGTGGAGTTGGATTGGGTTCTGAGCAATTCACAAAACTGGAGTACCGATGCTCCGGTTCGGTTGGATGTCGACGTGAAGAACATTGAGCGATTGTCCGTTCGCGTGTTCCGCATCAATCTGCCCGCTTATTTTCAGCAGTTCCAAAATCCAGTCAACACAGACATCGACTTAGATGGTCTGGTCGCCGCTGTTCAGTGGGAGAAGACATTTGATACGTCCGCTTGGTTGCGTCACCGCGAAACGATTGACTTGAAAACGATCGACGGTGCCGGCGTGTGGATCGTCGAACTCGTCGGTGGAGGTCGTCGCAGTCGAGCGATTGTGTCGCGTGGCGATCTTCGCACGGTGAGCAAACTGACGCCAGCCGGTCATCAGTTCACTGTCTTCGACACGAACAATCGGCCTGTTAGTGACGCCAAGTTGATTGTCGCCGGACAGGAATTGACTGCCAATGCACAAGGCGAGATCATTGTGCCGTATGTCGACAAGGCAACTGATCAAGTCGGCATTCTGATTTCTGGCAATTTCGCCAAACCGCTTCGTTTCCATCATGCTGCCGAGCAATATGGACTCAAAGCCGGGTTCTATGTGCATCGCGAATCGTTGCAAGCGGGTCGTCAGACGACCGTATTGTTACGAGCAAGTTTGACCCTTCATGGACATCCCGTTTCTGTTTCATTGATTCGCAATCCGGTGGTGATCATCACCGCGACCGATCTCGATGGCAGCACGATGACTCAGCGTTTTGAAAACGTTTCCTTATTCGAGGATCGTGAAACGGAAGTTGAAATTCGTGTACCTTCGCGACTGCACGAGGTCACACTGTCGTTCAGTGGTGACGTTCGCATGCGCAGCCAAGGTCGCGATCAATCACTGTCCGATGAACAGTCGTTCGAGTTCGACACGATTCGCACGACGTCGACAATTTACCAACCTCAGTTAACAGAGACGAAGGAAGGCTATTACGCTGAGATCACGGGACACTCAGGTGAGTTGTCGAACGGATTTCCCGTGCAAGTAAAAATGTGGCACCGTGCAGTGAATAATCCGGTCGATGTTACCCTTGGAGCCGATGCGCAAGGTCGCGTTCACTTGGGGAAACTCGCTGGGATCACGCGTTTGCAAATGAGTGGCAATCATCTTTACGCGCGAACATGGACGCTCGATGCCAATCATGCCAGTTGGCCAGACATGTTGACCGCAACGGCTGGCGAGACGCTTACATTGCCGATCGCTCCTAGTGACGGACCAAAGATTGAACTGCCGCAAGGTCGTTGGCAATTGATCGAAGTGCTTGACAACGCGGTGCGTCGTGATTTGACAAACAAGATTGCGGAGCAACCCGGTGCCATTAAGTTGCCTGAGTTGTCGGCTGGCGATTATGAATTGCGCGACTTGCTCGAACAGCGAACGATGCGAATCGTCGTCGATGAGGGCAGTACGTTCAATGGTTTGCTGCTCGGCGATTCGCGTTCGATCGAGCTGGTGAATCGAGGCACGGCGAGCGTGTCGGAGATCAAGCAAGACGAAAAGTCGATTCGCGTCCATTTAGATGGCGCGACCAAATTTACTCGCGTGCATCTGTTGGTGTCCCGTTATACGTTGCCGATCGATCCGATCAATCTAACGATGCCGGGCGTTCGACCAAGTATCGAAAACTATCGTTCGCCGTCGAGCGGCTATGTCAGTAACCTGCGTTTGGATGACGAGTATCGTTATGTGTTAGAGCGCCAGTTGGCAAAGAAGTATCCTGGCAATATGTTGCCTCAGCCTTCGTTATTGATGAACCCGTGGGACATCGGTGCGAGCCAAGCCGAAGAGATTGCGATGGCTACTGGCGATGCCGTTCCTGCGGCACCAATGCCCCCCAGTGCGATGATGTCGGATGCAATGCGTCGCAAACAGGCTGCCATGGAGGGAGAGGCCGCAGCTCCCGGTGATCCTACAACGGTCGAGTATTTGCGAAACTCAGGAATGGTTGTCGCTAACGCGGAAGTTGACGATCAAGGCTGGATCACGATCGACACCGATGCGATCGATGGTGCGCAAATGGTTACGCTCGTGGTTGTCGATCCGCTTGCTGTTCAAGTGCGTCGCATTCCGTTGGATGCGAAACCGCTGGAACATGATGATTTGCGGCTCGCAAGTTCGTTGCCTGTTGATAAACCTTTGACGCAATCTCGAACCGTGATGACGGTCAAGCCTGACGCGCCGCTAGAGATTGGTGACGTTCAATCGGCACGTGCACAAATCTACGCCAACGTCGGTGATCTTTACCGATTCTATGCGGCGCAGCTTAACGATGAAACGTTTAACCAGTTCGCGTTCTTGACTCGATGGCATACGCTCGATGATGAAGCTAAGCAAGCGAAGTACGATGAATTTGCTTCACACGAGCTGCACTTATTCGTCTATTTCAAGGACCGACCGTTCTTCGATCGCGTTGTAAAGCCAATGCTGAATCAGAAGAAAGATCTGCAATTCATGGACGATTGGTTGCTGGGTCACGATCTCAACAAATATGTCGATCTCTGGCGATTCGACCAATTGAATACCGTCGAACGCGCCTTACTGTCCGCTCGACTGGAATCCCAGCGTGGCCCCGTGCAACGAATCATGGCCGATTGGTTGGCCATGAATCCTGTCGACCCGTCCGAAGTACATCGTCGTATGTTGGCGGCAATTTCCGGCAAAGATCTTAGCGCAGACGAACTTAGCGATCTTTCGCTAAACTTGAGTAGTGCACCGCAAGGTGAGGTGGGGTTCAGCAGCGGTGGCTTAGGGGGTATGGTTGCTTTAAGCGATGGAGTTGATCGCTTGGATGCCGCCCGAGGTCTGGCTCCTGGAAATGCTGCTGCGAATCGTCCTGAAGAAACGAAACGCGAAATGATTGAGAAATCACTGCGGCGTCGCAGCGGCGATTTGATGGAAGCTGATAAGAAACAGAAAGCAAGTTTCTTTGGTTTGATGGAACGCGAGTCGGTTCGCCAGCTTTACCGTGAAATCGATCAGACCAAACGTTGGGCCGAGAGCAATTACTATCACCTGACAATTCAAGCCGCTGGTTCCAACTTGGTTCCCGTGCGAACGTATTGGAAAGATTTGGCAAATGCAGAGAACGCGCGTCCCGCCGTTTCGCAAGACCTGTTCGCACCGATCGCCAATGCGAACGAGGCGTTGCTTGCTCTCGCGGTTGTCGGTTTGCCATTGAAAGCGGATGGCATTGAATCAGATGCGAAAGATGGGCGGTTGGTGATTCGCACCAAAGCTCCTGCCGCGGTCGTTACCGAACAGATTCGTGAAGTAAAGCCTGCCGCAGAAGGTGCACCGACGATTCTGCTGGGACATCGCGTCGCGGGTGATGAAGTCGCTCCGTTGCCAGGTCACGCTCCTGATGCGATCAAGGAGTTTGTGATCGGCAAAGTGTATCACGGCCAAGTGGTGCTGAGTAATCCAACCGATCAAGTCGTCAACGCGGATCTGCTGGTGCAAATTCCCGCTGGCAGTTTACCGCTGGAGCAAACTCGTCCAACCGATTCACACCGCGTTCAGTTGGAACCGTATTCGACACAGCGCTTTCAGTACGCGTTCTACTTCCCGGTCGCAGGAAAGTTTTCGCACTACGGTCCGACAGCATCCCAGGACGATACGCTGCTGGCTCGCGCAGATTCAGCCGAACTGGAAGTTCTTGCCGAACCGAGCGAGCCAGACGAAAACTCGTGGCCCTATTTGGTTCAGCACGGAACGGCAGCACAGATTGCGGCCTACTTAAAGAACACTGCGAATCTGTATCACGTCGACTTGCAAATGGTTGCACCGCGAATGAGCGAACCAGAAGTTTTTCAGCAAGTGACGGCGACCCTTGATGAGCTTCGTCACTATGACGCAACGCTGTGGGGTTATTCGCTGAAGCACAATTCATCGCAACGTCTTAAGCAGTATTTCGCTCATCGTGACGATGTTGTTTCGATGACTGGACCGGCGATTGAATCTCCCTTGCTATTGATTGATCCGATCGAGCGAGAGATTTATGAGCATATCGAATTCCGACCGCTTGAAGTTCCCCGTCGACATCCGGCGGGAGGCCGTTGGCAGATTCCCAATGCGGAGCTGAAGGCCCAGTGGAATAGCTTGATGAGAGTTCTTGCTTATCAGTCTCAACCCAAACCGCGTCAACAGTTGGCGTTGACCTATTTTCTGTTACTGCAACAACGAATTGAGGAAGCGATCAATCATCTTCAGCAGGTCGATCGTGCGTCGACTGGCATGCCGATGGCTTACGATTACTTGGTCGCTTACTCGAATCTTTACCAAGGTCGCTACGACGAAGCGAATCGATTGGCCGGTAGTTACACCGACTTCCCCACCGAATTTTGGCGGACACGATTCGATGAAGTTCGCAGCCAAGTTCGCGAGCACGTGGCGATGATGGGCGGAGAATCGATCGCGTTGCCTGGCAAGAACGAAGTTGTCACGGCGACTGAGAATTCCAAGCTGACGCCAGCATCCGCAGAGGCTCGTCGCGAACAAGAGCATTCCGTGGCGGCGGCTCGACAACCGACCTTTGACTTCCGCTTGGAAAGTTCGCAAGTTCAATTGAAGTGGCAAAACCTACAATCGGTCGAAGTGAATTATTACCTGCTTGACGTTGAGTTGTTGTTCACTCGCAAACCGTTCGTGCAAGAAGGTTCAAGCCGAGCTTCTTTGGTCCAGCCGAACGAAACTCGCTTGCTGAAGTTGTCCAAAGAGAACGGCGAGTTGACTTGGGAGATTCCCAATGAAATTGCCAACAGAAATGTGCTCGTTGAGATCGTGGCCGGTTCGCAACGTCAAAGTCGCGTCGCGTCAGGCGGGAATATCGCGGTGACCTTGTCGACAGGCTACGGACACTTGCAGACGAACATCGCAGGGACGAGTAAGCCGATTGTCGGATCTTACGTAAAGGTTTACGCCAAGCTGTCGGGCGGTCAGGTTCAGTTTTGGAAAGATGGCTACACCGACTTGAGAGGGCGATTCGATTACGCATCGGTCAGCGGTTCGTCGATCAATTCGGTGGAGCGGTTCGCGATTTTGGTCCTGTCGTCGGAGAATGGTGCGGTGATTCGCGAAGCAGAGCCGCCACGTTAACAGTGCTCAAAAGAAATCGCCGTTTTGGCGCTGGCTGACTGTTAAGCAACCGAGACGTGGGATTCATTGAAATCAACAGCCCGTTAGCCACGGTTTTCGAGAGAACTGAAATCTAATGCACTGGTGCGTACGGTAAGTCTATTCCTGCCGTTCGCACTTTCATGAGCAAGAGTTAAATTTCACTGTACGTGTTCACGGTCTCCTCGGGAGCGTCTTTTAGTTCTGGGTGCTCATCCAGGTATGCTTTTATTTCATCCTCGCTGCTACTGACCGTTGGGGTGGTACTGCTTCCACATCCGCAAGAGAGCATTGTCACGATTGCGATGAGCGCACAAGGCAGGGCATTTCGATAGAGAGTCTTCATGTTTTGCAAATGGTAAGAGGCGGAGAAACCGAAGGAGCGAAATACTCCGCTGGTTAAGCACGGAAGCTGAAGTGGACGAGAAGCCTAAAACTCTGCATTGATGACTTCTTTGGCGGCTCTTGTACCCAAACTACCCCAGAGTCCGAAAGGGCTTGGCCTACCTGCCGCAACGCCACCAGCCAACGCGACTGGCTCAACAATTGGAGAGCCCAAATTTCTTCGAAGTAAATGTGACTTCTGCCCATCTCTGGGCGAAACATCGTCGAGGAAAAAGTCGCCGGATTTGATTCCATCGACATGGTGTTCTGAATTTTGATACGGCATCATGGTCAGAATCAGAGACACAAGGTGAGTTCAGTCGCAAGGCTGATCGCTCCGCCCAGGGCAGCACGATTGATGACAAACAAAAGTACATCGAAGAGACACATCGTCGTGACATGGTCTGGGCCGATGCACCTCGAATCACCAATCGCCCGTACACGAAAAATGGCGGGCGACTGAAGACTCCACGCTTGATCTCTGGTAGTTCAAAGTCAATTCCGCTTGGTGAGTTCGTGGACAACCATCCTGTTGCTTTTGAGGTTAGGAATCCACATGGTCGATGCAAATCATGCCGCCCTCAGCGCTGAGGTGCATGATGATGGTCATTGTATCGAGCACGGAAAACATGGTCGGCAAAATTCTGAGTTGTCCTATCTGACCGAAACACAAACCATGTTGCCGAATAGAAGACAGCAAACCCGCAAAGGACGCTTAGAATCGGTTTCTTCAATTTGCTCATGCCACTAATTCCCACGAAGTGGAATTGCTAAACTGGTAGCGGAGCCAATACTCTTTGGGCGAACGTCCGCCGTCACCAGGCGACGAGAGTAAAACTGACCACCAGAAAACCCGATGACGCCTATCCGGTGCACTGCATGGTTACCCCTATTTTATCCTCTTATTCACAAGTTGTCGTGTTTTGCTCTTAGTGGCTGGCAAGCCACGGCCCTTCAACAGAGCCGGTAAAGTGCCATCGCATTCCCAAATCGTGTCTACGTCAGTTAACGCTTTCAAAACAGTAAGTTGTAGATCAGCCAAGGTTTCAGTCGAGACAATCGATCGTACGACCACTCGGTATGCACGATCCGCGGCATTTTTCCGATGGCACGCCATAGGCGAATCCACTGCAACCACCATTGAACTCTTCGCCCCCAAATTAAGATGATCTTCGAAACCAATATGAACTCTGACAAAGAACAGGCCTTCTGTAGATTTTGGATGATCTAGGAGGTCATACCAGCTGAAGGCGCAGCAGTCATCGCTAGCTTGAAAGGGGATGGCTCTTCACTCCCCGTGTCCACTATGATTTGACTGGTGAACATTGCGTTTGGTATTTGAATCAAGAGGTGCATGCGTGACAACGCGATCCGTACGAGCTAAGAAAAAGTTTCTGCTCAATCAGCCCATAGCAACGAAAGAGACAGTGACCGCTAAGGCGGCCTGGGAATGCTGCCGATGACGCCTGGAGAACTTCACCATCGTTTTCTCGAGCATGTTTCCCCCCCGTCGGTCCTTGTCAATCAAGCGTACGAGATCGTTCATTACTCGGCGTCGGCTAGCCGGTTTCTTCGAGTCTCTGAAGCCGAGGCTTTACAGAACCTTTTGAGTAGCGTGCATCCGATGTTGCGAGCCGACGTCGTCGCTTCGCTTGACGCTGCTGCGAAAACACATCGTGCTGCGACAGCGGTCGGTGTGCCTGTGCAAATCGGCGATTCGCGGCGTGTGGTGGACATCCGCGTTTCGCCTGCGGGTGACTTAAGTCCTGGGTGCTTGGTCGTGATCTTTGTTGAGCACAACTGGGACGGAAGCGATGCCGTTACGTCGCTAAACGGTAAAATTGCCGCGCATGCTGAGCAGGAACTCGCTCGGATCGCTGCTGATTCCGAGCGGCAGCGGCGAGTTTACGAAACCGTTTTGACCAACACGCCGGACTTCGTCTATGTGTTCAGCCTCGACCACCGTGTTGTCTATGCCAACGACGCACTCGTCAAAATGTGGGGCCTCAGTTACGAGGAGACCATCGGAAAGACATTTTTGGAGATCGGCTATGAGCCTTGGCACGCCGAGATGCATGATCGAGAGATTGATCAAGTTCGTTCCACCCGAAAGTCGATCCGAGGCCAAGTGCCGTTTACCGGCACAGTCGGGCGGCGAGAGTACGATTACATTTTTGTACCTGTCATCGGAGCCGACGGCGAGGTCGAGGCGGTGGCAGGAACCACCCGTGACGTGACTGAACGAAAGGAAGCGGAACAGGCGATTCGAGCCGGCGAAGAGCGTTTGCGGATTGCGTTGGCCGCAGCTCACATGGTGGCTTGGGAATGGACCACGCTGGACGGCAATCTGCGTGTGTCAGAAAATGCGGCGAATGTGTTTGGCCTGCAGCCTGGCGATGAGCTTACCAAAAATGATCAACGATTGGCGTTGCTGCACCCGGACGATTTGGCCGCATACCAAAACACGTACCGTAAAGCGATTGAAGCACGGGGCAGTTACTTAACTCGCTATCGTCTTGTTCGCCCGGCCGACGGACGAACGATTTGGATCGAGGAGCGCGGTCATGCAATCTTCGACCAGCCCGATGGAAACGGCAGGCTGATCGGCGTGGCGGCAGACATAACCGACCGGGTGCAAGTCGAGGCCGAGCGAGAGCGTTTGTTGCTGCAGGCGGAAGGCGAACTGGGTCGGCTTGCTGATGTGTTTCGTCAATCACCGGCATTCATGTGCGTCTTGCGTGGGCCGTCACACGTCTTCGAGATGGCAAACGATCGATATCATGCAGTCGTTGGCAATCGCGAATTGCTGGGCAAGACCGTACTTGAAGCGCTTCCCGAGGTTCGGGAACAGGGTTTCATCGAATTACTCGACCGCGTGTACGCGACGGGCGAACCATTTATCGGGACCGGTGTTCGGCTGCAGTTGGAACAATCGGCAGAACAGTACGTCGATTTTGTTTACCAAGCGCTGCGTGACGCCGACGGTCACATCGTTGGCATTGTCGTTGTTGGCGTCGACGTCACCGCGCGACACAGAGCGGAAGCGGCATTGCGACTGAGCGAAGAGCGGTTTCGTACCCTGTTTGAAACCATGGACGAAGGTTTCTGCATGGTTGAAATGGAGTACGACGCGGCGGGGCGAGCGACTGACTACCGAATCTTGACCATGAATCCTGCGTTCGAAAAGCATACGGGGATGCATGGTCTCGCTGGCAAGTCAATCCGCCAAGCGATCCCAGCCCTGGAAGAATTTTGGTACCAGACATACGGACGGGTTGCGTCGACGGGCGAAAAAATTCGCTTTGTACATCAGGCTAGTGCCATGGGCGGACGGTGGTTTGATGTATCTGCGTTTCCGATCGGTGGTATCGGCAGTAACATTGTCGCGATCCTATTCAACGACATCTCAGAACGTCGGCAAGCCGAGGAACGACTCAGGGCAAGTGAGGCTCGCCACAGTTTCGCCGTCACATTGGCTGATGCGATCCGCCCCCTGTCCGACACAAAGGCTGTACAAGCCGAAGCGTGCAGGATTCTTGGCGAGTGGCTCGGGGCGAATAGAGTCGCTTACGTTGAAGTCTGCGGCACGGACTATGAAATCCAAGCGGACTATACCGATTCTGCTGCGTCCATCGTGGGGCGGTATCCCATTGCCTCCTTCGGCCTCGACCAGTTGATGCTCTTCCAAGCTGGTTCCACAGCATCCGAAGCGGACGTGATCGATCACTCATCGCGACAGTCGAGCGAGTTGGAGGCGTTCGCGGCGATGCAAGTCCGGTCCTATGTTGCTGTCCCTTTGCACAAGAACGGTGTGTTTGTTGCCGGTTTGGCCGTCCACGCGACGGACGTTCGCGCTTGGACGCAAATCGAGATTGAGATCATCGAAGACACCGCTGATCGGACTTGGGCAGCGGTCGAACGGGTGCGAGTTGAACATCAACTCCGGCAAAGTGAAGAGCGGTCGGCGTTCGTCCGCCGCAGTTCTGGGGTCGGGTTCTGGTACTGCGACCTGCCCTTTGATGTGCTCCAGTGGGACGACTTAGTAAAAGCCCACTTTCATTTGCCACCCGACGCTACCGTCACGATCGAAACGTTTTATGACCGCATTCATCCGGACGACCGAGAGCCTACGCGACGGGCGATCGAGCAAAGCATTGCGAACCGGACGCATTACAGCACAAACTATCGGACGATCGATCCTGATACGGCAGCTGTCACCTGGGTGCGGGCCATCGGGCGGACGTTCTATGCCGAGAACGGAACACCGATTCGGTTCGATGGAGTAACACTGGATGTAAGCGACCAAAAGCTGGCCGAGGCAAGATTACTCGAGAGCGAACAGCGTTTTCGTGAAATGGCCAATGCGGCTCCGGCAATGATCTGGGTGACCAATCAAAAACATGAATGCACGTTTCTCTCGCAAAGTTGGTTTGACTTTACAGGGCAAACGAGCGCGGAGGGACTCGTGTTCGGCTGGACGACGGCAGTGCATCCCGATGACCGTGAGCGATCGCAAAAAACTTTTTTGGCCGCCGCTGCAAAGGGTGAATCTTTTGAATTGGAATACCGGTTGCGAACGGTTAATGGCAATTACCGCTGGGCAATCGACGCTGGCAAACCACGGTTCAACGAGGCTGGCGAGTTTTATGGGTTCGTCGGATCCGTCATTGACGATGATGAACGCCATGAATTCCAGTTGGCATTGAACGAAGCCCGCGAAGCGGCGGAAGCCTCCAATGCCTCCAAGACTGCTTTCTTGGCAAACATGAGTCACGAGATCCGTACCCCAATGACGGCGATCTTGGGTTACGCCGACCTATTAAAAGACTTGGTGCATCAAGACGATGCCATCCAACATTTGCAAACGATACGAAACAATGGTTACTACCTGTTAGATATCATTAACGACATCCTGGATATCTCGAAGATCGAGGCCGGGAAGCTCGATATCGAATCCGAGCAGTTTGAGCCACTTCGCTTGATCGAGGATGTGCGGAGCATCATGGAGATCCGCGGCCGAGATGGTGGTTTGTCATTGACGGTCCACTACGAAGGCAAACTACCGAAAACGATCCAGTCCGATGTCAAACGATTGAAGCAAATTTTAATTAACCTCGTTGGCAACGCAATAAAATTCACGCATCAAGGCGAGGTGCAGATTCGTGTTCGGTTTGATGTTAACACTCGTCAATTGCAGTTTGATGTTGTTGATACAGGTATCGGTATTTCAGACGAGCAGATGGAACGATTGTTTAAACCGTTTTCTCAAGGTGATGCCAGTGTCAGTCGAAATTTTGGCGGCACGGGGCTAGGGCTTGTCATCAGTCAAAGGCTAGCGGAAATGCTGGGTGGTTTCATTACTATGCAAAGCACCGAAGGCGTCGGAAGCACCTTTTCTGTCACGATTCCAACTGGCGAAAGTGCCACTTTGGACTTGGTCGACTACGAAAGCATGCGTCCTCGGGCTACGGCCCAATCGGAAACTCGTCTCGAACAGTTGCCGAAGATCTCATGTCACGTGCTCGTTGTTGATGACCGACGCGATATCCGATTTCTTAGTAAACAGATACTGACACAATCGGGTGCGACCGTGAAAGAATGTGAAGACGGTCTGATCGCCGTCGAACACGTGACAGCATGTTTGCGCGACGGCGGGGTTCCCGACTTGATTCTGTTGGACATGCAAATGCCTAATTTGGACGGCTACTCGACGGCGCGAAGACTGCGTTCGCTCGGATATGTCGGTCCGATCATCGCGCTGACCGCAGACGCCATGCAGAGCGACATGAACAAATGCTTGGAGGTAGGTTGCGACGATTACCTGAGCAAGCCTATCAATAAGTCAGAACTACTTAGAAAAGTTGCCGAATTGACGAGGCCCCAAAATCCATCAGCGTGATGGGACACCACGCCCTGTGGATAGCGTTGAAATCGAAGGTGTCCGTTGCAGGCAGCTTCTTAATCGAGCATCAGATCCCTACGCCTTCCGGCCCAAACCTTAGCCATGCCGACCTTTTGGCCGCGATCGGCAAAATCTCGGGGAGACGATCGCACTCGCTCGGTATGGTCACTCTCTAAGTCCAGTTTTCGGTGATGATCTCGATAGCCCAAATTCGTTCTGCCAGTTTCAGGAACGCGCCTTATGTCAACTGTCCCCAAGCCCTATGTCACCCCCGAAGAATATCTCCATCGCTTGTGAAAGGCCGAGTTTCGGTCGGAATACTTTCGGGGCGAGACGTTCGCGATGGCCGGTGCGTCGGCCAATCACAATCTGATTGTGAGCAACTGCATTCAAACCCTTGGCCAGCAACTCAAGAAAAAACTTTGCCGCGTTTACCCGGGCGACTTGAAGCTCCGCGTAAACGCGACCGGGTTGTACACCTACCCAGACCTGTCGGTCGTTTGCGGGGAGCCGCAACTCGACTCTGATGCGGGCGATGTGTTGCTCAACCCGGTCGTGCTCGTCGAAGTCCTGTCGGATTCCACCGAAGCCTATGACCGCGGCAAGAAGTTCGAACATTATCGAACGATCCCCAGTTTGATGCACTACGTCTTGATCGCTCAAGACCGACATTCGATTGATTGCTTCTCACGCAGCCCCGATGGAGTCTGGCTTTTGAAGAGTTGTCAGGGTTTGGATCGCAAGATCGAGCTGGCTTCGATTGACAGCCAACTCGCCGCGACGGAAGTCTACGATAAAGTCGTCTTCACCGAACAAGTAACGGACTAAGGATATCTGGCGGCGAATTGCAATTGTTGATCTGCCAACGTTGACGAGCGGCAACGCAGTGACTTCGGCTTTATCGGCGGCTCGTGGGTTTTGTAATCATGAGGTTGCTGATTGGGCCGTAATCGGCCAAAACGATGCTTCTCTTTTGTCTAACAGTCCGCCAGAGGTGTACCTTGACTTCGGAAAGTACGCCTACGGCTAATTGTTAAACGACTAAAGGCCAACTCGCCGCAGGATCGAATGCTATTGACTATTTGTTGTGAAACCGCGAGTGTCTTGCGAGAGCGAGCAACAACAGTTTCATTTGCGTAGGGAAATAGAAGATCATGGGGGTTCATAGGTCCGCTTACATTCATCCCGACGCTCAGATTCACGAGTCATGTGAAATCGGTATCAATGTGGTGATCGACGGTCCAGTACGAATGGGGCCGGGTTGTTGGTTGGGGCCATCCGTCGTCGTGATGGGTGACACCGTGATTGGGGCAGGATGTAGCCTGCATGCCCATGCTGTCATCGGTGATATTCCGCAGGACCACAAGTACAAAGGGGGCAAAACCTTCTGCCACATTGGCGAAAACTGTGTCATTCGCGAAGGGGTAACCATCCATCGCGCCTGCATCGAAGGGGCAGCCACGACTGTCGGGAATCGATGTTATTTGATGACCAATTGCCACGTTGCACATGACTGTGTGCTTGACGACGAAGTCACTTTAGTGAGCGGTGCCCTACTGGGTGGCCATGTTCAAGTTGGGGCCAAGGCCATTATTTCAGGAAATGTGGGCGTTCACCAGTTTGTGAGAATCGGTGAGTTGGCGATGGTCGGTGCGGTATCGTTCGTCGGCCAGGACATACCACCGTTTCTGATGACGGATCATTGCGGCTCGGTCGTGGGATTGAACAATGTTGGTATGAGGCGCGCAGGACTGTCGCTTGTCCAAGTAAACGACGTGAAGGCACTTTACAAGTTGTTGTTTCGATCAAACCTTTCGCTGGGTGTCGCAAAAGACGTCGGCCACATCATGGCAACCACGGACGCTGGGCGACGCTTTATCCAATTCTTTCGAGAGGGGTCGCGGCGCGGGGTCGGAAGTAACACAGGAAGGTTGCGGGTGGCAAGCTGACGGCAATGCGACGACCGAACGACTGCCCCTGTTTCCGACAGGTCGTCTTCAAGCTAATAAAAGTATCCCGGCTACGACTTCCGTTTTCGCTGCGGGTGCTACTGCTGATCTTCGTGAATTGGCGGATGTCGTTCTCTGAGAGATTGTTGTGCGGCGGTAGACTCGGATGCGTTAGCATCAACAGCAATTCCCGCTCGTTTGTCATGGATCTTGTTCAAAGCCGCATTGAGTTCGGGCCAGCCCGTCGCGCCAAAAAACAGCTTGTCGAAATCCCTTTCCAATCTTGCCCGGGTTGGCGTCTGAGGTGACTCACGGTACGCCTTCAGGTGCTGATAGTATGTTCAGATTGCGTCCCGTGTTCGGTCCAAGGCTTGTTGCTGCCGTTGGTTCAATGGAATCAATCTCGCGACATGCGTTTCGCGTTCAGCCAACAACGCCCATGAGCAAATCCCAGCAACTTCTTGGGGAGCTCGTAGTGTGCTGCATAACACAACGCTTCTTCGCCAACTGCATAGTCGTTAAACGGCTCACGCAAGCTGCTCAAAAAATCCACACCGCTCATGCCCTTCGGTCAACGTGCGTGAGATTTGGCCACTGGAAATCTTCACTCCCAGCTCCAGTTGCCGCTGCCGGATCAAGGGCTCAGTGACTTGGCTCTGGTAGTACTGGTGCAGGATGTAACAGCGAAGATTAAGGCCGTACTGGCCAAGCAAATGTGCCGGTCGTGGTGTGGATACAATCGAGCCATCGGGCAGTCGATACTGGGCTCGACGATAGCGAATGTTGACGATCTCCAACTTGAGTTCTTGTTGCGTGAATGACTTGTAGCCGATCAGTTTGGCACCCTCGGGAAGCTCGTTGGGAACAAGCTTTTCGGTGCGATGAATGGTCAATCGATTCCCCGTTCGCACAACGTTTTTGACATGCGTAAAGAGAGCGCGAAACCAACGATCCAAGTAAAAATCAGTTTTTACTTTTTACCCCTCCACCAGCCGGCTATGGAGAAGTTACATTCCTTTGTAAGCCTAAACGATTGACTCTAGCAGTCATCTTGCGGTGCAAACTCTTGATTCGGTTCATCTAACACGTCGCGTACCTTTCTCGCCAATTCGCTGGGCAAGAACGGTTTCTGCAGCAACGTATCGAGTCCGCTGTGAAGTCCTTCTTGAATTGAAAGGTCATCGCTGTAGCCGCTGATGTAGAGAACCAACAGATCGGGCTTCCTCAATCTCAACGCCTCCGCCAATTCTCGTCCGCTCATGTTCGGCATCATTAAGTCGGTGACCAACATATCGATCCCTTCAGGCGATTGCGAAAACAATTCGAGTGCTTCGCTTCCGCTAGCGGCTGCGAGTACCTGATAACCTTGTGAGCTCAATGATCGTTCGCAGAGTACGCGGATCGGTTGTTCGTCTTCGACAAGTAAGATTCGTTCTTGTCCGCCTTCGATCGCAAACGAAGATGTCGGAACCTTTGACACCTTCCGCGACGCCTCTTTGAAATAGATTCGAAACGAAGCACCATGCCCTGGGGCTGACTCGACGTCGATTTGTCCGCCCGTTTGCGTGATGATTCCATGAACCACTGACAATCCCAAGCCTGTTCCCTTCTCGCGTTCCTTCGTTGAGAAAAACGGTTCAAAAATTTGTGTCATCACAGAATCCGACATACCGACACCCTGATCGGTAACCATTAACTCAATGTATTTTCCAGGTTGCAGGTTGCCAGTCGTCGTTTGAAACTGCGATGTAAACTCGATCGAACGCGTTGCGATCGTAACGACGCCTCCTTTGTTGGACGCATCACGTGCATTGACCGTTAGATTCAGTATCACTTGATCGATTTGAATCGGATCGGCCTCAATAAAGCAAGCCGTCGAAGCGAGCGACAGTTCTACGGAAATGTCTTGCCCGACGAGTCTTCTCACGAGTGCCGCGGTCTGGATGACGACTTGATTCAAATCGAGAGCCTGCAGTTCGATCATCGCTTTGCGGCTGAACGAAAGCAACTGACGCGTCAATCGCGTTGCGCGGTCGGCAGCGTCTTGGATCGCGTACAGCGAAGCGCGCGTGTCGGATGATTCAGAGAATTGATCGACGAGCATGCGACAATAACCATTGATGACCGTGAGCAGATTATTGAAATCATGGGCCACGCCTCCTGCTAACCGTCCGACGGCTTCCATCTTCTGTGATTGTCGAAGGTGTTCTTCCAGTCGACGTCGATCGGTAATGTCTTGCGAGATGCCGATCAGCCGGATCGCACCATCTTGATCCGAAATCGTTTTGCCACTCGACGAAATCCAACATTCACCACGTTCGGGGTGGTTGATACGAAAATCAGCCTGATAATCACTTTTGTTATCAATGGCATGCTGGGATGCGTTTCTCACGTAGTCGCGATCTTGATCAACAATCGTTGACAATGAGTTTGTAAGAGCCATCGGTTCGGCCGGGTCGATTCCCCAAAGCGAGTACATCTCAGGCGACCACCATGCTTGATCGGTCCGCAAGTCCCAATCCCAAACGCCACCGCCTGCACTGCGTAGCGCCAATTGCAACCGTTCCTCGCTCATGCGAAGTTCTTCTTCGACCTGTTTGCGATCGGTGATGTCTTGATCAAATCCGTCGACTTGAATCAACCGACCTTGATCATCACGTGTGGCTCGAGCGACACTGAGAATCCAGACTTTGCTGCCATCGACTCGATTGGCGAAGAACTCATTTGAAAATCCATCCCCGCTATGCATCAAGGCGTCGACCCGTTCAATCGCAATTTTGCGGTCATCCGGTTCGAGTCGATCGAGGATATTTTGAAGCGAAGGAACAGTTGAGCTTGGGTCAAAACCAAACAGTTCATAAATGGCATCGGACCACCAAACGCGATTCGCATTCGGTTCCCAGGTCCAACTCCCCATCTTTGCAATCAATTGCGCGTGATCCAACCGTTGCTGAGTTTCTTGAAATCTTTCTTGATCGCGTTTACGTTCGGTGATGTCTCGCGAGATCCCGATCAGTCCAATCACATGGCCGGACTCATCTCGATAAGGAACTTTTGTCGCTAAATAGACACGTGTCCGATTATCGATCGTCAAGACTTCTTCGGCGGTATCCGCTACGCCTGAGTCCATGATTCGTTGATCGCGATCCCTCAGCGTCGCTGCGCTTTCGGCATCGAAAACAAAATGATCATCTTGACCGATCACATCCTCCGCTCGTTTTTTGACCAGCGACCCACCAGCACTATTGAACATCAAGTAGCGACCGCTACGATCTTTCACAAATACTGCGTCGGTCGTTCCGTTGATGACCGCGTGTGCCAGCGAATTCGCGCGGGTGACCCGCTTCAGCTGCTGACGCATCAACAGATAGATGAAGATCGACGACACGCCGACAAAAAGGATCCCCTTGCATAAAGAAAAGAGATACGCACGGATGTCAACGATGCCAGTCCAGACCATCGAGACATCGGATGTCAAGATCCAAACGACACCGAAGAGCAGATAGAATCCGGACACGCGAAGTGGGACGTATTTTGAAGGATCAACCATCGTCCCGAATGTCCCATAATAAAAAATCGACAGTTCCGATGCGAACGGTACTCTCTGCCCCGAAGGTACCGCCGCAATCGGAACTGTCATGTTCGGTTGCCAAAATTATCGGCTACGATTTGAGCCAACGGGGTGGCGATTTTACGCCAAATGAGCGGAACTTTGCTTTGCAATGACTCGGCAAGGCACTACTGCGAGATTTCAGTTGTGTGTGCAATGAGCGCGACAGCTTCTGCGACTGTACCCACGTCCAACTTTCTCAAGATACTCTGTCGGCGACGATCCAGCGTCCGCGGGCTGAGCATCAACGTGTTGGCAATTTCCTTATTGGTAAGCCCTGACACGATGCATTCAAGCACTTCGACTTCATCATCGGTTAGAAGCTGTTTCAGCACCGTTGCTTTGGCCAACATTGCTTTGTGTTTTCGCAGTTCACGGGTATGATTCGCTGCCCGCTTCACGGCAGCCACGAGCTCGTCACTGGTAAACGGCTTTTCCAACAATGTGAACGTCCCCTGCTCCATCAAACGCACAGCCGTTTTTACATCCGCGAAACCGGTCATGATGACCAACGCGACCAGCGGATCGCACTGCCGAATTCGCTGAAACAGCTCTTCGCCATCGACGTCAGGCATTTTCAAATCAGCGACCACGCAATCGACCGTGCTGGGCTGGAGTTGATCAAGCAATGCGATCCCCGACTGAAAGTAGGAACCCTCGATTTCACCCGAGTTTATAAAAATTTTCCGAACCAAATCGAGGATCAAATCGGAGTCGTCGACTACGTAAGCAATTTTTTTCGGCATCGTGCATACGGCTAGTTTGCATGGGGGATCTAGCGAATAGACCTGGCGTGTTGGATCGGCATTACCCCTCGATTGTAACACATCTGGAGGTGTGCGAGTTCGCACGGACAAGAGTGCACTCTGCACCAAGGCAGCCTGAACAAACATAAACCGGTGGAATTGATTGACCGACGAACCAGTGATCGCCGCGTCGCTGAGCTCCGTGATCGCAAAGCAACTCAAATCGGTAGCGAACTAGCATGACAGACGTCGAGAATCCCAAAATCGGTCTGGACGCCCCGATCGAAAATAAGCGAAGAGGATGGTTATTCGCGTCCTTTTCCACGGGAGTATTCTAAATGTCCGATCAGCCTGCTAGTAAATACGCTGCGATCCGCGATGGTTTTGCAGCAATCCGGGAACTGATTCTGGTGTTGGCGTTACTGGCCTTGCTGTTCACACCAACGACGGTGCGACGGATCCTACAAGATGCCGGAATTCGTTCGTTCGCCGGAGTCGAGTTCGACGAACAAACGCTTATCGAAGTTGAGAACGCAGGCGGTCGTGTCGCCGAACTCGAGCAACAACTGCTGGTCGCCCAGCAACAGCTACAGGCGATCTCAGAAATCAATCCAAACCGAGCCGATCCGCGACTGGGTTCGGTCTCGAAGCTACTCGCTGATGCACGACGCAACGCGTCACAAATGGGCGAAAGTCTCGACGAAGCAAAAGAACAGCAGATCGAACTATGGCATCGATCGGGCAAACCGACTCGCCAATTCCAGCCACGCGATTCGTTCAGCATCGAAATGCCAGCATCGGAGCAGACCCTCGTGGCACCCGAGCAATCGCCTGTTTACTGAGGCAAACCGCGACGGTAGCTACGCTGTAAGTTCTGAAATTTCGCCGGTGCTATCGACGAACGCGTTGGTTTCAACGCCAACTCGATTGAGCATCGTAACAAACAGATTCGACAGCGGCACATCTTCGTTGAACTTCAAATAGCTGTTGTGCTGCAACCCGAGTTGACGGCCACCAGCAAGCACGAGTGGATAGTTCCGATTGTCGTGGGTATTGCTGTTGCTGCTACCATAAAGCACGATGGAATTATCTAGCAGCGAACCATTTTCTTCTGGCGCACTGGACAATCGATCCAAGAAGTATGCCAATTGCTGAGCCATGAACTGATCCCAGAGGCCGAGTTCTTCGGCACCACCAGGTTTGTTCCAATCGTGAGCCAATGAATGAAGTGTTGTTTTGAACCCTTCCAACTGCGGAAATTTAGCCGCTTTGGATGAACAGTCCGCCATGTTCGTTATTTGGTAGGTCGCCACTCGGGTCGAATCGGTGCGGAAAGCCAAGTAGATTAAATCGTACATGGTGCGAATGAAGTTCTTGGGGGCCTGATCATCGGCATCCAAAGTTAACATCTTCCGATCCTCGTCGCTCAATTCGGGACGCGGGATCTCCAGCCAACGCTGAGAACGCTCGACGCGCTCTTCAATCTGACGCACCGATTCCAAATACTCGTCCAGCTTCTCTCGATCCTGGCTGCCCAATCGGCTTCTAAGTGAATGCGAGTCTTCCAGGACTCGGTCCAACATTGCCGAAGTGCTCTTCAATCGACGATTACTGGCAACAAGATCATGATCTCCCGCACCGAAGAAACGATCGAAAATCTGTTGCGGTTGGTGTAGCGCCGGAATCGGTCGACCCTTGTCGTCATAAGACAGCGTGCTCGAGCGAGTCGGTTCGCCCACACCTCCATCGGTCGACAGCACTAACGAAGCAAACCGTGTTTTGTCTTGAAACGCCATCGCCGCAAGTTGATCAACTGAAACCGTATTGCGCAAGAAACGATTGTTCAAATAGGACGCCGTTAAAAACGTATCAGCCGTATCGTGACCGCCCATCTTGCGACCGTTGGGATGCGACAGTCCGCCGAGCACCGTGACATTCTCACGATGCGGTTCAAGCGGTTTCAACACTTCAGTGAATTGGAATTCCTTTCCTTCGCCGCGAGGAAACCAATGCCACTTTGCCTCTGCGCTGTCTTCGCTGGGCAAACCAACGCCGAAACCGAAATACATTGCACACATGCGTCGGGCTGGATCGTTTTTCTTGACGTCTTCACCCATGCACTCCAGGTATGGCAGCCCCAGCGAAACGCCTGTTCCCATCAAAAAAGTACGTCGATCAAGTTTCAACATGGGCATCTCACCTTATTTCACTAAGAACAGTTCGCTGGTAACAATGTTATGAATCAAGCTTCGCAAACGATACCCGTTCGCTGCAAAATTTGCCGCTAGATCATCGATCGCCGCCTCGTCGGTTAGCTCCAAGCGCCGACCCAATGCGTAGGTCGTCATGCGAGTGACCAGCGCTTTCGCAAATTCATCTTTCCGATAGGTTGTCAAATACAGCTTCAATGAATCGACGCCATCTAATTTGTGGTCGCCTGGAAGCACGTCGGTTGCCATAACTGGCAGCACTTCGAACTTGCCACCGACTTTGCGACGAATCTCAGCTCGCCAAAGCCCGACCGCGTCGAAGTTTTCCAAAGCGACTCCCCAGGGATCGATGTCGCGATGGCAACTCGCACACGCTTCACGCTGGCGATGTATTTCTAACTGCTCGCGAACGGAGAGCTTGGCGAAATTCGGGTTGGCTTCGTCCAGTGGCGGCGCATCCGGTGGCGGTGGAGCGGGCGGATCATTCAACAATCGATCTCGCACCCACACCGCACGACGAATGACGTGCGAGTCGGCTCCGGTTGAGTTGCTCAGCAAGATACTTGCCTGTCCTAGCAAACCGCCACGATGAGATTCTGGACTCAACTCAACGCGGCGAAACTCGCGACCAACGACATCGCCGATCCCATAATGTTTCGCCAAAGGTTCGTTCAACATCGTGAACGTCGACGACAGCAGGTTCAACGCACTCAAGTCGTCCCGGATCAGTTCGGCAAAGAATGCCTGAGTCTCGCCACGTAGATGTTCTTTCAGCGAATCGTTGAATTGCGGATAGTATTCATGATCTACCGCGACGCGATCAACAAAGTCAAGATGCAGCCACTGCTCGGTGAACTGACGGACGAAACGGCGCGACCGTGGATCACTCAACATTCGCTCGACCTCGTCTGCAATCACTTTCGGGTCAAGCAGCACACCATCTGTCGCCAGTTTCATCAGGCGATCATCGGGCATCGTACTCCACAGGAAGTACGACAACCGAGACGCTAACTCAAAGTTCCCAATCGGTCGCTTGGTCGCGCCAGCAGGCTCGACGAGATACAGAAAATCTGGCTGGATTAACACCATCGCCAGCGTCTCACGAATCGCTTCCTCAAACGTCGGAAACTGATCGCGATTCGATTTATGAAACTCGACCATTCGCTGAACTTCCGCGTCGTCGACCGGTCGGCGGAAGACGCGTGTCATGAATTGACGAAGCACATCCGCTGTGTATTTCGCTTCATCATTCCGTCGATCATCCACTGAAAACAGGATGCGGCGATGGAGTGCAGGCGGCCACTGATCAAAGACCGGGCCGTGAAATTCAAGCGACTGCACTGTAATCGTAGGCAGGTGTGGTTCGTCTGGATAATCGTGTTTTTGAGCAGTCTGCTCTTTGGGAAGTGGCGAGCCATCGTCGTAACGATTGCGAACGCGAACCACGAGACCTGGATACTTGCCTTGGCCGCGAACCGGCAAGGGAAAGTTCTCCAAGCGTCCGCGAAATTCCAACGTTTGTTCTTCCGCTGATGTGATTTCAACAAGATCAAAATCACGAAGCAGAATTTCTGTATCGGGTTGATAGCCGACCGATACTTCCAGTAATGGAAACCCAATGTTCTGCTTCAATTCAGCATTCAGTTTGACTCGAATCAGAAACTCGCCTTCATCAGGATACTTGTCTTTCATCTTGGCAAGAAACTCTTGTTGCCTGCCTAGCCGCGTTGTCCGCTGGGCGTTGCCGAGCCACGTATCGATCTTGCTCTCGGTGAATTCGTAATCAAACACTTCTGGCGCTTCACCGCTGACGATGACACGATCGAGAGCACGTCGCGCGGTATCGAGGTAATACTCCAGTTGCATCGCCGAAATATGTTGAGCACTGCCGTCGTTCGTGAACCCGTCACTCGAAACACTGTCTGGCGGTAGGTCACGAATGTAGTCCATGTCCAACCCGAGTAAATCGAACATCGTGTTCTGATACTCGACGCGATTCAATCGCCGCAGCACCACGCGTCCGCTCGTATCACGACTGGCATCAACTGCGTGCTTGATTGTCTTGGAGATCCAGTCAGTAAGTGCTTGAAGTTGTTGACTGGACAATTGCGGTTCATCTTCGGGCGGCATTTCGCCTGATTTCAATACTTCCAAAACAGCGTGCCAGTTCTCGGCTGCCGCACGATCATTGAGCAGATCGGTGGACAGATTGTCGAGCCGAATGTTGGACTCTTGGGTGTCGGGGCCATGACATGCGACACAGTTCGATTTAAGAACTGGTAGGACGTCAGCGATGAATTCCGATTCGTCTGCAGCGACTGCTCCGACAAACAGAAATATCGCGATCAGGGGCGGGAGATGTCGCACATTCATTCAGTGCAAATCAATCAATGGGAGGCGGGAGCAAACGGCTGTCTGCGGTCTGCGAAGCACAGTTGCACAAGTTTTTTGGCAAAACGAAGTAATTTCTGCATCAGTGCTTAAAAGGTAGGAAGAAGTAGTATCCTACAAGGCGGTCGCGAATGCAAGATCGCGACCATCGCCTCGGATTCTTTGGCCAACTTCTCTTCAAAACTCAGTAGTTCCGCAGGTGAGAACATGATGCCAAAAATTCATCAATCGCGTGCGGGACTTTGCGGTACGTGATCCCAATGGAGCGTCGCAAATAGACAGCTTTGCTTCGCAGATACAGACCAATGCGACTAAAAGAGCATCTCGTCCTTGCCCGCTTGCTCGACGTGTCGATCACACTGCCAGCAGTGGCAGGTTGGCAAAAAATAAATGCGTCGAGTCGATTTGCCGCGAGTCTCTCACTCCGTTTGCGATCGTCTTGAGGTGGGGACGACGATGCCGTTGACGGTCATTTGGAGCAGGACAGTGGATGGGGTGATGGACTCTTCATCAAGGACTTGGTTATCAGCGATGAGGGCGACTCTGCTGGGTTCACTGGCTGCGGGGATGTTGATGTGGAATTTGTTCATCACCTTGCCTTCGCGACTGAGTCTGTTACTGGCCAAACGAAAACACAACTCGCCGTCTTTGGTTTTAACGCGGAGTTGACAATCAGAGTCGTTCAAGGTGCTACTGTCGTCGGGATAACAGAAGCCGCAAACACCATGCAGCGCGGGATAGATGTAACTCGTCAACTCGCCGTCGGGATCGTAGTATCCGACTAAGGTCACGACAGGAACGCCGAATTTGTCAGGCTTGCGCAACATGTCACCATCGCTCGCGGCGGTCTCGATCCAGTGAATGCCGCTTGAAATGAAACTTTGCTTAAACCCGCGTGACACTTTTACCTTTTGACCATTCAGTATCAAATCGCTGTGATAAGAGGCACTGTGATCGATGTTCACGATGCGTCCTCGATTGGCTGCGGATGCTGGTGGCAGTGGAATCTCGGCTTTCCAATTTCCGTCCCCCATCGCGATTTTGACTCGATCATATTCGCTCAGCAGTGTGATAAGACTCTGCTCACTCAGATCTTTGATCGGTGCATCGGTCTGCCTGCCGACTTTGATGTGATGCTCATAAGGTTCCATGCGGGACGTTCTCGGATTCCACTTGCTGAACCCTGTCTTGCTATGCGCATCAAAGATTGCTTTGCTTTCAAGGAACGTTTGAATGATCGAAGAAGTATAGGGTGTGTAGAGCGTGAAACGATTCATCCCTGACAGCGGTTCGCCGCCAGCCATCGCATCCCGGCCGTAGCTGCGACCATCGAACGGCTCCTGGCATTGGCCTTCGATGCAGGTGTCGCGGCCGCTGCGTTTCACGGCAAAGTTCGGAATGAAGCGGTCCTTGTCGGCGTCCCAGCCCCAGGTCGAGTTGTTCTGATCAGCCGGACGATGAATGGAACCATTAAAACCGCCAACGTAATGGCCCAACCCATAATTGTGTCCGACTTCATGGCTCAGTTCATTACCGATTGAGTTGTCGAGCGTGACGATCCCACCACCGCCGGAGCCGCCATGGACTTGAACGCCGTTCGCGTACTTGCCTCGATTGTTATGTGCGGCAAGCTGAGCGGCGACATAGGGATGGCTCTGTTCGCCTTCGCCCGCAGTGCAATTGATCCCGTAGTTGGCGTTGTCGATGCCATGCGAGATCAGTTCCTTGCCAATGTGTTGACGCATCGTCCCTTCATGCCAACCGCCGTTACCAGGGTCGGCATCGGTCAGCAGTGTGCCGTCGGGCAGCATGACTTCTTTCAGGTGCAGCGGTGCGTATTGGCAAACGATCAGCTTGCTCGTCGGCACCGTCTGAAAGTACTCGCGATGCGCCTGAGGATCATTCTTAAACGCAAACTCATTCCTCGGCGTGGTCAACATACCGACGTCGATCGTATGAATCAGTAGCTGAGTGGGAGCACCGACGTTCAAGTCACTGAGCTTGCCCGTGAGACTGCCTTGGCGGAACTCAAGCGAGATGCCGGGCACGATCCATTCGGCTGGCATCACACCGCTCCAGGCATCCGTTGCATAGACGATGCCGTTGTTCTCCAAGTCGCTGTCTCGTAGCCACTGATCGTTCACGCATTTGAACTGCAGACTTTTGCCACGACCGATCGTGGCGCGGCGACCGCTGTAAAAGATCGACGACTCATAACCGGCTTGCGATTGGACGCGAACGATCTTGCCGTTAAGCGACTTATTGTCCGGCAAATAGATATTCCTCACCCAGCGGCCATCGGCTAACTCAATTTCAACAACTGAGTTCCGCTTGAGCCCGCCCAACAGGTAGGCAGCTTTCTCATCTTCAAGCATCGTCAGCTCCTTTTGATCCCTGACCATGGCAACTGTGCCGCGAGCCGGTGTGAAATCAAGCGGCCCGCTCGGTGCGTTGTCGATGGAATAAGCCGTCTTCGGCAAGTTCTCGGGCGATTGCAGATCAAGCATTCCCAATTGATCACCCTGCGCATTGCGAACGGTGACTGATAACGTCGTCGAATCATCAGCCGTTAGCGGTCGCACGAGCAAAAGTGTTTTTCGCAAGCCGGTAAGATGCGGTTGCTTATCTCCAGGACGCGGACGCGCGGGAATGATTTGGCTTTGAGCGAACAGCACTTGCGCTTCAAGCGTGCCTGTCAGATCGTTCGTCGGCACAGTGGCATTGAACACGAGCTGATCGGCATAGGTCGACGTCAACACGCCGCATGGCAGCAGGCAGGTAATGGTGAATAGAAAAACGGGAATCAATTGAAAACGCATAAGCTGGTGATCCAGTAGAGTGGTGTGTCATGACGGGTGAACTCCAAGACCTGAGGAACGCTTTGCGTAGGGTCAGGCACAACTGCGGTGATTTAGCTTGCCGATCGGTGAATTGCTCTAATCTCCCGATCAATCGTCACCTCCTTTTATTCTCCCGCAGAGTTCTGCGAAAGTAGGCACGCTGTATGCGGCCTTTCATTCGCATGTCGAGACGCGGATGGCTGGTCAGCAGACAGATGACTTGGGCCGAAGGCAGGGTTTTTCGTTCCGTCAACTACTCTACTTGTTGTTGACGAGCGGAACTGCCGCGTCTCCGCTGAATCGGCTGCGACCTCGCCTACAACTGCCTCTGCCTTATCTGTGGTCGGACGATTTGATGGGTATTGAAGCCGGTCGGTTCAGCGAAAGAGGCATTCGTCATTCAATTCGATCCGAGTCAATCGTCAGATTGAAAGTGACGGTAGCGACCAGACCGTCATCGCTTACTCTGTTGATGTTGGCGGGGCGGTATCCATTGAGCGATCGACGCATATCAGAATGCTAGACGGATTTCGGCACGCAGCACATCGTCGTACCACTGCGCACCGGTCAGTGCTCGTCCATAACCGAGATAGATAGAATGCCAACCGCCGTTGTGCGATGAGCTGAGCAGGTCAAGCCTCGCACCGATCTTGATGTTTGCGACCGTTGTGTTCGCGTCTTCGACTCGTTCCTGCGGCGTATTGATTCCTTTGCCTACCCTTCCGCCGAGCACCGACCAGGCAACCGTCTCCACGACCGGTGAAAAGCGAACTGAATCGTGATAGAACCAGGGCTGCGAAACCCCCACTCCATAACGAAGTACGTTACCGGCCCATTTGGTACCACCAAGCGGAATGATGTCTCGCACTTCGCCTTCGATCAGCGTGTACGACGGCAAACGTTTGAGAAACAACAACCCAGGTTCCAAGCGTACAGTTTCGGTGCCCAGACCTTTTGAACCATCGCCGGTGGGAAGCAAAGTTCGTAATTGAAACGTGAGAGATTCTTGATCATTGGTCCATAAGGCAGCTTTCACGCCTAATTGGATATCCGATATGCCCTCGGCGTTCTCATTGAGATCGGGATTGATCAATCGAAACGGAACTTCGATGAATCCGGAGATCAAATCGTCAACGAGCAGCGATTCGGCATACAGACTGAATTCCTGAAAGTCGATGCTGGTTTCTTTTAGCGGAAGCCCAGGTGCGTTTGGATCTGCGACGCCAGCGATCAGAGCTTTTGATTTCGGGTAAAGGAACTCAGCGCGATAGGGTGTGGGACTGTCGTATGCCGAGTCATAACGAAACCGAAGTTGATTGCGAACAATCGCCGAGTCGATATACCCCACACCGGTATCCCCGCCTTGAAATTGAGCCACAACCTGGGAGAACCAGAAGAGAGTAACAAGGAGTGGTAGTGCGTGTCGGTTCATTATGTTCAGGGACCTGTCAGGGAGCCGGCATCTATCGGTCCGCCGTTGACTTGCGGTGAGATGACCGAGTCAATCGTTACGACCTGCATTCCTATGTGGAATCGGCGGATTGAGAACCTTGAGCTTGAAAAACCCAAAGAACCCGTAAAGTGGCCTCAGTTTACCTAATCGGATGCCCGACCCGTCGACAGCTTCGATTGAAACTGCCGGTGACGTGCCAATCGCTGCTGATATTCGAGGTTATTCGGCTGTAGCCCAAACGCCTGCTGTTGATGCTTGATCGCTTCGGCAATCAGGTCATTGGCAAGCGACAGTTGCTTTTCCATCCCAGCAATTGCCGATCCGTTTCCTAAAATTAGGCCCATCCAAGATTCGTATTCTGCAATCCCTGGGAACTCGGCGATTAAACGATTCATCGCCTCATGGGAACTTTCGTAGAAAGATCGGCACTTTTCCAAGCTGTCAACATCGCCACTACGGCCGTAGAGACTGGTCAAGTTCACCAAGCAGATGATTTTGTTGAACTGATACTCGGGAACACTTGTTGGTAAATCTTCGAAGTGCTCTAGCGCCGATGCTAACCAGCGTTGGGCATTGACAGGATCGTTGAGTTGTTCACTGAACAGATAGCCAAGATTTCGCTGCGTAACGGCAAGCAAGAACTCGATTCGGCGATTATCGGGCTCCAAATTAAAGAGCCCTTGAAGTTCCTCGATTGCTTCGCGGTAAGCGCTCTCCGCATCTTCGTAGCGATGACGAATGCGTTCCATCCGTCCGAGGTTGATCAGCGTACGTGCCAAATCGATCCGCGACTCAATACTTTCCGAATTTCGCAAATCCTGTCGACGCAAGATCTTCTCGGATTGAGCGTATCGTCGCACGGCGGCGTCGAGTTCTCCCTCGCTCTCAAGCAGTAGTCCGTAGTTATTCTCGACACGCGCCAACTCTCGATGGGTTGCGGCATTCTTTGGGAACTTGGCTTGAGCGTCTGTGAGCAGCAGCAACGACTTCCCGTATGCCGATTCCGCTTGTTGACTATGACCATGGTCACGATACAGTTCGCCGAGATAGTCATAGGCTTCGCCGAGCAACGTTGCATATTGTGGATTGGCTGGAACCTGTTGGCTCAAATTCTGCAATCGATCGATCGCAGTTTGAAACGCATGTTCTGAGCGAGGGAAGTCGCCGAGTAACCGACTCGCCTTGGCCACACGATACGAAGCCTCGGCTATATCGAAACGTCGCTGTTCGCTCAGGACGCTTGTTCCATTGAATGTTTGCCAGGCGGCGATCGCATCGTCGTAACCGTCCAGCGCCGCCTGCAACTGATCGGCGTCCATCCCCACGCGTCGCGGCACGAGTTCGTCATGCGAAGATTGATGCGTCAAATCGATGGCCTGCATCTGGGCATTCAAACGATCCCAAGCCGAATCGACACGAGCCATCATGTTTTCGGTAACCATACGGCCCCGATGCTTGGCCATCGTGATTCCAGTGCCGAACGCTAACATTGTGATTACGATCATGGCAGCGATCGCCCGATTTCGGCGGCACCAACTTTGCAACCGAGCAACCAACGAAATACGGCGTGCGAGGATGGGATATCCTAAAGAGAATCGTTCTAAATCTTGCTTCAGTTCTAAAGCTGTGGCGTACCGACGAGAACTCGCTTTTTGCAAACACTTCAGGCAAATGATATCCAGTGAAGGACTGATCTTGGGATTGATTTTTCGCGGAGAGACGACTTCCGCCTCAAGTACTTGATGAATGATCGAATGATGCGTTTCGCCCACAAAGGGTGCTCGACCCGTCAATAAATGAAACAACAGAGCACCGATAGAATAGACGTCGCTTTGGAAACCAATCTCGCTCTTGCGACCTGCTGCCTGCTCCGGCGGCATATAGCTTGGTGTTCCGATGGCTTGACCGGTTTGGCTGAAATCACTGTCGTCTTCCAAACATTTGGCCAATCCAAAATCGGTGACCATCGCTCGCCCGGTTTCATCGGTGAGCACATTGGAAGGCTTCAAGTCCCGATGCAGCACGCCGTTCTTATGTGCGTAGGCGATGGCATCACAAATCTCGATCGTCAAGCGAACGGTTTCAGCTTCGCTAAGCGGATTATTCTTTACCAGTTGTTGCAGGGTTGGACCGGTGATGAAGTCCATTGTGAAATAGTGCAAGCCGTTGGATTCGCCGACTCGATGGATGCGAACGATGTTCGGATGTCGTAACTTGGCTGTCGCTTCGGCTTCGCGTTGAAACCGGTATAAACTTCGTTCGCTGGCGAGTTCACCCGAGACGATCGTTTTCAATGCTAAGGAGCATTTGAGTTTGACGTCCCATGCCTTGTAGACAATTCCCATTCCACCACGAGCAATTTCACCGACGATCTCGTAGTCATCGATCGTCATTCTCGGGGTGGAAACGCGAGCTTTCGAGGAGATTGAGGGCTCAGGTTTTGGCGAGAAATCGTCGGTCGGATCGATTGTTTCCGGAAGTCGCGATGCATCCTCGCTAGCGGTCTCCACGCCACTGTTATTGCTGTGCCCCGTATCGGCTGGCGAGACTGCCGAGCCGTCACTTAATTGTGTTAGAAGATGCGGAGCGTTGGCGTTACGAACGGCCGCGGCCAATCGCTTTGCCCGGACCGCATTCCAAGCTCTCTCGGGAACCGGAGGGTGTTGTTGGTCAATCATCAGGCGCACGGCGGGCACGACGTTCGTGCAGAGATCATCGAGTTTGGTTTGACAGTCGGCACAAGCGCCGATGTGAACCTCCCATTGCAAACGAGCATCCGCCGCAAGTCGATCTTCGACTAGTCGCTGGAGCGTTTCAATCGAAGGACACTCAGGCATAGGAGTGGTTTGTGATTAAGGTTAAATCGTATCAATCTAGAACCAATCAGCTAAACGCTATTCTGCCAGCATCTGTTCAGCTACACGACGGTGAAAGTCTGCCGCTACGTTATCCTTCAACATTTCAAATTCGGCGGCGCGGGTCTGGTGATCGCGGATCGCCAGTTCGAGAGGGATTTCGCGGCGGTGAAAGTCGGGATGGCGACTTTTAAAATCATCCCAGCGATAGATCCAGCCGTTATTCACCCTTCGCACATCGTAGCTATCGGGTAAGTCCATAAGTCTTCCCTCCCGAATCGACGCGCAGGAGTTGATCTCGGCCAGCAACAATCCGTCGGCGGGCGAGAGGCCCTGCAGCGGGTCGGTATGAAACGACTGCAGGTCAAGGACCAGCAAGCCATAGGGCGAGCAAGTTAACACGGCAAACTTTCCGTCAACAGCGACACGAATGACTCCGAGGAACTGGCATCCCGGGATCTGCAACGGCGGGGCGACGGCACGCCCCGTGAGCCGGTCCCAAACATGAATCGCGTTACCGGTCGTGGACAGAACGAACGGCGTATTGTCGATGAAATGGGCGTCAGTCCCACCGATGCCAAACTCGCCGCAGGTCGAGCGCCGTTGCTGGATGTCCCACACCGTGATCGATTGCGCAATGTCGGCGGTCGATACAACATACCGTCCACAGCGGCTGAGATGGGCGACGTTTCCACCGTCTCGGACGGCATTGCCCCGATAGGCACCCGTCGTCACATCGTACATGCGCGCTCGATTGTTATGGTTGGAAACCACCACGAGACCATTGTGAGCGGCCATCCCGGTGGGCAATGACTGCTCCGACGGCCACGTGACTTGAGTTCGACCCGTGGCAAAATCAAGCACCTTCCAACTCTTTTCGAAGCCCCACCAAAACAGCAGGTCGCCACCGGTGTCGAACGCGATGCCGCCCCCTTTGTAACCATGCGGTCCCCATGGCGGTGGCTCCTCATACTTCGCCTTCAGATCGACGAGCAGAGTCGATTCGAGTGAGTCTGGGTTGACCGTCACCACCTCACCACGAATGCAGCCGACCGTCACCAGATTCTGCGATGGATGCCAGGCAATCGAGCGTGGTTCGGAGGGCATCGGAATCGTCGTCCCAATCAACTTCGCGGCTCTCCAGTCCCAGAACTGGATGGTCCCGGCCTTTCCGTCGGGAAGAAACATGGTTTGACGGTTTCGCTTGCCGGCTCCGCACGCCAGGGCCAACGTCCGATTGTCGGGAGAAAAACAACCGGAAAGGATGGGAACTCCGATATCCAACCTCGGACCGGCCGCGCACTCCCTCGCGGCATCGTAAACTTGCGTTGCCAGCAGCGCTGGGCCTTGCGTCAAATCGCCGACCGCCGCGATCAGCGTTGAATCGCCATTCAACACGGCACGCGACCAGCCGTCCGTCTTGATGAACCAGTAGGGGCGCGGTTGCTCGCGCTTCCAGATGCGGACAATTCCATTGTGGTGAAACGTGGCCACGAACCGGCCCGTCGTGTCGACATCGGTTGCGGCAACCCTGCTCCCATGGCCGCCAAAGGCCGCCTTCAGGTTCCTCGGTACGGGAGTTCCGTCCGGCAAAGCGGGAGCATCGGTGCGTCTTTGCTTGAGCGTGAAGCGAGCCAACAGTTTCGTTCTCTCTTCCGTGGTCTTGGTCGGTTCCCGCGGACCGTCGACGTCAGCAATCTCGAGGAGCCGCAACGCATTTCGATTGGTCACGAGCAGCAACTGGCGGTCATCCTCACTGAAACCGGCGTCGACGATGTTCTGACCGGTTGGATATTCGCCCTTGAGGAACCTCGCTTGTCTGACATCCCAGATTCTCGCTGGTGATGTGCCGACGAGCAGCAACGCGCCGCCATGGCTGTAATCAAGCACCGCAATCGTCTGAGTATTTCCGTCGAGTGACAGAGTCTGCTCCAACTGTCCATCGTCCAGCTTGCGGATCTCGACCTGGCCCGGCTTCGACGAAACGGCGACGTGCTGGCCATCCGGCGAAAACGCCACCGCATCAAAACGAGCATTGCCCCAGAGCTGCCGACTTTGGTTCCAAATATCAATGACCCGAGGCTGCGTCCAATACTCTCCGTACTTCTGACCTTGATTGCGGCCTTTCATCAGCAGGTATCGGCTCGATGAATCGAACTCAAACCGCGCAGCCGACGTATTGGCGAGCCATTTCACCTCGTTCAATTTGTCTCGATCCCAATAGGCGGCAATGGGGACATGAGTGGACCGGCCGAACTGTGCCGCTCGCATGCGGTGCGTATGTTGGATCTCGGGCGATTGCTCACTCATTTCCGCCGCTTTGGTAAACCAGAGCGCGGCACGCGCGAAATGCTGATCCGCTGCTTCCTGTTCGCCAAAGTTGGCATACGATTCGGCCAACAATTTATACGCTTCGAGCTTGGCCCGTTGCTCCGAATCCTTCGCTGCAATCGCTTCCTTACTGGCCACAGCAAGCTCTTGGTTGATCGTTCCGAGTTGCTGATTCGTTCGCTCCAGTTCGCCACTAATTCGCTGCTGTTCGTTCAGTGCATCGGTCACGTTTTGCTTGGCAGCGAACAGACGTTGACTCGATCGGTGTTCTTGCCACGCGTTATACGATAAGCCGCCAATCACAGCCAACAACGCCAAGCAACCGGCCATCGCAACGCCACGATTGCGAAGCACCCACTTCTTCGCTTCGGCAAAGGCACCGCTTTGATACGCTTTGACAACACGCCGATCCAAAAACGCTTCCAGGTCTTCGGCCAATTGCAACGCTGAGTCATAACGATCTTCACGTCGCCGAGCCATTGCCTTGTCACAAATCGCGATCAGCTCTGGCGGTGATTTTTCGGCAAGCTGGTCGATCGACGGTGGCGGACCGGCAATCACGGCTTTCAACGTTCGTGTCGGTGAATTCGATTCTTGGCGTCCATGATAGGGAGCAATGCCAGCGAGCATTTGATATAGCATGGCACCTAGCGAATAGACGTCCGAACGCTCATCCACTTCATCGAGCTTTCCGGTCGCTTGCTCGGGCGGCATGAAGTTTGGTGTTCCGATGATGGCACCATCGATCGTCAGCAAGGGGCGCTTCGTCGATCCTGCCGTGTCGGCACTGCCAGTCGTTGAGTGGGCTGCCTCAGAGCCTTCCTCGGAATCGATCTGAAGCCGCAGATCACGCACTTCGTCTCGCCCGACCGCCTTGGCTAGTCCCCAATCCAAGACGTAAACTTCGCCCAAGTTGCCGACCATCACATTCGATGGCTTCAAGTCCCGATGCACCACACCGCGAGTATGAGCGAACGCGATCGCTTGACAGACGCGGATCATCACGCCGATGGCACGTGAAAGATTCCAGCCGTCGCTATTGCGGTTGGCAAGTTCCAAGATGCTTTTCAATTCACGTCCACGAACCAGCCGCATCGTGTAGAAACATCGTCCCGCAGCGTCGTTACCAATGGTGTGTACCGGTACGATCGATGGATGATCCAGGTTTGCCGTGATTTCCGCTTCATGGGTGAACCGCCGAGTCAGTTGCTGCCCATCGTTGGCACTACTAACGTCGACCACCTTGACTGCGACTTCGCGATTCAGGTCCAACTGGATGCCACGATAAACTGTCCCCATTCCGCCTTGGCCGATTTTGCTCAAGATCGCATGTCCGGCGATCACCGGCATCGCGTCGACAACCGGACTGTCATTGTCGTCCAACGAGAAGTCGTGCGTTTCGCAAACCGCCTGGGTCACACGAATCGCTCGATGTTCGTTCCAGTTCCGGAATCCGGCTGTTGACATCAGCACGACGCCATTGAATTGCGGAAGTGACAGCTTGCATCGTTCATCCAAACTGTTTTGACAGTTCTCGCATTGTGCGAGATGAGCCTCCACATCGCGAAGCTCCGCACCCGTTAACTGTTCAAGCAGCAACGCTGTGAGCTTTTCGTCAGTGGGGCATGCGTTCCTCATCGTAACAGCTTCGTTCATTCGATCTTGTTCAACGACTTAACCCTAATCGACGCGGACGCATCGTTTGTGCTTTGTGGCAAATTAACTCTACGGTAGTTGAATTCTCCAGAATTCCCTAACCGACGTAGGAATTCTGGAGAATAGCCTGACGCTCTGGCCCGCACCTCCAAAGTCAGCTGAAGGGTATTACTGGTCCAGCCCGAAGATTCTACGACCAAAACCATAAATTTCAGTTCGCTATGGAACCGCTTGACTTGATTGCTCGGCCTCGTTTTCAGGATGTTCCAGCCTTTGAATTTCATCGCGAACAAGGTTGGCGACTTGATTCTTTGCTGCGTAAAGTGTGCCGATGCTGATACCCAACTCGCTGGAAACCTCAACGTTTGCCCGTTGTTTGACCGTCGTTTGGTACCAAGCTTGCCAACGAGTGTTGTTCACTCGCTGTTGAACGTCGGTCATCGCGCGTTCAAGCAACTCAAGATCGTAAACCTCTTGCAATCGACTGGCCAAGTCATCGCGAGCTTCTACTGATTGCATCCAGGAAAGGATCGATGATCCACCTTCGGCGTTCTCGCGACGATTTTTCTGTGAAAGGAAGTCGGAGATCGCATTCTCGGTCGCGCGACGCAAGTAGGCCGTGAAGCTGAGGCTGGCATCATATTGGAAGTTCCGCAGATACTTGCACATACGGATGAGCACCTCCTGAGTGATATCCTCCGCATCATCGGCTCGAACGTTGCGATTTTCGCACCACTCGAAGATCCGTTTGCCATATCGATCGACGAACTCCCGCCAAGCGAACTCATCGTGGCCAGATCGTTGAATTCGCCCCAACAGGCTAGCGCTCGTGGACGATTCGGATGTGGTCATCTGGCGTTATCCCAAGTGCTTCATGAATCGGGTGTATCGACCACCCGGCCCAATATTCTAATCCGCCCGTGCCAACAAGCCCAAACGGTATACGCAACACCACTTCGGCCATAAGGGCCGGGTTCCCGAAACAGACAGAGCATGAATGTCCGGTACGATGATGAAGGCAATCGAGAGCGATTACTGCCTCGCATGCTGGTTTCTTTAGTGTAAATCCTATATTCGCACGTAGATCTTCGATTCTGTGCTTGTAAGTCTCCTTGTCGACCTTTTCCGGCGATTTTGCAAATGGGTTTTATCGACCCGAGACTTCCAATAAGCCAGCGTCACCATGAGTTTTTTCAATCCATCCCGCACAACGAAGAATCACAAGTCGCGTAAGAATTCGAGAAACAAACGTCGGCGATTAGCGATGACGCTCGAATCGCTGGAACCACGTTTATTGCTGACGGCTACGCCAGGACTCGAACCGATCATCTTCGTGCCTGGGTTCGGAGGCACCTTCGCCGCCGATGTGTCTCCGTCCGGAGTCGAAAACTGGCTGACCCATCGCGGTCTGCCGCCCGAACAGTTGCAACTCGAGCCGATTGGCAACGTTTATTACGACATCGTGGAGACCCTCAAGAACGTCGGATACGTCGAGAACCAAACTCTCTTCGTCGTAACATGGGACTGGCGGTTGCCGGTTGGGCCGACTGATTCCTCGATCAACGGCACCCTCGACGCGGTGACGGTCGCTGGAATCACAGACAATGTGTTCGAAACCGGACTGGATTATCTGGGGAAAACGTTGGCCGAGGTGGCGGCGGCGAACCCTGGCAAGAAGGTCGATATCTTGTCGCACAGCACCGGCGGTTTGGTCACCCGCAGTTACATCCAAAGTCCCGCGTACGGGCAGGGTGGCTTACCGCTGATCGATGATTTCCTGATGGTCGGGGTGCCCAATGAAGGAACGGTCGAAACCTGGAATTTGTTGAACGACGATTTCTCCGGAAAGCCTGCCTCGCGAATTCTCGGCCAAATCGTCGATCGGGGTTATGACCTGCTACAAAACGGGACCACCATCCAAGGTCCTGATTCTACTTCAACTGCCGACGACATTAGCGATCCCGACATCGATCGGAAAGAGTTCATTCGTCGCTACGTCGGTGCGGCCAAAGATCTCTCAGCGACTTACCCGGCGTTCGATTTCAACGGCGACGGCAGTTTCGAGCCCATCAGCACGACTGATCCCAATTTCAATGATTTGCTATTCGACCTGAATGCTCTGCCGGACAAGAACAGCTACATCGACCAGACCACGACGACGACGATCGTCTTCGCCACGGATGGAAAAACCGTCGATCAGGTCGCGCAGCGAACCGGTCCAGTCGATTCGTTTTTTGGATTTCGGACCGATGAGATTCTGCCTTTCGGCGATTATATCGGGCATCGCCCCGAATCGGGCCAAATTTGGTTCGAAGAGATCGCGTCCGGTAGCGGCGGTGACGGAACTGTGGCCACGGCGTCAGCGGAAGGTCCCTTTCTCGGTGATTCACGAATTGGCACGAAGCTGGATCTGATCGAGATTCGCAAGCAAGACGCCGGTGGCAAACCGGTTTTGCACACCGATTTGCTGATCAATGAGTTTGCCCAGACGCGGGTGCTCACGGCTCTGGGTGTCACGGGCTTTACTTCCGAACACCTTTCGACAGATCGAGTTCGTAGTTCGGCGGGATCGGCGGCCAAGGCGGAGAGTCTCGGCATCGTTCAACCGGGAGCGGCGTTCAGCGAAGCGACCTCGCGAGTCTCGGGACTGATCACGGACACACTGGCCACCGGTTTGATGCGGGCCGAAGAGGTGCTTGACCTCGAAAACGTCGCGACTCGACTGCTAACCTCCGATTCCGACCAATTGGCCGCCGGGCTCGCCGATGTGCTGGTCGATGTCCAGCTCGGTGCGCCGGTGCAGGATCACATTCTGTCGATCCTCGCTTCGCTCGACGATGGTGCCGCGCGGATCGGGCAAAGCGATGTGCTAAACAAGGCAATCCCCGGCGTGGATCGCAGTCTGAACGAGTTGCTCCGCGACGGCGACGACGATCCAACGAGCTGGACCGATTTGCTGATGCTGGAACAAACCGCCAAGAATTTCTTCGCATCGTTCGACGCATCAAGCGAGCAGTTTGATCCTAGCACGGTCGGTCGCCAGCCTAGCGCCGTGGGACTGAGCGAGGCGATTGCCGCGCGGATGCAGAATGTCGGTTTAATTGGTGAGGATGGCGTGTCGCTGCTCAATGTTCGTGGCGGTTTTGATCTGGCGACCGGAAGACTGCGTTTTGATTTGGTTGTTGATGCGACACTCGCGAAACGGTTTGAACTCAGTTTTGACTCGCTTGGCAACCAGTGGACTGATTTAGGGATCTCGTTGAGCGGCGATGCGCAGGCTCAAGTCAACACCAGCGTCGACTTGGCGTTGTCTTTCGGTCTCCACGTGGATGCGGCGACCGGGGTCACCCCGTTTTTCAATCTCGAACGATTCGACGTGGCCGCGTCGATCGATGGTAGCGGCGCAACGATCGATTTCGGTATTGGGCCGATCGAAGGAACGCTGTCCGCTGACAAGCTGAGTGTTGGCGCGGGCGTTTCGATCGCGATAGCCTCGGGGGCGGCGTCACTGAGCGATCGAATCCAGATCACGGCTGGCGAGTCACCGTTGGACAGGGAATTGGATTTGGATTTCCAATTCGAGGCCAGCTTATTCGGGACGTCTCTGACGCCGAGTCCATCAAACCTGCCCAGTATTCAAATCACCGACGATGATCTGTTCTCGGGCGATTCGCCACAGTTTGCGATCGATATCGAACCGTTGATGATGAACCTTTCGGCGGAGCATGCCGTCGATGCCCTGTTGAATCTTGCGTCGTGGCTTGATGACGCAGTCCTTGATGGACAACTCGGCTCAACAAAAGTGCCGCTGGTAAACAAATCTCTGGGCGAGATTCTCTCGTCATCACCGGAGCCACATACGTTCTCTGGTTCAGAAGTCCAGGGAATCACCGCACCGGTTGTCGACGAAACGGTCCAAACGCAGAGTTTTACCGTAACGCTCCAAGGAAGCAATCTTTCCGCCCTGGGAGTCAAGCCGGGCGACACGATGCGGTTCCTGGCCGAGAGCGGCGATCGTTTCTCCGCGACCGTTGATCGCGTTGACGGAAGCACAGCAACGATCGTCTACGAGGCGTCACGAACCGACCGACCCAACCTGTCATCTCCGTCGATCGAGTTCACGATCGGTGGGGCCTTCGGGGATCGCTTACGCGCCGCCTTGGCGAATTACAACAAGCCAGGTCACGCAGCGGCCTCGATCGGCGAATTACTCAACGATTTGGCGGGACCGCTGGGAATCAACTTTGACGACATCGCGTTCAACACCGGTACGAAAACGTTGACGCTGACGCCAAGTTTCCAACCTGCACCCTTGGAGTATCTGACATCGCTCGATCTGGCCGAAAAAATCCCCGGCTTAGGTTTTGAAGCATCAGGACAATTCTTGATCAGCGCCGCGCCCACGATTCGTTTGCCGCTGGGAATCGTTCTTGATCCAAACGCTTCGATCAATAACTCGGAGCGAGTCTTCATCGTCAACGACAGCGAACCGGAGGTCACGATCGCGCTTTCCGCACAGCTCGATAATCCCCAGGCCCGCGCATCGCTTGGCTTTCTCAGCGTGGTACTGACCGAAGATGGCGAGAACAGTGGCATCGTGCTGGACACAACGTTCACGCTCAATGTCAAGGAGCCAACGACTGGCAATGCAGACGGTCGAGCGACGCTCGCGGAGATCACCACGAATTTGAGCAATTCGTTTGATGTCGGCATCATCGGATCTCTTAACATCCCTGGGCTGGTGCTGCGACCGGAGTTTGCGGGTGCCACGATTCCGGGACGAGTCGACATCTTTACGACGTCCAGTGGAACAGATCGCGGCCCAGCCACGTTTACAAGTCTGTCTACCTTGGGCGACTTACTTACCGACCGAATCACAATCAACAATACGATTGGCACGTTCGATTCGTTGACGCCCGATGCCGTCGTGACGATGTTCCTGCAGCTTGGGAACTCGTTGCAGCAGATCGTTGGTGAGTTGGATGTTCCGGACGGTATTCCTTTTGTCGATGACGCGATCAGCGAAGTGGTTCGGTTCGTCGACACGACAGGCGATTTCGCTCGCAAGCTGTATTTCAATGCGTCGCTGGTCGGTGATAACGACATCAGCGTGACCAATGGCGTGCTCACGGGCGACGCGATGTTCATGGTCCGTGTCGAAGGTGGCACGCCGCATTTCATCACGATTCCGGCTGACACGACTGCGGACAATCAATCGATCGATGATCTCTATGTCGATATCAATGCCGCATTCACAGCGGCTGGTCTCGGTGGCTTTCTGATCGCCGATCGCCAACCGCAAGAGTCAATCAACGCCAATCGTTTGGCGATTCGCACTGCGGACCCGACCGTCGGTACGTCGATGGCCATCAGCACGGTTGCGGCAACGGCGAACGGTGCGACTCCGGTTCAATTGCCGTCTGATGTGACGATCGAGTTTTCTTTGAATGGTGCCGATCGCACGTCGCTTACGATTCCCGCTGCTTCGACCACGGCTAATGTCACTGCGGCGGAAATGGTCACGTCGATTAATGTGGCGATCGAGTCGAGCGATCTGAATGGCAAACTGCTTGCTGTATTGGTCGGCTCGACGCTTCGTTTCGCAGCGATCGATAACACCATTGATACGGTCGAGATTTTTGGTGCCAATTTGCTTGGGTTCGCCGAGGGTCAAACCGCGGATGCAAATGTCGCGAGAGACGAATTGGGTTTGGCGACAGGCCAACTTGCCGAAGCTCAGTTCCGCGCTAATACCATTCAGGATTTGGTTAGCACGTTCAACGAGATCATTGACCAGCAGTTCAACGGTCAACCGTTTACCGCTTCGCTCGGATATCAGGATGCACCCGTGCGCCGAGTCACTTTTAATCTCGCCTTTGGCACCGAGTTCACGCGATCAATCGACTTGAACTTTGATCAAGGACTCGATGTTGGTTTCGCGCAGCTAGGCATTGCTGGCGGCGGAACGGGAACGTTTACCGCGACGGCCGGCGCGGAACTCGTTGCGGGTTTTGATTTGGACCGCCCGGGTTCCGGACAAACGATCAGCGACGCGACGCCGTTGACTGCTCTGGATGGTGGACGCGGCATGGCGGTGAAGGTCGGATTGGTGGGAGATGCGGTGGACTCCAGCGGTCGCAATTCACCCGCCACCGATTTGACGCTGAAGGTGGACGTGAGCTTACACGCCGGCGGCGAACCGAAACGCGTCGCGATCTTGGTGCCGCAAGCCGAAGTCGAGGACAACATCAGCCTGAACGATTTGGCATCCGATCTGAATCGTCATCTTCGCAGTTTCAATTACGCAAAATTTGGTTTGCCGCCGGTCATCAACGGGCTTGGCCCGCTGGAAATCCAAGTGATTGACGGCAAATTGTCGTTGGTTGCAACCGACCGAAGCATCAATGGCTTGAACATTAGGCCGGACACGGACGCATTCCTCGGGTTCCAAGTTGGGCAACTGAGTGCGATTCCGGATCTGGTCGTTTCACTGCGGGACGGCAAGCGTTTCAACGTCAACCTGGACTTCAAGACGACGCTGCAGGACGTCAAACAAGCGATCACATCGGCGGCCACTGCCGCCGGCGCAGCGGCCCCGACGATCACCTATGTTGGCGACCAAATCAAAATCGTCGACAACTCGACGCCCGTCGGTGACAATCGCTTCAAGGTGATGGCGTTCTCGGATGACAACGGTCTCAGTCCCGCCGGTTCCGTGCTGAGAATCCTCAAGACGATTCAGCCAACCGATGAAGTGGCCGAAACGCCAGAAATCGAATTCAACGCCGGCGACACGTTGCTGGGCGACCCGCTGTTGGCTGGTGATGTTCTCGATCAGTTCTTTGTCAGCACATCCGGCAGCAAGGTCTTTGCCAATGTGTCGATCGACGCCAGCAACATTGATCTGATCGCATCGCTGGGGATTCTCGATCTGGGAATCGTCGATGGTTCAGGCAACTTTACGATCAGCGC
>JBGSMN010000115.1:0-9087 GCA_041740155.1 Rhodopirellula sp.
GGTGATAAGCGATTGGGATATGCCGCATCTGAATGGACTGGAACTTTGCCAAGCCGTGCGCCGCCGTTCCAGCTCCGGCTATGTCTATGTGATTCTTCTGACCAGCCACGATAGCTCCGAGGAAATTGTCGAGGGGTTGTCTGCTGGGGCGGACGATTTCATCGTGAAGCCGTTCCATCCTGCAGAACTAATGGCTCGTGTGCAGGCAGGAGAGCGAGTTTTGGCGCTTGAAAGTCGTGAAATGATCATTTTCGCACTTGCTAAGTTGGCGGAATCACGAGATCCCGAAACAGGACATCACTTGGAGCGCGTACAGCGTTACTCACGCCGCCTGGCTGAAACATTAGCTGAAAGTTATCACGGAGCCGAGCGTATCGATGCCGACTTCATCCGTCTCGTTTATCAAACCAGCCCCTTGCACGATATTGGTAAAGTGGGCATTCCAGACGGCATCCTACTCAAGCCGGGCAGGTTGACCGCAGAAGAATATCAGATCATGAAGTCTCATGCCTCTATCGGTGCGGAGACGCTGGACGCTGCTCTCCTGAACTATCCGCAAGCCCGCTTTTTGCAAGTCGCCCGCGATATTGCTGCCTCCCATCACGAACGCTGGGATGGAAAGGGCTATCCCAAAGGAATCGCAGGGAACCAAATCCCACTCTCGGCTCGCATTGTGGCTTTGGCCGACGTGTACGACGCACTCACTTCCCGCCGTGTCTACAAAGATGCGTTCACTCACGAAGTTGCGCGGGACATCATTATCGCAGAAAAGGGAACGCAGTTTGATCCGCAAGTGGTCGATGCTTTCTGCCGCGTGGAGTCGGACTTCCTTCGCATCCGCCAGCAACTGTCGGATTTCATTTCCGAGGAGAGCGGAAGCATCGCGGGGGGAAAATTGCAATCTGTTTAGACTCAGAAGGAGGTGAGCCTCCTCACCCTGGCCAACGATCGTCCCGTTTTCCACCCGCCGGTCACGCTTCCAGTTGACTTCTCCGGGACCGATTCACTGTGAAGTAAAAGGAGGCCTAGGGTCGGCATTGATCACAGGCGCGCGAAATGCAAATACGCGGTTCCCAATTTTTGCTTGACCGACATTCGGGGTCGGGTCGTGCAGGACCTTTCTCCTCAACGGGATGCCGAGTCATTGTTAAGGTTGGGCTTTCTCGGCAACTAGAGCGTCAGCGCATTTGGTTTGTTTCGACGCATAGGTCGACGCAACCGACTTGAGTTCGCGAAATAACGAACTGACAGCATATACAGATCCTTGCTAATTTGGTGTTCGTGACCGACGTGAGAAAAATAGCCTTTAATTCTGCTCGGGACACTTTGGAAGTGTGTCGATCTGACTTCACAGAATATTCGGTTTTCAGCCCGGCAGCGGTTTCCGTTCGCGCGTAAGGTCGAACCGTCCTGTGCTACAAACACCGTAGCGCGCTCCAGTTTCATCGACCGGAGCATCAATCCGGTGTCGACCAGGTATGACACTAAAGAGTTCAGGTACTGTATCTTCGTAAGACTATGGCTGTGTCAACAACTCGAACTCAAGATTTTTTTCATCGCGACGAACCGTAACCTGCACCACATCACCGGGGTGGAACGTTTCGAGCCCGTACGCAATTAGCTCGGTTTCTGACTTCAGATCGCTGCGGTCACCGAATTTGACGACGATGTCGCCTGGCGAATACACGGTGTGAGGTGGTTACCTTAAAGGCCCAAGATCTTCAGCTCATTTCGAAGAGCTGCGTATGAAGTGGCGTCCGACAATCCCGGCAGATCGTCCACGCCGCCCGACCCTCGCCAGCGAATATCTTCTAACTCCTGCCTGCTCGTAGGGGGTGTCCCAGGCCGAAAACAGACCGATATCACGCGGCAGCGAACCTGCTCCGGTGGACGACTTCGTTGAACCAGATTCGATCCACCGGTTGATGAAATCGGAGCCAGTTAGCCATCTGCGATGCGGCGCGGAGGTGAAGATGACCGATGCGTCCAGCAGCGGCCCCCAAGTCGCCTCGGTCGAGGCAACCTAACGTACCAAGAAACTCGTTTGACGCAGCCAGAAATGGCAACCTACCTGCCATAGACCCGCAGGCGTCGGGAACAAAAAAGCATGCAGCCCAGCGCTTGGGCGCTGAAGATGAATCAACGCTTCGATTCTTGGTCGATCTTCGGCGCAAACGCATTCCATTCTGCTTCCGTGGCCGTTGACTTGTGGTATTCCATCATGATTTTCCATCCAGCGGGTGACTTTTGAAGCAGTCCCTCAACGTGTACGTACGTGATAGTTTGCTGCTCGTCTCGCGCGCTGGCGTAACGAAAAATCCCCGTTTCGTGTGCGGTCGTTGGACCGTAGAGTCGCTGAGAAAACCGGAATTCAACGGACGCCTTCATTCTTTTTGCGCGCGTATCGTCAAATCTTGGCTTGCAGTGTTCCGTTTACGTTGGTCCAAATTTTGCGATCTGTGCGATGAAGCAATCTCCCTACGCCGCGGAAGTCGATGCAATCTACGCGCGCGAACCGACCGCAGTGAGGAACCTGTAATAGGCAAGCAACGCACCTTACTGCGAGTGAAGTATTCTACCAAATAACGAAGTGCGTCCTGGCTTCTCTCCTTAACTCGCTCATCAAGCCGTGAAGGTTATGCATGGCGAAAGCTATTTGTCGTCCTTTTCCGATTCCATGTCCGCCAACAGTTCGATCTCCGCCGTCGTTCGGAGATAGGCGGCGTGAAACACCTCCTGACTTGTGCTGGATCCGTTGCCGTGACTCAGAATGGCAAACCTCTCAATCTCCTTTGCACCTGCCACTCTCTGCTGGAGGATCAGCCGCCGAGCCGACGCAGGAGGGTCGAGCGCAAGCATCGCGACCGCAATCCGATCGGCAGCCTGTATGGCGGCGGTGACCGGGCTCCTGCCGTGTCTAAATTCAGCAAGTCGTCCGGCAAATTCGTTGACTGCGAACAGGCACCGCTGCTTCATCAGTTGCTGCATCTTCGAGTCAGAGTCGGATTCTTTGATTAGTTTAATGATCTCAGGTTTCTCGAGAGCAGTCATCCTGAACCCGAAAGAACTCCCGAGATCGGGTATGTCGACCGTGATCTCTTTGAGTACTTCCTCGACAGATCGAGGTTTTCTCGGTTCGGATAAATCCCGCAAACCAAACGGATTCTGTTGGACCTGAGGAAAAGGTGACTGAAAAGGATCTTTATGCTCATTATCATCAAGGACTTGTCCCCGCAAACGCTGAATACGAGAATCTATCGTCTGGCCTTTGGTCGCTTTCTCAGCATCATTCTGAATCTGTCCGGGTGAGTCTTGGGCGGCCCCAATCTCAGACACGGTCGCCGCCAAAATGAAAATAAAAAAAGGCTTCCATTTGCTAACGTTCATGAGCTCAACTCCGGTATCGGGTGCATGGATCCAGCCAAGCCACAGGCTGGTAGAAATCTTGAGTTTTTGAATTCCTACAGGGAGAACTCCAGCGGCTATTTCTCACGGTGGTGAACCAAATGATAGCTTGCAGGAGCACAACATGCATGTTCTTGTGCACACAATACTAGGTGATTGAGGAACTGGTACGCGGCGTCTCCATGCCCATCGGCATCGACTTTGGTTAGAAGTTCGCCAGGAAGGTGTCGATGTCGACGTAGGTCAATTCCTGTGACGCATCGCGTTCCTTGAGGCCATGGAGTTGCCCGTGTAGCAGAGTGCCACCAGCTGCAGTGGCGAAGGTCTTGAGCTAGCGTTTTGATCGCCCGCATTCCTTAACGTCGCTTGTCCGTGGTGGCTGCAGAAACGAGAAGACAGCACCGGTGGCCGACACGAATGGCACTTAGTTACGCACGAGTTGTTTTTGAAGTTCCCGTTTCATCGCGTCTCGCGGCTTGGTTAGCAGTTCGTATCTGTCATTTCGCCGTTTCCTTCTTCGCGGCTCGAATCGTCCTGGCCGGTCGGCAACACGATGCGATACGAGAGCGTTAAGGATTTGGCCGAAAAGTTCGGACTGATTCTTGGTACTCGAGTGGCTGTGAATCGCGATCAGAGGTCGGAATGCTTCGATTGTCTGAATGGCTCCTTTGAAGCTGATGGATCTCGGTTCTATGCAGTGTTTTACGGAGGCCTGTGCGATTACTGCACGAATCAAGTTGTACGCCAGAAAGTGCGTCCAGATCTCTTTACGCACCAGATCTGGCGTCTTGCATCGCAATTCATTCAATTGCATGGTCTCCTTCAAATTTCTTAGATCCAGTTCGTTGTTCCATCGTTGGCGGTAGAGATCGGCCAAATCATCTCGGCTGATTACATCCGCGTTCAGCATTGTGGTCACGATGATGAGACAAACCGTGCGAAGTCCCGCCTGCTCAACTCGCAAACGCCTTTCGCGAACATCCAGGAACTCTGGAAGTGAATTATCTGTCTCCGGTTCAGTTGAACGGAGCGCGGGCTTTGGCCATCTGACAATGTGATCATCCTTGCCAATGCGTTTTCCACGTCGGAAGTCGGCGGTGCGCTTTGCCGAGAGGCGAGTCACAGAGCCAACGCCCCTCGCTTTGAGCATGGCCATTTCTCGCCAAGAACACATGAGTCGATCAGCGAGCAAGACGTCTCCTTTAAAGACATCCATCAACAATGAAAGTGTCATCACCCTCCTCGTAGTGAATCTGCTTTGCCCAGCCTGAACCCATACGAACCTTCTGTTCGCAACCTCGATGACATTGGACGCAAATCGCGTTGGCTACGTGCGTTATTGATCCTGAATGCCATCCTGATTGGAATTCCCGTCTCACCTGCCGTCCTTGCCTACGCGATGTTGAGAATCGAACTCGCCCGAGAGATTGGTTCAAACCCCGATGGACCTATTGTTTACGAGACCGAGTTTGTCGGCATGTCGGGACCAGTATGGCCCATGCTTGCATATTTCCTCGCACCGAACGCGATGCTCTTTGCTTGGCTCCTTGTCCGCCGCACGAAATGATGTGCTCGTAGAAATTCGCTCAAGAACTTGTTCGGACGAACGATTTCATCGTATACTCGCGACACTGTCCCCCGAAAACGACGGGGAACTATGCGGTGGTGACGGAGCGGCTGTGATCGCCGTTTTTGCAGTGGTGAGTTGTTCGTCGCCGCCCGCACATCGCAACCGTTCCCCGACCAGACAGAAATGGAACTTTTAGCAGCCGTACAGAGTCTCAACTGTTCTAATTGGCTACTGATTTTCCGAGGAACCGTTATGTACAGATACCTTGCTGCTTTACTGTTAGCGACTACATCTTCCACGCTAGCATTTGCTCAGAAACCTGCGCCAGACTTCACGGGTCCTGTCAAAGACGTCACTTATCGCGTCGTCTTGCTGATTGAGTCGGATGATCAAAATAGACTTCCGTACGACGGTCCGACCAGAGACGGACTTACAGCGGCAGGCTATGATCGCATGGTCATCGCAGGATCTGCATCTGCGATCGTAACGATTGGCCAACGCTCCAGCGTTTCCGGCACCTCACGCTACGGTCGTTTGACAGTCTCTACGTCAATGCTAAACACTACGGAGGAAAATGAAGTGCAGGTCAAGGTCAACCTGCAGACAACGAACCAGTCTCCAATCACGTTCGACACAACGGCCCGCGCCCCGTTGGGTAGATGGTTTCTAATTGGTGCCACTGACTCGCGTGTTGGCCTGCCTAAACATGCTTCAGATGGAAAACGCTCTGTAGCAGTGATGCGAATCGATAACGGCGTGTTAACTCTCGACTGAAATGGAGCAATGCGTCGGGGAACAATCCGATCAACCCAAGCGGCGGATCGGGCGTTACCGAAAGTCAACATTGTTGGCCGCCGCTGGGTTATCTGGCTAAATAGCTTCACCTATCTCTCTACTCGTCCACCCAATATTTGAGACTCACTGAATGTCTGCAATGCGACTCGTTTTGATCACTGTCACGATCACTTCGCTTTCGGGATGCACGGAAATGGTCGTCGAAGGCGATTCAAAAGTGTTTCAAACTTCGGCACTTGGCGCAACCATCCGAACGGTCATCGGTCTGGGCTTGATCGTATTGGCGGTCGTCGCCATCGTCGGGAGCGTGTTGCCAGATCGAAAACCAAAGAATCGTATTGCCACCGCTAAAGACAAGTTGTCTTCAGGTCAACGAATAGGCATGGCGATGTTCGGAGTCGTCATGGGGATGATGGGACTATTTTTAGCGGCAATATCGCTCGTGTTCCCCAACAAGTTGCACGTGACGGTCCATCCGGACCGCGTTGAGATGGCTTCGACATTTTCGCAGACAGGCGGCAAGGAAGTCGTGGTTCCGTTTGCAAACGTTTCGTCGGTCGAAATTCGAGATGAAATGAACGCCGTCGGTAAATCAAAGAAACACCTCGTGTTTAAGATGAAAGGCGGTAGGGAGATCAAGAATCCAGCCGGAAATAACGAACTTCAATCCCTTGATACAATTACGGATGCGCTTGACGCTTTCAAATCGCGAGAACCCGAATTAACGGAACGGCGTCCCAATGTACGTCCGCCCATTGTCAACACGCCGCCGCAGCCTGTGCCGGAACCTTCTGATGCAGAGAGTCCTAGCGATACCAAATTCGCCTCGATGCCGGCTCCGAGCGCTGCGTACACTCAGAAACGTTACCCGATAAACATTCCGATTCCAGACAGCCAATCACCTGTTCTCCCCGACACTGTGGTAGACGTGGGAGCGAAACTTAAAGCTTGCTACGCGGGTTCATGGCACACTGTTACGGTTGTCGCGGTTAATAACGACGGCTCAATTACTTGCAATTGGGACGCTTGGCCAACATACACATATCACATGTTACGAGAAGACTTGACGTTCGATGCCTCAGACGCCCGCTGATTCCGCCGTCTCGACATTCGATGGTTTTCCAACACACCAATGGGCAAAATGGCTCGCGGAATGTCGATCTTCCTTTGGTGTCGCTCCTCGTCTTTTCGACCGTGATACCGAACGTTGGTTGCTTGTGAACCCACCATGGGTTACGAAATTTCGTTTTGGCGATCCGCTTGCCAAGTTGGTCCAAAACAAAACTCTACGCAATCTTTTTCGCAATGGCGTCGTGGCCTGGGGACACATCGTCCAAGCCAATATCGAGCTATTTGATGCGGCACCGTCTCGGGACTCGTACACCTACGATCGCCCCGGTGAACTGCTTTTCGCACTAAACAGCAAGACAGGCACGCCGTCTAATCTGGAACGGATTGCAGGCGAATTAGCTGGAATCAAGACCGCGCCTAATCTGGACGGTGAGCGACAACAATGGGCTGACTACCTCAACGAAGAAACAACACGCGTGGTAGGGCGACGCGTACCGCAGCACTTATCGCGATCGCCGGAGTTCTATGTCTCAACAACCCTTTTTCGACGATCTCATTTACCAAACGGCGTCTTGTGCCAACCAATCCTCCCGATCGTATTTGCATCGAATCCACCATTTTTCGCTATGCCCCTGCCGCACACTTTCTGGCCGAGGTCGCTACTGAATTGGTGGTCGACTCGCGGATAACCAAGCCAATCGAGACAGGGGCCGCATTGCTGCGGACACGTCTCCCAGCACCTAGCATGCGGGTCCGCGCTCGGCGGTTCCCTGCCCAAACTTTTCATTTACCTCCACTTTTTCTTTCGGTTGGCTTCGCGGTCAGCAGCCCGCTGAAGCGTCTTGGGTCGCTCCGCGACGGGCCTGGAGTCGTCGGCCTCGTATGAGGTTTCTGTTCGTAACCTCGCAGGTCTTGGCGAGAAGATGTCCAGCACGTTGTTGTCGCTGGTTTAACGATCATCTTCGCAGGCTTCCTCTTCACGGTCTGTTACCTCACCGCAGTTGCCCTCGCCTCGTACTCTACTTCTTATGAGCTATCCATCCGGTATGATGACTCCCATGGAAGGAACCGGAATTAAGTACAGGGGACTTGAGGACACGCCTTGTCACCGCAAGAGGTTGACGCAGAGTCATCCACTCATCGAAGAACTAGGTTTTCACGCCACCTCAATTGAGCAACCATGATCTCAACGCGAAACCTTGCCGCCATGCCGTCTGTGGATCGACTGATGGCTTTGCTGCAATCGCTTGCAACCCTTGACGCGATTATGTCTCCTGACGAGTGGGACGCCCGCTACTATTCATTCAATTCCAAATGGTCACGCAGCGAAAAAATGGGATCGATGCGTAACGGTTCTGGCGATGAGTTCTTTGCTTTGTTCAATCGTGCAGGGTGCTTCATCAAAGGATTTGCGCACGAATACCCGATGACGCCATATCGGTCCAAACCGCCACAGTTGTGGCCGGGGATGCTTGACAATGTGCCTGCTGAATTCACTTCGGGACTTAACGAACCCGCATTCTCAATGACTGACGTCACATTTTGTATCTGGAGTAGATACGTAGACTCATCTTGGTCTCACGGCTCAATTGACTTTCCCGATGACGACGATCCTGATGGATCGGTCTTTCTTCTTGCAATTCTCGATGGTAAACCCGAGTCGTACTGCGAATTTGCGGAGGATTATTGGGAATCAACGGTCCCAATTGATGCAGTTGCCCACATTTACAACCACTTGCCGCTTACGGTCAATTTGGTGAATTCACTGAATGCCGAGGCTGATCTCGAAGATCTTCAAAACGACCTTGCCGAGATCGGATACCCGACGAGAAAAGCAAAATAACTAGCCGTTTCACTCAACTCCGCGATCGGGTGTTTTTGAAGTGGATGCCTTCACTCCGCAAGCTGGGTGAACTGAGTCTTTATCGGACATGGCTTGATGGCGACCTTTTCCATTGTTCTGATCGTCTTTTGATGATCGCTCGTTGTTGATTTCGTGTTCGGTGCTTGACTCACTTTCTTCTTCACGCCTTGTGGTTTGCCTTCGTGAGTGGGGCTTCATATTTTTGGCTCGATTTTTCGTACCAATCGCACAATCTGGCAGTCGGTATTTGGTATGCTTTGGGTCGGCATTGGTTCCGAAGTTGGCAGCTCGTTGCTGTCACCCAAGGGGCGGAACGCCGCGCTGGCCATCCGGACGTCCGACTGTTCACTCGGTGCCGCCAGTGTGTCGCCGTCCCGGCCTT
>JBGSMN010000172.1:0-14052 GCA_041740155.1 Rhodopirellula sp.
TTGTTACACGCATCCTTGCTAAGCGATCAAAAACTCATCCTTGAATCGCTCAACATAACATCGCGAGACAACGCAGAAACACCGGCCGGAAACCAATCTAATTGCTAGCAAAAAATGTCATCTGAATGGGATTGCACCCCACGGGACAGGCGGGGCGCGTGTAAGGCAGACGCGCACCGGGCGTCGGCAAAAACGGAGACTGGCGGACACCAGTCGACCACTTTAATCGATTCGGTAGCGGTTACGAAATGGGAAAAATCCCCACTCCAGGCAGCGGTCTCGTCTAGGTAGCATTTTGTCATTCGCAACTCTGCCGAAGTCATTGCGGAGGTCTATGGCGCTACTCAACCGAATGGGCATCGCATAATGTATCATGACACGTTTCTTTCCTAACATCATTCCTTCTTTCACATTGGTGCTCGCGTGACGAAGCAAGGACCAGCGTCAGTGCGCCGTTGGCGTGATTCTCTCGGGCACCGGCAGTGACGGAACGCTCGGTGTCAAAGCGATCAAAGAAGCTGGCGGACTGGTCCTGGCTCAAGAAATGGCCACAGCCGAATATGGATCAATGCCTGAGCAGGCGATTCGGTCAGACGTCGTCGATCAAGTGCTCGCCCCCGAGGCGATTCCCGAAGTGCTGGTCCGTTTCGCAAACCATAACTACATCTGCGGCGATGCAGCCAGCCCGCAATGGGAAACCAACCATCACCGTTTGAGTGTTCGTTCTGAAGTTGATGAATCGGCTGTTCGCGTCTAAACCGTTGCGTCGAGTGATGATGATAACAGACTACTGGCGGGGCTCGACGCGATTGTCAAGCTCTTGCGAACTAGCGGAAATCGCGACTTTCGCAGTTACAAAGAGGCCACGCTGCTACGTCGCACGCGCCGCCGCATGTGCTTGCATCGCATCGACAAAATCAGAGACTATCTTGCTTACTTGAAAGAGACCCCGGCTGAACTCAAGTTATTGGCCGGCGACCTGCTGGTCAGCGTTACCGACTTTTTCCGTGATCCTCACGCGTGGGAGGTTTTGGCTCAGCAAGTGATACCTGACATCGTGGAAATGAAGTCGGCCATAGAGGCTGCTCGAGTTTGGGTCGCGGGTTGTGCTACCGGCGAGGAGGCTTACACGATTGCTATGTTGATGCTGGAAGAGATCAGCAAACAGAAGAAGACCATTCCACTACAAGTCTTCGCGTCTGATATCGACAATGGAGCGCTCGACGAAGCTCGCGCCGGACAGTATACAGCCAGCATCGTGGCCGATTTAACTCCCGAGCGGCTTCAACGATTCTTTTCTTTGCAAGACGGCGACCTGCACTTCCAGGTCAAAAAGTCATTGCGGGAACCCATCGTCTTTGCTGAGCAAGATCTGCTCGCCGATCCGCCGTTTTCCCAACTCGATTTGATCCTGTGCCGCAACGTCATGATCTACTTAAAGCCGCACGTGCAACACAAGTTGATCAACTTGTTTCGCCTTGTACTGCGACAAGGTGGATACCTGATGCTGGGGACAGCCGAGACCATCGGGAGACAAGAAGCATTTGCGTTGATCGTGTTTAACGCATTGGAAAAACCACCTTTGACATCGAATCGTCAGCCTATGCGTCAGGAAGCGATCAGCCTTCACTCGCAACCGACATTCACAGTCTCACTGAGTCAGATGAAATCACGGAAACGGAGGTCGACGAGAGTTCGATCATTCGTCAATTGGAAGAAGAACTTTCGGCGACCAAAGACGACCTTCAAATCACGATTGAGCAGTTTGAAGCGTCTAACGAAGAGTTCAAAGCCAGTAATGAAGAGGTGATGAGCATCAATGAAGAACTGCAAAGTACCAACGAAGAACTGGAGACGGTCCAGGCCGACGATCTGATTCCCGCCCTACGCGGACTCGCGGCGCAGACGAACGCCCGGTTTGACGTTCGCTGCGTAATCGACGACAAAGGTATTGACGAAACAATGATACACAATAACGCCACAGCTAATCTCATTTTCCAGATTGCCCGCAAAGCGGTTCACAACGCCATCAAGCACGCAGATGCTGGTAAAATCGAAATGACCGTCGGCATGAACAACACGTTTCGGCTGAGCGTGCAGGACGATGGAAAAGGATTTGATACCAATCGTCACAAAGCAAGCACGAATGGACTGCGAATCATGCGATTCCGATCTGAATCCGTCGGCGGTAGTCTTGAAATCGAATCCTCAACGGAGCATGGAACCAATGCCCTATTGAACATTCCTGCATCAGCAATGCGTTAATTGTCGGCCGAAAGTGTCGGCGACTATTCGACAGCCAATCAAATCAAGGGAGAATCTAACAATGACAACGACCCACACTCTCAGTAAACCAGCTCGTATCGCGGTGGTCGACGATCATGGAATTGTACGGCTTGGCTATGCCCAGTTAATCAATCAAGAACCATTACTTGAGGTCTGTGGGATGGCTTCTACTGAATAAGTAGGCTTGCAGATGCTCCGCGATCAGCAACCTGATCTTGCCATCATCGATCTATCATTGGACGAAGGGGACGGATTGGACCTGATCAAATCGGCTATCTCCATTGTCCCCGAGATTAAAATACTCGTTATTTCCGCTCATGACGAAGAACTTTACACGCATCGCGTTTTGGCCGCAGGCGCGCTCGGATTCATCAACAAGCGAAAAGCCCCGAAGAAACTAATCGACGGAATCCAAGCCATCCTGCAAGGCGATTTCTTCTTCAGTGACGAGGTCATGAAAACCCTAATCCGCAGTCGCGTCGGCAACCATCGGACACTGGCACCGATCGGCATCGACTCCCTGACCAATCGCGAGTTACAAGTGTTGGAACGCATCGGTAACGGTCAATGCACGCGGCAGATTGCTGACGCCATGTACTTGAGCGTCAAAATCATTGAGCGTCACAAAGAGAACATCAAGCAAAAACTCGGAATCGAGAACGCAACTCAATTGGTCCAGCGCGCAACCCAATGGGTACTCGGTCGCGGCTACTAATTTCCAAGAACCGTGCAGAAAACAAGTGGGATATGCTGCCTCACCGAATCACAGCAATCGTGGTGTCGCGATCGGTGACTAACAGCACGCCGATGATTTTCTCATCCTTCGTTGACACCACGGGGGCACCATTCCAAACATCGCTTGTGAATTGGGAATCACGGACGTTCCACACCCCGTCGCCAACTGTGATCTGCTCGCGACCAATCATCTCCGATATCGACGAATTGTCTGACTGGGCTGCATCATGAGACGCATGATTGGCGATCGCGACTGCATCTTCGGGCGACTGGGCAGTGCGAAAACGGTTTGCCGGGATAATCGGTGATTTCAGGGTCGCTGCGTCGATCGGAATACGAATCAATGCTTGGTCGGCGGGAAGGTCTCCGCTGACAATCAGCGGCGTTTCATCGTCGTTGCCCTCGTAAGTGAGCGCCAGCGATCCTGCCACCGCCTGTTCACCTGCGGTCACGATGTTTCGCGGAACGAGCAACACCGTTTTCTCATCCTCGACGACCGGCAGTGCCCACGCCGACATGGATTTCTTTCGGGCGATTCCCAGAAAACTTTCCCGCCAGACCGCGTTCACTCGCACCATGCTCGGTGGTTGTGCTGTGAAGCGTGTGATCCCTCGGGCTGATGCGATCCAATCAGGATTCAGCTTGCGATGTAACTTAAACACGTCGCCCGGTTGCACCGCATTGATCGCATCGCTGACGGATGTCATGGGAACACCGCTCGTGGGTGTGATGAAGGCGACGCCGCCACGGGCGATCGTGGCCAAGGATTCCGTTGACAGTTTCAACCCCGTCATGCTGAGGTCCATCTGAATCCCACTCGTTACCCAGAACTTGGACTCGTTCGACAGCAACGACTGGTAGCGTGCATCGAGTCGCACCCGTGTATCCACATGCTGCGCATCGGGCGACAAGCTGCACCCCAGAACCTGGCCGACCTCGATCCCACGCCATGACAACGGCGATCCAGGGCTGACTCCCCACCGGTCTTCGCCACGCAACACAAGTTCAATCCCACCACGATCCGCTCCGTCAGGTGGCGGCGTTTCTAAACCCACGAATTTACGTTGACGTTTTTCGGATTCGCCCGGCAGCACACTGATGTACTTCGATCCGATCGCGGTTTCCAATCCCGTGATCCCTTGCACATTGACTTGCGGACGCACAATCCAAAAACGCGATCCCGCCACCGCAACACCATCGGCCTCTGCATTGAGCAGCACTTCCACATCAATGCCTCGCAAGTCTCGGCGCAACGTCACACTGGCAACTCGACCGACTTCGATACCGCGATACATCACCGCATCACCGACCTTCAAACCGTGTCCCGTATCAAACGCGATCTCCACCCACACGCCTGGCGAATCGAGTGACGCCCATGTCAGTCCTGCCGCTATTAACAAACAGAGCAGTGTCACGATCCACATCGGGGACCACGCCCAACCATTCCATGGAGTGCGACGTGGAACAACATCCGAAACCGGAAATTCATCTTCAACAGATTCATCTTCACTCACGCGGCTTCATCCCAAATGGAGTGTGGATCAAACGATAACGAGGCGATCATACTCATCGCGACGCACAGGCTAAACGCGATCACGGCTGGACCAAATTGAAACTCAACGAGGTTGCCGAGTTTAACGAGCATCACGAGAAAAGCGAGCAGCATCACATCCACCATGCTCCAGCGTCCGAGATGCTCCATCGCTCGTAAAGTGAACGCCTTATGTTTGCGATGTAAAATTTCGAGCAAGCTCAGTTCGATCAATAGCACAATCTTGGTCAGCGGGAAGACGATTGAAAACAGCAAGACAATCCCGCCGACGAACAGATTGCCGTGTGAGATCAATCCAAACGTGCCACTCAAAATGCTTTGGGAACTGCGTTGACCGAGTTGTTCGATTTCGAGAATCGGCAACAGCACTGCGGGCCAAAACAGCACGAAGGCTGCCACCGCAGCAGCAGCCGTGCGACTTGCACCGCGCTGCGAAGGAGCCACCGCAATCGTGCTGCGGCACCGCGTGCAAATCGCTCGCTCATGCACACCGATCACGGGCATGCGGTGGATCAATCCACAACAATGACAGGCTCGATAAGGAGTCATGATAGTCAACGGATCGCGATAGCGGTCTGCAACGGACGCAGAACGGCATCAATGAGATAATCATCAGCGAGTCGTTGACATTCCGTGGCGAGCCGGTCGAACTCCGCCGCATAGCTCTCGTCAATGCCGAGTGAATCGTAACGTCGCACCATCAAGTACACGCTCAAACCCTCTTCATTGTACTCACCACTGCGGATTTGGAAGGCTGTCGTGCGAGTCTCAAAACTAACCCTGACCTGTGTGCGGCAATCATCGTCAAGCGAAAACTGAATCGCGGGTTCGATCGATAAAAGCTTGCTGCCAGGTATATTCGCGAACTTGTCCAGACCAGGGGCCAATCCGATCGCTTCGTACAAGATCTCGTTATGGTTTCCCTTGCAAGCGAAATCAAAACCCAACATCACGCTGAGCGATTCGCAATCCAGCGGACTGACCGAAAGCTCGTACGGCACCATTTCCAGAATCGCATGGTGTTGCAGGCAAGCCTCCGCGTAAGTTTCCGGGTTGACGATGCCGCTGTTGATCCGTTTCGGTTCCGTCGAGACCCAGCGGTAGGCACCGTTGTCTTTCTCTTCTTCCAACACGAACTCGTCTTTTTCACGGCAGTAGAAATTTGACATGCTGGGGTAGCGTTTGCGAACTTGTTCAAAGTAGTGCAAGACGGATTCGCGGCCTTGCGGCAGTTCCATTTCGGTGGACAAATTCATGTTCACGTAATATTCGTCACCAAAGACGCTGTAATCGTTCATGGAGCAGTCCAGAGGGAGAGAAGAGGTTATTTATTTGATGTGCAGACGAAACTCTTGACGAGTTGCGCTGCGGTGAAACACGAAACTCTTGATGAGCTCCGCTACGGTAATGCCCGCTCGATCGCATTGGCAACCAGGTTGGCCTGAAAAGCTTCCCCGGCTCCATTGAAATGAACATTTTTGGGCAATTGCAGCTCGCCCAAGCGATCGTGACAGGCAGTGTACAGATCATTGACCTCGATATCATTGGCACGCATGATCTCCGTGGCAATCTCATTGTACACACTCGCATCGGCTGGCAACCGTGCCGGGATGCATCCGTCGGGGTACGACGTCGTCGTGGCGTAGATCAATTTCGCGCCGGTTGCCTTGAGTTTTGCGACAATCTTCGTCAGGTTATCACGATATTCCTGCGGTTCGGCTTGGCGGGGATCGTCCAGCGAGTTGGAGTTAATATTTTTGTTCGCGGGGCTGACATGTTTGAGGTCATGCAAGCCAAAGTTGAAATGGATCACATCCCATTTCTGACCGGCGAGCCAACCATCGGTTTTTTGAACGCCGTTGGTCGTGCCATTGCAATTCTCGGCCCCTTTGCCGTTGGCAGAACATGGTCGAAACACGTTGGCTTTGGCTTTCAGTGCCTCTCGCACCTTGAGCGTGTAGCCAATCGAAATCGAATCACCGAGGATCAGCACGTTCGGCAACTTCGGATCCGACGCGATCGCCCACGGACCGCGTACGGGTTCAGCAGCGGCTTTTGCCTTTGGTTTGGTGTTCGGTTTGGCCTTTGATTTTTCAATCGGCTGCACTTCCTGAGCGTCTTGTGTTGAAATCAAATAATCGGCCTCTGCGAGCGTGGTCATCGGATCATCGAGAGCATCCATCGCCATTTCTAATCGAACCGTCAGTTGCTTCAACCTGGCTGCATCTTTCGGATCGGCAGCCAAGTCATTCATCTCTTGCGGATCAACGTTCAAATCGTACAACCGTGAGACGCCGATTTTTGGATAGTGAATCAGTTTCCAGCCTTCATGTTTGATCATCCGTTGGTTCCCAAGGTAGGCTCCGTAGATGTCGTCGTATTGAGTCGTTGTTTCGTTTCGTAGCAGTGGCATTAAGCTCTTGAATTCAATCCCCTTACGTTTGGCATCACCCGCGAGTTCCAATGAGGTCGCCATCACGTCCTGCAAATAGATCGGCGTCTCGATCGTGGCCCCGGCCTTGATGTTTGGACCGCTGACAATGAACGGCACTCGCACGCTGTGATCATACATGTTCTGTTTGCCCACGAGTCCATGATGGCCGACGGCGAGGCCGTGATCGGCGGTGAAGAAAATGTAGGTGTTGTTGGCTTTACCAGTTTTCTTCAGTGCGTCGAGAATGCGTCCAATTTGATCATCCATGTGCGTGATCGACGCAAAGTACTCTTGCCGGTTGACCTTCACCGCAAACTCAGTCCGCGGGTAAGGGATCAGTTTTTCATCTCGCAAACCTTTGCCGCAGATGGCATCGGCGTACGGATACTCGGGCAACATGTTTTCAGGCGTCCTGATTCGATCGAGCGGATAACGATCGACGTATTCCTTGGGCGCTTGACGTGGGTCGTGAGGCGCGTTGAAGGCCAAGTACATGAAGAATGGTTTGTCATCTTCAGCAGCTTTTTGCAGATACTCCACGGAGTCCTCCGCCACGACTTCGCTCCAGTGTCGACCACCTTCCCAAAAGCCACCGTGTTTTGGCTCCCATGGCTTCCAACCATTGGCATAGTCTTCGGCGTCTTTGGGACGGTTGTAGCCCGCAGGGGTTTGATTGGGCATGCCAGCCCGCACGTGCTTGACGACATCGAAAATTTTGTCTGGCTTGGTCGAGACATGCCATTTGCCGGTCATGTAGGTTTGGTAACCAGCCTCGTGCATCCGCTGCGACCAAAACTGTTTTTCAGTCACGCATTGACCGAGATCGGACGTGCGAGCGTTCCAGACAAAGCGTCCCGTGTTGAGCATCGTGCGACTGGCGACGCACACCGCACCGCTCCATGATCCCATGTTGTAAGCGTGCGTGAATCGGGTGCCTTGCTTAGCCAGTTGGTCGAGGTGCGGTGTTTCGATATCGAGCATCTCGGCGGCACCGATTGCTTCGTAAGTGAGGTCATCGGCGAACACAAACAGAATATTGGGCGAGTCGGCTGAGGCGGCTGAGTTCAATGCGAACGCCAACCAAATGGCGAGTGTGTAGAGTCGTGATGGCATGGGAGACGCTTAAAAGAGTGGATCAGTATCGTTGTTTTGGTTTAGCTCAATTCTCATGATAACCGCAACGAAACGAGCATTGGGGGGACAGTCAAAAAACAATCTCCATCATGTTGACGCGACGTGTTTATGTTGGGGAGACGCGTTCACGATGGGGAATGGATGGTTGGTTTCGTGCGGCCACAACGCCAACATTGATGATAGCCACGGTCGACCGCCGAGCTACATGCGGGGCAATCCCAAGCGGTGTCGTGAAGCCGAAGTTCATCAAGTAGGATCCGGCGGGCTTCGTTGAACCGCGACGTTTCTACCACCACGGCGGAATAGTTCAACGCGTCAACATGCGGCGTCTGCATCGGGCAATCTGCCTGATGTGTTGACGTAGCGCTGTGTTCTGCTGCGATGCTGGCAAGTTGCCTGCGAGCGGTGACTTCCCAGGCGTCAGTGTTGGTTTCATTTTCAAAGGGCTGCAGGTCCAGCAAGTGATTATGCGCAAAGCAGCGGACGTCGTAGGAATGTAACAACGATGTGATGAAATTGGATTCCGCTTCGCTACGGCAAATCGCCAGTACGTCAAACATCGGCTTGTCCAGCCCTGGTGAATCCATGCGATCAGGACGCACGAGAATCCCGGACGGATCGCAATCCGTGCCGCTGGCGATGTTGGGTGATAACTGGGAAGCAGCAAGGAACAAGGCATCCACAGGGCGGACATCGGCACCGGAACTGCCGTGGGCATGCACCGGTACACCACGCAGCGGATCGCTGATCGCGGTCAGCAGTCGTCGCCAAGTTTTCATGGGGGACAGATGCAAATCACGCATATCGCTAAGCACGACGTCAAAACGAAAATCATCTCGGAGCTGAATATCTTGAGCAATGTGCCGAACATGGACGCGTAGTTTCTTGGCAACTTCTCCGACAGCGGATCGGTATTTTTCGAGTTCGATGATGCGGTTGGCATGCGCGGCCGATTCCGCTTGTTCGGCTTCGATCTCAGCTTGCAAGCTGCGGATTCTCGCGCAGATTTCATCGTCGACCATGGACTCAGTGCAAGCGGCGAACACCTTGAGCGTCTGGGGCTGCGCCGACTGTAAGAACTCGTTATAGATCGTCAACGCTTTTTGATAATGTTCTCCGTTGAAGTCTTCACTTTCCTGAATATCGGATTCGAGAATGGAGCGATCCCATTTCGCTTCAATGTAAGTTCGCTCGAGTTCCTCGACTTCTTTCGCAAGTGAATCACGAAGTTGGGTTTGCTCGGCGATGCCGCTCTGCGTGGCCGCGCGTGTGCGGGCGTCCTGCAAGGCAACCAGCAATTGTTTGTACTGATTTTGTTTTTCGCGAATCAGTTCATTCAGCGAGGAAGGTGCGTCGCTGAGGTACTCGTAGCTTGCATTGGCTTTTTCGAAATTAATTAGCCTCGCGACCCAACGATCCCAGCGTCGTTCCCATCCTGTTTTGGAGTAGGTAGGCGTACCGTATTGCTGCTCACGTAAATATGCGAACAAATCGCACTCCTCGTAGTCGGGGAGTTTTTCTCGCGCGTCAATGGATGCCTGCTCCAATGCCACGATTCCTAGTTGAACCTCGCGGTCGATGCGGGTGATGGTTGCCGAGAGACGGGTGATTTCGGGATCTTCGCGTAGCGATTTTTGAAAATCACCCGTTTTGCTGATTAGGTCCAGGCGTGCTTTCTCAAACCGTTGCGACGTGGATTGGAGCTCAAGACCGAGCCGATCGCAGCGGGCGTTGACCTCCACAAGGTCGGCTTGCAATTGTTTTTGCAGGTCATTTTGGGCCAGCAGGATTTCCGCGATGCGGTCGTGAACCTCGTGCCACGCGGTGGCGAGCGTTTGGTGAGTGAGATTGGGTAGGTAATGCTCGGCCAACCGCACAAAAGCATCCGTACGTTTGTCGATCAGCGCGGTGATGCGGTGTGCGGCCGCTCGGTTGGATTGACGAATAGTTTCGATCAACCGCCCGGTGGACTCGATTTCCGAGTCGAGCTGTCGAAAAAGATTTTTGGCAGTGGGCGACATAACGTGTGCAAGAGTTCGGAAAAGAAAATGCCTGACGAACTAACGCAGAGCATCACCGACTGGGGGAGTTTACCACAACTCGCCGAAATAGAACTCGTCGAGAATTTCGACTCCATCGTGAATTGAAATCCTGGACGACTTTTGTTTTGGTTTTCAAACATCTGATTTCGGATGGACGAACCGCTAGTCGGGGGAGTGCAGCGGACATCCAACCTGGTATTCTGTCGTCGTTCCACTGGGATACTTTCCCGCTCCCTCCCACTCCACCCACCTAGTACGAAGAACTGAATAGAACATGCGACTCGCGATACTCTCACTTACTTTAATGACAACTTTGGCTATGACGACCTCGACACGCGGACAAGATACAGACACCGCGATTAGCGACGCCGTCGGTTATTTCCTGGGATTCTCCGTCGGTCAGTCCTTTGCTCAGCAGGGGTTCCAGGCAGAAGATTTCACCAACGCTGGTATGCAACAAGGATTAGCCGATTCGTTGGCAGGCGAAGATCCCAAACTCACCGATGAGCAACTCGCCGAAGTCCAAGGCAAAATTCAAGCGATGTTGCAAAAACGACAAGCCGCTCGAATGGAAGAACTTCGCAAGGTGGCCGCTGTTAATCTGGAAAAGAGCCTTGTCTGGATGGAACAGAACAGCAAAGCGGACGGTGTCCAAGATTTAGGCCAGGGTGTCCAATATAAAGTGATTGCCGAAGGTGAAGGCGGATCACCCGCAGCGACTGATACAGTTCGCGTGCATTACACCGGCAAATTGATCAATGGGGAAGTCTTTGACAGCAGTGTTCAGCGGGGCCAACCGGCTGAATTCCCGGTCAACGGTGTGATCCAAGGCTGGCAATTGGCCCTGCAGAAAATGAAAGTGGGATCCAAGTGGCAACTCTTCATTCCACCAGCGATGGGTTACGGCGAACGTGGATCGCAACCCAAAATTGGACCTAACGAAGTCTTAGCTTTTGAAGTCGAATTGCTAGAAATTCTGTAGTCGATCAATGCCGACGCTCGAGTACAACCACTAACAACCTGACCACGACACAAACGTGAACTCTCAACCCTCGACTCCAGGCGGACGACAAGGGAACTGGGATTGGTTGTCAAAATCACGCGGCGCAGCCAGCTTTGGTCGTGGCGTGCGATGGTGGTTTTGCACGCTTGGTCGCGTGGAGTGGTCGATCGCGTTATCGGTACCGCTTGGATTCCTCGTGATCTGTGTGATTGCCATCGCCCCCGCGATGCTCGACTCTGTGGGCACGGCCGATGACGCCTCGTGGTTTGCCCGATTAGCTTTCGCATGGATCGCGGGACTGGCGATTCAGGTTGCCGTCACGCAAGCGTTGTTTACATTTCAACGCCCGCAAAAACCAGACCTCGCAGGTTTATCAGCAGTTCCTGCGGAGCATGTGGACGACGTTCCGATGCACCCTGTCACACTCACCATTGGTGGCGTTTGGATCGCGATCCCCGATCTAACATTCAATGGTGAGCATCGCGAATCGTTGTTCGAGGAGAATCGTCAGCGTGACAGCTTGATCGAGAGATTCAGTGGTGCCAGCCGGGTGTTGGTGTTGTGGTCGGCGCTGTTACTTTCATTAGGCCTCGGTGTGCTGGTGTGTTTGATCATCGACACGGCGACGACGGTAGGAGTGATCGCCCAGACCGCTGCGATTGCAGAAACGGAGCAAAGTGCTGCCGTGGCCGCAGTCGCTCGTCCTTGGATCGCGGCCGGTTGGATCTTGTGCTTGCAAGGATTTTGGCAATTGCTGCCAGTACCACAGTCACTCGGGCGCGTGGGCTGGTCAACTGTGATCGGTCTATTCGCCCAGCATCCTGACACGGGGGCGAACGAACGAGTGCAAGCTCAGTATGCGGTCCGAGTCGTACGTTGGTGGTTGGTCGCTTGGTCGCTGGCGACGTTAGTGATCGGAACACTGGCGATTCATGCCAGCGGGATCAGTAACCAACCGGGCGGGCGAGCGTTGCCTGCGTTTACGGGCATTACCCTCCTGGCACTTTGGTTGTTTCTGTCCACCCGCAGTGAAGATCTGTTTGCCTCGCAAATGACGCTGGCGGGAAACCTAGAGACTGGCGTGCTGAAATCACGCATGGGCATTCGCTCGGTCCTGCACCGTTGGCAGACGGCGCGTCGACAACGCGAGCAGACACAACGGCTCCGAGCTGCCGCCCAACGCGAGCAAGCCGAGGCCAATGACGCCACCCACGCCGATGAGATTTTGCAGCGATTGCACGCCCAAGGGCCAGCGGCACTAACAAACGATGAGCGGGCGATCTTGAGCCGGGTCAGTGAAGCGATTCGTCGCCAGCGAGCGCGTGAAGATCAAAATCCGCATAATCCGTAAACGCGGTCACCGATTGTCGAGAAGCCCTAGGGATTCTGCCGGTTCCCGGCACCATCGTGTATTCGATGCGGCATAAGCTTCCGTCGGAGACCGCCCCGTTTTCGTTTTATCTTCACACAACCAGCCGAACAACGATCAGCACCGCTTCATGCTTCCGCTTCTAACTTCTATCGCTTCGGCTGACGATGCTGCGATCCTCCACGATCCCAGGATCGAGGCGGAAGTATCATTATTGTCGGACATCGAATCGCTGTCGGCTTCTCTCGGTGAGAAGTACGAAGAAATTCGTATGATCCACGACTTGACGGCGAGTTTGGAACTGCAAGATGATCCGAGTGAAACATGCGCCGAACTGCTCGAACAATTGATCCTGTGCGTTAAGTGTCAATCGCTGATCATTCAGCTTGAACCGGGCGATGACGAACAATTCCTCGGTGGTGTGCAAGGGATTGGCAAATCCATCAGTTTGGATCAACTCGCAGCGGTTGTCCGCGCGGCGATTGATGAGCATGATCCTGTCAAGCACGAGATTGACGTCCATGCGGGAACCATCCTCGTCAATCAATCATGCCAAGAAACGCTGATTGGTCGGCGTGTGGTTTTGATGCCGATCGCACGTGGCCCGATTCGACTTGGGCAATTGATTGCGATTCGCGACTCTGAGGATGCTGAGTTTGGCACGATTGAGATCGATTTGTTGCGATCGGTGTTGATGGTGTTTGCACTGCACTTGATGAACAAACGCCAATTCAACGAAATGCAGTCGATGCTCGAGGGCATGGTGCGATCGCTCGCATCGGCGCTCGACGCCAAGGACGCTTACACGCACGGGCACAGTTCGCGTGTTGCCGACTTGGCTGTTCAATTAGCAATACGATTGGGACTCAGCGATCGTTCTGCCGAAGCGTTGCAGTTGGCTGGGATCTTGCACGACATTGGTAAAATCGGCATCGACGATTCCGTATTGAGAAAACCCGGTCAATTGACCGACGATGAATTCGACCAGATCAAGCGACATCCCGTGCTGGGCTACGAGATCCTCAAAGACATTCGTCCGTTTCGGCATATCTTGCCAGCCGTCCGGCATCACCACGAGTCTTGGGATGGCGGTGGCTATCCAGATGGATTGGTCGGTAACGATATTCCCCGCGACGCCCAGATTCTCGCCGTTGCTGATGCGTTCGATGCGATGATTAGCGATCGGCCTTATCGACGTGGAATGCCGCTGGCGAAAGTTCGTGAGATCTTCTTGAAAGGCCGGGGGCGACAATGGGCCGCGGACGTCGTCGACGCGTTGCTGCAGAGCGAAGATTTAATGCAAGCCTGCGCTGAACAACGACCTTTCGTATGTCCCTAAACATTGTGTTAGGTCTTTACTTCTTCTCAACACCGAGTTCATCTAGTTTCTTGGCGATCGCGGTCGCGTGTTCATCGGCCTTGACATTCTTGTCGATGAATAAAATCTTGTTGTCTTTGCTAATGTAGTATGTCCAACGATTGGACATGCCACGATCG